>JBEDEX010000020.1:0-71116 GCA_041175465.1 Pseudomonadota bacterium | reverse complement strand
GAGCAGGAGTAAATAAATTG
The DNA here is from genome assembly GCA_041175465.1 of Pseudomonadota bacterium. Lineage (GTDB taxonomy): Bacteria > Pseudomonadota > Alphaproteobacteria > Sphingomonadales > Sphingomonadaceae > Sphingorhabdus_B. The sequence goes on along the minus strand of JBEDEX010000020.1, from coordinate 71,096 downwards.
GCACGTATTGCCGGAGTTAACATTCCAACCAACAAGCGCGTGATCATTGCGCTTACCTACATTCACGGTATCGGCCGCACTAAAGCCGTCGAAATCGCGACTAAGCTGGGAATTGATCATAGCCGTCGTGTGCAGGATCTTTCGGATGCCGAAGTTCTGCAAATCCGCGAAACCATCGATGCGGGCTACACCGTAGAAGGCGACCTTCGCCGCAACACATCGATGAACATCAAGCGTTTGATGGATCTCGCCTGCTACCGTGGCCTTCGCCATCGTAAGGGGCTTCCTGTCCGTGGTCAGCGTACGCATACCAATGCGCGCACCCGTAAGGGCAAGTCCAAGGCAATCGCGGGCAAGAAGAAGTAATTACTGGCCTTTGCCGAATTATTTTTTCTTCGCATTTTCGAATAGGATACACATTATATGGCACGCGAACCACAGCGCATTAAAAAGCGGGAGCGCAAAAATATCTCGGCAGGCGTCGCGCACGTCAATGCCAGCTTTAACAACACCATGATCACGATCACTGATGCCCAAGGCAACGCGATCAGCTGGTCGTCTGCAGGAACCATGGGTTTTAAGGGCAGCCGCAAGTCGACACCTTACGCCGCGCAGGTTGCCGCAGAAGATGCTGGCAAGAAAGCTGCTGAACATGGCGTTCGTACTTTGGAAGTCGAAGTTAAGGGCCCAGGTTCGGGTCGTGAATCGGCGCTGCGCGCTTTGCAGGCGGTTGGGTTCACCATCACCTCGATCCGCGACGTGACCTCGATTCCGCATAACGGCGTGCGTCCTTCCAAGCGTCGGCGCGTCTAAGCATTCGTTTCAGGGGCGGCTGTTCAGTCGTTCCTTCTTTTACCCGCAAGCCGGCACGGTGCACCAAATTGCCGGTTTTGCAAAACCCAAGGGGAAATCCATGTCCGTCAATATCAAGAACTGGCAGGAACTGAAAAAGCCCAACGCACTTGAACTCAAGTCAGGTAGCGATGCGAAGCGTAAGGCCGTATTTGTTGCCGAGCCGCTTGAGCGTGGCTTTGGCCTGACGCTCGGCAACGCGCTGCGTCGCGTATTGCTCTCATCGTTGCAGGGCGCAGCGATTACGTCGATTAAGATCGAAAATGTGTTGCATGAATTCTCGTCGCTCGCTGGCGTGCGCGAAGATGTCACCGACATCGTTTTGAACATTAAGCAGGTTGCGTTGAAGATGGAAGGCGAAGGACCAAAGCGTCTTCAGCTTTCGGCCACTGGTCCTGGCGCTGTAACCGCTGGTGACATTGCCGTTTCGGGCGACATCCAAGTGATGAACCCTGATCTCGTCATCTGTCATTTAGATGACGGCGCGACTTTGAATATGGAAATCACGGCCGACAGCGGCAAGGGCTATGTACCTGCGGTTGCCAACCGTCCAGCGGATGCGCCAATCGGCTTGATCCCAGTCGACAGCCTGTATTCGCCTGTGCGCCAAGTTGCTTATAAGGTCGATAACGCCCGCATCGGTCAAGAATTGGACTATGACAAGCTGTCGCTGACCATCGAAACCGATGGCACCGTGACACCAGAAGACGCCGTAGCTTATGCTGCGCGTATCCTTCAGGACCAGTTGCAAGTGTTCGTTCACTTTGAAGATTCGATGGCCGCATCTTCACCAATGGTGGGCATGTCTGCGCCGTCCGCGTCTTCGGAAGAATCGGATGCGAACCAGCTTAATCGTTATCTTCTTAAGAAGGTCGACGAGTTGGAGCTGTCGGTTCGCAGTGCAAACTGCCTCAAGAACGACAACATCATCTACATTGGCGACCTCGTTCAAAAGAGCGAAGCTGAAATGTTGCGTACACCTAATTTCGGTCGCAAGTCGCTGAACGAAATCAAGGAAGTATTGTCGTCGATGGGCCTGCGCCTTGGCATGGACATCCCCGGATGGCCGCCAGAAAATATCGAGGAAATGGCCAAGAAGCTCGAACAAGAGCTGCTCGGTTAAAAAATTTTTGGGCCAAGGCATTGCTTTGGCCCAACATACAGGGAAATGGCCGCCCTTAAACGGCCAGGATCGGGGTACCTAATACGGCCCCCCTACGAACGAAGGAATGAATTATGCGCCATAAAGTTGGCCACCGTAAGCTGCAGCGTACAACGTCGCACCGTACTGCGATGCTTCGCAACATGGCAGCGTCGCTGATCAAGCATGAACAAATCAAGACGACTTTGCCAAAGGCAAAGGAACTGCGTCCTTATATCGAAAAGCTGATCACGCTTGCGAAAAAGGGTGGGCTTTCCAACCGTCGCCTTGCGATGAGCCGTTTGATGGACGACACGCAGTTGGTGAAATTGTTCGACGAACTGGCCACACGCTATGCCGATCGTAGCGGCGGTTACAGCCGCGTAATTAAGGCTGGTTTCCGTGGCTCCGACGCTGCGCCAATGGGCGTCATTGAGCTTGTTGATCGCAATGTAGATGCCAAGGGTCAAGACAGCGGTCCAGTCGAAGTGCTCGACGACAGCGAGTAAACGCTTTTCACCTTAGAAATTCAAAAAGGGCGGTGTCCGAATGGATGCCGCCCTTTTTCTTTGGCTCACACTTCGTTGTTACGACTTTTACGTGCGCACCAAAATAACAAGCTGGCGATAAACCATGCCACCGAGAGGACGATCGTAAATCTGCCGCCGCGCAGGTCTGTCCCCAATATCCCCGCAAAGGTACCAATAGCGACTTGCATTGTACCCGCCACGAACATGGCCAAAGGCAATATGCTGCCGCGAAAGCGCGAGGCGATGCTGCCCGCAATGGCAATAAACAGAACTGCGTCGAACCACATGTTGACAGGATTGTCCTCGTTGCCAATCAAACCGACGGCTAAATTGGCCCAAACCACCATGAATCCAGCGAGTACCGCGAACATCGCGCCGATGCGGAAAAACCAGTTGGAGGACAAGCGCACGGCAAGTTCAATTAGGCCGCCCACAAATCCAAAAATGATGGTTGCGACAATAAAATCAGTTTCATCCCAATGAACTTCATGGGTGAACTGCATCGCCACCAATGGCGTTAGGATCAGTGCAATCGCTGCGCTCCAGCTAATGATCCGCCATGGGTTTACACCTAGGCGCTGACGCTGTTCATTAGTTATAATCATAACATGTCCCTTTCGGCGGTCGTGTGGGGATGCTGTTTGTGCGCCCTTGACTGTTGCGATTGTATCAACAGAGCGTCAACTGACCGAATAAATTCGACGAAGATGCTTTTTAAACTGGTAGATGACGCGTGAAATAGTTGGCGTTCATGGACGGACGTTATAGTCACAAAACGATATCTGAGAGTTGGGGAAATGAAATTATGCGAAGTGCACTTTTGTTGGGGGCTGCAATCATGATGACGCCGATTCCGTCGATGGCGCTGGCCAATGACACAGCAATCGCCGTCGTCCCTGTGGGACTGACCTATCCCAAGACCAAGACCGTCGATGTCGTTGATGAACAATTTGGGATAAAGGTTGCCGACCCCTATCGTTGGCTTGAGGATGATGTCCGCGTCAACGCCGAAGTCGCGGAGTGGGTGAAATCACAAAATGCAGTGACAGACGCCTATTTGGAAAGTTTGCCGGGCAAGAAAATTCTCGCCGACCGGATGAAGAAGCTGTTCAACTACGAACGCTTTGGCTTGCCTGAAAAGGCTGGCGGCTATTATTTCTTCACAAAAAATGACGGGTTACAAAACCAGTCGGTTTTATATGTCCGCAAAGGCCTAACTGGCGCTGACCGCGCGTTGCTCGACCCGAATAGCTGGGCGAAGGATGGCGCGACGGCGCTGGATAGCTGGGTGCCGTCGCAAAACGGCAAGCTACTCGCTTATTCTATACAGGATGGCGGGTCTGATTGGCGCACAATCAAGGTGCTCGATACCGCGACTGGCAAAGTTTTGGCCGACGAAATCAAATGGGCGAAATTCACGAATATCAGCTGGGTCGGTAATGATGGTTTTCTCTATTCGCGTTTTGCTGAACCACAAGAAGGCGCGGCATTCCAGCAATTGAATTATAATCAGACGGTTTACTATCATGAAATCGGCACCCTACAGTCGGACGACAAAGCGATTTACGCAACGCCTGATAAACCCGAATATGGGCATAGTGCGCAGGTGACGCATGATGGCAAATGGGCGGTGATCACCACCTCGTCCGGTACAGATGCAAAATATGAACTGCACATAATGCCGCTTGGCAAGAACCCGACTTGGAAAGCGCAGCCTTTGGTTAAGGGGTTAGGGCATGACTGGGGCCTTATCGAAGGCATGGGTGATATATTGTGGTTCACCACAAACAAAGATGCACCCAAGCTGAAGGTTGTGCGCGTCGACCTTGGTGCGAAAGCGCCGATATTCACCGACGTTATCCCGGAGCGTGCAGAAACGCTTTCACGGGCGCAGATCGTCGGCAATCGTCTGATCCTTTCGTACATCAAGGACGCCAAATCTATGGCAATGATGACGAACCTTGCAGGTCAGCCTGTGCAGGAAATCCAACTCAACGCGATTGGCACGGCCAGCGGCTTTTCTGGCACGCCTGGCGACGCAGAGACATTTTATGGCTTCTCGAGCTTTAATCAGCCGGGCGCCGTCTACCGATTTGACAGCAACAGCGGTGCATCAACACCATTTGCGGAACCGAAGCTGAGCTTCAACCCCCAAGACTTCACCATTAGCCAAGTATTTTACCCGTCAAAGGACGGCACGAAGATTCCTATGTTCATCGTGCATAAGAAGGATGTTGATCTCTCCCAAGGCGCACCGACTTTGTTATATTCTTATGGCGGGTTCAACATTTCGCAGACGCCGACATATTCGGCAACGCGGATGGCTTGGCTTCAGTCTGGCGGGGTATTTGCGCTGGCAAATATCCGTGGCGGTGGGGAATATGGTAAGCCATGGCATGATGCCGGCCGCCTCATGAACAAGCAAAACGTCTTTGATGATTTTGCAGCAGCAGCGGAATATCTGATTGCCAGTGGCATTTCGTCGAAAGGCAAAATTGCGATTGAAGGTCGCTCCAATGGCGGCTTGTTGGTGGGTGCTTCTTTGAACCAGCGGCCTGACCTTTTTGCGGCAGGACATGCCGCCGTGGGCGTTATGGACATGGTCCGCTTTGATCGTTTTACCGCTGGTCGTTACTGGGTAGACGATTATGGCTATCCAAATAAGGAAGCTGATTTCAAAATGCAGATGACCTATTCGCCCTATCATAACATCAAATCAGATGTTGAATATCCGGCGGTCATCGTTTCGACAGCTGATACCGATGACCGCGTGGTCCCAGGCCATAGCTTTAAATATATCGCAGCATTGCAAGCTGCAGAAACTGGAAACAAACCGAAAGTTATCCGTATTGAAAGCCGTGCGGGCCACGGTTCGGGTAAGCCAACGGACAAGGTGATCGATGAATATTCGGATATTTACGCATTTCTGGCAAAGTGGACGGGTCTCACCCTTACTGAATAAATGATAATAAAAATCCCTGTGTAGATGATCGGATGCTGACAAGTCAGTGCAGCGTCCGATCAAGCCATATTCGATTGCCGCTTCATATTTGGTTACCTCAATTGCGCATGCGGCCTACCTTTACTTGCCAGACCACCTAAAAGTCGGCACAGTCTGGGCATGGCAAATATCATCGCGCTTCTTCTGGGCCTTATTGCTCTTGTTATGGCCTTCATCGGGGTCATTCCGCTGCTGGGGTGGCTGAACTGGCTGATTATCTTGATCGCAGGCTTAGGCGCTGCATTTGGGTTTCTCTCGGAAAAGAATGCGGGCCGTAACTTCTGCCTCGTGGTAATGTCGATTTGTGCACTGCGCCTCTGGATAGGTGGCGGGATTATCTGACCCTCAATTGAGGGCGGGGGCTTCACAACATGGCAGATGAATACAAAATCGCGCAACCCAGCGGGCTGCCTTATGCGATATCAGCCTATCTGATCTGGGGCGTGGTACCTGTATACTTCAAGCTCTTAAGCCATGTACCGCCAATCGCCATAGTAGCGCAGCGGATCATATGGTCCATCCCCTTGCTGCTGATCATCATGGCATTCCGCAAACAGTTGGGCGAATATACAGCCATTTTCCGGCACAAGGCGCACTTACGCAACTTGCTCGCCTCCGCCACGCTGATTGCGATTAATTGGCTCATTTACATCTGGGCCGTGTCGACTGACCACATATTGGCCGCCAGCCTCGGTTACTATCTTAATCCGCTGGTGAACGTGCTTTTGGGCCGTTTGTTTTTGGGGGAGCGGCTTCGTCCGTTGCAAATGTTGGCGGTCGCGGTTGCCGCCATTGGAGTTGCTATTCTCATCGGGGATGCGCTCGATACCTTATGGGTTTCGGTATCCTTGGCCTTCAGCTTTGGTCTTTACGGTCTCATCCGCAAGGTGACACCGGTTGGCTCTGTGCCAGGCCTTGCCATTGAAACGACGTTGCTTGCACCCTTATCGCTTGGCGCAGTGTACTGGTATGCACAGGCGGGCACCGGCGGATTCGGCGATGATTTTACAACATCTGGGCTTCTGATCCTTGCAGGCGGGGTGACCGCTGTCCCGCTTTTGATGTTCGCAACAGCAGCAAGGCGTATGAGCTATGCCAGCCTCGGTTTCGTCCAATATATAGCGCCATCAATTGCGTTCTTGCTTGGCGTCTATGTTTATGGCGAGCCGTTGAGTGCAACTAAGCTGGCGTGTTTCATCCTCATCTGGATCAGCATTGCGATATTTTGTGCCGATGCGATCAAGACCTATCGGGCGGCTAGAGCTTAGTGGGGGCTAAGCCCGATAACGCCAGCGCAAAGTTTCGCCGGCGTGGAACGGCACAACAGAAACGCCTTCCAGTTCAAGCAGTTCTGGCACTGGGGTTTCCACCCGTTCTAAAGTTACGCGATCCTCATTCAGCGGCAGGCGGTAAAAGCGCGGACCATTTTCGGATGCGAACGCTTCAAGCTTGTCAAGCGCCCCTTCTTCTTCAAAAACCGCAGCATAGCTTTCCATTGCAAATGGCGCGTTAAAGATCCCGGCACAGCCACAGGCACTTTCCTTGGCAGATTTGTCGTGCGGCGCGCTGTCGGTGCCAAGAAAATATTTGGCGCTGCCTGATGTTGCGGCCTTGCGCAGCGCCAGCCTGTGTACTTCACGCTTCGCAACTGGGAGGCAATACGCATGCGGGCGTATGCCTCCTGCGAACATGGCGTTGCGGTTGATGTGTAAATGCTGCGGCGTAATTGTAGCTGCGATGTTATCGCTGGCAACATCGACAAATGCGACAGCATCTGCCGTGGTAATATGTTCAAAAACTATACGTAATTCGGGTAAGTCGCGCACTATCTTTGATAGCGTTCGTTCAATAAATACAGCCTCCCTGTCGAATATGTCGACATGTGTATCGGTCACTTCGCCATGGATGAGTAATGGCATGCCAATGCGCGCCATATGCTCAAGCGCGGGCATGATGTTGGCAATGTTGGTTACGCCATGCGCGCTTCCGGTTGTTGCATGGGCGGGGTATAATTTCGCCGCCGTAAATACGCCTTCGGCAAAGCCACGGGCGAGTTCTTCGCCGCTCGAAGCGTCGGTCAGATAGGCCGTTATCAAAGGCATAAAGCTGAGGCCGTGTGGCACAGCCGCCAATATCCGTTCGCGATAGGCTGCGCCTCCTTCAACCGTTGTCACTGGCGGTGACAGGTTAGGCATGACAATAGCCCGTGCAAATTGCGCTGCAGTGTATGGCACCACGCTGCGCATCACGGCATTATCGCGCAAATGGACATGCCAGTCATCGGGACGGCGGATGGAAAGAATCGTCTGGTCGGTCATGGCTTCCCTTTAAGCCTTCGCACCCCTATCTGTCACCTATGCGAAACACCCGTCTATATGACCGTCACGTAATCCGTTTGTCTCCCGCCGAAGCCGGTGAAGATGTCCGTCAGTTCCTGCAAGGGTTGGTGACGCAAGATACTGTGGCTGAGATGCCCTTATGGGCAGGGCTGTTGAGTCCACAAGGCAAGGCGCTGTTCGATTTCTTGTTATGGGCAGATGACGACGATGTGCTCATCGATTGTGAGCGCGCGCAGGCTGAGGCGATTGTGCGGCGGCTTTCAATCTACCGGTTGCGGCGGAAGATTACGATTGCAATTGATCCGACCTGTGCGGTCTTTTGGAATGCGGACGGCAGTAACGACCCGCGTCATCCCGATATGGGTGCACGGTGGCTTGGCACACCTGCTACAGATGATGTGGACGCCAGTTTTGAATATCGCGCACATCGGCTAGCTTTGGGTGTCACTGAAGGTGTGGAGGAGCTTGGAAGCGAGCAAACCTTATGGCTAGAGGCGAACGCCGTTGAATTGAATGGTGTCTCCTTTTCAAAGGGATGTTATGTCGGGCAGGAAAACACCGCGCGCATGAACTGGCGGCAAAAGGTGAATCGGCGGCTGGTGGTTGTGCCGTTGGAACAGGCGGATGTCAGACGTCAACGCTGCATCTATCCGGAACTTGGCCTGTCGGTAGAATTGCGTCGTGTAGAGGATATGAAAACGCTAAATCTGCCCGATTGGCAACGCGCGGCAATTGCTTAATCCAGTAGTTCGAGCTTTACTTTGGCAGTGCCGGTGCGGTGCATGCCGAGTTGCTTCGCCGCGGCGTAGGACACGTCCATGATGCGCGATTTGCCCCATGGGCCTCGGTCATTAATGCGCACAATGACTTCCTGACCATTGGCCAAGTTTGTAACGGCGACGCGGCTTCCGAATGCCAAGGTGCGATGGGCTGCCGTCATGGCGTTAGGGTCAAAGCGTTCGCCGCTCGCGGTGCGGCTTCCACTCAGTTCGACGCCATAAAAACTTGCCACACCAGTGCCGATTTCAACACGGCTGTCTCCGGCTTGCGCCAATACGGGCAATGCCAGGAATGCCATCATCAAAAAACCGCGTATGTGCATAATGCCTCCCCAGGAAGGGAAGGCACTTACATAAACCATTTCAATATTCGAACGGCCAAGCGTTATGCTGCCCCAAGTTTGCGGCCGTCCGAAAAACTTAAGTTGCAATGCCCGTGACTTAAACGTCTAAATTGGCGACGTTGAGCGCGTTTTCGACAATGAAATCACGCCGTGGTTCGACGACCTCACCCATAAGCTTAGTAAAAATGTCGTCGGCAAGGTCTGCTTGGTCAATTTCCACGCGCAGCAATGAGCGATGATCCGGATCAAGGGTGGTTTCCCATAATTGCTCAGCATTCATTTCGCCAAGACCCTTATACCGCGAAATCGAAAGCCCCTTGCGACCCGCAATCAATATAGCCTCAAGCAATTCGGACGGGCGTGTAATTGCACCCTTGTTCCCGACGCTCACCGCAGTGGTCGCGCGCTTTGCTTGATCGCCAACTGCGTCACCAGCCTCTTCATCGCTTTCCACTTCGTCAACTGCTTCTGCCGCCGCGGCAGAGACTTTAACAAGCCGCGCTGGGGTTTCGTAGCTTGCGGTCTCTTCGCTCGCCAACTTGTGCAGTTTGCGGGCTTCGGCGGACATCAGGAAGGCGGCTTCAATGATGTGATGATCCGTCACCCCACGCCAGAGGCGTTCGAAATGATAGCCGCCATCTTCAGACACGCGGCCGGACCATTTGCCTTCCACATCCTGTGCGGCCATCCACGCTGCAGCCTTGGCAACGGCGGCGGTGCGGTCGGTGGCGTCAGGGTCCAGAGCGCCCGTGAGCGCCATGGCCTCGACAATCGTTGGGTCATAACGACGCGGCACAAATGCCATCAGGCTGCGCATACGGCGTGCATGGTCTACCAAAGCGCCTAAATCAGCACCAGCGCGTTGTCCGCCTGCACCTTCCAAAACAACCCCGCTGAGTCCAAGTTCGGCCAGATGGTCGTCAAGTGCCTTGTCATCTTTCACATAGATTTCACTGCGGCCTTTCGCGACCTTGTATAAAGGCGGCTGCGCAATGAAGAGATGTCCGTTTTCGATGATTTCGGGCATCTGGCGATAGAAAAATGTGAGCAACAATGTACGAATGTGCGAACCGTCAACGTCAGCGTCGGTCATGATCACAATCTTGTGATAACGCAATTTCTCTATGTTGAAATCTTCGCGTCCAATACCCGTGCCCATCGCTTGAATCAGCGTGCCGACTTCCTTTGATGATAGCATCCGATCAAAGCGTGCGCGTTCGACGTTGAGAATTTTACCCTTTAGCGGTAAAATCGCCTGATAATGACGGTCGCGGCCTTGCTTGGCTGATCCACCTGCCGAGTCACCCTCGACTAGGAAAAGTTCGGACTTGGCAGGATCCTTCTCCTGACAATCAGCAAGTTTGCCGGGTAGGGATGCTACGCTCATTACGGACTTGCGGCTCGCCTCACGGGCTTTCCGGGCTGCTTCGCGGGCGGCGGCTGCATCGATTACTTTTTGAATAACCGTACGCGCATGGCCGGGGTTTTCCTCAAGCCATTCGCTCATCCGGTCGGCCATCAAGCTTTCCAGCGGTTGACGCACTTCGGAGGAGACCAATTTGTCCTTCGTTTGTGACGAGAATTTTGGATCAGGCAGTTTAACCGAAACAATGGCAGTAAGCCCTTCACGCATGTCATCGCCGGTCAGCGTGACTTTCTCTTTCTTTAAAACGCCCGATTTTTCGGCATAATTGTTCAAGGTGCGCGTAAGCGCCGAACGAAACGCTGCCAAATGGGTGCCACCGTCACGTTGCGGAATGTTATTGGTGAAGCACAAGACGTTTTCATAATAGCTGTCGTTCCACTCTAGCGCGACATCAATACCAATGCCGTCACGGTTGGACGTGATTGTAATGGGTTCGGCCAGCAAAGCTGCCTTGTTGCGATCTAGATATTTTACGAATGCGCCAATGCCACCTTCATAATAAAGATCATGTTCTTTGACGTCAGAATGCCGGTTGTCGCGCAGCAAGATACGCACGCCAGAGTTTAAGAACGCCAATTCACGGTAGCGATGCTCAAGCTTATCAAAGTCGAATTCCAACACGTTTTTGAAAGTGTTGGTGGACGCCATGAAGGTCACGCGTGTGCCCTTTTTGGGCTTGCCATCGATCACAGGTGCATCGCCGCGTATAACCAAGGGGCCAACGGCATCGCCATGCTCAAAACGCATCCAATGCTCCTTGCCTTCGCGCCAGATGGTGAGTTCCAAAAACTCGGAAAGCGCGTTCACGACGGACACACCAACGCCATGCAAACCGCCGGATACCTTATAGGCGTTGTCGTCGGAGGTGTTCTCGAATTTGCCGCCGGCATGCAATTGAGTCATGATGACCTCAGCCGCCGAAACGCCCTCTTCCTTGTGCATGCCGGTTGGAATGCCGCGGCCATTATCTTCGACAGAAACCGAACCGTCAGGGTTCAATTCAATCAGCACAAGATCGCAATGTCCGGCCAGCGCTTCATCGATAGCATTGTCGGAAACTTCAAACACCATGTGGTGCAGGCCGCTGCCATCATCGGTGTCACCGATATACATGCCAGGGCGCTTGCGCACTGCGTCCAGGCCCTTCAGAACCTTGATGCTGTCTGCACCATATTCATTCTGATTGGGGTTGGCTGCGCTATCCGCAGAGGAATTAAATTGCGGGGTTTCCGTTGTTTCTTCAGTCATCTGCGCACTGTAGGCCTAAAGCCCAAGAAACCCAAGGAAAAGCGCCCTAAAGTCGCCGTTTTTCCACAGTCTTTTGTGGTTGGCGATAACGAAAATTTTTACTCCGAAATCACCGTCTAAAATTAGGCAATGAAACTTTTGTATATCGCGCTAAGTCTACAGACAAACCGGCGAACGGGAGACGGGAATTTACATGTTTATCGATACTGAACTGGAAAAATCATTTGGCGATTTCGGCGGGCTCATTGGCGCTTGGGGTGAAGAAAAGCCCGATGCGCGGGCGCTTGCCGATAGCAGTTCCGAATTTTCGTGGCGCGAAGTCGCGCAAGCAACAGCGCGCATAGCCGCCCAGCTGCAACGCGATGGCCTGCAACGGGGGCAGGCGGTTGCCATATTAGGGACTAGCAATATTCGGTATGCGTTGGTGTATCTTGCCGTTGTGCGGGCAGGCGGCTGCGCGGCACCATTGACCACATCGGCAACGCCTGCGCAACTGGCCGCGATGTTCAAAGATTCAGGCGCGATGCATTTGTTTGTTGATTCTGCTAAACTGGCTGACATTCAAAATGTGGCCTTGGGTGATGTCAAAATCATTATGCTCGACAATGCCATGGGCGAGCATCCGGCGCTGACCAACTGGATGGCAGAGGAAGGTGCGCATTTCGACGCAACGCCACCTGCCGCGACGGATCCGTTCAACATCATTTATTCCAGTGGCACCACAGGAACGCCGAAAGGCATCATCCATTCGCATGGTATGCGCTGGCACCAGATGGCGGGAGGGTTCAAGTCAATTTACAGCCGCGATACTCGATCGTTGGTCTCAACACCTTTATACTCGAACACGACATTGGCGGTATTCCTGCCCACGATTTGTCATGGCGGTTTTGCGCGAATCATGGAAAAATTTGATGCTCTGGCCTATCTTGACCACGCGCTGACCGATCAGACCACACACACCATGCTTGTTCCGGTGCAATATCAAAGGCTCATGGCGCATCCTCAATTTGATAGTTATGATCTCAGTAGCTTCGTCGTTAAATTTTGTACCAGCGCGCCTTTTGCGGCGGAGTTGAAGGCGGATGTACTCCAGCGTTGGCCGGGCGGTCTTGTCGAAATTTACGGTATGACCGAGGGTGGTGTGGTTTGCATGCTGCAGGCGCATCACCATCCTAACAAATTACATACGGTAGGACAGCCAGTCACGGGCCATGAACTGATCGTATTGGACGAGGACGACAATCGCCTGCCCGCCGGTTCAAAAGGCGTGCTGACTGGCCGTTCGCCGACCATGATGTCCGGTTATAAAAACCAACCAGACAAGACCCGTGAAATGGAGTGGCACGACGAGGAGGGCAATATTTGGTTGAAAACGGGCGATATTGGCATTGTTGACGAGGATGGCTTCGTCTCTATTGTAGGCCGCGCCAAGGACATGATAATATCTGGCGGCTTTAACATTTATCCGAAAGACCTTGAGGAGTTGTTGGAGCAGCAGCCCGAAGTGGCCGAAGCTGCGGTGGTGGGCATGCCCTCCGATGCATGGGGGGAAACGCCTGTTGGCTTTGTGCGGTTGAGAAACGAGGCGGCTTCTTTGGACGCGATTCTTACGCGTGTGAACGGGCAGCTTGGTAAAACACAGCGGATATCGGTGTTATACACTATCGACGAAATGCCGCGCAGCCATATTGGTAAATTGTTGAAGACCGATTTGCGGGCTTTGGCGGTAGAGAAGCAAAATGGACGGTAAATTGGGTCCCGATCTTGCCGCCGTCATTTCTGTTTTACAAACGGCACTCACGCCCGCTTTCTTGCTGGTGGCGGTGGGAAGCCTGCTCAATGTTCTGACTGGCCGACTTTCGCGTATAGTTGATCGCTCACGCGATCTGCAGCGTCAATATGCGGATACGGAGGGGACAGCGCATGAGCGAGTTGTGCGTGAATTGCGCATAATCGAAAAGCGTATGCGCGTGGTTGGTTCGTCGATATTATTTGCGGTGCTGTCCGCCATCTCCGTATGTGTCATGATTGTCGCGCTGTTTGTCTTAGGTCTCACCAATACGCACGCAGCTTGGGTTGCCGTAGCTTTGTTTATGCTGGCCCTGGCGTTGCTATCAGCCTGCTTGTTCCAGTTCGTCCGTGAAATTCGGCTGGCGACCTATGCTATTTATGTGCCGGAAGAATATCTTGAACTACCGTCGCCTTCAAAGCCTATGGAACGCAAGCGAGGCAAACGGATGTAGCGCTTAACCGCCTTTTTTGGTCAATTTTTCCACGCGCGCAACAACCTCGTCGCGAATATTGGGAGTTACAAACTTCCCGATTTCGCCGCCGTAAATTGCAATTTCCTTCACCAAACGGGAGGCAATGGGTTGTAGTGACACGTCTGCCATTAAAAACAATGTTTCGACGCGGTCGTTCAACTGGCGGTTCATGCCCGTGAGTTGATATTCATATTCGAAATCCGTAACGCCGCGAATGCCGCGAATGACTGTGCTGGCACCTTGCGCTTCGGCAAAGTCCATAAGCAGCGAATTGAACCCAACAACGCGAATATGCGCCGAACCAATGCTGGCCACTTCGCGCTCGACCATTGCAATCCGTTCATCATCAGAAAACATTGGAGATTTGGCTGCATTCGTAGTTACGCCGATGATCAGTTCATCCACTAGTTTTGCGCCGCGTCGGATGATATCCATATGGCCCAGAGTGATGGGGTCAAATGTCCCAGGATATACCCCAATCCGGTGCGTCATTTAGCGATCCCTTTCGGTGATGTAATTTGCGATTGCGCGCAAAAGGTCGGCTTCGGCGCCATAAATCGACAGATGGTCATTGGCTTGCTGCACCAGCATTTCTGCTTGCTTCTTGGCACGCTCCAGGCCCATCAGAGATACAAATGTGCCTTTATTGGCTGCCGCGTCTTTTTGAAGTGCTTTGCCAGCTAGTTCCGGGTCACCTTCAACATCCAAGATGTCGTCGGCAATCTGAAAGGCAAGGCCAATGTCCCTTGCATATCCCCGTAAATGCGTCCGGCCTTCCGCCGGAACATGCCCTAATATTGCCCCCATTTCAACGCTGGCAGCGATAAGAGCACCCGTTTTTAGGGCTTGTAAGCGCATGACAGTTTGGAGATCGAATGTCGATTTTTCGGCTTCTATATCCATCATTTGCCCGCCGGCCATGCCCTCTGGGCCGCTGGATAAAGCCAGCGTTGATACCAATTCACCGCGCACAAATGGATCGCTGTGCGTTTGCGGGCTCGCAAGTATTTCGAATGCCAACGCATGCAGGGAATCGCCCGCCAAAACTGCGGTTGCCTCATCAAATGCCCGGTGCACTGTCGGCTTTCCACGCCGCATGTCGTCGTCATCCATGCAGGGCAAGTCGTCATGCACCAAAGAGTAGACATGAATGGCCTCGACAGCTGCGCCGACACGTAAAGCAACAGCACGATCCACATGAAACAGGGCTGCGGTCGCAGTTACAAGCAAAGGTCGGAGGCGCTTGCCACCGCCAATCGCCGCATGGCGCATGGCGGCATATAGACGGTCCCGCGCGTCACCGGGAAGCATCAGAAGCGCATCAAATTCCTGATCAATGTCTGCTGCAATTTGCGCAAGCGAGTCTTCTAACAATGATGGGTGCGCCGCCACGATGCTTATCCGGCATCGAATGTTGTTGTACCCGTTGGCGATCCATCTGGCCCTTGCACAATGGCCTCAATACGCGCCTTCGCGGTATCTAGCCGTTGTTGGCACAAAGCCCGTAACGCATTGCCGCGTTCGTACAAGGCGATGGATTCATCAAGCGGAGCTTCGCCGCTTTCCAACTTATGGACGATGTCTTCAAGCGCACGCAGTGCCTGTTCGAAATTCATATCGGCTACGTCTTGGGTCATTTATCTGCAATGACGCCCGCCGCTGTTTGGGTCAAGTACTTCGCGCTATCGCTATCTGTTGTAGGTTAAACATGATGAAAGGAGGCGCACACCTTTACACGCCTGATTTCAGCAACCAGTCGTGAAAGATTTTTACAGCTCTCTGCTTCAAGGCGCGGGGGCGGCACACGAAGTAATAGCTATAGGGACTTTCGACTTCGGTGTTGAAAAGCCTTGTCAGGCGCGGATCGCGTGCGTCGGAGAAGTGGCTTCCGTGCATGATAGCGACGCCAAGCCCGTTTGCGGCTGCTTCCAGCATCAATGCGCCACTATCCAGGCTATCGATAGCCGCTGGTTTTAGACGGGGAGCCCCCATGGCCTGACGCCATGCGTCAAATATCATAGGCATGTCACTATGGACCATGACAGTATGCTTTGCGAGATCCTCAGGCTTTTCGACATTATGCTCCTTCGCCCATTTTTCAGATGCGATGGCATAAACCAGATTGCGGTCTAAGCGGACACTGTAAAGCTTGGGGTCGACGTCTGCCGCGATGATGATCGCTGCGTCGACTACATCACCTAGTAAATTTTCCGCATGGCCAGATGTGTCCACATCGATATGAAGCTTTGGAAACGCCTTACGCAGTTCGGGCAAGCGTGGTATCAGCCGTTGCGAACCAAAAAGTGGCAAAAGCCCCAAGCGCAGGCGATATTCCCCGCCGCGACCTGCCAATTCATCAACCGCTTCAGCCATTGCGTCCATCGCTGGTTCAACGGCTGCCAGAAGAGCCTCTCCATCGGCGTTAATGACCATCGCTTGCGCACGGCGATCAAAAAGGGATTTGCCGATAAAGTCTTCTAGCGCCTTGATGCGACGGCTGAGTGCGGGCGGAGATAAAGCAAGCTCGCTCGCGGCAGCTTTTGCCGAACCAAGCTTAGCGACGCGTAAAAATGCTTCCAGCGAGCGTAAGGGGGGCAGTCTGCGCATATCATCTCCTCGTTCTGTTGCGTTGCAACAAAAATTTTCCGATCTCGCAATCGTTTAAATGTCGCGAAATTCACGTTAAACATATAGATTGCAGTTGCATCATTTGCAACAGCTATTGCGCTGTTCGCACTTGCACAAAAAATAAAATCGAGCCATAGCAAATGAGCCTTATAGGCATCCTCTCCTAAAGACTTTTTCAGGGTCGGCTTCGGTCGGCCCTTTTTTTATCCAAATTCGGCATACGCGCGAATTCGATTTCAGTCTTATCTCACCTGGAATGATGCAAGCCGTTTGCGGCTCCTAAACTGCGGTTTCCGGGAGCACCAATGCGCGGCGTCCCCAAATGATCAGAAAAAGCAAAGACGCTGAGATTAGGATGAATGTGGCAGGCTCCCAATAATTGAACAAAGCAACGCCAACCGCAGGTGCAACAATATAGGCGGCCCCATTTATCGAGGCGATTTTGCCCGCAACGTCGCCTTGTTCATGCCGATGGACTGCAAGAGATGCACCTGCTGTAAAGCCGGGCCGGAACAGCCCAAAGCCAAGAGAGGCAATGGCAAAGCCCGTGCTAATGCCATAAAAATCGTAGCTGAGACCGGTCAAAATCGTACCCACTAACGCGAGGATCGCGCCCAAGAGTACGGAGCTTCTTGGAGCAAGCGAAAGCATAGGGATCAGGCCCCATTGGGCTAACAAGGTCGCCATGGCGCCAATGAGCATAACTGAGCCGCTCGCTTGCACGGCCTCCCACGGACGATCGTGCAATCCAAGCCGGTCCCGCACGAGAAAACCAACTACGCCCAGAATGATTGCCTGTGCATGGCCACCGATCAAACCTGCAATCAGCCAGGATGCCATGCGGTCGTCGCGCCATGGTAGACGGATTTCGTGGGTCGGTAACACTGATCCCAAAGCATCACCGTCAACATCCTCATTATCAGGGGAATTCATTGATGCTGAATTCGGGTAAGCCGCAACGGCGCCGCGTGCCTCAAAGCGGGGGGTATCATTAGGCAATTGAGTATGCAGCGCAATCAATACAGCAACACCAAAAGCGGCAAACATGATGAGCGGTCCAGCTAGACCGAAAGGTGGGAATAGAAAATAATGCGCGGTTGCAGGGCCAATCACAGTGCCGACACCAAAAGACGATGCAAGCATCGATAGCGCCTTTGTGCGTTCTGCGCGTTCCGTCCGAGCGGCGACGTAGGCCTGAACCGCGGGGGGAGCAGCCGAGCCAAAACCGCCGTAAAGGCTGCGGAATAGCGCAAAAAGGATGAATGTTACGACTGGACCTATCAGGCCCGCTAGACCCAGCCAAAGTACCAATCCGCACAAGCCCATTGATGCCGCAAAACCGATTACGCCGACGCTCATCAGTTGTTTGCGACCACGACGGTCCGACAGGCGCGCCCATTTTGGGGCAGTTATAACCCATAATAATGCAGACCAACTAAAGGCCAGGCTGACCCATACGTCTGGCATATCCAATTCGCTGGCGATCGCGGGAAGGGCCGACTGCATTGCGGTATTGCCCGCTGCGGCAACGAGCATCACAAGGAACAGCACGACTACACGGCTATTAGGAATTGTTGGAACCGCGCTCATGCTTTTCTCCAATCATAACTGCGTCTTACTTGCGTCACATGCAAGCTGTAGTCGGAATACCAGCGGTTGCGGCCAGCATCGCGCAATGCGGTATGATCGGGATGGTCGCGCCACGCCTTCGCGCTTGCTTCGTCGGTCCAATAGCTGATGGTGATGCCAAGTCCATCGGCGCCACGCACTGAATCTATCCCTATATATCCGGCTTGTTGCTTGGCCAGTTCATCCATCATCGTGGCGGCTGTGGCATATCCTTCAGCGTCCAGCTCAGTGCGCTGTGCCACAAAAATCACTGAAATAGTTCCTTTGGTTAGCATTGCCATATCAGCGGCATAGGGCTGATACACAATATATTGCAAGCCAGAGGGAACAAATTGTAATTTAGCGCGGTTGTATGGTTCGTGGCTTTGTGACTGTGCGTGTTTCCTAACAACTTCCCTTGGATCTCTTAATTGCTCTCTTCAAGTCGGACTAAAACGACGGTGCTGAACCGCATGAAATCCCGCGCCAAAATTTTTTTGGGCCCGTGGAGCGTTTTCTTTAGAGGTTTTATCAAGCATCCGATGATGGTGGGGTCTATCGTTCCATCGTCCTCGCGGACTGTGCAAAAAGTGCTAACGCCAGTCGATTGGGACAATACCAAATTGTTTGTTGAATATGGTCCGGGCATTGGTACTTTCTGCCAGCCCATATTGGACTGCATGCGCCCCGATACCATACTGTTGGTCATCGACTTGAACGAAGATTTTATTGCATATCTGCGTCACATTATTCGCGATAGCCGCTTCATCGCTGTTCATGGTTCGGCGGCCGAGGTGAATGCAATCATAAACAATTTCGGGTTTGCACATGCCGACTATATTCTATCAGGCTTACCATTTTCGACTCTGCCAAATAATCTTGGCGCTGTAATCGCCAAGGAAACTGCAAAGGCGATCCGGCCTGGTGGTGCATTTCTTGTCTATCAATTCCGTGCCCGTGCGCGTGATTTCATGGCACCGCATTTTCGCAAAATCGACCATGGTTATTCTTTATGGAATTTATTCCCTTGCCACTTGTTCTGGGGCTGGAAAGAATGATTATTATTTGCGGATCAAGCGGAATTTGATCCGACGGCCAATGGTGTAATCGATGGAATTGACCAAAAAGTAAGCAATTCCCGACTTAAACCGGCTCCAAATAGTGTCTCGCCGCTTTAACAAAATCCGTGTTTGCTCTTCCGATTGTGAGATAAGCCCATCGATAAGCTGGCGCATATGCATCGCGAGTCCAGGGTCTTTGATGCGCACCATAATTTCAAGATTGATAAACATACTGCGAACATCGAGGTTGGCTGAGCCGATATAGACCGTGTCATCAATGACCATAAGCTTCATATGGAGTGGACGCGGTTGATATTCGAAAATCCGTGCCTTGCGGCGCATCAGATAGCGATAAAGCAACCGCGCAGCGGCAATCGTTGCCCCATTATCGGTCTTTCCAGCCAGGACGACGCGCGATCCCTTGTTGCGCCTGGCGGTCTTAGCAAGGCGGCGCAATATGGTTTGGGACGGCGAGAAATAGGCAGAAACGATATCAAATTTCTTGCCGGTATCCAATGATCGCTTAAACGTGAGTGCCCATGGTGAAATGCGGTTGGTTGGCCCCCCTAACAACCATTGCACTTGACCAATACCCGGTCGCCATTGCCGAATGATATTGCGGATTTGTCGGAAACTGACGTTACCGCCGTTCGATGCTTGGGCCATATCCTCAAAATAATCGCTGAGCCGCTGCGCCTGTGGGCCAGACACAATTATGCCGAGGTCTTCCCAGCTATTGTCACCTGCACGCCCGAAATAGGAATCGGCGATATTAAAACCGCCTACAAGCGCATGGGTGCCGTCAATGATCAGCATCTTCTGGTGATTCCGGATCAGGTACCCAAGGCCCTTGCGTGTACTGAAGCTGTGATAGTTTCCGCCAGCGTCCAGCAAAGCGTCGAAAAATCGATTGCTCACCTGTGCTGACCCAAAGCTGTCAATTATCAATTCAACGCGTACACCGCGTGTTGCTGCCGCAACGAGTGCCTCGCGTACTTCCTTGCCAGTTTCATCGGCGCAAAACATGTAGAAAAACATGCGGATCGATTTTTGGGCTTGCGCGATAAGCTGCAAAAGAGCTTTGAGACGATCATGCGGATGATGAAGCAATTGCAAATCATGGCCTGCGACCTGAAAGTGCGTTCCGGGAAACCCGAGCTTGCCTGATTGCACTGTCATGTTGCTAGCGATACCGCTTTGCGCGGCGTGCGGCAAGCGATCCGCCCTTTTCATTGACATTTTGCCCTATTATCTCTAGGCACAAGCAACTTTCCAAAAAATACGAAGAATCAGGAGCCAATATGGCACGCGTTACTGTTGAAGATTGCATCGACAAGATCACCAACCGGTTTGACCTTGTGTTACTCGCCGCTGAGCGTGCGCGTGAAATCTCCGGTGGCGCTGAACTAACCGTTGATCGTGATCGTGATAAAAATCCGGTTGTTGCGTTGCGCGAAATCGCTGAAGAAACCGTTCGTCCGGATCAGTTGAAAGAAGGCCTCGTGCAGTCGCTTCAGAAGGTTCAGGTTGATGAGGATGAAGAAGCGGATGAGGTAGGCTCGATCAGCCTGTCCGCCGAGGCTCTTCGTTTGACTGCCGCTGCGCCAGCACGTGGTGCAGGCATGCAGCGCGATTACGATCGGTAATATTTACTTCACTGCAAAATGAACCAGGCCCGGCTTGTCCGGGCCTTTTCTTTTGGCTTTAGGGCAGCGTGCTGATAAACAGATGAAATGAATGCAGATTTGGCGGAAGCAGAAGATATCGTCACCGGGGCAGCAGTAGCCCGGGCGGTAGAACCTTCAGCAGGCGAGGGACGTTGCCAATCTGGGACATGCCTAAATTGCGGTACCGATCTGCTAGGGGCGCATTGCCATGTCTGCGGACAAAAGGCGGCCGTTCACCGGACGATCGGCGCGTTTGGGCATGATATTCTTCACAGTGTGCTGCACTTTGATGGCAAAATTTGGCGGACTTTGCCGCTCTTGTTTTGGAATCCCGGTGAGCTGACGCATCGCTATGTCCATGGTGAGCGGGCAAAATTTGTATCTCCATTAGCACTGTTTCTGTTCACTGTTTTTCTTACCTTTGCAGTGGTTAACCAGCTGGTGCCTGATGATACGAGTATGAACGGTGCAGGTCGCGGATCCATACAGACGACATTTAATGGTCCCGATTTCGCGTTAGAACGGCAACAATTGCAGGCAAAAATTGCGCGTTTGGAAAACGAAATCGTTGAGGCGCGTAAAAAAAGTAAGCCCACAGATGTGCTTGAGGAGGAGCTTCGCTCCAATAAGCTCGGTTTAAAGCTAATGGGCACAGCAACCAGCTCCTTTGGTACGGCTGACGGAAGTTCGGACAGCCCAAGCCTTACCGATAGCGATTTTCCAGGTGCCTCCGCGCTTAAAAAAGCCGCTGAGACCGCGACCAAAAATCCGCAACTACTGCTCTACAAAATACAGTCCAATGCATATAAATATAGCTGGGCGCTCATTCCGATTTCGGTGCCCTTCCTTTGGCTGCTGTTTTTCTGGCGACGGCAATATAAGATGTTCGATCACGCCGTATTTGTGACGTATTCGTTGACGTTCATAATGCAATTAGGGGTAATGTGCGCATTGTTGATCAGCGTCCCAGAGACTGAAGTCATAGGTGGATTGCTGCTTACTCTTTATCCGCCCATCCACATGTACCGACAATTGCGGAGGGCTTATCAGACATCACGATTTGGCGCATTCTGGCGTATGTGCTTGCTATCCGTTTTTGCGATTACGGCGCTCACCTTATTTGCCGTTCTTGTCGTCACGCTTGGCGTTGCTTGAGAGTATAAATCGTGTTTTTCGTGGGTCGCGTTTAATGCAATAGTCTTGGCAATCCGACTGCGCCTCGTTTTGATACGTCAAATCAACAAGGAAAGCGACGGATGACTATTTCGCGCCACGCATCCCGAACGGACTGAACTTGCCTGCGTTCTTTGGGAATTCTGCTGAATTCACCAATGAACTGATCTGCGTTTAGCCTATATTTCTTAGGCGCGCAGAATAAAGGCGACCCTGCGGCGCGCGCGGCCTCATTTTCGGCTTTGACTGATTTTGCCGCTTCTTCAAAAACGCGGATCATAGGCTTCAGGTCTTTTGCAAAGACGGCGCCCATGCCCTTTTTCTGCAACGCTACAGCTTTTACAAAAAAGGTTTCAGCATCCATAGCTTTTGCAGGAACAGCGCACAACAGAGCGCCCATGACCGCAAGCACAGCATATTTCATTTTGCGACCTCAACTCTCTCCCCATGAGGATAGTGCGTTGAGGCTGGGAATAAAAGCTGAAAACTAAACGCCTTGTGGTGTTGGATCTACAACCGGCACGGATTTACCGCGCCCCGCCTTTGGTATGGCTGTGCCCACTGTTGGGATGGACGAAGGCTTAACGACTTTGCCATCATCGCGCTCGAATTTACCTGTTTCCAAAAGCTGGTTGATTTCGTCTCCGGAGAGCGTTTCAAATTCCAGAAGGGCGTTGGCTAGCAAGTGCAACTGATCATTATGTTCGGTCAGCAACTCGGTCGCCCGTTTATGCCCACCTTCAACGAGCTTACGGATTTCGGCATCGATCTTGCGTGCTGTTTCGTCCGACATTGCGGAGCGTTGCGACGTGCCATAGCCTAGATAGCCTTCTTGACGCTCTTCATATTGGAGGGGCCCCATAGTGTCAGACATACCCCATTGCGTGACCATGTCGCGCGCAAGGCTAGTCGCATATTGGATGTCGCTTGATGCACCTGAACTAACCTTGTCATACCCGAAGATTAACTCTTCCGCCACACGACCACCCATGGACACTGCAAGGTTGGCGTGCATTTTGTCGCGATGATAGCTATAGTTATCCCGCTCGGGCAGACGCATCACCATGCCCAAGGCGCGGCCACGGGGAATAATCGTTGCCTTGTGGATGGGGTCCGATGCGGCCTCATGGATCGATACGATGGCATGGCCTGCCTCATGATAAGCAGTCATCTTCTTTTCATCTTCGGTCATAACCATAGACTTGCGTTCAGTGCCCATCATGACCTTGTCTTTGGCATCCTCGAATTCTTGCATCGCGACCAACCGCTTGCCTCGACGTGCAGCCAGTAAGGCGGCTTCATTCACAAGGTTCGCAAGGTCGGCGCCAGAGAATCCCGGCGTCCCGCGAGCGATCACGCGGCCATCAACATCAGGTGCCAATGGTACTTTTTTCATATGCACTTCGAGAATTTTGACGCGGCCATCAATATCCGGACGCGGGACAACAACCTGGCGGTCGAAGCGACCTGGGCGCAGCAATGCGGGATCAAGGACATCAGGGCGGTTGGTTGCGGCAACGATGATGATGCCTTCATTGGCTTCAAAACCATCCATTTCGACCAGCAATTGGTTCAAAGTCTGTTCGCGCTCATCATTCTGGTTTCCAAGGCCAGCGCCACGGCTGCGGCCTACAGCATCGATTTCGTCAATGAAGACGATGCAGGGAGCATTTTTCTTCGCTTGCTCAAACATGTCGCGTACACGGCTGGCGCCAACGCCCACAAACATTTCAACAAAGTCAGAACCCGAAATTGAGAAGAACGGTACGCCAGCTTCGCCGGCAATTGCGCGGGCGAGCAATGTTTTACCAGTACCTGGCGAACCAACAAGCAAAGCGCCCTTCGGGATCTTGCCGCCAAGGCGACTGAATTTTTGCGGGTCTTTTAAAAATTCCACGATTTCCTGAAGCTCTTCACGGGCTTCATCAATACCGGCGACGTCATCAAAGGTTACCTTGCCATGTTTTTCCGTCAGCAGTTTCGCTTTCGACTTGCCAAAGCCCATGGCACCACCCGCGCCGCCGCCTTTTTGCATTTGCCGCAAAACGAAAAAGGCGATGCCTAAAATGAGCAGAAATGGGAGCGCTTGATATAAAAGAATTAGAATGAGGCTCGGCTGTTCTTCGGCTTTACCTTGGACATCGACACCTTTTTCATCGAGCAACGGATAGAGGCTATTGTCCCCTGGGATTGGAACGGTAACGAAGGTTTCGTCATTTTGCAGCTTGCCGCTGATACGCTCTGGAGCAATCGCGACGGACTTGACTTCGCCCGCCTCAACCTTGTCGCGGAAAGACGAATAGCTAATACCCTTCGCAGTTTCTGACGAACCGTTAAATATCGAGGCGACAAGCAAAAGCGCGACAATGATCCCGGACCAAATGGCCAAGTTGCGGAGCATCGGATTGCTTTTGGGTTCTTGTTCGTCGTTCATCATCACTGCCTTGTTCTGTGCCCGCGCTTAATACGTGGATATATCGAGCCAATGTAGGGGCGAATGTGTGAATGACAATATAGCGATTGCCAAAATTACAGGCTGTTTTTCTCAATTACGCCGGGGTGGCGCTTTGGAAAACTGCCAATCATCTCCGCCACGGCATCTGATATTGCCAATCATGGCAGTATGGGCATTTTCAAGGTCGGTTAACAAGCGGTCAATAGCGTCACCCCGTGGAGCAAGATTGATCTCCATCGTCTTGAGGCACCGAATTAAAAGTCGGCGCTTCAATTCACGAGGAAGGCCCATGGCTTTACAGATGATAACGTCATTATTTTGGGTTATTCTTTGCGCGGCAAGCGTTTCGGTCATCCAGGCCAAAGCATCGGATGCGTCTGCCAATGCGCTTGCTGTGCGCAGCGCGCGGGGTACAAGAAATGGATGCTGCTTGCTAGACAACCAGTCCCGCATCGCAACCCGGTCAAAATCGATGTTTGCGTTGCTGGGGTCGTCGACTGCTTGAATGCCAGCACTGGAGCAGATGTCGGCAAGCTCCGCTTTTGTGAATTCCAAAACTGGCCGGATTACACGCCCATTGCGGGCGCGAATACCGGATAACCCATCGACGCCGCTGCCCCGCGCAAGTCGCATGAGTAGCGTCTCCAATTGGTCATCGGCATGATGCGCTGTGGCAATGTGCTTGCAATTTTGCGCATCGGCCGCTCGTTCCAGCAAGGTGTAACGGGCCGTGCGCGCTGATGACTGCAGATTGCCCGATATTTTTTCGTCAGGTGTCAAAATAACATGCGGTATGCCAAAATTGCAGCAAATTTCCGCAACAATTTGCGCCTCGTCAGCGGACTCTGGCCTTAATTGATGGTCTACAGTTACCGCAACCAATTTGCCGGGCAAAGCGTGCTGCGCTAACAGCAAAAGGGCAAGGCTATCGGGGCCACCCGACACCGCGCATAATAAGCGATCCTCAGCACAATCTAGGCGACAAAGTGCAGCCTTAAAACGGTCAAGAAGGACCGATTCTAGGGTTACTTGCACTTGGCCCTTGTTTTGCTGGATGTAAGACGTTCGGCCAAGCGGCCGCTCGCCACATCAGGATATGCCTTTGCCAATTCACCAAAAGCTTCGCATGCCTCAGCTGCCTTTCCAAGGTCAGTCAAAGCTGAGCCCAAGAAAAGTAAGCTATCCGGCGCGCGGTCACCACGTGGATCAGCCTTATAATTTTCGTAAAAAACCTTCACAGCAGTTGCTGGTTTTTTGTCGTCCAACCATACTCGGCCAAGCAAATTGCGGGCATAGCTTGCACGCTTATGCTTCGGAAATTTAGCCACGATTTCCTCAAGTGTTGCTTGTGATTCCGGATAGAATTTGGCTTCCCATAAGCGGTAACCATAATTGTAGCCATCTTCGAACGCATCGCCACTCGCAGGGCGCTCGATCGCGGCAACTGCAGCGACGCGGGCCGGGTTTGGTTTGGCGGAGGCTGCAGACTTTGTCGAAACTGCGCCAGCTTTAGTTTTCGGCGCTGCCGCTGTGGCCGTTGGCACAACTGTCTCCGCAGGCGATTTTTGCTGGGAAGCCAGTTGCGCCTCAAGCGCCTTCATGCGGCCCTCAAGTCCGCGCATGTCGTTCCCTTGCAATTCAATCTGCCCAGTCAGCGTTGCAAGCTGCCCCTCTAACGCATCCACACGCGCGGCCAGATCGACGGTTGCAGAAGTTGAGCTGTTCGTCGAGCTTGGCTCTGTCGGTGCCTGGATATCCGGCTCGACAAACTTGCCGGCACCGTTGGGGAACACCTGACGTTGAACCGCACGCATTTCTTTCTCGAGCTTGCCTACACGCCCGTCAATGTTCGCGTCCTGCGCGATTGCGGGAGCGCTGAGCGCGAAAGCTGCGCCGCCAAGGATAACGCGCCGAAAATACATTGAGTTACTTCCCTTTACTGAACTCGAGTTGAGGATATAGCTTACAGCAATCCCGCGATAAAGGCCATCGCTGCATTTCGGTAAAAAAAATTGAAACTTGTCCGAATCTCGGGCCGAAATTTCAGACTTCACTAATTTGAGGGGGCTACCAATGATGTTCTGGACAGGGGAGTTTTTTCTTCCATGCTACCCTTAGCAACGGCTATATCATCATTCACAGTTGCTACCGGCTTGGGTACTGTTAGCACTGACATTGTTGTGGGCGCTGGCGTTTTCGGCGCCGTTGTTGGGGCTAATGCGTAGCTTCTGAAAATTAGATAAGCGACCAGAACCAGAGCTGCAACTGCCGCTGCTGTCCATGCCAAGGTTTTGGAAGGAACGCGCGCAGGATCCGCTGGATCGTAATTCTGCAGGGGGGCCTCATATCTTTCGTGTCCGCCGCTAGATAACTCGCTACGCAGTGCATTCACTATCGCAATATCGTCTAGAGCAACCGCACGGGCGTAAGATCGAACAAAACCAACAGTATATGTATGTCCTGGTAATGCGCTGAATTCGGATCGCTCAATGGATTCCAAATGCCGCATAGGTACGCGTGTTTCTGCGGCAAGATCAGCTAAGCTCATGCCCATCCGCGCGCGCGCAGCCTTGAGTTCTTCACCTACAGTCATAGGCTCCGCTTCCACACGAGGCATTTCGTCCACTGCAATCTCCACGACCCGCTCACCTATATCTGCGTGCAGTTGCGCAGATAATGGGCACCAATTGAATAATGTCAATATTAATTACGGATAATCAAATAATTAAGGTGTATTTATTTATCCGATTTCAATACCTTGACCAATTGCCCAACTTGTCAATTCTTCGCGCACATTTTCTGTGGGATTGTTGAGCAACTCATCCATTTTTGTGCGGATATTAGAATGGCTGGTTGAGCGGATCATGGCCTTGATAGGCCCAACCGCTGCTGGTGTGATCGACAATCGACGAATGCCAATGCCCATCAGAGCGAGTGCCTCAAGTGTCCGTCCACCCATTTCTCCGCATACCGTTACGTCGACGTCGTGGCCTTCGGTAGCCTTAACAACCCGCCGAATGAACCTCAGGATAGCGGGGCTCAGCCAATCATAGCGCTCTGCCAAGCGGGGATCTGCCCGGTCCGCAGCAAAAAGGAACTGGGTCAAATCGTTTGTACCAATGGACAGAAAGTTAATCTTGGGCAGCAGTATGTCGAGCGTTTCAGCTAGAGCTGGGACTTCAAGCATTGCGCCGTAACGGATTTTGCTGGGTAGTATTTTTTTCTGCCGTCCCAAGAATTCAATCTGGCCATCGAAAATGGCCTTGGCCGCATCAAATTCCCATGGCTCAGAGACCATAGGGAACATGACATTCAGCGTACGACCGGCCGCTGCCTCAATCAATGCACGCGCTTGGGCCTTCATCAATCCGGCGTGATCAAGAGACAGTCTCAGCGCGCGCCAGCCTAATGCGGGGTTTTCCTCTTCGTTCGTTTCGTCTTTTAGATAGGGCAGCGCTTTGTCTCCGCCTATATCCAACGTGCGGAAAATGACTGGCTTGTCGCCAGCTGCGTCTAAAACATCGCGGTAAAAGCGCTGCTGCCGCTCGCGTTGGGGCAAAGTCGCCGAAATCAGAAACTGGAACTCGGTTCGGAAAAGGCCCACGCCTTCCGCGCCGGTTGTCGCCAAGGCTGACATATCATCGCGCAAGCCTGCGTTGATCATCAACGTAACCGGTACACCGTCTTTAGTGACGGATGCTTCATCACGCATGGCGGCGTAGCGTGCTTTTTTCTTCTGCCGATCAACAAGATCATGTTGGAATATTTCTTCTGCCGCAGACGAAGGGCGCACGATGACACTTTTGTCATCGGCGTTCAGCAACAGCATGTCGCCGTCGCGCACCTTGTGCCGAATGCCGCGCACCCGACCAAGAACAGGAATGCCCATGGCACGTGCCACAATCACCACATGGGCGGTAAGCGAGCCTTCTTCTAAAATCACGCCGCGCAGGCGCCTTTTGTCATACTCCAGCAGTTCTGCTGGGCCCAAATTGCGCGCAATCAGGATAGAATCCTTCTTTAACCCCAGTTGCGCAGCGGTGCTCATTTGGCCCGAAACTATACGCAGCAATCGGTTAGAAAGATCCTCCAGATCGTGCATGCGATCAGCAAGCAGCGCGTCGTCAATCTGCCGCATGCGCATGCGCGTGCGTTGCTGAACGCGTTCAATCGCGGCTTCGGCGGTTAGGCCGCTGTCAATGGCTTCATTGATCCGGCGGCTCCAGCCTTCATCATAAGCGAACATTTTGTAAGTCGCGATGACCTCTTCATGTTCTCCACCAGTGCCAAAATCTATCTGGCTCGTCATGCGGTCGATTTGTTCACGCATTTTATCGAAGGCGGAATAAACGCGTTGGCGCTCGGCTTCGATATCCTCGGCCACCGTGTGCTCGATGCGTACATTTGGCTGGTGAAAGATAGCGACGCCAGCGGCCGCGCCTTTAACTAGCGGTAATCCTGTGAGACTAATCGTGCCGGTTTCATTACTGCCCCGGGCACTTGGTTCGTCAATTAGATCTGCGTTGGCAATGAGTTCCGACAACACCATGGCGACGGTTTGAAGCGCCTCAATCTCGACCTCTTCATATTTACGCGGCTCGACATGCTGGACCGCGAGCACACCGACTGCCCGTTCGGACCGGACAATTGGTACGCCGGCAAAACTGTGAAAGCGTTCTTCACCTGTTTCCGGAACATAACGGAAATTCGGATGCGCCGCCGCTTGGTCTAGGTTCAGCGTTTCGACATTTTCAGCAATTGTCCCAACTAGGCCCTCGCCCAGACCCAAGCGCGTAATGTGCACGGCCGCTTGGTTCAGCCCGCGCGTGGCAAATAATTCAAGTGCGCCATCGCGTAACAGGTAAATCGAACACACTTCGCTCGAAAGCGCTTCTCCGATGATGTTGACCACATGGTTCAACTTTCCCTGCGCATGATTTTTCGAGGCCATCACCTCGTGCAGACCAGTCAGGATATTGCGGGCAGAACGGGTAGCGCTTTCCATCTGCCCCACCTAGCAGAGACCGAAGAGGCAAGCGATAGAAACTATTAAATTATTCGTAGTCAACCGGTTGAGGCCGTTTCATGCAGTATGATCTCTTTAAGATGTAGCTTCTGTTTTTTCAGATCGAGAATGGTTGCGCTGTCGGGGAGCGGCCTGTTTTCTTCGCGTGCCAGCTTTTCTTCGAGTTCGGCATGCTTGTTACGAAGCGCGGACAGATGATTATTATGCACATCATTCTCCTTCAGTCTGAGACTCAGCTTTCTGAACCAAGGAGTAAATCACGAATACCGATGGGAGTCTCGCCGATAATGATGGTAAGGACGCAGGCTAAACCCAGCTCTCGCCTTCACTGCCGTTTTTTAACGATGACTTGTTGGCTCCAGTCTGTTTAGAAAGGCACATGAACGACGACGGCTATCAACAACAACTGGAACAACTGAAGATTGAGCATCGCGATCTTGACGATGCCATAAAGGCGCTCACTGCGCAGACGTTGGTCGACCAACTTCAGATTGCCCGTCTTAAAAAGAAAAAGCTGATCTTGAAGGACCAGATCATGCGTCTGGAAGACCAATTGGTTCCAGACATTATTGCTTAGTTGTGAACGACTAGTTTGGACTTTTTACGCGTCAAATTGCAGGCTGGCGAGACGCGCATATAATCCGCCCGCGGCGCTCAGGCTTGCATGATCGCCTTCTTCAACAATTTTGCCTTGATCCATCACAATGATACGGTCGGCAGAACGCACTGTCGCCAGCCGGTGTGCAATCACGATTGTGGTGCGCCCGACCATCAGGCGCTCGAGCGCGTCTTGCACCAGTTTCTCACTTTCGGCGTCCAAGGCGCTCGTTGCCTCATCGAGCAACAAGATCGGCGAATCGCGCAACAACGCGCGGGCAATGGCAAGCCGTTGCCGCTGCCCACCGGATAGCCGCGCGCCGCCTTCGCCTAAATAGGTATCAAGACCTTCTGGCAATTCACTTAGGAAGCCCGCAGCGTTAGCTTTTTCAGCGGCTGCCCAGATTGCATCGTCGCTCGCGTCCCATTTACCGTAACGCAGATTGTCGCGCGCGGATGCCGCGAACAACACCGTGTCTTGTGGTACCAACGATATTCGGGGCCGAAACTCGGCCGGGTCCGCGCTGGTTAGCACGACGCCGTCAATGCGCACAGTGCCAACTTCGGGGTCGTAAAAACGTTCGGCCAGTTGGAACAAGGTTGATTTGCCTGCGCCTGATGGCCCGACAACCGCAAC
Source organism: Pseudomonadota bacterium (assembly GCA_041175465.1). GTDB lineage: Bacteria > Pseudomonadota > Alphaproteobacteria > Sphingomonadales > Sphingomonadaceae > Sphingorhabdus_B. The sequence continues at coordinate 40,320 of JBEDEX010000020.1, read as the reverse complement.
GGTTTCGCCCGGCGATACTTTCAGGCTGAAATCGTCGAGCGCAGCGACCTCAGGCCGCGTGGGATATCGGAAGCGGACATGTTGGAATTCCAACTGCCCGCGCGCGGGCGGCATGACAACCGGGTTGGCAGGTGGTGCTATCTCGGGCACCTCGTTCAGCAATTCTGCCAAACGCGATGCCGCGCCCGAGGCGCGCACAAGGTCGCCATAGACTTCGGTTAAGGCCCCGAATGACCCGGCGACCAATGCGCCATATAAGACGACTGCAAACAAAGTGCCTGACGAAATCACGCCATCTTTAACTTGGTCGGTGCCCTCCCAAACGAGCATTGTGATGCCGCCAAATATCAAGGCCATGACGAGCGCCGTTAGAAATGCCCTTAACCTTATGCGCCTTTTCGCGGCATTGAATGTACCCTCGACGGCGTCGGCAAAGCGCTCACCTTCGCGGCCTTCTTGGCTGAAGGCCTGAACGATCTTGATTGCGCCTAGCGCTTCTGAAATGATCGTGCCAACGCTGGCGACATTGTCCTGGCTTTTACGTGATGCCTTCTCCAGCCGCCGTCCCAGAAACACAATTGGTAAAACGACGACCGGAATGCCGGCGAGTAACCATATGGTCAAGCTTGGCGCAAGGCCGAAAAGCAAGGTCACGCCGCCTATGCCGATAAAGATGTTGCGAAGCGCAACGGACACAGTGGTCCCAACTATTTGTTCGATAATCGCCGTATCGGCGGTCATGCGGCTGGCGATTTCCCCGGGGCGATTTTCTTCGAAAAAGCGCGGGGCTAAACGCAATAGGTTTTGCTGCACCGCAACACGAATATCGCCCACCACACGTTCACCGAGCCAACTGACAAAGTAAAAACGAAACGCCGTCGAAACGCCGATGATAACTACGATGCCAAGCAGCAAATAGAAATAAGGCGCTGGATCCCCGCCATTTTTGACAAAGCCTTCATCGATGATCAAGCGCAGGCCATAAGGAATAGCAAGCGTAGACGCTGCTGCTGCAATCAACGCGAGCAGGGCATAAGTAATCTGGCGCGGGTATTGGATTGTAAAATGCCCGATCATCCGCAAACTGCCAAAGTTAAGCTTAGCTTTGGCGGGAACCGCTTCTTCGGATGTAGCTATGGTTGGCGTATCGGAAATATCGTTTGTCATTGCGCTCGCCTAGCAGTGCGGCGGTCGGGTAACAATCCGCCACGAAGAATGTAAACGCTTTTCCTATGGTGCAATGCACAATAAATGCGTAAAGCTACGCGCTATTGCGGCAGAATAATGCCGATGCGAACTTTAAAGGCCTGAATATGCTTTACACCGGATATGACCTTCAACGGGGCTGGCTTGCCGGTGCAGGCTGGGTAGCGCAGAAACAGGCAGAGTGGCTTAGCGCGCTGCCTTCGCCGTTCAAAAACGGCGGCGTGGCCCCCATAGCGGCGTCAGCGCTTGAGGTTTTTGCCCATTCGGTTCTGCCGCGCGGAAAGCCAGCGTTCGGCCTGAACGAAGTCGTCATCGACGGCAAAAATTTTGCGGTTCAGGAAGAAAATCTAGCGCGCAAGCCATTCGGCCAATTGAAGCGTTTCGTTTACGAAGGCAGCTGTGCAAAGCCACGGCTCCTGATCTGCGCGCCTATGTCTGGGCATTTTGCGACGCTATTGCGCGGGACAGTAGAGCGCATGATGGTCACGCATGATGTCTACATCACCGATTGGAAAGATGCGCGCGATGTGCCGCTTACAGGTGGTGGCTTCGATCTTGAAACCTACATTGATTATCTGATTGAGTGGCTCGAATTTCTCGGTCCCGACGCAGGCGGGCGCGGCGCGCATATGTTGGCCGTCTGCCAGCCGTCGGTTCCAGCCTATGCCGCGGCAGCCGTGATGAGCGCAAAGGATCATCCGTTGCGTCCGCGCACATTGACGATGATGGGTGGGCCGATCGATACGCGCGAAGCGCCAACGGCGGTGAACAACCACGCGACCCAGCGTCCGCATGAATGGTTTGTGCAAAATGTGATCGCGACTGTCCCGCCTTATTACAAGGGCGCTGGCCGCCGCGTATACCCCGGTTTTCTTCAGCTTTCGGGCTTTATGTCGATGAACTTGGGCAATCATATGATGAGCCATTGGTCGATGTTCTCCGACCTTGTGAAAGGCGATGGGGAAAGTGCGGATCGGCATAAGGAATTTTACGACGAATATCGCGCGGTCTGCGATATGACGGCGGAATTCTACCTGCAAACCGTGGATACAGTGTTTCAGCGTCATTTGTTACCCAAGGGTGAATTCAACTATCGTGGCAAGCTGGTGGATCCTGCGGCCATCACCGATATTGGCTTGTTGGCGATTGAGGGTGAACGCGACGACATTAGCGGATTGGGCCAGACACAGGCCGCGTTGAACATTGCGACTGGATTGCCTGCGGCGTTCAAAAAATATCATATGGCACCGGAAGTCGGCCATTATGGCATTTTCAACGGCAGTAAATGGCGCGAAAAAATTGCGCCTATTGTCGAAAATTGGATATCCAGCCACAATTGAGCGACCTTATGTTACCCGCTATTTGGACCTGCTTAATAGTATTTTGTGCAGCACGGATTTCTGCGGGTTTTCAGCGATGACCCTGCATGTTAAGGCTACAGTCGAACGCTGGCCAGTCAACGGCCATTTTACCATCGCGCGCGGGGCGAAGACATTTGTCGACCTGGTCGTAGTCGCGGTCAGCGATGGCACGCATATCGGACAGGGTGAGGGCACGGCGATTTATTATCGCGGCGAGACCGCCGAAGAATGTGCGCGCCAGATTGCGCGCGTCACCGACGCAATCGCCGCGCAGCCTGTCCCGATGGCACGCGCGCTTTTGCAATCCGAACTACCACCCGGCGCGGCGCGCAATGCGCTGGACTGTGCGCTGTGGGATTTGGAGGCCAAGCAGGCAGGACAGCCGTTATGGGCAGTGACTGGCATAAAATCGCCGCCCGTGCCGTTGGAGACTGCCTTCACCATTTCCTTGGGCACGCCCGTTGCGATGCATGCCGATGCACGGGCAGCGGCCGAGGCTGGCTATGGCGTATTGAAGCTCAAACTAAATGGCGATGCGGACCGTGACCGTGTTGCTGCGGTGCGCGCGGGCGCACCCAAAGCGCGTATCATTGTGGACGCCAATGAAAGCTGGGGCGCATTGGATATTGCGGCTGAGGCGGAAATCCTCAAGTCGCTGGGCGTGGCGATGATTGAGCAACCCTTGCCTGCGGGACAAGACGCCGCGCTTGCCAACCTATCCGCACCGCTTCCTATTTTTGCTGATGAAAGCTGCCATGTGGCGGCGGACGTTCCGCGCCTCGCCGGATTATATCAGGGCGTGAATATCAAGCTGGATAAAGCGGGCGGCCTGACCGAGGCTCTGGCGCTCCGTAAGGCTTCTGAGAGCGCAAAGATGGACGTCATGGTCGGGTGTATGCTGTCGACCAGCCTTGCCATTCAGGCGGCGTTTCTGGTGGCGCAGACGGCGTCTTGGGTTGACCTTGATGGACCTGCGTTATTGCAAAAGGATCGGCCGGGCGGTTTCCGCTTTGCAAACGGACGCCTGTTCCCGGCCTAATGCAGATTTTAAGCCTTAAAGGCCGTCAAGATACTCAATATCAGGTGCACCGGCGAGGCATGCGCCTAGCTTGGGGCCAGCGGCCTTGAAATAGTCGCTGGCGCCATGTGCGGTGAGCGCGTCTTGATCGACATATTGCTCCAGCACTTTGTAAACTTGCGGGTTGGACCGTGACCGGGTGAGCGTGTAAAAAACATTCCCCGGTTCATTGGCCCGAACCGCTGCAGACAATTCTGCAAAAACAGCCTCAAAATCTGCGTTCTTGCCTTCGGCAACGGTTAACGTTGCGATTACACCAATGGCGGACATGAGGCTGTTCCTTATTTGCGATTAAAAGATTTCGAAGAGCCCAGCGGCGCCCATGCCACCGCCAACGCACATGGTGACAACACCATATTTCGCACCGCGACGCTTGCCTTCAATCAAGGCATGGCCCGTGCAGCGTGCGCCTGTCATGCCATAAGGATGGCCAATCGAAATCGACCCACCATTGACGTTCAGCAATTCGTTTGGAATGCCCAATTTGTCGCGGCAGTAGAGGACCTGTACGGCAAATGCTTCGTTCAGTTCCCAGATGCCGATATCGTCCATCTTCAGGCCAAAACGCTGCAGCAATTTGGGGATGGCGAATACGGGACCAATGCCCATTTCGTCCGGCTCCGTGCCTGCAACCGCCATGCCGACATAACGGCCAAGCGGGTTGAGGCCCTTTTTCTCAGCCAATTTTGCTTCCATCAGGATGGAGGCCGATGAACCGTCGGACAACTGGCTTGCGTTACCGGCAGTGATTGTCATGTCAGGGCCAAGCACAGGCTGCAGCGCTTGCAGACCGGCAAGCTGCGTATCGGCGCGATTGCCTTCATCCTTGGCGATGGTCACGTCTTTCTGGCTGACTTCGCCCGTTTCCTTGTTCACGACGTTCATGACCGTGGTCACGGGCACGATTTCAGCGTCGAAATAGCCAGCGGCCTGTGCAGCGGCGGTGCGCTGCTGCGATTGCAGGGCATATTCGTCCATCGCATCGCGGCTGATATTGTAGCGCTTGGCGACAACTTCCGCGGTCTGCAGCATTGGCATGTAAATGGCATTGTGCATTTCGATCAGTTCACGATCTGGCTGAACGCGCATTTCCTTGGTTTGCACCAATGAGATCGATTCTTGTCCGCCAGCCGCCATCACATCGACATTATCGACGATGATTTGCTTGGCTGCGGTCGCAATCGACATCAGGCCCGACGAACATTGGCGATCCATCGTCATGCCCGATACCGACACAGGCAGGCCAGCGCGCAGCGCAACCTGGCGTGCAAGGTTACCACCTTGTGTGCCCTGCTGCAGCGCGGAGCCCCAGAGAACGTCGTCGATTTCGCCGCCTTCGATGCCAGCGCGCGCAACAGCGGCCTGCAAGGAATAGCTGCCGAGCGTTGCGCCCGATGTTGCGTTGAACCCGCCGCGATAGGCTTTGCCAATGGCGGTACGGGCGGTGGATACGATTACTGCGTCACGCATGAGAGAGATTCCTTAAAATGAAAATTATACGAAAAACTGGCTGATCCATTCAGCTTGAAGGGCGGGTTTGTCCTCACCTTCAATCTCGACAGTGAATTCAAGCGTCTGTTGCCATTGGCCGGGGCGCTTTTCAGCAAGCTCCAGCAGTTTAAAATGGCCGCGTACGCGCTTGCCCGAACGGACAGGGGCGAGAAAACGGGTTTTGTTGCCGCCATAATTGACGCCCATTTTGACGCCCGCAACCTTGGGGCAATCGGACTTGGCGCTCATCACTGGGAACAAAGACAAGGTCAGAAAACCATGGGCAATAGTTCCGCCGAACGGCGTCTGCTTGGCCATTTCTTCGTTAATGTGAATGAATTGATGATCGCCCGTGGCATCGGCAAATTTGTTGATCATGTCCTGATCCACCAAAATCCATTCCGATACGCCAATATTTTCGCCGACTTTGGTTGCGAGTTCAGCGGGTGTAATTGCGGTCATACGGAGTCTCCTGCTTCCTAATTTGATCGTATCGTGGCGGTTTCAAACGCGCAATACAAGCCCCGCTTATTTGCCGTTACGGCATGCTAGCGGCGCTTTGACCTGTAAACGGCGAATCAGCTTTTTGAAGGCACCTTGGGTGTTTTGGGTGGCGCGGCATATGGCATCACCATCGTGCCGTCTGGCGCGGCGGTGAAAGTCGTCTGTGTGGGATAGGCAAAAGATATCCCTTCGCGGGCGAAGCTGTCGATAATCGCGATGCCAATATTGTGGCGCGCCTGAAACATGTCTTCGACATCATCGCTTTCAATATCGAACACCACATGAAAATCGAGCGAGCTTGCGGCAAAATTGTTGAAACCCGCGCGGATGAATTGCGCATTGTTCGCTTCCACCGCTTGGCGCAGAATGTCCGGCACACGGCGGGCCAGGGCAGGGGGCGTTTGATACACAAGGGTGAGCACGAAGGTGACGCGCCGATACAAGGTCATGGTGTTGTTGGTGATTTCCTTCTCCAGCAATTTGCTGTTGGAAATAATCTTCTCTTCCCCCGTCAGCGCGCGAAGCCGCGTGCTTTTCATCCCGATGACCTCAACCCGTGCAATCGTATTGTCATAAGACACCGTGTCGCCGCGCCGGAACGGCTTATCGAAAATGATGGATATGGCGGCAAATAGGTCGGAGAAAATACCTTGCGCGGCCAAGCCGATGGCAATGCCGCCCACGCCAAGTCCGGCCACGAGACCCGTGACATTGACGCCCAAATTGTCGAGCACCACAATCGCGGCCACCGCAAATAAGACGAAGCTGACGAGCAAGCGAATGAGCACCATCGCGCTTTGCAGCGTGTCATGTTCATGAATGCCTTCGCCTGCACGCCGTTCAATCAAGCCCAAGATGATTTCGCGCAGCCAAATGGCGACCTGAATAACAATCGCGATGGTGAACAATATATCGACGGTGTGGGTCAGCGCCGCAGGTGCATTGGCAATTTGGTTGACCAATTCAATCGACACCATGACGCGGAAAAATTTGCTCGTGCGCGCCAAGGTGCGGGCGATAATGGATTTCAGATGCGCGCGGTGCTCGCTGGCGCGCGCGACATTTGCGGCAATTCTTTTCAGCCAGCTTAGCGCAATAAACACCGTGATGGCCGCCGCCAAAGCAATAGCCAGTTCGACATAATTGGTCTGCACCCAGATGGTCAGGGCGTCCCAATAGCTTTGCAGATGCGTGCCAATGGCTTCTGGAGCGATGCGCGGTAAGGTCGGTGCGGTGTGTGTGGTCATGCACCTTGTTTACGGTCGATGGCGGCGGTGCACAAGTTTTGCGGTGTCTTAGGCCCTGACCCTAGCTATCCAGCACTAAAGCATCGATGATCAGACATTGCGCGCCTTGGTTCATAATGGCCTGCGATATCGCAATGTCGGCGACTATGTGGCGGGGCAAATCAAATTCATGTTCGGCCAACATCTGCGACAGCGCCGCCACATTGCCATGCCATGTTCCATCCTGCATGTGCACTGATAGGCCAATTTGCGTCCCCGAAAAGGTAAGGCTATGCCATGGTCGTTCGTGCAATATGCCTATGTCTGCAACGGGGATGATGGCGCGCAAGGCGTTTATAAAAGCGCCCGATTGTGTCCGCACATTCATGGCCGATTACCCCCATCCATGCGCGTTTGCTGACCATAAGTGGACATGAACTTTCGGAGTTTTAGCTCCATTTCGGGTCTAATTTCTCGGCCCATGCGTATGTCCAGCACAAGCCGCGGGTCACCCGCCGCCAAGCGGCCGAATTTGGTCGGTGGCAGCTGCTGTTCCCGAAGGAACCGCTCAATTAGGCGCGTGATGTGCATGTTGTATCCTCCACGTTCGACCCGGATTGGCTTGCCCGAATCAGTAAGAACAAATATAGAACAAAAGTGATAGGATAAATCCTACAAGTCTAGGAAATTTCCAACCGAACCGGAGGGAACAATATGCGGGAAGATCCAAGGGCTGCGTTGGAGCGCTTGATCGCGGAAAATGCAGAAGATTTTGCGGGTCTATCGAAGCTGGTCGGCCGTAATCCGACCTATATTCAACAATTTATTAAGCGCGGATCGCCCAAAAAACTGCCCGAAACGGAACGCGGAATATTGGCGCGATATTTTGGTGTGGACGAAAGCGTGTTGGGCGGGCCGGACGCGGGTGCGACCCGAACGGGGATGCGGCTTATTCCAAAGCTGGCGGTTGGCGCGTCGGCGGGGCCGGGTGCGATTCCGGGCCGCGAAACGCTCGCGGGGAAAATCGGCTTTGACGAAAAATGGCTGCGTAAGCAGGGGCTGGATCCTGCCAAGCTCTCGCTGATTCAGGTGGAGGGCGATTCGATGGCGCCCACGTTGAACCATGGCGATGACATCATGGTCGACAACCGCGCGGCGGCTGGCCCGTTACGCGACGGCATTCATGTCATCCGGCTGGATGATGTCTTGATGGTCAAACGGCTGGCCAGCGGGCCCAGCGGGCGTTTGTCGGTTTTGTCGGATAATCCGGCCTATCCCGCTTGGCCCGATGTGGACGGCGCAACTGTCGCAATCATCGGCAGGGTGGTATGGGCAGGGCGGCGGCTTTGAAGGCTTGCCTCGGCCGCTTGTGTGCGGCACATGAATATCTATGTCTAACGTCACATCCACACCCACACAGACGCCGCCGCTAAAGGCTGCGATCATTCCCGTCACCCCGTTGCAGCAGAATTGCACGCTGTTTTGGTGCACCGAAACGAACAAGGGCGCGTTGGTTGACCCTGGTGGTGATCTCGACAAGTTAAAGGCTGCTGTCGCGCAAACGGGCGTTGAGCTTGAAAAATTATTGGTGACGCATGGTCATCTTGACCATTGCGGACAAGCAGGCATGCTGGCGCAAGAATTGGGCCTGAAAATTGAAGGCCCGCATGAAGATGACCGTTTCTGGATTGAGAAGCTCGACGGTGACGGTGCGCGCTATGGCATGGAAGCGCATAGTTTTGAGCCGGATCGCTGGTTGGTTGACGGCGACACGGTGACCGTGGGCAATCTGACGCTCGATGTCATTCATTGCCCTGGCCATACGCCCGGACATGTCATTTTCCATCACCAACCCAGCCGTTTGGCGATTGTGGGGGATGTGCTGTTTCAAGGGTCGATTGGTCGCACCGATTTCCCGCGCGGCAATCATGCCGACCTTATCCATGCGATCACGACGAAGCTGTGGCCATTGGGCGATGATGTAACCTTCATTCCCGGCCACGGCCCAACCAGCCAATTTGGCTATGAGCGCAAGCACAACGCCTTTGTGGCAGACGATGTGCTTGCGGCTCGATAGGTTAGATTAGGTTAAAGGATTGCGGCGTAGACGTTCCACAAGGCCCAGCCAGCAAGGGCAAGCAAAGTAATCATCGTGGTCAGCGTGCCGACCATGCGGCCCTTGCCCAATGATCCACCATCCATGCCAAGGCCATGCGCAAGGCGACCGACAATGTAGACAATGCCAAGGCCCCAAAGCCATTGGCTGGTTCCGCTTGTCGCCTCAAGCGCGGCGATGAGTATCAAAATGAACGGCGCGCTTTCGACAAAGTTCGCGTGCGCGCGCATCCGGCGGATAACGAATTCATTGCCGCCATCGCCAATCGATACGCTTTCCTTGGTGCGCGCCTGACCGCAACGGAGCATGAGCCAGATATTCACCAATGCTGCACCTGCGGCAATTGTAAGGGTGACGGGTAAACTTAACATATATTCTCTCCCAGTTTGAGATCCCGACCCTAACTGCTATCTCTCGGCTTGCAAAGCACCGAAAAACAAGTATAGCGCGCCGCTCACACAGACATGTGCGGATGAATGAGGCTGATTCTGGCGACTGCTTGCCACGACCATCTCTTTCCCCTAACAGGTCTTAGAACTTATTGATTTTGAAATGGAACAGGTGCCGAAATGGCTGTCCCCAAAAGAAAAACATCCCCTTCGAAGCGCGGCATGCGTCGTAGCCATGATTCGCTTAAGGTTGCTGCGTACCAAGAATGCGCCAACTGCGGCGAACTGAAGCGTCCACACCATCTGTGCGACGCCTGTGGCCATTATAATGGTCGCGAAGTGGTGGCAGTCGCCTAATCCTGTTTAAGGAGAATAGCTGGTGTCGATGAAACCGCGTATCGCCATTGACGCGATGGGCGGTGACGAAGGCGTACCTGTGATGATCGCAGGCGCGGCTTTAGCGCGGCATCGGCATGAATGCTTCCAATTTTTATTGGTGGGCGACGAAACGCAGATTAAATCTGCGCTCGATAAGCACCCCAATTTGCGCGCCGCTTCCGAAATTCTGCATAGCGATGTTGTCGTCACAGGTGATGACAAGGTCAGCGCGGCCCTGCGCAAGGCCAAGACCAGCTCGATGGGCATGGCGATTGAAGCCGTGAAGTCCGGCCATGCCAGCGCGGCCGTGAGCGGCGGCAATACCGGCGCATTGATGGCCACCGCCAAACTTGCCCTACGCACAATGCCCGGCATCGACCGGCCAGCCCTTTCCGCTTTGCTGCCGACGCTCGAAGACACCGATGTGGTGATGCTCGATCTGGGCGCCAACACTGAATGTGAAGCGAAAAACCTTGTCCAGTTTGCTGTCATGGGTGCGGCCTATTCGCGTATCATTTTCGGCTTTGACCGCCCGCGTGTTCGCTTGTTAAACATCGGTACCGAAGAAATGAAGGGCACGGACCAATTGCGCGACGCGGCGCAGCATTTGCGCGATGCGACTGGCCTGCATATGGACTTTCAGGGCTTTGTTGAGGCTGACAAAATCAACCGTGGCGAATGTGATGTCGTGGTTTGTGATGGCTTTACCGGCAATATCGCGTTGAAGTCGATTGAAGGCACGGCAAGGTTCGTGACCGATCTTTTGCGCCGGGCCTTCACCAGCTCCATCCGTTCAAAATTTGGATTTCTCGTATCGCGGCCCGCCACCGAATTGCTGCGGCATCATCTTGACCCCAATAATCATAATGGCGCGGTGTTCATGGGGCTGAATGGCGTGGTCGTCAAAAGCCATGGCAGCGCCAATATCAAGGGCGTGGCCAATGCCGTCGAAGTTGCGGCGCGATTGGTTGAAGAAGATATTACAGCGCGCATCACGCAAGATCTCGCGCGGATACAGGCCGAGTGACCGCAGTCGCTCTTCGTGCCGTTATCAAGGGCACTGGGTCGGCGCTTCCACGCAGCCGCATTTCGAATGCGGAACTGGCCAATAGGGTCGATACAACCGATGCATGGATAACCGAGCGGACCGGTATCAAATTCCGCCACATTGCCGAAGCCGATGAAACAACATCCAGCCTAGCGATCGAGGCATCGCGCAAGGCGCTCGACGCGGCGAGCATGGCGGCAAGTGACATTGATCTCATCATTTTAGCGACCGCAACGCCCGATCAGACATTTCCTGCTTCGGCCACCATCGTGCAACATGCGCTTGGCTGCAATGGCGGCGTTGCCTTTGATGTGGCGGCGGTGTGTTCGGGTTTTCTTTATGCTTTTTCCGTGGCGGAAAGCATGATCCGCGCAGGGTCCGCGCATAATGCATTAGTCATCGGCGCCGAAACATTTAGCCGCATATTGGACTGGGAAGACCGCACGACATGCGTGCTTTTCGGTGATGGTGCTGGCGCGGTTGTTCTGTCGGGTGAAGTTGGCACGCGCGGGGCGCTGGCGACGAAATTGCATGCCGATGGGCAGCATAATGCATTATTATATGTCGATGGCGGCCCCTCCACCACGGGTACCGTCGGCAAATTGCGGATGAAGGGGCGCGAGGTGTTCCGCCATGCCGTGACCAATCTCACCAATGTATTGCATGAGGTGCTTGCCGCGACCGAATTGACGCCAGCCGACATCGACTGGGTCGTTCCACATCAGGCGAATGCCCGAATTATTGAGGCCACGGCCAAGAAATTGGCGCTTGATCCGAGCAAAGTTGTCCTGACGGTTGATCAGCACGCAAATACATCCGCCGCGTCGGTTCCCTTGGCCTTAGATGTCGCGGTGCGCGATGGCCGGATTAAAACTGGGGACATTGTCGTTTTGGAAGCCATGGGGGGCGGATTCACTTGGGGCGCATCCATCATACGGATGTAATTTCCCAAATTATCGCTATTTTACAATTCGAATTTCTATTGTATGCTATGCCCCGAAGATTAAAAGTTACGGTACGGAGACAAACATGGCTGATGCAGGAACATTAACGCGCGCCGATTTGGCCGACATGCTCAACCGTCAAATCGGTTTGTCGCGTGCAGACGCTGCGGCGATGATTGAATCGATTTTGGGTCATATGACCAACGCTTTACTTGATGGCGAAAATGTCAAAATTTCTGGTTTTGGCACCTTTGTTCTGCGCGACAAAGCAGAGCGTGTCGGCCGTAACCCGAAAACGGGTGTTGAAGTGCCGATTACGCCACGCCGGGTTCTGACATTCCGTGCAAGCCAAGGCATGCGTCAAAAGGTTAAATAACTTTTATGCGCGAAAAATCGGCTGACGCCTTCCGTAATATTGGTGAAATGGCGGAGGCGTTGGGCGTTCGGACGCATATCTTACGTTATTGGGAAGAACAGTTTCCCATGTTGCGTCCGCTGACGCGTGCCGGTGGTCGGCGGCTGTATCGGCCCGACGATGTGGCATTGCTACACACTATCCATCGTTTATTATATGAAGAAGGCTATACCGTGAAGGGCGCACGGCGTTTCCTGACGGAAGGCGGGACGCAGGATGTGCCGTCAAATGCACCTGCGCCAAAGCTATCACCCGTTGCTGCGTTCGATTTTGGCGCTTTGCAGGCAGTGCGCGACCGGCTGGCGTCCGCTTTGGCCGCAGCCTGATTAGGCGATATTCCGCGCATAAACGAGGTCGCGAAACGGCACTGGGCCGACCATGAAGATTGTTTCGCCAATTGCCGCAAATCCAGCCCGTTCGTAAAAGCCAATGGCGCGGACGTTTTTTTCGTAGACGGACAGCAATAGGCGCTTTGCCGCGCGTTTTTCGGTCAGCGCGAACACGAGATCTAACAGGTCTTTGCCGTACCCACCGCCCTGCCATGGGCCCAGCAAATAGATGCGCTTGAGTTCGATATCACCATCCTGCTGCAACTTGGGATGTGCCGCAGGCGTGACCATAGCGTAGCCAATAGGCGCGCCCAGCGGGGTTTCGCCTAGCAGGATATCAGTTGCCGGATCGCGGAGCGCCGCGGCGTAATATGCGGCGCTATGTTCTTGCCGCAGATGCTCCATTAGCGGTTGGCCGGGATGGTCAAAGGCGAACGTGGCCATGAACGTCGCCGCGCCCAGATATGCGAGCGCTTCGGCATCATCCGCATTGGCGGCGCGCCAAATAACGGGTGTCATTCGTCTTCGGGCCCGAGTTCGGGATCGAGGTCGCGGGGCCGGATGAAATGCGTCAGATGTCCGCATCTGCGCTCCAGTTCAGCCCAGCAGGTGATGTTCAATTCCATCCGCGCAATTGCCGCCGTTGGATATTTCTCCCATACCAAATCGCGCAACGGCGAGGTGCCATCATCGGGACAAATGTCGAATACCAGATCTTCTAGCCCCGGATTATGCCCGACCATCAACAGATTTTTATGTTCATCGGACTGATCGCGCAGCACGTCCATCAACGTCGCAGACGAGGCGAGATAAATTCGGCGGTCCCAATTGGGGTCCATGCGTCCGCCTGTGCCCTTCACAAATTGGTCAATGGTATCAATCACGCGCACGGCGGGACTGGCGACCACATGGTCAAAGGTCAATCCGTTGCGCTTGGCCCAAACGCCCATAGTGACCGCTGCCTTTTCGCCGCGCTTATTGAGCGGACGGTCAAAGTCCCGCGGGACCGTGTCATCCCAGCTCGATTTGGCATGGCGGAACAAGGTAAGGGTAAAGGTCAAATCGGGTTGCTCTCTTCCAACGGCTTTGAAGCGTCCTGCCGCAAATTTGTGTCAGACGAAAGACCTGATTTCACCGATTTAACCGCTTCTTCCAATGTCACGCGGCGAATGGGTGTACCCGGCGGGAATGCCGACAAAAGCCGGCTGGGTACCGCCGATGACAAAAGCACAAAATGGCCCTTGTCGCCGGCGCTGCGGATCAGGCGGCCAAAGGCCTGCGCCATTTTGGCGCGGATGATGCGATCATCATAATCCATGCCGCCCTGTTTCAAACGCCGCGCGCGGTGCAATATGTCGGGGCGGGGCCATGGAATTTGCTCCATGACAACCAGTCGTAATGAGTGACCGGGAACATCCACCCCATCGCGCAATGCGTCGGTGCCCAGCAAGCTGGCATGTGGGTCATCGCGGAATATGTCGACCAATGTTCCGGTATCAATCGGGTCCACATGTTGCGCGTACAAAGGCAGGCCATCGCGCGCCAAGCGGTCGGCGATGCGCGCATAAGTCGAACGCAACCGCCGTATCGCGGTGAACAGGCCCAGCACGCCGCCGCCCGATGCGGTAATCAAGGCCGCATAGGCCCCTGCCAAGGCGGCAGCATCGCCCTTTTTAATATCCGTGACAATCAGCACTTCGGCCTGCGCGCTATAGTCAAATGGGCTGATCGCCGAAAAATGCGTTGCGGGCCTATCCAGATGACTGGCCCCCGTGCGCGCTTCGGCATTTTGCCAATCGCCACCGCTGCGCAAGGTGGCCGATGTCGCGAGCACGCCATGGCTGGGTTTCAGCACAATTTCTGCCACGGGCTTCATCGGGTCGAGCCAGCGGCGGTGCATACCAATGTCCATTTCGCGCCCTTCAAACCGGTCAATCGCCAGCCAGTCGACATATTCAGGGTCAATGGGGCCGACGGCGCGCGCCAACATGGATATCCATGCGCGCAATGTATCGATGCGCCAGCTTAAGCTTGCGGTTGCGCCCTCAACGCGCGCGCGGGCGCTGCCATCGAGCCAATCGGGTGGGTCGGCTATCATAGCCTCCAACCGCTGCCCCAATATCGTCAGCGGCCTTGCCAACGCCTCCAGTGCAATGGCAGCATCGGCGGCGGCGTCAATGACTTGCGGATCAGGGTCGGCAAGCTCAGTCTCCAGACCATAGCCGCTTTCGGTCGCGTTGGTTTCGTCGCGGGCAAACACCATCGCCCGAATGGCGGCGAGCAAATGCTCAATTGGGCCTGATGGCGTCCCTTCGGACAAGCGCGCAAGCCACCCGTCGCCGGGCAAAGCTTCGGCGGCGACACGCGCCATTTCAATGGCTAGGCCGCCCTCTTCATCATAAGAGGCGACATCGGCGAGCCGCGCCGAAAGCCCGCGCCGCCGCCCGCGTGCCTTGCCTTCGGGGCCAATGACCCATCGGCGCAGCTCAATCGTTTCTTGGCCTGTCAGCGCGGCGGCAAACATCGAATCTGCAGCATCGAACAGATGATGGCCTTCGTCAAATATGATCCGGCTGGGCCGGTTTTGTTCATCCCGCCCGCGCGCGGCGTTGACCATCATCAACGCGTGATTGGCGATGACAATGTCGGCCTGCACCGATGAACGTGCGGCGCGTTCAATGAAGCATTTCTTATAATGCGGGCATCCGGCATAAATGCATTCGCCGCGCCGGTCGGTCAAAGCAGTCGAGCCATTGCGCCGGAACAAGGTCGGTAGCCAACCGGGCAAATCACCGCCAATCATATCGCCATCATGCGAATAAGCCGCCCAGCGCGCGACCAGATGCGCAAGGATCGCCGCGCGTCCGGCAAAGCCGCCTTGCAAGGCATCTTCCAGATTTAGCAGGCACAGATAATTTTCGCGGCCCTTACGCACCACGACCTTGGACTTGAATGTGTCATGGTCGGGGTAAATGCGTTTTGCTTCGCGCACCAATTGCCGTTGCAGCGCCTTGGTGAAAGTAGAAATCCATACGGTGCCATCGGCGGCGGTGGCCCAGAGGCTGGCGGGAGCCAAATAGCCAAGCGTCTTGCCAATACCCGTGCCCGCTTCGGCTAGCAGCATATGCGGTTCGCTTTTGCCCTTGCGCGGTGCGAAAATATTGGCCGCCGCTTGGGCAAAATCGCGCTGGCCCTGCCGCGTTTCCGCAGAACCGCCGACCAACGATGCCAAGCGGTCTTGCACGGCATCGGCCTGCAATGTCACGACGCGGGGCGGGGTGCGCGGCGGGGCTTCCTCCCACTCCGGCAAGCGGCTGAACAACCAGCGTTCGGGACGCTCTGGCTTTTTGAGTGCAGCCAACACCAGATTGGCCCATGGCCAACGCAGCCGCATCAACGCTTGCGCCGAATCCCACGCCCCTTCGCGTTCCGCCCAAGCGGGGTCGCCCAGCACCGACAGCAAATTATGCGCAGCGCGCAGTAAGAACAACGGAACCTCTTTATCGGTTGCAGGCGCAGACAGGTTTAGCGTTTTTGCCAACCCCTTGGGCGTCGGCACAGCAAAGCGCGCGGGGTAGATAAAGGCATATAGCTCCAAAAGGTCCAGCCCCGACAAATCAGGATAGCCCAGTCTTTGTGCGACCAAAGGGGCATTGAGCATGACTATCGGCGTTTCCGCTGCGCGGCCCGCCGCTTCGCCCTTGCTTATACTTTGCAATTGTCCGTCGCTGTTGCGCACCCAAATACCGGCATGGCTTGCATGGAGCGCAGGAAAGGCTAGTGGAGTTTCCATCAGCCCTGATAGGCGTATTTGGAACGAAAGAGCAACACGTGACTGACCTTCGCGACATAGCATTGGCATCTAAAGCCTGGCCTTATGAAGAGGCGCGGCGTTTGCTGAAACGCTATCCAAATGGCAAGGCCGATGGTCAGGCCATTATCTTCGAATGTGGCTATGGCCCATCGGGCTTGCCGCATATCGGCACCTTTAACGAAGTGCTCCGCACAACGATGGTGCGCAATGCGTTCCGGACCCTGTCAGATGCGCCGTCGCGCTTGATTGAATTTTCCGACGATATGGATGGCCTACGCAAGGTACCGGACAATGTGCCGAACCAAAATATGCTCGCCGAACATTTGGGCAAGCCTTTGTCGCGCATTCCGGATCCGTTTGAAAAGTTCGAGAGCTTTGCCGCGCATAACAATGCGATGCTGCGCGATTTTCTGGATCAGTTCGGCTTTGAATATGAATTCATCTCATCCGCGTCGCAATATGAAAGCGGTGTGTTTGACGATGCGCTCAAGAATGTGCTGCGCAATTATCAGGGCATATTGGACATCATGCTGCCTACCTTGCGCAAGGAGCGCGCCGCGACCTATTCGCCGATATTGCCGATCAGTGAGAAGACCGGTGTAGTGCTGCAAGTCCCCGTTGAGGTTGTCGATGCCGAAGCTGGCCTTGTCCGGTTCGAGGACGATGGCGATATGGTCACGCAATCGATCTTGGGCGGCAAGTCAAAGCTGCAATGGAAGGTCGACTGGGCTATGCGCTGGGTCGCGTTGGGCGTTGATTATGAAATGTATGGCAAGGATTTGACCGACAGCGGCGTGCAATCGGGTAAGATCGCGCGCGTGCTCGGTGGACGTCCGCCCGAAAGCTTGATTTACGAAATGTTCCTCGACGAAAAAGGCGAGAAGATTTCCAAGTCCAAGGGCAATGGCCTCGCGCTTGAAGATTGGTTGAAATATGGCACGGAAAACAGCGTAGCTTTTTACGCCTTCCGCGAACCCAAAAGTGCCAAGCAACTGCATTTGGGCGTGGTACCAAAGGCGGTGGACGAATATTTTCAGTTCCGCGCGCAATGGCATGAGCAACCGATTGAAAAGCGGTTGGGCAACCCTGTGCATCATGTCCACAATGGCCAAGTGCCCAGCGGGCAGCCGCCCGTGACCTTTGGCCTATTGCTGAACCTTGTCGGCGTGATGGGCGCTGGCGCGACCGAGGCACAGGTTTGGGCCTATCTCGGCAATTATGCCGATAATGTCTCGCCCGAAAACGCGCCGGAGCTGGCCGAGTTGATCCCGATTGCCTTGGCCTATAACCGCGATTTCGTCGCGCCGACCTTGCAAAAGCGTAAGCCCGAAGGCGTCGAGATTGCCGCCTTGCAAACGCTGGATGCGCGGCTGGCGGAATTGCCCGCCGATGCCAGTGCAGAGGATATTCAAAACATCGTCTATGAAATTGGCAAAGAGGGCGGATTTGAAAATCTGCGTGACTGGTTCAAGGCCTTGTACGAAACGCTTTTGGGTTCAAGCGCTGGGCCCCGCATGGGCAGCTTCATCGCATTATATGGTATTGAAAATTCGCGCCAGCTCATCGCGGAGGCGCTTGGATAAACAAAGCGTGCGCCGACCGGTTCGAACATTGCAGGAGTATTGACATGAAAGAACTGCCGTCCGTCGAAAAACTGGCGCTTGATCTGCTTGGAAAGTCGCTCGACCAGTTGGAGGCTGAAGAGGCCAAGGTGTTGCACCATATTCACCATGTGCAACGCACCAGCCGTGATGTTGGTGATATTGTCGACGAACAGGCGACCTTTGGTGAACGCCTGTCGGACAAGGTTGCGGCAGTGGGTGGATCCTGGAAATTCATCATGGTCTTTGCCGCTGTGTTGCTTGGCTGGATGCTTTTGAACACTGAGATATTGGGCAAATTGGGCAAAGCCTTTGACCCTTATCCGTTCATTTTTCTGAACCTGATGCTGTCAACGGTTGCGGCGGTTCAGGCACCGATCATCATGATGAGCCAAAATCGCCAATCGTCCAAAGACCGCATTGCCGCCGCGCATGATTATGAAGTGAATTTGCGCGCCGAACTGGAAATCCTGCGCTTGCACGCAAAAATCGATGCGCTTCTGGAGATTATCAAGCGCGAAAACGCCAGCGTATCCGCCGTCAAGTGACCGCCTGCGCCAAAACGGCGCGATAATGGGGCGATAGGGTCATTTTCGGATGATGGCCGCCCAATCCAAGCAAGCGATGGGTCGCCGCCAGATGATAGCAGGGCACGCCCAAGAACAGATGATGCTCGCTATGATAATTGACCCAATAAGGCGCGACCGTCGCGCGCGCGATAAGGCCCGCATAAGTCGTCCGCGCGTGCGTGAAGGGATCACCGCTGCCCGTAGGGGTGCAGGCATGTTCGGCGATGTTGCGGATGCGCAGGAATAATTGAAATGTCGTTGCAAGCGCCACCAGCCACAGCAGAAATGGCGTCCAACCCCAGAAGAGCATTGATATTACCCATAAGCTGGCCTGCACCAACAAGAAGCGGCCGACGGTGCGTGCCGTGGTTTTTGCGCCATCGATATTGATAACGGGCGCAGCAACGCCCGTCCGGTTTTGCATGTTGAGTGCGCGGCCCGCATGTGTGTCGGCTTTGCCGTTGCTGCTTTCACGGCGCAAAATGGCCTTCGTCCCGCGCAATGCGACCGCGAATTGCGCGCGGCGTTGCTTGTAAAATGTTTGCCCTGTCAGATCGCGGATGAACTTGCGGCGCAGGCTATCGCGGCTGGTGGGGAAGGGCGCGGACAAGGACAGATCGGGGTCTTCGGGCTGCTGCGTAAATTTATGGTGCGTCAAATGATACGCGCGATAAGCGAATAAATCGCTGCCTGTTGCCGCGCCCGTCGGCCATTGGCCCAGCCAGTTATTGGTCTTGCGGTTTGGGTGCAGCAGGCCATGCGCGCCATCATGCATCAGGATCGAAAGCCCCAATTGCCGACCGCCCAATATCGCTAGCACGACAGGCGTCGCCAACAGCCCCGCAAGCCAGTGATAGTCCCATGCCGACGCGCCGCCAAAGGCCGCGAGTGCGACAAATATCCAACCATGCAGGACAAGCCAGATGCCGCGCCAATGCGACAGGTGGGTAATGGCGCGCCAATCCTCTGCGGCGAAAACATCGCGCGGGTTGGCGGCCTTTACCGCTGGCATGATGCGTCCTTATTCATGCAGAAAGCATAAAGCCCGGTTGGCCTGCACGCAAATACGTTACGCCACCGCTGGCGTAACAAAATTAGCCATTTTTGCCTGTGCTTTGCGCGATTCGGCAAAGCTGAAAATCGGCCAATCATGCAGCATGCCGGCAAGTTCGATATGCTCCACCGAAGGTAGCTTTGCCTTCAATGCCCGCGCATCCGTGACCAAAATATCGTCACCGCCCGCAAAGGCGAGGATCGGCGGTAATCCATCCCAATTGCCGAAAATCGGGCTGCACCTTGGGTCATTGCGCGGCAGATCGCCCGCATAAAGCAGGCCGCCTGCGGAAATCCCGCTTATGGTCAGGATGCCGTCGCGGGGTTCCGTTTTCAATTGGTCGGGATGTGATGGGTCAAGGTCGAGCCATGGGCAGATGAGCAACAGGCTAGCAGGTAAAGCGTGGCCCGCATCGCGTGCCATTTGCGCCAATGCGGCGGTCAGGCCGCCACCGGCAGAATCGCCGCCCATGACAAAGGCTGTGTCGCCCATGTCCGCCAGATAAGCGGCATAATAATCCATCGCCCAATTGGTGATATGCGCCGCTGTATTTTCCGGTGCGAGCGGATAGAGCGGCGCAGTGACGGACCAGCCATGTACCGAGGCCATGCGCGATAAAAATTTCCAGTGAATGTCGGTCGCAGGATACACATAGCCACCGCCATGCCAGAACAGGACATGCGCCGTTGGCGCGCGGTCCTTGGGCGCAAGATGCCAAACAGAACGACCCTGAAATTCGCTGTGTCGAATATCGACATCCGCATGCGTTTTGGGTGCTGGCGAAGGCCCGGAACGAACCTTTGCAATATTCTTTTCAAATTGCGGCCCGCCGCTGAACATCCGGCGATAATAGCCTGTGGTGCGAAGCACAAAGCCAGCAAGGCTGGCGGCAAAACTTGGCATAATTCACTCTCCCCTGACAGGGGAGCTATATCAACCTGCCCAACCAATCAAGCAGTTCGCTTCCCGGCAAATATTCTCGCCGGGAAGCGCGCGCATTTACTTCGACGCTGATATCCAATCGTCGATTTTCTTTTCGAGAACCGTCAGCGGCAACGCGCCAGTGTTCAAAACCTGATTATGGAATTCGCGCACGTCGAATTTTTTGCCCAATTGCGTCTTGGCCTTGTCCTTCAAACGCAGGATCGTCAGCGCGCCGATTTTATAGGCCAAGGCCTGTGTCGGAATGGCGATATAGCGCTCCACCTCGGCGGTTGCGTCGGTTTTGCCCATATCGCTATTGGCGAGCATATAATCGATCGCTTGTTCGCGCGTCCAACCCTTGCTGTGCAGGCCAGTGTCAACGACGAGGCGCATGGCGCGCAGCATTTCGTCCGACAATGTGCCGAAGCGCTGATACGGGTCTTTGAACAGGCCCATGTCATAGCCCAAGGTTTCCGCATATAGCGCCCAGCCTTCGACATAAGCGGTGTTGCCGCCAAATCGCATGAAGGCAGGCAATTTTTCATTTTCCTGCGCGATGCTGATCTGGAAATGGTGCCCCGGCGCACCTTCGTGCAGATAGAGCGTGGTCATGCCAGGGGTCGTGCGGCTTGGTAGGTCATAGGCGTTGAAATAAAATGTGCCGGGACGCGAACCATCGGGCGTGCCGGACTGATAGCTGCCGCCAGCTTCATATTTTTCGCGGAATTCTTCGTAAGGCTTAATCTCAAGCGGCGCCTTGGGAAGATATTTGAACTGCGTCGAAATCTTTGAATCGACAATTTTGCCAATGTCATAATAGCCTTGCGTCAAGGCATCACGGCTGGCGAGTTTGAACTTTGGATCCGAACGCAAATGTTCGAAAAACTCTGGCAAAGTGCCTTTGAAGCCAACTTCCTTGCGGATCGCTTCCATGCCCGATGTGATCCGCGCCACTTCGGACAGGCCGAGATTGTGGACGTCGTCGGCCTTCAACGGCAAGGTCGTCGTTTGCTCGATCATATATTGATACAGGCCTTCGCCGCCCTTCATCGCTGAAAGGCCAACTTGTTCACGCGCGAGTGGCAAATAGCTGTCGCGCAGAAAATCGCGCAGCCGGACATTGGCAGGGTAGAGGCCGTTTTCGATGATGTCGCGATATTCAGCGGTGAGGCGCGCCTTGTCGGCATCGCTGAAACCTTCCGGGAATTTCAGGACTGGGCCATAATAAGGCGATTCTTCGGTTTTTTGTGCGAGCTGCGTGTTCAATTGATCGACGACATTCGTAATCGTCATCTTCGTTTCAAACACGCCCGTCGCCATGCCTTGACGGAAACGGTCAATCGACCGGTCCATGAGCACAATAAACTCCTTATGGCGTTTCAGGTTATTGTCATAATCCTGCAATGTCTTGAACGGCGCTGCGCCCTGTCCGCTGGCAAAGGTCGGGTAGAAAGTGTGAAAACCGAAAAAGTGATTGAGCGGACGGACAACGGTCAGGTCCATAATCTCTTTAGACAAGCCCTTGAGCGCGTCAGTCTGGTTCTGCTTGAACACGTCATAAGCGATTTTGTCAGTCGCGTTTAGCTTCGCGCGGTCAATGCTTTTCATGGCCTCCAAATTGGCTTCGGCGGCTTTGCGTTCATTAGCGAAATAGGCATCGCTGATGAAATCACCAAAACGGTCGGCATAGCGCATGTCGCCGCGGAACATGGCGTTCAGCGGGTTACGCTGCAGGCTTGCCTCATCATCGGCGGCAAATAATGCGGAGAGCTTCTGGCTTTCGGTGGCGGCGGTTTCGGTCGCGGTGGTTTGCGCTTGCACGGCAAAAGGCGACAGCAAGGCGGCGCTGGCCAGCAATAGGATATGGTGCTTCATTTTCATGGAAAACTCTCCGAATATAATTTTAAAATATCGATAGGATGGGCAAAATGGGTTTTGTGGTTCGGTATTGAGTGTCGGCGTCATGACGGCCAAGCGCAATATGGTTTCGACAGACGACAGTGATGGCGCCGCAGACGATATATTCTGCCGTTAAGACGGCTTTGCGCTCGTAAGCTCCAGCCAGTCATTTTGCCGGTACCATTTGGTGATGATATGCTTCACCCCGCGTGTGACCGGCGTGCCCGTATGCAATGTTTTATAGTTGAGCGTCCCGTCGGGTTTCGCATTGTTCCACATCAACATCATTCCGGCCTGCGGACGCACACCAAGGCCAAGATGCGGAAATTCCGTCGCGCCACCCTCTTCGGGTTCGTTTAAGAAGATCATCGCCGTCCAACTGCGCTGCCCGCCGCCTGGGCCTTCATGCGCCCAATAGCTTTGGCTTGTGTGGAAAAAATCGTGATGCGCCTTAAACTCTTGGCCAACTTGGTACCGCTGCCCCTGCATGGTTTCGGCATAATTATTGTCGATGCCCAAAACATCGCTCATCCGGGCTTCAACCTTCGTGATGAATGGATCCCACCGGTTGAGATGGCAGCTATAACTGGTGCGAAAGCCCTGTTGCTCCGTACCTTTATACAAGCTGGAGGGCACGGCATCGGCATCAATTTTCGCAATCAATGTCTTGCAATCTTTGGCGCTTAGAAACCCTTGATAGAGATATAATTGCGCGTCTTCATGTTCGACCTGCTGCACCAAAGGATTGGCGTTCAATCTTTTGGTCACATGCGCGCCGATCCGCGCCAGCTTGGCGGGATCATTATTGGGGTCGAATTCTTTGGGTTGTGTATCTGTCTGCATAAGATCACCGAATCACGGAATGATGCGGCCTCTTACCATGACCCATTCCGCCTTTTCGAGGGTGCGAATATTGGTCAGCGGATTTTCATTCACCGCAACCAGATCTGCGGAATATCCAACCGCAATGCGGCCAATGTCATTTTCCAGCCCAAGTGTTTTAGCCGCAACCGTGGTAGCGCTGGCCAATGCTTCGGTCGGGGTCATTCCTGCGTTCACCAACAAAGCGAACTCACTGCCATTGCGGCCATGTTCAAAGACGCCTGCATCGGTGCCAAAGGCAACGGTCACGCCCATGGCCTTGGCGCGCCGAACTTGACGGCCAGCGGCCTCAACGGCTTGCTTGGCCTTTACCTCAACCGTCGGGGTGTAAATGCCTTTGCCCAAACGGGCGCGCACGCCCTCCAGCGCCATCAATGTCGGCACCAAAGCAGTGCCCTTGGCCTTCATCATCTTCAACGCCGCCTCATCGGCAAATGTGCCATGTTCGATGGAATCAATGCCTGCTGCGGAAGCTGCTTCAATACCGCGCGCACCATGGGCATGCGCCATGACCTTTAGACCCAGCGAATGGGCAGTGTTGGTGATGGACTGCATTTCCTCGCTGGTGAAATGCGCCTCCAGTCCGCGGCCCTGTTGCGACAAGACGCCGCCGGTTGCCGTGATTTTGATGACATCCGCACCCGCGCGCGACGATTTGCGCACTTTTTCGGCGCATTCAACCGCGCCTGTGCAGGTATAGCCCGTTTCGAGCGTGGCAATGACGTCATTGCGGAAGCCGGACACATCGCCATGGCCGCCGACAATCGATAAAGCAGGGCCAGCCGCGATGATACGTGGGCCAATGATGCGGCCTTCGGCGGTACCACGGCGCAGGACAAAGGCAGTATTTTGGGCAGAGCCCGCCTCACGCACAGTCGTAAAGCCGGCCTTCACCGTCAACGCCGCATTCTTCACGCCCATGACCACGCCCCATTCATCAGGGTTCACCGCCTCGTCGCGAAAATCATCGCCAGGGTCGCCGGTTAAATGGACATGGAGGTCAATGAGGCCGGGGACCAAGGTCTTGGCCGACAGGTCAACGACGCTGTCCGCCTGAAACGGGTTGTTGATGCCTTTGGCGATGTCTTTAATCCGCCCATCTTCGACCAAAATGACGGCAGGCCCAGTGGGGCCGGTTGCAGCATCGGGGATGAGGTTGCCAACGATGATGGCTTGCGTCGCGGCGGACGCTGGCGCGGCCAATGATATTGCTGCGCTTGCAAGTAATAGACAACGTAACATCAAAAACTCTCCCCCTGTTGATAGGCGCGAGTTTGGTCAGCTTGGGCCAAGGTTACAAGCAAAAAAGGCCCAGACGATGCGGTCCGGGCCTTTTAATTTTTATCCGCTTACCAGAAAAAGTCGCGAATGACGTCAACCACACGGCCGTTGCGCACATCAACCAAAAGGACATCGTCATAATAACGCACCCAGCGATAGCTGCCATAGGCGGCTGGTAAACGATATTGCCACGGATCGTTAATCCAGTAACGCGCGCCAAAATAGGCCGCGCCTAGCGAGAAGCCGATGGAAATGCGGTTATACATTCGGTCACGATAAGGCGCATAATAACGACCGGGACGGTAATGATTTCTATTCTGCTCGCGATATTTGCGCCAGTTATAGCGGTTGTCATTGCGCCAATTGTTGGTCCAGCGTCCAATTTGGTTCCGGTCCAACCGGCCATCGCGATTCCGGTCTAAACGACGATCAAGGCGTTCATCGTCATTGCGGTCCCAGCGGCGGTCCAGCCGGCCATCACGGTTCCGATCCCAATTCCGGTCTAGATTACCATCGCGATTGCGGTCCCAGCGGCGGTCGAGGTCACCATCTCGGTTGCGATCATAATATCGGCCGTCCTGATGCGCTTCGCGGCGTGCAGTGGGCGCGCTATCGCGTTGACGTTCTGCGCGAATGCCCTCACGTTGCGGTTCTGCGCGCGTTATGACTTCTTCTGCTGGCGTGGGCTCTTGCCAGGACTGCAAGCGCCGCTGCCAGTTTTTTTGCCGCTCAGCGCGTTGTTCCGACGTCTGGCTGGCTGGCGCCTCTTGCCGTTCGGCACGCCGTTCCTCGCGCTGGAAATTCGCGATACCGTCAACCATCATGCCGGCGCGAACGGGGGCCACCGGTGCGGCATAGGCTGCCATTGGCGAAAGCGCCGTCGCGGTTACCAAAGTCATTAGAATATAATTTTTCATGGCAGGTCTCCATGGCAGAGGCACCATGCGTCTGCGTTGGACCCCGTCTGAACCGATTTTGCTGAAGCGAAGCTGAACCGCATATTCACGTTCATGAAAGGAAGCGTTTTGATGAACGGCTCGCACTAAATGATTTTGTTAAACGGAATATCCATGACGGGGAACTGTTCCCACCCTGTAAAATCAAAATGCCACCATTCGTTGGACAGGCCGACAAAACCTTCGGCTTCCAAATAGCGTGCCAAGCGCGCACGGTTGGCGTTGGCCTTAGCAGAAGCGCCCATATAATCACGGTGTGCTTTTTCCGAAAAATCATCAAACTCGGTCGGCATTTCGACAAGCTGTCCGGTCTGCAAATCATGTAAGGTCAGGTCCACCGCGCAGCCCCGATTATGTTTTGACCCGCGCTTGGGGTTGGCGACATATTCCTTTTTCGGTCCAACCGGCGTTGCATCCCACAGCTTTTTGGTAATGCGCCAGGGACGATAGGCATCGTAAATGGTTAGGCCAAAGCCATCGGCCAAAGCGGCCTTGCTGGCGCGGGCAACCGCCAAAGCCGCCGGCGCCGCCAAAAAGGCGCGGGCTTCGTCATATAATATACGGCCGGTAAAATTATTGGCGGTCGCATAACGCATATCAAGCCGGATCGTAGGATCGAGCTGGACCAGCTCTAAAAGCCGCTTCGGGTCATCGGGTGTGAGCGCGGCGGCCTTGTCCGCGGGAATAAACAACACATCCCGGTCAGGACCGACAGACGCGCAGCCGACGAGCGGCAGCGCCGCTAGTCCAAAGGCCGCCTCACGACGGGAAAGACTTATTCCGCGTCCTTCGCCAGCCATTCTTCAAGCCATTTGATGGTGTAATTGCCGTTCTGGAAATCAGGCTCTTCCAACAGCCGTTGATGCAACGGAATGGTGGTCTTCATGCCCTCAATCACAAATTCGCCCAGCGCACGGCGTAAGCGCATCAGGCACCCTTCGCGCGTCTGGCCATAGACAATCAGCTTAGCAATCATGCTATCATAATATGGCGGGACTTTATAGCCATGGTAGAGGCCGCTATCGACGCGGACATACAATCCGCCGGGTGGGTGATACCAGCTTACGGTACCCGGTGACGGCATGAAGGTGCGTGGGTCTTCGGCGTTGATCCGGCATTCCACTGCGTGGCCCGTGAAAGTCACATCCTCTTGCTTAAACGAAAGCGGTTTACCTTCGGCCACGCGGATTTGTTCGCGCACAAGGTCGATGCCCGTAATCATTTCGGTAACAGGATGTTCAACCTGCAACCGTGTGTTCATTTCGATGAAATAGAATTCACCATTTTCCCACAAAAATTCGATGGTGCCTGCACCGCGATAGCCCATATCGGCCATCGCCTTGGCGCAGATATTGCCCATGCGATCCCGCTCGGCCGTTGCCAGCACGGGGGAGGGTGCTTCTTCCAGCACCTTTTGGTGGCGCCGCTGCAAGGAACAGTCGCGCTCGCCCAAATGAACGGCATGGCCATTGCCATCGCCGAAGACCTGAAATTCGATATGGCGTGGGTTGCCGAGATATTTTTCCAGATAGACCGTCGCGTCGCCAAAGGCGGCTTTTGCTTCGGACCCTGCTTGCTGCATCTGGGTCTCCAGCTCTTCTTCGCTGTTCACGACCTTCATGCCGCGCCCGCCGCCGCCGGAGGCCGCCTTGATAATGACCGGATAGCCAATTTCGCGCGCTATGGCTTTGGCTTCATTGACATCCTCAATCGCGCCATCGGACCCGGGGACAAGCGGCAAGCCCAATGCGCCTGCGGTCCGCTTCGCTTCCACCTTGTCGCCCATTGTGCGGATATGTTCTGGCTTGGGGCCAATCCATGTGATCCCGTGGCTTTCAACGATTTCGGCAAATTGTGCGTTTTCCGACAAGAAACCATAGCCGGGGTGGATCGCGTCAGCATGGCTGATTTCGGCGGCGGAAATAATCGCCGGTATGTTCAAATAGCTGTCGGTCGCAGAAGGCGGTCCTATGCAAATTGCCTCATCTGCCAACCGCACATGCATGGCGTCAGCGTCAGCGGTCGAATGGACAGCAACCGTCTTGATCCCCATTTCATGCGCCGCACGGTGAATACGCAGCGCAATTTCGCCACGGTTGGCGATAAGGATTTTTTCAATGGTCATGTTTACGCAATCACCAACAGAGGCTGGTCAAATTCAACCGGCTGGCCGCTTTCGACCAAGATTTCGGTAACTGTGCCAGATGTGGCGGCGACAATCGGGTTCATGACCTTCATCGCTTCGATAATCAAAACGGTGTCGCCTGCCTTCACTTGTTGCCCCACGCTTACAAAGGGCGCTGCATCGGGTTCAGGCGTCAGATAGGCTGTGCCGACCATCGGTGACTTCATCGCGTTGGCGGAAACGACAGGGGCGCTTGGCGCGGCTGCGGCGGCTGCAGGTGCGGCGGCTGGGGCCGCGGCGGGCGCGGCCATCATCGGCGCGGCAACAGCAGTCATATTGCGGGATACGCGGATTTTGCGTTCGCCGTCCTCAACCTCAATTTCGCTGAGACCTGTGTCGTTGAGCATCGCCGCCAGTTCGCGGACGAGGTCTGTGTCGACCTGCATGCTGCCAGTGGTTCCTGTCTTTGCCGCCATGTAAAACTCCTTGGCCCCTGAATTACTTTGGAGCGCCTAATGTCAAAGTTGTAACGCTACGTCCAGCGCCAGTTCGTACGACTTTGCGCCATGCCCCGCAAACACCGCTTTCGCGGCCATGCTAACATAGCTCAAATGCCGGAAATCTTCCCGCTGGTGCGGGTCGGATAAATGCACTTCAAATACGGGAACAGTGATCGCCTTGATCGCGTCCAAGATCGCGATGGAGGTATGTGTATAGCCCGCGGCGTTGAGTAATACCGCTTTTGCGCCCACTGCTTGTGCCTCATGCAACCAATCGATCAAATGGCCTTCATGGTTCGACTGCCGAAAATCAATGACGGCTCCTGCGGCGCGTGCGCGGTCGTCCAAATGGCCCGCGATATCATCCAGCGTGTCGGTACCGTAAATTTCGGGCTCTCTTGTGCCCAATAAATTAAGATTTGGTCCATTCAGAACAAAGATTATCGGCTGGTCAGCCAAAATACATTCCCCAGATAATGTCAAAGCAGCGGTTGCGCAGTGCGCGCACCCGTCACTATATGCCCGTGAATAAAAATTGCGAGTTGAAATGACCTCTACCTTTTCTGCCGACAGTATCTCCCTGACGCTCAATGGCGAGCTGCGCCGTTTTCGGGTGGCCGCCACGGTGGCCGATCTGGTCCGCGATATTGGACTTGATCCGGCAAAAGTCGCGGTGGAACGCAATTTGGAGATCGTCTCGCGTTCCACGTTGGAAGACGTGGTCTTGGTAGATGGTGACCGTTTGGAAATCGTCCATTTTGTCGGCGGTGGGCAGGACAGCACCCCGAGCGATAGCTGGTCCGTGGCGGGGCGCAATTTTCATTCGCGGCTGATTGTCGGGACTGGCAAATATAAGGATTTTGAACAAAACGCCGCGGCGCTTGTGGCATCGGGTGCGGAGATTATTACGGTGGCCGTGCGGCGCGTGAATGTATCGGACCCCAAGGCACCGATGCTGACCGATTATATCGATCCCAAAAAATATACCTATTTGCCCAACACGGCGGGATGCTTCACCGCTGATGACGCGATCCGCACCTTGCGGTTGGCGCGCGAAGCTGGCGGCTGGGATCTGGTCAAGCTGGAGGTATTGGGCGAAGCCAAGACGCTCTATCCCGATATGCGCGAAACGTTAAAGGCGACGGAGGTTTTGGCCAAGGAAGGTTTCCTGCCGATGGTCTATTGCGTCGATGATCCCATTGCCGCGAAACAATTGGAAGAGGCTGGCGCTGTGGCCGTGATGCCATTGGGCGCGCCAATCGGTTCGGGGCTTGGCATCCAAAACCGCGTCACCATCCGCTTAATTGTGGAAGGCGCGAAGGTTCCGGTTCTAGTTGATGCGGGCGTGGGTACGTCGTCCGATGCGGCAGTTGCGATGGAATTGGGTTGCGAAGGCGTGTTGATGAATACCGCGATTGCCGAGGCAAAAAATCCTGTTGCGATGGCAACGGCGATGAAATTGGCAGTCCAGTCGGGCCGCATGGCCTATCTGGCGGGCCGAATGGGCCGGCGTATGTATGCTGATCCCTCCAGCCCGCTTGCGGGATTGATTTAAAAGCATAATTTCGTCGACCAAATGACCAAATCGGTCGTTGGTCGATCAATTTGCTGCGTTCGCGGTGACTTTTGTCGGCTTATCGACAGTCTTTGCGCTTTATCGAAACTGTCATGCATGGGTAACACAGTCAGCGTATCTGTGTGTCCGTAGGCGGGCTGCTTTTCATGCTCCCCAGCTTCGGATGTTGGCCCGCCTGCACCCTCTCCCCCCTTTGGCGGACTGCGCAATGCAGCGGCCATTTTGAAAGGTATATTTATGGCTACCCCCAAGCACATGATGTTATCGTTAATCCTTGCCTCTGCCGTGATGGTCACCACGCCGGCCATGGCCAATGCAAAAACGCAGGAAGTACGCCACGCCGATCTTGATCTTTCGTCGGCTGAAGGCCGCGCGAGCCTGCAAACGCGAATCCGGCAAGCGGTGAAGCAAGTATGCAGCACCCCGCGCGGATGGACATTGGCCGAACGCCAAGACCGCCAGAATTGCGAAGCCGCCGCATATCTTAAAGTTGCGCCAACGCGCGACCGGATTGTTGATGCTTATCTGGAAAAACGCGGCCTTGCTTTCGATAGCCGCGCGCGCGTCGCCACTAACTAATCCCCAAAAATCCATAAAGCTCCGGCAGATGCCTGCCGGGGTTTTTTACTTTCCGGCAAGCCGTTTGACGTCAGCGAGATATTTCCGCCCGATGCGCATCGCCTGATCCTCGCCCAGCAAAGCGTGCCAGACCCCGCCACCTTCATGCCGCAGGCCCGTGATGAGATCGCGGCGCACAATATGGCTACGGTGAATGCGCTGAAATTGTGCGGGGTCCAATCTTTGCTCCAGCGCAGAAATCGTCTGGTGCAGCAAATAGCTGCGGCCATTGGTATGCAGCCGCATATAATCCCGCTCGGCCTCAATGCGTTCAATGTCCATCGCGGCGACCCGAATAAGCTCTGCGCGGTGGGACACCCAAAATTCATGCGCGTAGCGGTTATCCGCCTTTGCGGAGGGGGCTGACAACGGCGACTCGGCGTCGGGTGCACCCGACGCCCGTGTGATCGCGCGGCCAAGACGTTCGCTCGACACAGGTTTCAGCACATAGTCCACAACGTCGAGATCAAACGCTTCAACCGCGAAATTATCATAAGCGGTAATCAGGATGATGGCAGGCTTTTTCGGCAACAGCCCCAAAGCGCGGGCGGCGTTGATGCCGTCCATTTTGGGCATACCAATGTCGAGAAAAATAAGGTCCGGCGTCAATGTCTGGGCAATACGCAGCGCCTCCACACCGTCATTTGCCGTGCCGACGATTTCGATTATCGGATGATCCGCGCTCAATATTTGTAAGCGCTCAATGGCCAGCGGCTCGTCATCGACAATCAACGTCCGCAGCCGCTTCATGGTCTCAATCTCCGGCTTAGGGGTAAGGTGAGCTTGGCGACAAAGCCACCGCCAGAAATCGCTTGGGCATCCAAGCGCGCGGCTGATTTATAGCGTGCCTCCAATCGGTCACGGACATTGGCTAAGCCAATACCGCTTCCGCCAACATGGTCTGGATCGACGGCTTCGCCATCATCCTGAACGCTGAGGGTGAGAACATCGCGTTCCGCTTTGGCGCTGATGGTCAATTCTACGGGACGGGTGGTGCGTGAGACGCCATATTTAATCGCGTTTTCGACCAAAGGTTGCAGGATCAATGCGGGCACATGCTGATCCATCAAGGCCTCTGGAATGTCGATTTTGACACGCAGCCTTTTGGGATAGCGCACGCTTTCAATGTCGAGATAGAGCCGTTGTAGTTCGACTTCCTCTGCAAGGGTAACATCCTCCAGCGGATCGGACGACAGGCTATTCCGATAAAAATTGGACAGATTCTGGATCATCGCTTCGGCTTCTTTGGGCTTTCCAGTCATGACGAGGCTGGATAGCGAATTGAGCGTATTGAACAAGAAATGCGGATTGACCTGATAGCGCAAGGACCGCAGCTCCGCATCTTGGGCCGCTTGTGCAAAGCGCGATGTTTTGCGTTCGGCTTCGCGCACTTCACGGGCGTAGCCAATGGCGACGTAGAGCGAACCCCATGCGATCAGGAAAAAATAATGCGTCACCGAAATATCGGCAATTTCCTGCCAAAATGACAGGCCCAATTGCGCTTTCAAATTTTCAACCGAGCGGCCAATGCTTGGGTCTTTAAACAGGCTGATGGGTTCATAAAGATTAAAGATATAGAAATTGGCAGATGCCAATATCATCGCGCACGGGATGGCCCCAAGGAACGCGATACTGACCCGAAAACTAAGGGTGCGCCGGTCGGCCATCCGCAAACCAACATAGAGCAGCCAGGTCACCAGCACGCCGACCAAGGCCACCATCAAGCGACGTTCGAACAAGATTGCTTGCGCAGGGAAATCGAGCAACGCGGCGCGCAACGACAAGATCAACGCATAAAAGGCCCAAAAGCCAATTATCGTAAGCAATGCCAATTGGTGGCCAATGAGCGGATGCGGGGATTTAGCTCTCTCCATATCCTTTCATACCGCATTTTGCGCGGTGTGCACCATGTGCATCGTTTCTCGTCGAACGCTTCGCCAAGTTCGTCGAATGTTTACCTTCGGCTTAAGCGGATTCTCGCTTTAGGCCTCTTTGCGGCGATAGCGGAAATACCAGACCTCGTGCCCAAGGCGGCGTGCTTTCGCCTCATAGCGGGTTTCCGGCCAGCCACCGGGGCGGTTCTGAAAATCGGATGCGCTGTTACACAACCAGTCAAATTGTTGCTGATGGCGTTGCATAATCATCAGCGCGTGGCGGACATAGATCGGATGGTCGGTGCCAAAACGGAATTCGCCGCCCGGCTTCAATTTGGCCGCAATCAAATCAACAGGCCCGTCATTCATCATCCGGCGCTTCACATGGCGCGCCTTTGGCCACGGGTCGGGATGCAACAGATAGACAAAGGACAATGACCCGTCGGGCACACGGCGCAACATTTCCAGCGCGTCGCCCATGTGCAGGCGAACATTGTGCAGGCCGCCTTCGCGGATATGCGATAGCGCTTGCGCGACACCATTCAGAAATGGCTCGCAACCAATAAAGCCGTGATCGGGCAATAGGTCGGCGCGGAAGGCCAAATGCTCGCCGCCGCCAAAACCGATTTCGAAATGCATCGCGCGGTCGTCGCCGAACAGCGCTTGGCTACTCAGCGGCCCTTCGTCTGGCACGGAAATCTGTGGCAGAAGATTATCGACCAAGTCATTCTGCTCGGAACGCAGCTTTTTGCCCTTTGAACGGCCATAGAGGCGGTTCAGTGTCGTTGGGTCACCGATTTTGTTCGCAGTCATGCGGGTGGCGGCTAAACTTTCGGCCGCCACCCTGCAAGTTGAATTACGCCAAAGCCGCTTTCAAATCGTCGACCAAGTCAGTGCGTTCCCATGGGAAGAAGTCGCCCTCGGGCTTGCGACCGAAATGGCCATAAGCGGCGGTCTTGCGATAAATCGGCTTGTTCAGGCCCAGATGCGTGCGAATAGCGCGCGGTGTAAGCCCGCCGAGGCGCGGGATCGCCAGAATCGCCTGCTCGATCACGTCGTCTCCGACGGTGCCGGTTTCGTGCGTGTCGACATAGAGCGACAGCGGTTCCGATACGCCGATGGCATAAGCTATCTGGATGGTGCAACGCGTGGCAAGGCCCGCTGCCACAACGTTCTTGGCGAGGTAACGGGTTATGTAAGCGGCCGATCGGTCAACCTTGGTTGGGTCCTTACCGCTGAATGCGCCGCCGCCATGCGGGGCTGCGCCGCCATAAGTGTCGACAATGATCTTGCGACCCGTCAGGCCCGCGTCGCCATCGGGCCCGCCGATTTCGAACGCGCCGGTGGGGTTGATGTAATAGACTGTCTCGCGCAGCAGTACCGGCGGGATCACCTCGGAAACGATGCGCTTCACATAGGCTTCAAGCTCAGCATATTTTGCCGGGTCGGCGTGATCACCGGTGAGGCAATAACCCTGTGTATGCTGAGTCGAAACCACTATTGCGGTCGCTGCGACGGGGAGTGATTCCTCATAGCGCAATGTCACCTGACTCTTGGCATCGGGTTCAAGGAACGGGGCTGCGCCAGAATGACGATCAGCCGCCATCCGCTCAAGGATTTTGTGGCTATAATAGAGAGTTGCAGGCATCAGATCGGGGGTTTCGTCGGTGGCATAGCCGAACATGATACCCTGATCGCCTGCGCCTTCATCCTTGTTGTCGCCTGCGTCCACGCCTTGCGCGATTTCTGCTGACTGACCGTGAAGATTGTTTTCGAAGCGGAACGATTGCCAGTGGAAGCCCGCCTGTTCGTAACCGATTTCCTTGACGGTGCGGCGGACGGTGGCTTCGATTTCTTCTTTGGCACCTGGGGCCCATTGGCCATTTTCATACACGCCTTTGCAGCGAATTTCGCCCGCAAGCACAACCAATTGCGTCGTGGTCAAGGTTTCGCACGCGATGCGCGCTTCGGGGTCTTTGGATAAAAACAGGTCGACGATGGCGTCGGAAATCTGATCCGCAACCTTGTCAGGATGTCCTTCGGACACGGATTCGGACGTGAAGAGGTAATTTGAGCGCATGGTTTTTCCAGTCTATTACTGTGTCTGCGTATAAAGAATTCTTTATATCGTGATGCGCCCTTAGCCTTAACCGCGACGGTGGGCAAGTGGTAACAACGCCAACAAAACGAGCAAACCCGCCAGAGCCAGTGGAATGATATTGCCAAATTGCGCGAAAAGGGTCGGTGCTTTGGCGCGCGGCAAAAACGCATCGATGCGGCCATCTTTGCCCAAGGGCAGGCTGTGTAATATCCGGCCATCGGCGTCGATAATCGCGCTTATCCCCGTAGGCGTGGACCGGATGACAGGCAGTCCTTCTTCAATGGCGCGTAGCCGCGCCTGCGCCAAATGCTGTGGCGGGCCAATCGTGCCGAACCATGCGTCGTTGGATGGGTTGAAGATGAAATCGGGCCGGTTTTTGCGGTCCACCGTCTGACCGGAGAAAATCATTTCATAACAAATCTGCATGCCAATTTTTACAGGCTTGCCGTCAACAGTCACGGTCATCGTCCGCGCGCCGGGCCCTGGCCAGAAATCAAGGCTGCCCGGCACCAATCGCGCCAAACCGAGCGGTTGGAGCAACCATGGCAAAGGCAAATATTCGCCATAAGGTACCAAATGGGCCTTGTCATAATGGCCCAAGATACGGCCATATGCGTCCATCATGGCGACACTGTTGCGCGCAGCCACCAATGCACGTTTTTCAAAGATAAGGCGGTTTGCACCGGTCACCAGCACATCATTATCAGCCATCAACGTGGTGAGCCGCGCGCGCGCGCCAGCTGCGCTTTCCCCCGGCTGCCCGTAATAATAACGATAGGGATATCCGTCCTCCAGATAGTCCGGAATGGCGGCCTCCGGCCAGAGGATCAGGCGCGGTGCTTGGGCGGGCAAGGGCCGGCTGTGTATCGCCAGCTTGGCAAAGTTCAGCGCGTCATAGCCGGGCGCATATTTGTCGGCTTGGGATATATTGGGTTGCACGACGGTGACGGCGACTTGTGGTGCATCCGGACGGTTATAGTCGGGCTCCTGACCCCAATCGGCCAACGTTTCAAATAGCACGAATGCACCAAAGATAAAGAGAAGCAGCCCACCCATCAGATAGGTCAGCCAGCTTCCATCTTTCCAATGGTTGTGAATGGCCTGCATCCAATATCCAAACCCATAAGCGATGGCGCCTGCTGTTAAGCACACTAGGCCCGACACACCATAAGTTCCAACGGCGGTCGCCGCCTCCGCCAGCGGTGGCATCGAAACCATAATCACACTCAACGGGTTCCAGACATAGCCGGTGAATACCCAACTGCGGAGCCATTCGGTGAGGATCCAGAGGCCCGCAAAGGCCAAGATGAGCGGGAGTTTTTTACCAGAAGCTTCCGCCGCGTCCCCTTCACCTGCGCGAGGTTGACCCACAATTTGCGCCGAGAAACGACGCAACCAATAAGCGCCACTGGCTGCCAAGGCGGGATACACCGCCAAATAGAGCGCAAGCCCAACCACCGCGATATAGCCCAGCCAAATTGGCATCGCCGCTTGAAAGGTGAATGCGACTGCAATCCATTGATTGCCAAAGGTGAAATGCCCGACCCCGAAAAGCCAACCAATCGCAAAAGCCCGCTTTGTATTTTCCGCATGCGCGATCAGATGGATCAGCAACGCAAAGCAAACGAGCGTCAGCGGCCAAAGGCCCCAAGGTTCAAAGCCGTAGGCCGACAGCGCGCCAGCGCCGATAGCGAACCAGCGCGGAAACCGATGAAGCAGGGCGGAGATTTTCTGCACATCCCGCCTTTGCCGTCCCAATGTGACAAATGCAATCGGGCAAAGATGGTCCTGAACCTAAGTCACGATGGGCGAAGCGGCGAATGCGGAATTTCAGCGGCTAAGCGAGCTTGCGTGGATCAACGATTGTACCGTGCAAATAATGGCAGAGCTTGCTAGTGCCGACAGCATCGACACATCTTTACCCAGACCGGTGATATCAAAATGAACTTACGTCCGTTCCATTTGGCCTTTCCCGTCCATGACCTTGCCGAAGCACGGCATTTTTACGGCGCCGTCATGGGCTGCGCCGAAGGGCGTTCATCCGACCATTGGGTTGATTTCAACTTTTTTGGACATCAGCTTGTCGCGCATTTGGATCCATCGGCGCGCAGCATATCCACGCATAATCCGGTGGACGGCCATGACGTGCCCGTCCCGCATTTCGGTGTTGTTTTGGACATGGATCAATGGGAGGCATTGGCAGAGCGCGTCAAGGCGGCGGGCATTCGGTTCGGCATAGAACCCCATATCCGGTTTAAGGGCCAAGTGGGCGAGCAGGCCACGATGTTCTTTTATGACCCCAGCGGCAATGCGTTGGAATTCAAGGCCTTTGCCGATGATGCGAATTTGTTTGCGCGCTGACGCTTGCATTTTGCGGCTTTAGGCCACAGCGCAAAGCCATGGACCTTCAAAATTTCGACATCGACCTATTCCTGAGCGACTATTGGCAGAAAAAACCGCTGCTGATCCGCAATGCGTTTGGCGACTGGCAAAACCCGCTGGAGCCTGATGAGCTGGCGGGGCTGGCCTGCGAAGAGGAAATTGAATCGCGTCTGATTTGCCAAACCGATGCGGGTTGGGAGATGGAGCAGGGACCGCTGGCCGAAGAACGGCTTTCTGGCCTTCATGAAAGCCATTGGACCTTGTTGGTACAAGCCGTCGACCATCATGTGCCCGCCGTTGCCGACCTGATCGCGCCATTTCGTTTCATTCCCAATTGGCGGATTGACGATGTGATGGTCAGCCTTGCCGCCGACCAAGGCGGGGTGGGGCCGCATTTCGACCAATATGATGTTTTCCTTATCCAAGGGCTTGGCCGCCGCCGTTGGCAGATCGGCGCGCACTGCGACGCCGATACTTTGTTGTTGGAGCATGCGGATTTGAAGCTGCTCAGCCAGTTTGAAGCGACCGAGGAATGGGTGCTGGAACCCGGCGATATTCTCTATGTCCCGCCGGGCATCGCGCATAATGGCGTTGCGGTGGGTTCGGATTGCATGACCTATTCGGTGGGTTTCCGCGCGCCATCACGCGCCGACATTTTGGGGCATTATGTTGACGATGTTCTGGATGGTATTCCCGATGATGAACTCTATCGCGACCCGGATTTGACGGCCCAAGCCAATGCGGGGGAGATTTCGCCCGAGGCGCTCGCACGCTTGCAGCAGATGATGTTGGAATCTTTGTCCGACCCAGCCCATTTCGCGCGCTGGTTCGGCACCTTCAACAGCACGCCCAAATATCCCGACATCGACTGGCGACCCGAAGTGCCCGTTGAAGCGGACGAACTGCGCGCGGCGATCACTGCGCAAATGCCGCTGTCGCGCAATCCGGCGAGCCGACTGGCGTTTATCGCCACGGGCACGGACGCGCTGATGCTATTTGCCGATGGTGTCTGTTTCGACTGTAGTGGCGATATCGCGGCCTTAGCAAAAAAGCTTTGCGCGGACGACAGCCTGTATCTCGACGTTGAGGTGGCGGACAGCGCGGCAGCCATCGATCTCCTCACACAGCTTTGCAACAATGGCTGCATTGCGTTCGACAGCGAGGATTGATCTGCGCACGCGGTTAAGCATCTGCGCGAAGAAAGCGCGTTATCTGTCGGAGGCAGATGCGCTATCGGCGATTGCAAAGGCGACCATCACCTTGCGGCATTATGCCTGCGACCGCTGCGGGCAATTTCATCTGACCAGCCGGACGAAGGGCAAGCGCATCCCGCGTCCGTCGAGTGATTGAGGGCTTTGGCTTAGACTTCGACTTCGCGCCACGTGCCCGGCGCAAGGCCATCCATCGTCCATTCCCCAATCGCGCGCCGGACGAGGCGCAAGGTCGGATGCCCGACCGCAGCCGTCATACGCCGAACCTGACGGTTGCGGCCTTCGCGAATGGTCAGCATGATCCAGCTATCGGGCACCGATAATCGCACGCGGATCGGCGGGTCGCGCGGCCAGAGCATGGGGTCGGCAATCCGCTCGGCCTCGCAGGGCAGGGTCAAGCCATCCTTCAACGAAACGCCGCGCCGCAACTGCGCCAGCGCGTCGTCGGTCACGTCGCCTTCGACTTGCACCAGATAGCTTTTGGCCATTTTATATTTCGGGTCCGATATCCGCGCCTGCAACCGGCCATCATCGGTCAGCAGCATCAACCCCTCACTATCCATATCGAGCCGCCCAGCAGGATAGACGCCGGGCACATCGACGAACTGCGACAAAGTCGGCCGCGGCGAACCCTCGGTCCCCTTGTCGGTAAATTGCGGCAAGACGCCATAAGGTTTGTTGAACAGGATGATGCGCGACATGGAGGTGCTGTAGCGAAAGCGGGGGAGATGCGAAATGATGTTATGGGTGGGGGGAGATAGTTGGTGATGGGAACTTTTATATAATAACCAAATAGGCTAAAATTATATTGACATCGTAACCATAAAAGGTTAGTTTATGTCATAGTCGAAAATTGCGAGTCGCGTTGGGGCTCGCTTTCATCATCACCTTTGGGGTCGAAGTGCAATCTTCGGCCCTTTTTCTTTGCGCTCAGGAGGGCTTTTATGGCCATCAATACACCACCCGTGCCGGATGCGCGGTTGAATATGAAAATCCGTAGCCTTTTTCTGGACCATTTGGCGCAGACCGCCAATGTGTCGGCGTCGGCGCGCGCGGCTGGGGTGACGAGCAGTGCAGTCTATGCCGAACGGCGGCGGACGCCATCACCTGCCGCTTTTGGCTGTGTCGCAGGCGCAGAAAGAAATTACGCATAATGAAGCGCTCGTGATGATTGATGCCTTGCTGCATATGGCGGTTGAAGGAGCTTTGACGGTTCCACCTGTGGTTACTGATACGGAAATCGGTAAATCTTGGATCATAATTGGGACACCAACAGGCGCATGGGCGACTAAAGCTGGGCAAGTCGCTTACTGGGTTGGGGGCAGTTGGCGCTTTGTCGTTCCCCATGAAGGCATGCGGGTCTGGAACAAATCCACACGACGCCACAGCTTGTTCATATCAGGCCAATGGACCACCGCTCCTTTCATACCAAATCCAACCGGTGGCACTGCTATCGACAGCGAGGCGCGCACAGCACTTGTGGCAATTTTACAATATTTTCGTTTAATTGGCATATTAGCAACATGAGCCAAGAACGCCGGAAAACGTGATAAATATTATGATAAATCGCCGAAAATGGCGACATTTTGGCAACAGTATAGAGACATAGCGACTTGCATCGGTGGAACAGAATTGGTAGACCAACGTTCTCGAATTTCCGTTCCTAAGATAGATAAGGGGAAAGTTGATGCGTAAGTTAGCCATAAGTTTGGCGCTCGCTTCTACTGCTCTGGCGTCACCGGCTTTGGCCCGCGACAACCAGTGGTATGTGGGAGTTGATGGCGGTGCCATGATAGTAGAAGACCTTGCTTTGGACATTGGTGTGCTGAGTGATGCGGCAACAGTGGACATCAACAAGGGTTATGATGTTGGCGGCGTTGTCGGATATGACTTCGGCGGTTTCCGTCTTGAATCAGAAGTGTCGTATCGTAAGGCGGATGTAGCTGGCGTGACCAGCCAAACTAGCCAGATTACGAGCGGCCCAAGCACATCTTTGTTGAGCCCTGGACCATATTTCCTTGATGGTGATGCGAATGCATTGAGCTTCATGGTCAATGGTTTGCTCGATTTCGGTGACGACGATGGCCTGCAAGGCTTTATCGGCGGCGGCGTTGGTGTTGCGCGCGTAGATGTGAAAGCTGTACTCGTTGCTCCATCGTTCTTGGAAGACTCGGATACGGGTTTTGCATGGCAAGCACTCGCTGGCGTTCGTGCGCCATTGAACGACAGCTGGGACGTTGGTCTGAAGTATCGTTTCTTTAACGTGGACAAGGTTGGTATGGTTGACCGTCTTGGCCGTGCTATCGATACACGCTTCCGTTCGCACAGCCTAATGGCAAGCCTGGTTTACAACTTCGGCGGTGAACCTGCGCCTGTTGAAGTTGCTGCGCCACCACCGCCACCACCATATGTAGCCTGTCTCTTATACACATCTCCGAGCCCACGAGACTGAACAGGATCTCGTATGC
>JBEDEX010000019.1:0-126988 GCA_041175465.1 Pseudomonadota bacterium | reverse complement strand
GACGGGCTTGAAAAGGATTGGCGTGAAAAGCGTGGGTGGATGCCCATCGCATGAGCCGATATTCAGCCTTCAGCCTGTTGCGCGGCGCTCTTACGGGGCACCGCCACTGGCAGCCAGCATGGCGCGACCCAGAGCCCAAATCGCATTATGATATCATCATCATCGGCGGTGGCGGCCATGGTCTCGCGACGGCATATTATTTGGCCAAGGTGCACGGCCTCAAGAATATTGCCGTTCTGGAAAAAGGCTGGATTGGTGGCGGAAATACCGGCCGCAACACGACGATTGTGCGGTCCAATTACCGGCTAGAGCCTTTGCATAACCTCTTCGAATTTGGCCTAAAGCTCTGGCACGGCCTGAGCGATGAGTTGAATTATAACGTCATGTTCAGCCCGCGTGGTGCGATGTTCCTTGGCCATAGCGACGCCGATATGGTCAAGCTGGCCGAACGCGGCGATGCCATGCGCTGCGACGGGATTGATGCCGATCTGTTGACCAGGGATCAGGTGGCAAAGCTTGAGCCGCTTTTGGATATGTCGCGCGATGCGCGCTTCCCTATTCAGGGTGGTCTGATCCAACGCCGCGGCGGCACCGCGCGGCATGATGCCGTCGCTTGGGGCTACGCCCGCGGTGCGGATAGCCTCGGCGTCGATATCATTCAAAAATGCGAAGTCACCGGCTTTGTGCGCGATGGTGATGCCGTGGTCGGCGTGGAGACAACACGTGGACGCATTGGCGCAGGGCGCGTCGGCATTTGCGTTGCCGGCCATAGCGGCCATGTCGCGGGCTTGGCTGGCCTGAAATTGCCAGTTGAATCCCAAACCTTGCAAGCCATGGTGACCGAAGGCGTCAAGCCGATGATCAACAGCGTGATCATGTCGCAATCCTTGCATTGCTATATCAGCCAATCGGACAAGGGCGGCGTCGTCTTTGGCGGCGATCCGGATAATTGGCCAAGCTATGCCCAGCGAGGCCACCCCATGGTGATGGAAGGCGCTGTGGCGCAAGGCCTCGCGCTCGTCCCGGCTCTGTCCCGCCTGCGCATGGTGCGGACGTGGAGTGGTGTTACCGATATGAGCTTTGACGGCGCGCCCATCATTGGCGAAACGCCAGTCCGCAACCTCTTTCTTAACGGTGGCTGGTGCTATGGCGGCTTTAAGGCGACACCTGCATCCGGTTGGACCTATGCCCATACGCTTGCGACCGGAAAGCCGCATGACCTGAATGCGCCTTTCTCATTTGACCGCTTTGAACGCGGCGCAACTATTGATGAAACCGGGAGCGGCCCAATGCCGAATAGCCGCTAATGATGCTCATCCCCTGCCCCCATTGCGGCCCACGGGCGCAATCCGAATTCATTTACGAGCGCACGGTCGATTCCGTCGTGCCGCTGGATGCGCAATCACAAGAGGCGATGACCAAGCTCTTCACCCGCAATAATCCGCGCGGCGTCGATGACGAAATTTGGCGGCACACTTATGGCTGCCGGGCATGGATGATCCTGACCCGCCATCGCGTGACCAATGAGATTTCGGGGTGCCGCGCTATCGGTCCGGAGGCTTTGCCATGATCAACTTCAGCTTTGATGGAAAAGCCTATACCGCACAGGAAGGCGACACGCTGGCGGCGGCCTTGTTGCGTAATGGCATTGGCCTTGTTGGCCGAAGTTTCAAATATCACCGCCCCCGCGGCATCATGACCGCAGGTGTGGAGGAGCCGAACGCGCTCGTCACCGTCGGCGAAGGCGGCAGAGCCGAGCCCAATACCCGTGCGACTGATGTGTTCGTCTATGAAGGTTTGGTCGCGCGCAGCCAAAACCGTTGGCCCAATCTGAATTTTGACATTGGCGCGTTGTTCAGCCTCGCCTCCCCGATGCTGCCCGCGGGCTTTTACTACAAAACCTTTTTCGGTTCCGCCAAACGCTGGATGCTCTATGAATATTTCATCCGCAAAGCTGCCGGCCTTGGCAATGCGCCGACACAGGCGGATCCGGATAGGTTCAGCCATCGCGCCGCCTTTTGCGATGTTCTGATTGTCGGCGCA
Source organism: Pseudomonadota bacterium (assembly GCA_041175465.1). Classification (GTDB taxonomy): domain Bacteria; phylum Pseudomonadota; class Alphaproteobacteria; order Sphingomonadales; family Sphingomonadaceae; genus Sphingorhabdus_B. The sequence goes on along the minus strand of JBEDEX010000019.1, from coordinate 124,945 downwards.
GGACCCGCAGGCTTGCAGGCGGCGGTCGAGGCTGCCGAGGCAGGCAAACGCGTTATCTTAGTCGAACAAGATAACATCCTTGGCGCCTCGCTCATCCGCGACCCGCAAGAATTGGACGCCGCATGGATTGAGGCGACAGCCGCACGCATTCGCGGCGCAGGTGGGCGTATCCTGACCCGGACAACGGCATCAGGCTATTGGGAACATGACCTCGTCACCCTGACCCAGCGCCTATCGGAGCCGGGGCAAGTCCCAGCAAATGGCGTGGCGCAACGTCTATGGCATGTCCGCGCCCGCCAAGTGATTTTGGCCAATGGAAGCATTGAACGGCCCATGGCCTTTGCCCATAATGACCGGCCCGGTGTCATGCTGTCGCAAGCATTGCGCAGCTATGTCCGGCGTTTTGGCGTCGTTCCCGGCAAGCGCCTCGTCATCGCCACCAATAATGACGATGCCTATAAAACCGCGCAGGCGCTCAAAGACGCAGGCGCGCAAATTGTTGCGATCCTCGACGCACGGCCAGCCCCTGCGGGGGCAAATAGCGGTCATCGCGTCTATAATGATGCCGTTCCGCTTTCGACCAAAGGCGCGCGACATTGCCTGAAAAGCGTGAGCGCGCTGGTCGATGGCAAGACGATGGAATGGGATGCCGATCTGCTGGCCGTTTCCGGCGGATTTACGCCCGTTGTGCACCTGCATATGCAAGCGGGCGGGACACTTGATTGGAATGAAGATGCGCAAGCCTTCATCCCCGCCAGTGCGCGTCAGAATGTAACGACCATTGGCGGAGCCGCGGAACCACAACCGATATTCAAAATGGTGCCCGTTTCAAAACCGAAGAAAAGCTTCATCGATTTCCAAAATGACGTGACGTTGGCAGACGTCGATTTGGCTTGGGCAGAAGGCTATCGCTCGGTCGAACATCTCAAACGCTACACCACTTTGGGCATGGCCACCGATCAGGGCAAGTTGAGCAATATGGCCGCATTAGGGCGTTTGGCCGAAAAGCAGGGCGTCGCCATTCCCGAAGCCGGTTTGACCACATTCCGCCCGCCCTACACGCCCGTGACGATGGGCTTGATCGCGGGTGCGGGCGCGAAAGATGCAGGCGCGCATGTTCGCCGCCTTGCATTATATGATCTGCACGCGGCGAAGAACCCAATCTGGCAACCCTTGGGCTATTGGTTCCGTCCGCGCGCTTACCCCATAAACGGCGAAAGCTTGGCGCAAGCGGCGCTGCGTGAGGCAAAGGCCGTGCGAAACAATGTCGGGATGACCGACGTGTCAACCTTGGCCAAATTTGAAGTCAGCGGCCCCGATGCGGCGGCTTTCTTGGAAATCATCTGCGCCACCACGGTGAGCAAACTCGCCGTCGGGCGCGGGCGTTACACCTTCATGCTCCGCGAGGATGGCTTGGTCTTTGATGATGGCACCGTGTGGCGATTGGACGAGAACCGTTATCTCCTCACCAGCTCCACCGGCGGTGCCGACCGCATGGCGACGCATATCTCTTATGTCCGGCAATATCTCTGCCCGCATTTGCGCGTTTCTGCCGTCAATGTGCAGGAACATTATGCCGGCATTGCAATCGCCGGACCAACGGCGAAAGCTGTGCTCGCCACGTTAATCGGTGAAGATCCGCCACGCCACATGTCGACCGTTCCAGCGGTCATCGCAGGCGTTCCGGTCATCATCTTGGCCGCCAGCTATAGCGGCGAACGCGCGTTCGAAATCTATATCACCGCCAGCGACGCCGCAACGGTCTGGGCCGCGTGCGAGACGCAAGTGATGCAAGTCGGCGGCGCGTTATACGGGCTTGAGGCGATGGAGTTTCTGCGCATTGAAAAGGGCCATTTGGTCGTTGGCGGCGAAGTTGATGGGCGCATGACGCCGCATGATCTGGCGCTCGACAAAATGCTCAACAAGGCGGGTGGCTATATTGGCGCATCGGGCCTTGCCCGCCCCGCTCTGTCCGAAGCTGGGCGGCGGCAGTTGGTTGGTCTTGAGGCCATTGAGGGCGATATTCCAGAAGGGTCGATGCTCATCCCCCGCGAAGGAGCCTCACCACAGGGCCATGTCAGTGCGGCGGCGTTCCGCATCATCGAGGGCGGGTCGGTTGCGCTGGGCCAGCTGGTCGATGGGTTTAGCCGCCATGGCGAAATCCTCATCGCCTCGTCCCCCACACGCGGTCAAAAAGCGCGTGTCCGCGTTGTAGCCCCCCATTTTTATGATTCAGCAGGAGAGCGTTACCGTGACTGAAGTGACGATCACGACCCTGCCAGCCGTCCCGCTGCACGTCTTTGAGATTTGGAGCAACGCCACGGCCGTCGCGAAACGCTTCAAAGCGGCCACTGGCTTTGCACTGCCCGCAACCGGACGGTCGGGCGGAAGCGATGCGCTCCGTTTGATCCGCTTTGAACCCACCGTATGGCTGGTAGAAGGCGATACAAGCGCGCTGGGTGATGTTTTAGCCAATGACGGGGCGCTGACCGCCATAAGCGGCGGGATCGTCCGTATACGCCTATCAGGTCCCGGCTGGAGGACATTGCTGATGGAAGGCGGCGTCTTTAACGCAGAAGACCCCGCATTCAGCGCAGGATGCAGTGCGGCGACAATCATCGACCATGTCAATGTGCGTTTGCATGTCGTCAGTGACGATGCGTGCGACTCCTATGTGCCGTTGAGCTTTAGTGCCGGCCTCCTACATTTCTGGGAAGAGGCAGCTCTTAGCCTTTAGGCGGCTTACTGCGCCTTTGGATGTGCGGCAGCAGGAAGATACTGCAGCGTCATGCCCCGTGCATGGCGACGCTGAAACCCCTTCCATAATGTCACACCGTCGCCGCCGGGGCTATATGCGCCCCAGGCTGTTCCGGCGGGCGCATCCCATGTGCCATCATCCGAATCTTCAACCGCCATATTGAGATACGCGGACTTGATATTGTCTTTTCGCAAATGCACTGCCAAAAATGCGGTGATGAAGTGCAGGTTGATGGCGTTTATCCTATCTTGCCGCCAGATGGGGTCTTCAAACCAGTCGATATCCCACACGGTACCACGCATTTCCGATGGGGCCGGATTGAGGGCAATGGCATGGCCTGCCTGTTTGTAAGTGAGCAGATAGCGTTGACTGTTCACCGCGCCTTTAAAGACCGCCAGCCCGCCCGTTTTATAGTCAACAGTAGCGTCTCTATCGCCGTGAATCAGAAGCAAAGGCGCCGTGAACGCGGCCAACCCTTCTGCACCCCAAGCGCTGCGTGGCGCGCCGCCAGCAGGCGCCAATGCCACCACAGCCTTTACGCCTTTTAACGCCATGGCATCTGCCTGCGGCCTGCCGCGCGCAAATGCCTTGAGCGATCCGCCCGCGACCACTTCCATATTCGGTCCCGACGGATCCAGCGATGCCCCGCCAGCGGTCAGCACGCCATAGCCACCTTGTGAATAGCCAATCAGCGCCACATTATCTGCATCGACAAGGTCGCCCAAAATGGCGCGCAGCTCGCCGGCTGCAAAAACGATGTCACGCGGCCGGTTGAAATTCGGAGCGGCGCGGGTACTGGGCGACACGACATAGGGGTTTGGATCATTGTGGTGAATTGCGGCAACGACATATCCCTTGGACGCCAAATTTTCGGTTAGCCAGGTCATCATAGCGGGATTGTTACTATAGCCATGGCTAATAATGACCAATGGATGCTTGTCCCCTGCAGCCTTCGCGTCAGCCACAGCAATGCCCTTTTGAGAAAAGCTTACTGCCGGGAATGGCGGTTCGGCCCACAAACTTCCGCTATAGATGACGGGTTTAGCCGCCTTGTTCGGCAATGCAGGGTACCAGATATCGACCCGCAAACTGCGATCAACAAGCGGCACTTGTGTGTCATCCACCTTGGTGTTTTGGACATCTGGTTGATTGCGGTGGGTGAGCAGGATGGAACGAAAACCCACTTTATTTGGACCCGGAGCGGCAAGCTCTGGGGCGTCAACACTGGGGATGCTCGGGACGCCTGCCTGAACCGGCACCGCAAATAGGGCAAGGCCCGCGCGCCAGATGTCGCGGATCACGCGATCATCTCCTCGCCGCCGAGCGGGGATGCAGGCCAGGACAATTGCTCAGCCATCCAAGGATATTCCGCAATCAACGGCGGGAACGTTTTTTCACGCAGGACTTTCTGGCATAAAGTCGCTGTACGCTGGGGAATATCGCCGAGTTCATCCATCCGGGCCACAACCTGAACCGCGCGCGAGAAGCGTCCACGCGACATCGGTTCGGCGCGTAGCTCCGGCAGCAGCTCCGGCACCGCTGCTAGGCACACTGGCGTGGTGATGGTCCACCCAATGCCCGCGGCCACCAGCGCCAATTGCTGATGCGCGGATTCGACTTCGACCATCTGCGGCAGTTTCAACTTCATCCGGACAATTTGACGCTCGATTTGCTGGCCTGTGCCCGTCAGGCGCGAAAAACGTATGAACGGTAAAGATGACGATGGCATCCCGCTAATGTCCAATGGCTCGCGAAAGTCTTTCGGAAAAACAATGATGAAGCTCTCCTCGAACACTGGGTGCAGTTCCACCGTATCACGATGTTCAAGGCTGAAACTGCCGGTGACCATCATGTCAATGTCCCGCGCCAAAAACTCACCTTGATGCTCCATAGAAATACCAGACCGAATGTTCCATCGATCCGCACGTGCGCCAAGATGCTGCAGAAGAGGTGCGGTAAGCTCGTTGGCCAAGCTAAAGGACATGGCAACAGTAACACTCGAAATAGGCAAATTAGCGCCTTCGCGGACCTCATCATACGCAAGGCGAGCATGGGCGATAAGCTTGTGCCCACGCGCAAATAGGGATTTTCCGCTTGCCGTTAAGCCCAGTGGTCGCATCGTGCGATCAAATAAAGAAGCGCCAATGCCGGCTTCCAGCCGCGCGATTGTCTGCGAAACCGCAGATTGCGTGACCTGCAGATGGGCAGCGCACTGCGACATGCCGCCTAGTTCAACGGTCATGATAAACACTTCCAATGCGTGCAGGTCGAATTCCTGTGGCAATTTCATAAAACAGCCCCTCCAAACGCGCAGGCAAAGCGATGGCTAACATTACCTACGCTAATGGATATTCAAGACTTTACGTAATAATGCCATGTATTTTCGACATAGACGGATTATGCTTCAGCAGCGTTGCAAGCTTGCATCACTTTGCCGGATCGTTGGCGCTAACCGGGTGGCGCTGCAATGCCAGTAAGCCTCTCAATGTGCCAACGCACATGCCCAACAAGATGAAAGCCAAGGGCAGCCCTGTAGCGATGGCTCCTGCCTGAAGCGAGGTTAGGCCGCCATTAAGCAGGAGAAGGACGCCGATACCACCAACCGCGATCAACCAGATCGTCTTTTGCTTCAGCAAAGTATCGGTGCGGCCACCCGCCGTCATCGTGTCGATTACCAGCGTACCAGAATCCCAACCCGTTACGAAAAAGATGAGAATGAGTATAATCGCCACAAAGGACGTGAATTGCGCCCAAGGCAAAGCGCCCAACAGAACAAATAACTGCGTGTCGAGCGATGCTTGGGCCAAGTCTGTCCCATTCCCGACAACGATCTGCGCAATGCTCGCGTCGCCAAAAATGGTCAGCCACAATATGCCCAATAAACTTGGTGAAATCATAGCACCGGCAATAAATTCACGTACCGTTCGACCCAATGAAATACGCGCCATAAACATGCCGACGAAGGGCGCCCAACTCATCCACCACGCCCAATAATAAACCGACCAATCGTTGTAAAAACCAGTGTCCGTACGCCCCAATGGGTTGGATAATGCTGGGAGCAATTTGAGGTAATTGTAAATGTTGCTGGCAAGGTCGCCAAGCAGCTGAAGCGTTGAACCCGTGGTCAAAACAAAGATTAACAAGGCAAAAGCAACCCACATGTTCACTTCGCTCAAAATCCGGATACCACGATCAATGCCGCCTCGGATCGATAGAAAGGTGATGCCCGCCATTACGAGGATCAACACCAGAATCGTCAGCGACGAACTCGGCACATCATACAGATAGGCAATCCCTGCCATCGCTTGCTGCGCGCCAAGTCCAAGAGACGTCGCAAGCCCAAAGATTGTCGCAAGGACCGCAAGAACCTCCAAAACATCCCCGGTACGGCCCCAAACAGCTTTACCGAACAAGGGGTAGAATGCCGACCGCATGGACAGCGGCATGTTAAAGTTAAAGGTGAACACCGCAAGCGCAAGGCCAGTTACGGTGAAAATCGCCCATGGGTGCAACGCCCAGTCAAAGATAGTCGCCGCCATCGCAACGCTTCGTGACGCCGCAGCATCACCAACGGCGCCACCCAATGGCGCCGCAGGTCCCCCGGCCATAGCTGAGGTGAAATGGGTAACCGGTTCGCCAACGCCATAAAAAACAAGGCCGATACCCATGCCAGCGCCGAACAACATCGCAAACCAAGACAATCGGGAATAGTCGGGCGTTGCGCCTTTGCCACCCAAACGGATTTTACCCAGCGGCGACACAGCCACGACAACACAAAACAGCAAAAGCAGGTTCCCCGACGTCATGAAGAACCAGTCGAAATGAGAAACAGCACCACTACGCAAAGCGGCGAACAGATCTGTGGAGGCTTTCGGCGCAATCAGACTGAATAAAATGACGGCGAAGGAAATGAATGCGGTAGGTAAGAAAACAGCGGGGTTAATGTGCATCCCGCCCCAGTTCCGATTGGACTGGCCGTAATTGCCTAAATCTATTGCTTTATCCCAATCTGCCATTGAACCCTCCACCAAAGGTGCGATGCCGCTCGATCAATGGCGTGCAGCCGTTGTCATCGCCGTCCAAAGCCATGCTGAAAAACTACGCCAGACTTCGACATGAAAACGATCTTCTGCTTCACGCAGGATAATAATTTCGACCGTTTCATAAATGGTGCGCGTGGCCCGACCGACGGCGAATTGGTTGAGATTCAATGGGCATCCGGCCATTAAAATCTCGGATGCGCGAGGACCTTCGATGATAAGGCAAATGGATCGTTCGCTAACATCGGTAACCGCCACAGGCAGACCATCTCCGCTTGGGATTGGCGTACCAGTTTCGCTGCGTAGATACCATTCATCAGGACCGAGGCACATAATATTACCTTCGATTGCGCCAATTTTCTGAGGTATCTTGGCCTTTAACAAGCGCTCCAAATCCTCTGCATTGCGCGCCCGCAGCGCATGCCGCTGCATCGGCGGCGCAAGACTGATACGAACACCATCCGCGACAAATGGGGTTCCGGTTACAGGTTCATGACGCGTCAAGACCTCAGACATGCAACCGTGCTCCTTCCGGGTCGTAGAAAACAAAGCCGCTGACTTTGGCGGTATGGGTTTTGTCCGGCATAGGAATATGAAGCGTACCGCCTGTCATATCATGTCCGCCAGCGACCAAAGCCATCGCAATAGATCGGCCAAGTGTTTCACTCCAATATGACGATGTGACATGGCCAATCATTGTCATCGGTATGGGTTGCTTGGGGTCGGCAACAATCTGCGCGCCTTCCTCTAACACAATATTTGGATCGTCGGTTAGCAGGCCGACCAACTGCTTACGACCTGGCGCGACTATATCCGGGCGCGCCATGGATCTTTTTCCAACAAAGTCAGGCTTTTTCTTACCCACGGCCCAATCAATACCGGCGTCAAAGGGCGTTACCGTGCCGTCTGTATCTTGCCCAACAATGATAAAGCCTTTTTCGGCACGCAAAACGTGCATTGCCTCGGTACCATAGGGCGTGATGTCATATTGCGCGCCTTGCGCCATCAATTGTTCCCACACAAAGCGGCCATAAGCCGTTGGCACGTTGATCTCAAATCCTAATTCGCCGGTAAAGCTCACGCGGAACAAGCGCGTTTCTATGCCACATATTGTGCCCTCACGGATCGCCATATGTGGAAAGGCTTCTGCTGACAGATCTATGCCTTCAACAAGCGGTTCAAGCACCTTGCGCGCATTCGGGCCTTGCAGGGCGATGACCGCATATTGCTCGGTCGTGCTGGTCAACCAAACGTCAAGGTCGGGCCATTCAGTCTGGAGATAATCCTCCATCATATTCAACACGCGCGCCGCGCCGCCGGTTGTCGTGGTCAGGTGGAACCGATCTGGTGCCAACCTTGCCGACACACCATCATCGGTGATGAAGCCATCTTCCTTTAGCAGCAAACCATAACGACACCGCCCTGGCTCAAGTGCCTTCCATGGGTTAGTATACATGCGGTTCAGGAATTCAGCGGCATCGGGGCCAACGACTTCGATCTTACCCAGTGTCGATGCATCAAAAATACCGACTGACGTCCGCACCGCAACGCATTCGCGGTTCACGGCGGCATGCATATCTTCACCTGATTTAGGGAAGTAACGTGCTCTGCGCCATTGCGCGACCAGCTCAAATACCGCGCCATGTGCTTGCGCCCAGCTATCGATATTGGTTGTCCGTGTGGGTTGGAACAACGCGCCCTTGGCATGTCCGGCCAATGCCCCAAATGTCTGGGGTGTATAAGGCGGACGAAAGCTGGTGTGTCCAATATCAGGGACGGGCTTATTCAGCGCAGACGAAGCGATTTGCAAACCGTTGAGGTTTGATGTTTTGCCCTGGTCAGTCGCCATGCCGTTGGTGGTGTAGCGCTTGATATGCTCAATGGACCGAAAGCCCTCTCGCACCGCAAGCTTGATGTCTTTTGCCGTCACATCATTCTGAAAGTCGACAAATGCCTTTATGCGGCTTTGGTCCTTAGACGTCGGTAACATATCGACAACCGTGCCCGTGCCAAAATCCCAATCACCCGAACATCCACCAACACAGTGGGCATTTTCATTTGCGACATCTGGGACATAGGCGCCTAAGTCATCACGCCATTTCAGGCTGCCCTTACTGTGCGACCATAAATGCACGCTTGGCGTCCAGCCACCCGCCATCAAGAGTGCATCAGTATCAACGCGCTGCACCCGTTGGTCGGCATAGTTACAGAGATCAACGGAAGTAACACCATGCCTGCCATTCACGCCAATAACGCCGTGATTCAGGTAAACAGTGATGCCCAGACGGTCCGCCTCATGCATGAGCGCGCTCTCGACCCTTTCGCGGACATCGATAATGGCGGAAATGCCGACGCCCGCTTTGGCCAGAGCAAAAACATCATGCCAACCGCTATCATGCGAAGCCATTAACGTTAGCGCTTTGCCAACAGCCACACCGTACCGATTGGCATAAATCTTCGCTGCAGACGACAGCATAACGCCGGGCGTGTCATTGCCATCGAAAACAAGCGGTCGTTCGATGGCACCTTGCGCAAGAACGACTTCGCCTGCCCTGATGCGCCACAGTTTCTCGCGCGGCGTATCTGTTACATCGGGTAAATGGTCGGTCAGTCGTTGTACCGCGCCAATAAAATTGTCGTGATAATAACCGAACGCGGTCGTTCGGTTCAGAATCGTAACATTGACCGCATCGGTAAGCGCTTTGACACTGCGTTCCAGCCATGGCCATAAGGCTGGGTCAGCCAACGCACCGCCGCCCAATTCGTCCTGCTCATCAATCAAAACAATGCGCTTATTCGTATCCATAGCGCCAAGAGCAGCGTCGATACCGGCGGGGCCTGCGCCGATAATCAACAGATCGCAATGGGCGTAGGTTGATGCATATACATCGGGATCTTCGGCCGTTGGCGCATCACCAAGTCCAGCCATTTTGCGAATAGCTGGTTCATACACTCTGTCCCAAAAGGAACGCGGCCACATAAACGTTTTATTATAAAAACCTGCCGGAAAAAACATACCCAGCCGGTCGTTGACCGCACCGAAGTCCATAGCCAAAGACGGCCAGCGGTTTTGACTGGTCGCATTTAGCCCATCGTGGATTTCAACACCAGTCGCCCGCAAATTGGGAGTAAAACGGCCGGATCCGCGATGAACCGATATAAGGGCATTTGGTTCCTCACTGCCGGCCGCGACCAAGCCGCGCGGGCGGTGATATTTGAAGGACCTGCCGAACAGCATGACACCATTGGCGAGCAATGCCGACGCCAAAGTGTCACCCGCAAAGCCCTCATAGGTCTTTCCGTCAAAACTAAATTGAACGGGCTGGCTGCGGTCAACGCGCCCGCCAGTTTCAAGGCGAAAGCCACTCATCTGCGCGGCTCCCCGGCTTTATATGTTGTTTCAAATTTATCCGTCACTGTATCACGCACCGCGTTAAAGAAACGTCCGCAACCATGTATGTGCCGCCAGCGTTCATGATGCCGCCCACGTGGATTAGCGCGGATAAACAGATAGGCCTCCCAATCTGAATCTGTTTGGCTAGCCGGGTCGAGCGGACGCGCAATATGCGCCTGCCCTGCATTGGCAAATTCAATCTCGGGACGCTTCTCGTCACAATAAGGGCAATGGATCAATATCATATCAGTGCGCCACCGCGGCTGCTGCGGCTTCGTCAATCAACCTTCCGTTACGGAAACGATCGAGATTAAAAGGCGCATTAATTTTATGCGGCTCATCTTTTGCCATTGTATAGGCCAACAAGTCCCCTGCACCCGGCGTGGCCTTAAACCCGCCCGTGCCCCATCCGCAATTGACGTAAAGGCCTTTGACCGGAGTCTTGCCCAATATCGGGGAACGATCCGGCGTCACATCAACAATGCCGCCCCATGTTCGCAACATCCGCATCCGACGGTAAATCGGAAAAATTTCGCAGATTGCAGCGAGCGTATGTTCCACAATATGTAACGCGCCACGTTGGGAATAGCTGACATATTGGTCCGTTCCCGCGCCAATCACCAACTCACCCTTGTCCGACTGACTCATATATGCATGGACCGTGTTCGACATCACGACGCAGGGGAAAGTCGGCTTGATGGGTTCGGACACTAGCGCCTGCAACGGGTAGCTTTCGAGGGGAAAATCTAGGCCCGCCATCTGCATGATAACCGAGGTGTTACCCGCCGCCGATACGCCAACGCGCTTGGAGGCGATATAGCCACGCGTGGTTTCTACGCCCTCTACTGCGCCATCTGCACCACGGCGGATTCCCGTGACGGCGCAGTTCTGAATGATATCGACACCCAAAGCGGCCGCCGCACGTGCATAGCCCCAAGCCACTGAGTCATGCCGCGCAGTGCCACCGCGCCTTTGCAGCGCCGCGCCTAAGACCGGATGGCGTGCATCGGGTGATATGTTCAATGGTGGGCAATAGGCTTTGGCCTGTTCTGGCGTCAGCCATTCATTATCAACACCGTTGAGGCGGTTAGCGTTAATGTGCCGTTGAAGGCTTTGCACGTCATGAACATTGTGCGCGAGCATCATGACGCCGCGCTTGGAATACATAATGTTGTAATTGAGTTCCTGACTTAGGCCATCCCACAATTTCACCGCATGGTCGTAAAGATGCGCACTTTCGTCATAGAGATAGTTGGAGCGAATGATCGTCGTATTCCGCCCGGTATTACCTCCGCCGATCCAGCCCTTTTCAAGCACGGCGACATTGGTAATCCCATATTTTTTGGCGAGATAATAAGCAGCGCCGAGACCATGCCCGCCACCGCCGACGATAATCGCATCATAAGATGGCTTAGGTGCAGCATCGGGCCATTGTTCAGGCCAATTTTGATGCCCGCCAAACGCTTTGGTAAACAGACTTAACGCGCTGAACCGTGTCATGATTGCACCTGCGCCAGCGCCGCTTTCGCACGGCTCACGTAGAAAGCCTTGAAATCATCAACCAGTTTTTCCTCCAGTGCATATGGCCCTTGGACATAGCCGTCATTGGATATTCCACGATGATTTATCGCGGAAAAGTGCCCGTCCTGTTCATTGGTTTTACGCCATAAGGCGGCCAGATGATCGGGATCATAATCGACCCCTTCCACCGCGTCTTCATGCACGAGCCAGCTTGTCCGCAGCATTGTCTTGTCAGGCCCAATGGGTGTCAGCGAGAATGTGACTACATGGTCACAACAAAAATGATGCCAGCTATTGGGCTGAGTCCAAACGGACAGGCTCGACGTTTCAGGCTTTGTAAATGGGCCGATCAGTTTCTGGCAGGCAAGCTTGCCATCAATCGATTGCGTCACCGCGCCATTTGCCAATGCCAAACGCGCGATACGATGCCACCAACCATCAGGAAACTCTATCAAGTCGCGGTCAATGCCCAACGCCTGCCATTCCGCACGCTTTGTTTCTAGATGATCATCGGCAGGCGCATCTTTGCCGAAACCTGTTGTTCCCAAGACGCTTATCAATTCGGGATGGCCCGCGTCGCAATGGTAACATTCGCGGTTATTTTCCATAACCAGCTTCCAATTGGCGTCTTCCACATAATTGTCTTGGACAACGACCTTCAACTTTTCGAGGTCATACATTGCAATCTGGTCAACAATGTCTGCCTTTACCCGATCAATCGGCGGTGGATTATCGTCCAAGCAGATGAAAATAAGCCCGCCAACATTTTCCAGCGCCACCGGAGACAGGCCGTGATCCGACTTGTCGAAATCTTCCGCCATGCTACGCGCGGCCAACAATTGTCCATCAAGGCCATATGTCCATTGATGATAAGGGCACATCAAACGTGGCGCGCGCGCCCGCTGTTCAAGGCAGATTTTTGCACCGCGGTGCCGACAACTGTTCCAAAATGCCCGCACTTCATTGTCGCGCCCACGCACTATAACAATCGAGTTATCTGCGAGTTCGAAAACGAAATAATCACCCGGATTTTTCACGTGGGCGACGGTGCAGGCGTACAACCATACCGATTTGAGCATGACCTGCGTGTCAAATGCAAACGCTTCATCACTGACATACAAATCACGCGGCAGCGTATAGCCTTTACGGTCGTTGGAAAGCCAGTTGGCGATCGGGGCGAAGTGCGACACGGGTTTAGCTCCTAAGTGCCATGTTATCAGGATCGAATGGTGAATCGCTAATGATCGTTGCTTTATGCCGAACGCCCAAAATTAAAATTTCTAATTCCGCGCCTGGCACTGCCAAATCCGGCCGGACCATCGCAAGGGCAAGAGACTTACGGACGCGCCAGCCATAGCCGCCCGATGTCACGCGGCCAACAACATCTTCTCCGTGATAAATCGGTTCCGACCCACGCGCATCAGCATCCGTGACATTGTGCACTTCCATCGTAACCAACTGGTTAGCGCTGCCGCTTTCTTTCCATGCAAGCAACGCTTCCCGTCCAAAAAATGTTGGTTTTTTGAGGCTAATGAAACGGTCCAAGCCGCTTTCATAAGCGGAATATTCAACCGACAATTCACGCGGGATAAGCTTGTAGCTTTTTTCAAGTGCCATTGACGTCATGGCACGGATGCCGAATGGCTTGATGTCAAATTCGGCACCGGCCTCCATCAATGTGTCGAATATATAATTCTGCATTTCAATCGGATGGTGTATTTCCCAACCGAGCTCGCCAATGAAGTTGACCCGCAACGCGTCGACTTGCGCGAGGCCAATGCTCATTTTCTTACCCGTCAGCCATGGGAAGGCCTCGTTAGATAAATCCGTGTCGGTCAGCTTTGCCAGCACTTCGCGTGACCGTGGGCCAGCAAGTACCAGTACGCCCATGGACGTGGTCAGCCGTTCAAAATTGACTGAACCATCCTTTGGCATGGCCTTTTTCAGATAATCATGGTCGTGCCGCTCATACGCGCCGGCCGATACAAGATAATAACGCTGTGGCGCAGCTTTGTAGACGGTGAATTCACTGCGGACGCCGCCTTTGTGTGTGAGCAAATAGGACAAAGTCACGCGGCCAACCTTTTTCGGCACAGCGTTTGTCAATAATTCGTCAAGCCAGCTTTCCGCGCCAGGACCCGATATCTCGCACTTAGCAAAGGCGCTCATATCCTGAATGCCGACATTCTTGGTAACATGGAGGCATTCATTGCCAACATGTTCAAAATAATTTGAACGGCGGAACGACCATTTTTCACGTACAGCTTCGCCGGGTACAACGGGATGATTGTCATTCAACAACACATCCGGCTTGTCGAGATCGGCTTCACTTAGTGAATAGCCAACGGGTGCAAACCAGTTGGGGCGCTCCCAACCAAACACGCTACCAAACACTGCGCCAAGTGCTTTCATTCGATCATAGCATGGCGTGCGCCGCAATGCCCGCCCAGCCTCGCGCTCCTCATCGGGATAGTGCACCGTGAAGACCTTCGCATAGGCCTCCTCATTCTTTTCAACCAGAAAGCCTCGACCAGCATAGTCACCAAATCGGCGGGGATCGACGCCCATCATATCGATGGTAGGTTCCCCGTCCACAATCCAGTGTGCCAACTGCCAGCCCGCGCCACCTGCAGCCGTGATACCGAAACTATGCCCCTCGTTTAGCCAGAAGTTTTTGAGGCCCCATGCCGGCCCAATGATCGGCGACCCGTCAGGCGTGTAAGCAATCGCGCCGTTATAAACTTTCTTAATGCCCACTTCGCCAAAAGCAGGCACGCGATTCATTGCCGCAACGATATAGGGTTCAAGCCGTTCTAGGGCGTCTGGGAACAATTCATATTCGCTGTTCGCAGCGGGACCATCGACATAGCACGCAGGCGCACCAACCTCATATGGCCCGAGCAACAGGCCGCCGGCTTCTTCACGCATATAATAGCTCGCATCAGATTCGCGCAGCACGCCCATTTCCGGCAAGCCCGCCTTTTTGCGTTCCATGATTGCGGGGTGCTGGTCAGTCACCAGATATTGGTGTTCGACCGGAATGACAGGTATATCCAACCCAACCATCGCCCCAGTTTGCCGTGCAAAGTTACCCGAGCAGGATATGACATGCTCACAGGCGATGTCACCCTGATCTGTGGAAACCAGCCATTCGCCATTGGGCTGCTGCGTAATGCCAGTAACAGTTGTGTTGCGATAAATCGTCGCGCCGCGCTGCCGCGCGCCTTTTGCCAGCGCCTGCGTAAGGTCGGCAGGCTGAATATAACCGTCATCGGGATGCTGAATCGCGCCAATGACACCGTCCATATTGGCAAGCGGCCAAATTTCTTTAACCTGGTCCGGCGTTAGGAAGTTGACATCTACGCCTATGGTTCGGGCCACGCCTGCGTAATAATGATATTCATCCATCCGGTCTTTGGTTGTCGCCAGTCGGATATTGGTAACCTGCGACAATCCTGCATGCAGCCCTGTCTCGGCCTCTAACGTGGGGTACAAGGCGACCGAATATTGATGCAACTTGCCAACGGAGTAGCTGAGATTGAATAGCGGTAGAAGGCCAGCGGCATGCCATGTTGAACCCGAAGTCAGTTCCTTGCGCTCCAGCAAGACAACATCACTCCACCCCATTTTGGCGAGATGATACAGCGTACTAACGCCTACAACGCCGCCACCAATCACTACCGCCCGTGCCGTTTTTTTCATATTATCCACTCAACTTTATTGTGAATCGGCTATGTCAGATGACATGGCGGTGCCGCAATTGGATTGCGCTCCAATTAGGTATATATAGTTTTTTCTAATATTAAATATTAGCTTGATGCGTTATTTTCTGTTTATCAAGCATTCTAAGCGGGGTTAAAATGCGATTGGCATGAGCTTACGCTTGAATCACACGTGGCGGCTTCTATAGGAACGGAAACTTACAAGTGGACGAGTCCGGATGAAAACGCGCATTTTTGTAACATTAAAAAACGGTGTACTCGACCCACAAGGAAAAGCCATCCATCACGCTATCGAGGGATTAGGTTTCTCGGGTGTTCATGATGTAAGGGCCGGGCGCCTTATCGAAATCGAACATGAGCTGAGCGTGTCGAAGGCGGACTTGGAAACCATGTGCACCAAGTTATTGGCCAATATGGTCATTGAGAATTTCGAGATTGAGCAGGCCTGATGCGCGCGGCGGTTATCCAGTTTCCGGGCTCCAATTGCGACCGTGACATGGCTGTTGCCATTCGCGAGATTACAGGCGCCGAAACAACTTTGGTCTGGCACCGTGCTGGCGAGCTACCTGATAGGCTTGATCTTATCGCTATCCCTGGTGGCTTTTCTTATGGCGATTATCTGCGCTCTGGTGCCATGGCCGCCCGCTCGCCGGTGATGCAGGCGGTGATTAAGGCCGCGGACCGCGGGGTCCCTGTTTTAGGCGTATGTAATGGCTTTCAGATTTTAACTGAGGCGGGCCTGTTGCCTGGCGCGCTTATGCGTAATGCTGGAATCCGCTTCGTGTGCCGCACGGTTGGACTGACGGTTGAAAACAATAACTCAGCCTTTACCAAAGGTTATTCCATTGGTGAACAGGTCCAAATTCCCGTGGCACATCATGACGGCAATTATTTCGCTGACAGCGATACGCTGGACAAGCTTGAAGGCGAAGGCCGTGTTGCTTTCCGCTACGCCGAAAACGTCAATGGCTCAGCTCGCAATATCGCGGGTGTACTAAGCGCAGGCGGAAATGTGCTGGGCATGATGCCACACCCTGAACGGATGACCGAAGCTGTGCATGGCGGATCAGACGGGCGCCGTTTGTTCGAGGGTCTGGTGCGGCAAATCGCCTGAAAGCGCGAGTGGACTTACCAGTTCCTTTTTCTTTTGCGGGAATAAGAAACGTCCTAATATCAAGATTACCGTTGGCCAGAACATAGTGTTGTAGATATCATGCGTGGCTGCATCGATAGCCGCATCGCCGGGCGCATTACCCCGTAAATCTGCATATTCATTAAGCAACTCAGCGACCAACACGATTGACCAGCACCACAGGCTGTCCGGCCGTCGCCGCAACACCAAAGCCGACGCGCACAAAATCACAAGTGCCCCATGAACATGCATCGCATCATTTGTCAGGCCGATTGTTTCGATCAACCAAATTTTACAGTTGACCCAGTACTCGGCCAGAAGCTGTAAACGGTCCTGCATGACGTCTTACACCCTTGTTTTGAAGGGTGAGAAATCCGTGCCATCGTCGAAAATCTCGACCCCCTCTTTGCGCTTCAACCAGCCAACTACGCCATAAGTAACGGGCGTCAACACGACCTCCCAACCCACTTTCAGCAGCCAGTTGGTAATCATAACACTCATAACTTGCTCGTTGCTCCACACCCCCCAAAAGGCGAGCGGATAAAAAATGAGACTATCGATGCCTTGCCCTACAACCGTTGAACCAATGGTGCGTGACCATAAATGTTTCCCCACCGTCCAAATTTTCATACGCGCCATTACATAGCTGTTTACGAACTCGCCTGCCCAAAACGCGGTGATGGAGGCAATAACGATTCGCCAGACTTGACCAAACACGCTTTCATACGCGGCCTGCCCTTCCCAGCCGGGTGCAGGCGGCAAGGAAACGACAACCCAGCTCATAAACGCCATGAAAAGCAGTGCCGCAAAACCTGCCCAGATGACGCGGCGCGCACGCGCATAACCATAGACTTCTGTCAGGACATCGCCAATGACGTACCCCAAGGGAAAGAACAATATTCCAGCACCAAAAATCCATTGCTCGCCTGATATTGTAAGCACCGCAGGCTTGGCTGCCCCGATTATGTTCGATAGCAACAAAATGGCGACAAAAGCCGCCATAACAAAATCATAATAGCGAAACTGGCGGCCACTGAGATCGCGTGCGCTTTGGGAGATAATTGGTGTGTCCTGCATAAGTGGACATAAGCAGCTTTGCGTTCGCGCGCAAAGCCGTTATTGCTATCACCAGCGCGCGCCCTTAGCTCAGCTGGATAGAGCGCGAGACTTCTAATCTTGAGGCCACAGGTTCGACTCCTGTAGGGCGCGCCAATTGCGAACTATGATGCCAACCGAAAGGATAGCAAAAACTTCGCGTTATAGGGCCGAACGGTCCGCCCAATACGCATGGGTACCGCTGCTTATCTTATGCGGCAGCGCAATGCGGCACACTGGCCCTTCTGCAAAGCGTTTGCAGTCAATCAATATGCATTCCGATGTCCCACAATTTTCGTCAGTGACAAAGCTGACGAGATAACCATCGTCTTCGTCCACCGCACCGACGCGCGGGGCAAAGGGTGCCTCACTGCCGTAGCGCCCTTCAGCAAGCTCTATGGCCCATGACACTCCTGTGACCATGTCATGCTTCACAAAACCGTTAAACAGGAACCAGCCGGGCTTAGACGTCGTGCTATAGGCGTATCTATAGGGCAGCCCCAAATACCGCTGGTTCATCATCCCAAATTCAAGAATGCGGTCGTCGAGCCGCTCTTCGCGCGTTGTACCATTGGCCAAGTTAAACCGCCAACGGTGCAGCTTTGGCTTGAAGCTATGTTCGTCCACATAAGCCATCATATGTCCATAGCCATCGGCATTCTCGATGGGCGGCGGATAGGGATCTTCTTCGAAATATCCATCGAGTATCACTTCGTCGCCGTCTTCATAGGCGTTAATGAAGTGCAGGACGAAAGTGGGATCCGCTTCAAACCAACGTATGTCTTCTGGCTGCCCATAACGCGGGATGAGCGCGAAACGCGATGGTAGCCCTTCATGCAGTCGCGTTACATGAACGTCGCGCTTCAGCAACTCTTCGTCCCAGAATAAAGGGAAGTCACACAATATCGACCAGTTTTGCGTGAACATCATGTCATGCGGTAAACGCGGCCCCGGCAAAGGGATGGGCACATAATGCGCAAGCTTCCCGCTCCGATCTACCACCCCATAATGCATGTAAGGCGCATGCTTGGAATAATTGAAAAACAACAACTCCCCGGTACGTTGATCGACCTTGGGATGCGCGGAAATACCATCAAGCGGCACCCAAGATGCCACGCCCTCTTGCTCCAATGTTTCGGGGTCAAGAATATAGCCCTCACCGCATTGGTAGAAAGTAGACACTGCTTTGCCATTATGCACGATGATGTCCGTGCTGGAGGAATCTTTAAGGCTTCCATGGGCGCCAAAGCCGGGGCGTTTCGACACGCCCGCCTTATCCATCAGCCCGCCCCATAAGGATTCGCCGGCATCTTGCTCCGCCTGAAAGCAACGGGTGCGAACAAAGCGGTTGCGATAGCTTGCCTTGCCGCCGGAAAAATTGATCTGGTGGATCATGCCATCGCCGTCAAACGGATGATAGAGGCCACGTGGCTGATGCAACTGGTTTTCGGTATTGCGCAAATAGATACCATCAATGTCGTCGGGAATGCGGCCCTCGATGACATCAAGGTCAATTGCGTTGACTTCTTCATGCTGCGGCGTCCACGCCCCGTTGAGATAGGGATGATTACTCGGTTGCAGCGTTGCTTTCACCGGCGGCAGTTTTTCGACCCGCATTTCGCTCTCCTCTGAGTGATCAGCCTATGTCGAATGTTACCCCTTGCGCAAGTGGCAGATTATTCGAGTAATTTATCGTGTTTGTTGCTCGGCGCATATAGGCCTTCCATGCGTCCGATCCGGACTCCCGACCACCGCCAGTTTCTTTTTCTCCGCCAAAGGCGCCGCCAATTTCTGCACCTGACGTACCAATGTTAACATTGGCAATGCCGCAATCGCTTCCTTCAGCAGATAAAAATTGCTCGCATTCCCGCATGTCCGTCGAAAATAGGGACGATGACAATCCTGCGCCGACGCTATTTTGCAGGGCAATGGCGTGCGCCAAATCATGATAACGGAAGATGTAGAGAATAGGCGCGAATGTTTCCCTTAAAGCAGGGCCATCATGCGCCATCATCTCGACGAGCGCGGGGCGGACATAGACGCCGGGCATAGCAATGCGTTCGCCGCCACTAATATGCCCGCCAAGTGCGCGGGCCTCATCCAGCGCAGCTTGCATCCCGGCAAAGGCATGCTCGTCAATGAGCGGCCCTGCAAGATTGTTGCTGTCTAGCGGGTCACCCACCGCCATCGAACCGCTGGCTGACTTCAGCGCGCTGACGAAACTGTCATAGATCGCATCCTGCACAAAAAGGCGGCGTAAGCTGGTGCATCTTTGGCCCGTTGTGCCAAATGCCGAGAACAGCACACCGCGTAGCGCCAGCCCAAGGTCAGCTTTGTCACTGATAATCGCCGCGTTATTTCCGCCAAGTTCAAGGATGGTTTTGGCAAAGCGGGCCGCGGCCACTTGCCCGACCTTTCGGCCCATTTCTGTGCTGCCTGTGGCGGAGATCAAGGCGATGCGGGGGTCGGCAACCAACGCTGCCCCTATATCGCGCCCACCCTGAACGACTTGTGACAAATGGGCCGGTGCGTCACCAAATTCGGCAACCGCTTTTTCAAAAATAGCCTGGACCCCAGCCGCCGTCAGCGGCGTTTTGTCCGATGGCTTCCAAATGACGCTATTGCCGCATACCAATGCCAAAGCAGCATTCCATGCCCATACCGCGACCGGAAAGTTAAATGCGGAAATAACAAGAACCGGTCCCAATGGGTGCCATTGCTCCATCATCCGGTGGCCGGGCCGTTCGCTGGCGATGGTCAGACCATGCAATTGCCGCGAAAGGCCCACCGCAAAATCACAAATATCGATCATCTCCTGCACTTCGCCGAGCCCTTCGGACAGCGGCTTTCCGCAATCTAGGGTGACAAGACGGGCAAGTTCATTTTTGTGTGCACGCAATGCATTGCCAAACAAGCGGACAAGCTCCCCACGCTGCGGCGCAGGAACGCTGCGCCAGCTTAAAAACGCGGCCCGCGATTGCGCAAGGACGTCATCAATCTCGCCTATCGTTGCGGTCGCCACCGCGCCGATGCGACTGCCATCAATCGGGCTGTGCACAGCAAGATCGCCGCCATCAACGGCGCAGCCCAGCGTTTCGAGAAGCCTTTTCGTTTCGGCTGCGAGTGCCATGCATATCCCCAATCTATGTTCTGCGTTCTTATGATGCATGGCAAGGCGCAGAGTCGATGGCAAGGGTTGCTGTCTTGCCCGCACGCTTATAAAGGCAAATAAGATGCAGGCCGCTATTCAGCAGGCCTTCCCGATGGAGATAATAATGGCCGAGTTGGCAGCATTCGATTGGTCTGACCCTTTTCGTCTTGAAGACCAACTGACCGCAGACGAACGCATGATCCGCGACAGCGCGCACGCCTTTGCGCAAAGCGAATTACAGCCGCGCGTCATCGACGCCTATCGGACCGAATGTGATGCACCTGAATTGTTCCCGTTGATGGGGCAAACAGGATTGCTTGGTGCGACCATACCGGAAGAATATGGCGGCGCTGGTGCGTCTTATGTCGCTTACGGGTTGATCGCGCGTGAGATTGAGCGTGTCGATTCCGGCTATCGATCGATGGCGTCTGTGCAGTCGTCGCTCGTGATGCATCCCATTTATGCTTATGGATCGGAAGAACAAAGACGCAAATATCTGCCGGGTTTGGCGGCTGGCACGCTAATCGGCTGCTTTGGGCTGACGGAGCCTGATGCCGGATCGGACCCTGCGGGCATGCGCACCTTCGCTAAAAAGGTGGATGGCGGCTATGTCATCAATGGATCGAAAACGTGGATTTCCAATGCACCTTTTGCCGATGTCTTTGTCATCTGGGCAAAATCCGAAGCACATGGCGGCGGCATTCGCGGCTTTGTGCTGGAAAAGGGCATGAAGGGCCTCGCTGCCCCGAAAATTCAGGGCAAGCTGTCGTTACGCGCATCGACCACGGGCATGATCATGATGGACAATGTCGAAGTTGGCGAAGACGCGTTGCTGCCCAATGTGCAAGGATTAAAAGGCCCGTTCGGTTGCCTCAACCGCGCCCGGTACGGCATCAGTTGGGGCGCATTGGGCGCCGCAGAATTCTGTATGCACGCCGCGCGACAATATGGTCTGGATCGCCACCAATTTGGTAAACCACTTGCCGCGAACCAGTTATATCAAAAGAAGCTGGCCGATATGATGACCGATATTGCTTTAGGGCTTCAGGCATCGTTGCGCGTTGGCCGTTTGATGGACGAAGGCCAACTTGCGCCTGATATGATTTCTATCGTTAAGCGCAACAATGTTGGCAAAGCGCTCGATATCGCCCGTGCTGCACGCGACATGCATGGCGGCAACGGCATTAGCGAGGAATATCAGGTTATGCGCCACATGGTGAACCTTGAAACGGTAAACACCTATGAAGGCGCGCACGATGTCCATGCGCTGATATTGGGCCGCGCCATTACCGGTATTGCCGCTTTCTAAATATATACAGTTAGGGTCAGAACCTAGCACGGACCGATTTTGCGGCCTTCCGCTGAAAACGAAAATGGCGCGTTGTTGTGGATGCCTTGCGATTGGATATGGATGATCCGGCTCGATTCCTTGCGGATAGTCGTCAGCCCCTGACCATGCCCTTTACAGGTGTAACTAACCGTCACCGAATTGGCGCTAGAGCGCACGACATATTGATCGCACGCCAATTCGCTATGCTGAATCTGCGTCAGGCTTTCCAATTTCCCAAGACAGATTTTGGCCATCGGTACGCTTCCGCCCATTGGGCGTAATTGCCACATACCCCGGTCCAGCGAATCCAGCATAGCCATGTCGCCAAGGGGTTTGGCGGTGCCGGCCGTCGCCAACAAAACCAAAAGCACATATGGCAAGGCGTAAAGACGGGACATTATTTTCATAAGCTTCTATCCGCTAACCAGCCTTATACAGCGAAACGACCTGTTTGGTAAACAACATACCATTTTCTATTACAGTCTGCACGATCATATGTGGTGCATGAACGATGTACGAAGCATCGCTATGATCGCGCCGATCAGTTGTTAAAACTGGCAAGACTTATCGGGAAACGGCGCGAACAAAATTCGCAGTCAACCACGATGTCTCCAGCGTCATCTGCCATTTCGGCGCGGTCAACGGCAGGAAATTTGGCAATGACATCGCGGATATGCACGGGGTCACAGCGGCAGCCCTTTGATAGAAGATCGCCTTGCTCAATCCGCACTTCTTTTTCTTCATGGAACAATCGCCAGACGATTTCCTCCAGCGGAAGCGCCGGGTCGGCGAGTTCAACGGCAGCGATAGTCGAAGACATGACTTCGATATGCTCCCATTCGGGATGGTCGAGCCGTACATGCAACCGCTCGCGACCTTCTTCCCCTTCGGGCAAATGCTGCACCAATAAACCCCCTGCCACGCAGCGGCCATCCACATGGTCCACGGCAACACGAATGAAGGTCGGAATTTGTTCGGATTGTACAAAGTAATTTTGCGCCGCATCGGCAAGCGTTTCGCCTTCAAGCGGGACAATCCCCTGATAGCGTCCACCACCTTCACTCGCCGGTTTCATCCGGTCGAAGGTGATTGCCAGATAGCCCTGTCCAAAAATGCCAAGCAGTGTCGAGTTCTGTGGCAGGGCAGCGGCCGTCGCGGTATCAAACTGCGCATAGCCGCGTAATGCGCCATCCTTATAATCGCAAACCAATAGCCGGATTGCACCTTTTTCCGTCTGCGTTTGCAGCGTGAGTTGACTGCCCGGCTCCTTCAACGATGCCCCTAACAAAGCGGTCAACACCAATGCTTCAGCCAAAGTTCGCTCAATCACAGGTGGATAAGCGTGCGCAGCCAAAATCTCGCTCAGCACCTCATCCAAACGCACCAGACGTCCGCGCGCATCCCGCGTCGGTATCGAAAAGCGTAATGGCTGATTAGACAATGTTTCCGATTGCTCGGTCATCATGATTTCCCAAGGCACCACAATAGAACGGACTTTTGCGCATGAAGCCTATTTTCCGCTTCATCCCAGATGACAGACTGCGGCCCGTCAATCACGGCATCGGTCACTTCCTCACCGCGATGGGCAGGCAGGCAATGTAAGAATTTGGCATCTGCCTTCGCCAAAGCCATCAGACGTTCGTTCACCTGATAAGGCATCATCGCCGCTATCTTGTTATGCGCATGCTCCTGCCCCATCGACACCCATGTGTCGGTCACAATCACATCCGCGCCAGCCACCGCTGCATTCGCGTCGCGGGTAAGCGTGATATTTGCGCCAGCGGCCCTGGCGGCTGCTATAAAATTGCTGTCGCTTTCATAGCCTTCGGGCACCGCAATACGCACGTTAAACTTGAACAGCCCAGAGGCCTCCACCACCGAGTTCAGCACATTATTGCCATCGCCGAGCCATGCAATTTCAAGCCCGGGCAACGCCTTCTTATGCTCCATGATCGTCAACAGATCGGCAACAATCTGGCACGGGTGTGACAGATCAGTCAGGCCGTTGATGACGGGCACGCTGGCGTAATGTGCCAGTTCCTCAACCTTGTCGTGATCATCCGTGCGGATCATGATGGCGTCGACATAGCGGGACAATACACGCGCCGTGTCGGCAATCGTTTCGCCGCGGCCAAGCTGCATCTGCCCCGATGCCATGAAGATACTGTCCCCACCCAGTTGCTTCATCGCCATTTCAAACGACGTGCGCGTGCGGGTTGAATTTTTCTCAAACACCATCGCGAGCGTATGACCAGCTAACGGGGCATCGGTATCAGATTTGCCTTTAGGCCAGCCGGCCCGCGCGCTTTTCCTGTGGATCGCGTCTTGCAACATCGCCGTGATTGCGTCGCCACCTGCGTCGCTCAAATTCAGGAAATGGCGTGTCATGCCGCTTCTGGCATCTGGTAGCTGGCAGCGCCCGCTGACAGCTTTTCCATGAATGTCTGGATTTCAGCATCACCGATGTTCAAAGGCGGTAAGATACGGAAGGTATTGTCACCCGCGGCCACCAGCAACAGACCATGATTGTCGCGCAAATGCGCCACAAATGGACGTGTTTCATGCGTCATCATCACGCCGAGCATCAGGCCCTTACCGCGCACGCCGGTAAACAAATCCGGATAATTACCGATAAACTGTTCCAGCATTGAACGCAGCTTGTCGCCAGTGGAACGCACTTGCGCCAAAAATTCGTCGTTCGCGACGACATCCCAGACCGCCTGACACGCCGCCATGGCGAACGGGTTGCCGCCATAAGTCGACCCATGCGTGCCCACAACCATTCCGCGTGCAGCCGCTTCGGTGGCAAGGCATGCGCCGACCGGAAATCCGCCACCCAGACCCTTGGCGGTCGCCATGATATCCGGAATGATGCCATATTGTTCATACGCGTACAGCGTGCCTGAACGTGCCACGCCGCATTGCACTTCGTCGAGGATCAGCATGATGCCATGTTCGTCCGCCAACGCCCGCAGGCCTTGTATGAACGCATCTGAAGCGGGCCGAACACCGCCCTCTCCCTGAATGGGTTCAACCAGAAACGCAGCGGTTTTTGGTCCGATAGCGGCTTTTGCGCCCTCCAAATCATCGAAATCGACATATTTGAAGCCTTCCAGCAAGGGCATGAAGCCTTTGTGCATCTTTTCCTGATTGCTTGCTGAAATCGTGGCCATCGTCCGGCCATGAAAGGCGTTCTTGAAGGTAATAATTTCAAATCGGTCGCTGCCTTGGCTCTGATGATACGCCCGAGCGGTTTTGATGGCACATTCGACGGCCTCTGCACCCGAATTGGTGAAAAACACGGTGTCGGCAAAGGTCGTATCCACCAGCCGCTGCGCAAAGGCTTCGCCTTGCGGACTACCATAGAGGTTCGACACATGGATGAGCGTTGCAGCCTGATCCTGAATGGCTTTGGTCAGATGCGGATGGCCGTGGCCAAGCAAGTTCACCGCAATACCCGCAGCGAAATCGAGCGCGCGGCTGCCGTCTTCAGAAATCAACCAGGCGCCTTCACCGCGCACCGGTCGAAAACCGCAGCGCGGATAGACTGGCATCAAAGGTGTAATCGACATGGTTTCTTCCTTTCGACCATATGTTTGGCATATTCCAAAAGCCAAAAAGCGGCCCCAAGGGACCGCTTGCTACTGTCATCCCGCTATAGGCATGCGAAAATGGCAAATCAAGCTATGCATCTGCATCCTTGTCGCGCTTGGCAGCGGCGATCCGGCGCTTCAAATAGCCATAGAGCAGCAAATGCACGCCCACCCAAAGCAGGATGCATATGGTGATTACTTTGGCGGGCGTGCTCATATTCCCATCCATAACGCCGCCGGGCCATGGAACAACCCTGATACACGGCAAAAGTCTGCGGCGCGATTGTTGCCCAAACTCACTCTACGGTAACGGATTTTGCCAAATTGCGCGGCTGGTCCACATCCGTGCCTTTGGCGCACGCGACATGATAGGCAAGCAATTGCACCGGCACGGCGTAGATCAACGGGGCGATCAACGGGTGGACGGTCGGCATTTCGATAGTCGCGAGGCAACCGTCGCCTGCTTCGGCTATGCCCTCGGCGTCGGATATCAGCACAACCTTGCCGCCGCGCGCGCGGACCTCTTGCATGTTGCTCACGGTTTTTTCAAACAGCGGCCCGCTGGGCGCGAGGACGATGACCGGCACAGCTTCGTCAATCAACGCGATGGGCCCATGCTTCATCTCGCCAGAAGCATAGCCCTCGGCATGGATATAGCTAATCTCTTTGAGCTTCAGCGCGCCTTCCAGCGCCAACGGATAATCCGGGCCTCGGCCAAGGTAGAGCACGTCACGCGCCGGCGCGATGAGGTGCGCCATCGCGGCGATTTCATCATCATGGGCTAAGGCCGCGTTGAGCGCAGCGGGCGCTTCGATCAAATGCCGAACGATTTCGCGCTCTTCCTCAGCGCTCAGCTTACCCTTTACCAGCGCCAAATGCGCGGCGAGCGCAGCCAACACCGCAAGCTGGCAGGTAAATGCTTTGGTTGAAGCAACGCCGATTTCGGGGCCGGCATGCGTGGGTAGCAAAAGGTCCGCCTCACGCGCCATGCTCGATGTCGGCACGTTGACGACAACGGCGATTGTCTGACCATTTTCCTTGCAATGGCGCAAGGCCGCCAGCGTGTCTGCGGTTTCGCCCGATTGGGAAATGAACAGCGCAAGACCGCCTTCCTCCAACACAGGGTCGCGATACCGAAACTCCGACGCGACATCGATATCGACAGGCACGCGGGCGAAGGTTTCGAACCAATATTTAGCCACCATGCCCGCGTAAAAAGACGTGCCGCAGGCAACGATGGTGATGCGCTTGACGCCCGCCAGGTCAAAATCCATCTGCGGCAGGGCAACGGTTTGTTCCAATGGCCGAATATAGCTGGAGAGCGTTTGCGCGACCACGATTGGCTGCTCAAAAATCTCTTTCTGCATATAATGGCGGTAATTGCCCTTTTCGATCTGCGCCGCAGACACGCCCGAAGTGGTGATTTCGCGCGTTACGGGCATATTGTCTTTATCGAAAATCTGTGCGCCATCGCGTGTGATGATGACCCAGTCACCTTCTTCCAGATAGGCAATTTTTTGCGTCAGTGGGGCAAGCGCGAGCGCGTCGGACCCCAAATACGTCTCTCCATCACCATAGCCGACGACCAGCGGGCTACCGAGCCGCGCGCCAATCAGAAAATCGGGAAATTGCCGGAACGCAATCGCCAGCGCAAAAGCACCACGCAGACGCGGCAGCACCGCTTTGACCGCATCGGCAGGTGCATGCCCAGCTTCCACCTGTTCGGATACCAGATGCGCCACAACCTCGGTATCGGTCTCGCTTTCAAACGTCCGACCGCGCGCCGTCAGTTCGTCGCGCAACTGTTTGAAATTTTCTATGATACCATTGTGGACAAGCGCCACTTCGCCAGTCGCATGCGGGTGCGCGTTGCTCGTGGTAGGCGCGCCATGCGTCGCCCAACGGGTGTGTGCGATGCCGATATTTCCAGCAGCGTCGTCGGTTTTCAGAACGCTAACGAGATTGGCCAGCTTGCCCTCGGCGCGGCGGCGGACAAGTAGGCCTTCAAACACCGTGCAGATACCCGCGCTGTCATAGCCACGATATTCCATCCGCTTCAGTCCGTCGACCAGCCGGTCAGAGACAGCCGATTTGCCCACAATTCCGATAATGCCGCACATAAATTCTATACCTTGTCTGGCGTGATGTAGGGGACACGAATGCCCGGCATATTTGCCGGAAAGTCCCGCACATTGCGCGTCACTAAAATTGCGCCATGCTCTTGTGCCGAAGCAAAAATTATGGCGTCCGGTAGTTTGAGCGAGCGTTTGTTGAAACGCAGGTCGGCCGCGCGTCGTGCGATCTCCGGCGACAACTCGCGTATGGAATAATTTTGCAGATAAGCTTCGGTTTCGGCCCGCGCTGGCACAGGCATGCCAGCGAGAACTTCAATCCACGTCATGCGGCTAATCCACTGGCGCTTAGCGCGGCGAAGCTCGGCAAGCGCCTGGGGCCTTCGCGCCAAAGCATCGATGATGATATTGGTATCGAAATAGATGTCGCTCACGCGGCGGCGTCTTTCTCATCCGTCAGCGGGCCATGTTTTACAGGGTCATATTCCGGGTCCCATTCGCGCACCCATTCTTCGCGTAGCCGGTTTTGATAATCCATCCCATCTTCCGTGAAGCCATATTTTGCCCACAAACCAAAGCCCGCCTCAAGCCAATCGGTATTGCCGGATGCTGGCCCGTCCGCGCGATAGGCCTCCACAGCCTCCCGCAAAACAGCCGCACGCGACTTGCCCTGCTCCGCAGCGAGCTGGTCGAGCCATTTGATGTCTTCATCAGGCAAGTCGGCGAGAATACGTGTCATGATATAATGATATCATATCATGATATCATGTCATGTCAATTTCACTCATGTGTCTTTTTATCTGCGGCTTTCTTCCTCCGCATCGCGTCGTGGAAACGATCCGCCCAGCCGGGTTTCACCAATTGTTCGGCGCGGACCATGCGGAGTTCGCCGTCGGCGACATCGCGGGAAACCGCGCTGCCTGCTGCCACAATCGCATCGCGGCCGATTTTGACCGGTGCGATGAGGGCGCTGTTGCTGCCGATGAAGGCGCCTTCGCCGATGACAGTTTGATACTTGAAATAGCCGTCATAATTGCAGGTGATGGTGCCAGCGCCAATATTCGCGCCGGCACCAATTATCGCGTCGCCCAAATAGGTCAGATGGTTGGCCTTTGCGCCCTTACCCAGATGCGCTTTTTTGGTTTCAACGAAATTGCCGATCTTTGCCTTTTCCTCCAGCACCGTTCCCGGCCGGAGCCTTGCAAAGGGCCCAATTTCGCACCCGCTGCTGATATTAGCGCCCTCAATATGGCTGTTCGCGCGGATTTTGACATTGTCGGCTATGCTAACACCGGGACCAAAAAAGACATTGGGTTCGATCAAGACGTCACGGCCGATCTGCGTATCCCACGCAAACCAGACCGTTTCGGGCGCAATCAAAGTGGCGCCATCATCCATCGCTTGCGTCCGGCGGCGCTGCTGCCAGGCTTGCTCCATCTCAGCCAATTGGGCGCGGCTATTGATGCCCGCAACCTTGTAGGGTTCGGTTGTGACAGCCACACAAATCCGCCCGTCTTCGTTGGCGATGTTGACGATATCGGTAAGATAAAATTCTTTCTGCGCATTGTCGTTCGTGAGGCGGTTCAGAAGCGGAAACAGGTCGCTCGCCTTAACCGCCATCAAGCCGGAATTGGATAGTTTCACCGCTTTTTCCGCCTCAGTCGCGTCCTTTTGCTCGACCATTTTGATGATGCGGCCATTTTCGACGATAACGCGGCCATAGCCGGTTGGATCTTCAGGTTCGAACGCCAACACAACCACCATAGGCGCATCAGCTGCGTTGAGCCGCGCGACCATTGCCTGCATCGTGGCGGTTGGCACGAAGGGCACGTCGCCATAAAGGATAAGGACATCGCCATCAAAACCGTCCAGAGCGCCTTGGGCTTGCTGAACCGCATGGCCCGTGCCAAATTGGGGTTCTTGCACTGCAAGCTCTGCCGCGCCTGCCAGAGCGGTCTCTAATTGTTCCTTGCCGCTGCCAACCACCACAATTTTTTTGGTTGGATTTAAAGCGTCGACTGATGCCATTAAATGCATCAACATGGGGCGCGCAGCAATGGGATGCAGCACCTTGTGCAGATCGGATTTCATGCGCGTGCCTTTGCCCGCGGCGAGAATGATGGCGGCTAAATCAGTCATAGGCATCATCATGCCAGCAAATTGTTGCGGTTTCCAGAACAACACTTCAATTGCAGGCACATATTATAATAGGTTCGGTTCAAGCACGGTCGAGACGCCGACAGAATATTGGGGAGCTTAGCTTGAAATTTCCATTTGATATCGTTGGCTTTGACCTCGACGGCACATTATTGGACACAAGTGGCGATCTGGCGGCAGCGGTCAATCATGTGTTGGACAGCGTCGGCAGGCCTCGGCTCTCGCCGGAAACGGTGAAGCAATATATCGGCGGCGGCGCAAAGCTGATGCTGCAACAGGGTTTAGAAGCAACTGGCGGCATTCCCGACAATGATTTCAAACCGCTCTATCGCCAGATGCTGACTTATTATGAAGCCCATATTTCTGTGCATAGCCGACCCTTTGATGGCGCTTTGGCCTTGCTGGATTCGCTTGACGCTATGGGTGTGCGTTATGCCGTCGTGACCAATAAATTTGAGAACCTCGCGGTCAAATTGCTGACTGACCTGAATTTGGCGCACCGCATGGGATGCATCTTAGGCGCAGATACTTTAGGCAAGGAAAATGCCAAACCTTCAGGCGCACCGATCTTTGAAATGATCCAACGCTGCGGCGGCGGACGGGCCGCGTATATTGGCGACTCCATTTACGATGTCATGGCGGCCAAGAATGCCAGCGTCCCCAGCGTGGCCGTGAGCTTTGGGTTTTTGCACGGGCCGGTCGAGGATATGGGCGCAGACGCCATCATCGATCATTTTGACGAACTGCTGGTTTGCCTAAAAGGCATGGGGTGAAATGAGGGCGCTCAGAGGCGCAAAGCACCCCGAGTCAATTTTCTTTGAGACTTGTGGGTCTCTGCGTGCCAAGATGATTAACCTGTCTCCAACATTATTCCATCGCCGTTGCTTGCGCCTAATCACTGTGTCTATATGTCACGCAACCGCATCGGATTTACCAAAGCAGAGGGTTTAGGCATACGAGGTGGAAATGAAGCAGGGTACAAAGTGAACAGTTGGTTGTCTCCCCGCATAGTTGTTGCATTCGCCTTGGCATTTGTCGGTGCCATATTTGCTGGCCAAATGGCGGGATCGGCGGAGCGCGTTCTCGTCATTTTCGTTTCCTTGTTGGTTTCGCTGTTCATTGCGGCGGATCCGCATGATCGCGAAGATGCACCTCAGGAGACCGTAAAGCCAACAGCAATGAATACAGAAGTCCTGGCGATTAGCTCGCACCCACAGTTGCAGGCATTTATCGATTCGTCGGCTGACGCCATATTGATGGTAGAAAATGCACGCGTAACCGCAGCCAACCAAGTTGCGTTGCGCTTGCTTGGCATAAATATTGTGGGCCAAAATGTACGCATGGCGTTCCGACACGCTGGCGCGATTGAACAGCTGTCTGACCCAGATGCCCGGCACAGCGGAGACCCGATTCGGCTGACTGGCATTGGCCAAAAAAACCAATTATGGGACATGCGAATTCAGACCATGGGCCCATCGCAGAAAATCGTGCATCTAGCGGATCGCAGCGGAACACAGGCCGCGGAAAAAATGCGGGTCGATTTTGTCGCTAATGCCAGCCACGAATTGTTGACGCCGCTGGCCGCTATCAAGGGCTTTATTGAAACGCTGGATGATCCTGCGGCGGGGGACGACATCGCCACGCGCAGCCGATTTTTGGGTATTATGGCTACCGAAACCGACCGGATGCAGGCGCTGGTTCGGGACTTGATGTCGCTCAGCCGGATTGAGGCGGAAAAATATGACCCACCGCAAACGCCCGTCGACTTTTCTGATATCGTCATGGAAACCGTTGAACAGCTTCGAAATAGCCAAAAGGACCGTGGCACGGATATAATGATTGATGTGAACGCTGATCTGCCGCCTGTCATGGGCGACGCAGGACAATTGCGCCAATTGGCAAGCAACATTTTGAACAATGCATTAAAATATGGTCGCGCTGGAACCCCCGTGACGGTTGTGTTGGAACGCTCGCGTTCCGGGGCGATGATTAATTTCTCCGTAACCGATGTGGGCGACGGCATCGCCCCTGAGCATTTGCCGCGCCTAACCGAACGTTTTTATCGGGTAGATTCAGGGCGAAGCCGCTTAGTTGGCGGAACTGGGCTGGGCCTAAGTTTGGTAAAGCATATTGTCGATCGACACCGGGGCCATTTGGAAATCCGCAGCACCGTCGGAAAGGGCACGACAGTGGCGATATTGTTACCTGTTGCGCAGACGGGACCTTCATAATAATGTAATACAAGAGTCATTTATCGGCCATCCGGGTCGTCTAATCGCCCGCTATAGACTAGTTTAAACCGCGCCAAATCGATTATAGGGACCGCCAATATGTTTAAAAAATTATCGCTCATTGCCGTAAGTGCACTCGCGCTCTCGGCATGCAATGACCAAGCTAGCACGGGCGGGGCTGCCGGTGGTTCGCGTCAGGAAATCCGGATTGTGGGTTCTTCAACCGTGTTCCCCTTTGCAAAAGCAGCATCAGAGTCTTTTGCAAAGGCAGACCCATCGCGCAAATCGCCCGTACTTGAATCGACCGGCACCGGCGGCGGTATTGAACAATTCTGCAAAGGCGTTGGCGCGGATACGCCAGACATCGCCAACGCATCACGTCGTATGAAAAAGAGCGAGTTTGAAAACTGCCAGAAAAATGGCGTGACAGACATTGTTGAGATTCAAGTCGGCATTGACGGTCTTGCGCTGGCGCAATCCAATAAGGGCGCAAAATTCGCTTTGACGACCCTGGACGTTTATAAGGCACTTGCCGCTAACCCGTTTGGCAAACCACAGACCGCCAAGCTGTGGTCTGACGTTAACCCTGCCCTGCCGAAATTGCCAATCTCGGTCTATGGCCCACCAACGACTTCTGGCACGCGCGATTCTTTCCACGAATTGATCATGGAAGTCGGCTGCAACACCGACGCTGGAACCAAGGCGTTGAGGGATAGCGACGAAGACAAGTACAAAGCCATCTGCACCGAAGTACGCAATGATGGTGCGTTCAAGGAACAGGGCGAAAACGACAATTTGATTGTGCAGAAGCTTAGCTCCAACCCGAACATGATTGGTATATTCGGCTACAGCTATATGGAAGAAAATGCATCAAAGGTACATGGCATCACCATGAATGGTGTTAACCCAACCATCGCCACGATTTCAGATGGCAGCTACCCCGGCGCCCGCAAGATGTTTATCTATGTGAAGAAAGCGCATGTCGATAAAATTCCAGGCATTAAAGATTTTATTCTCGAATTTCTTAAGGGCGGCGTCGTCGGCGGATATCTCACGAAACTGGGCATGATTGCATCCAGAGAAGTAGATTATAAGGCGGCTAGCGATACTGCAAACGGTCTGACTGTGATGACAGGTGCCGATTTGAAATAAAACCGAAACAATCATCGCGTCTATGGGTCTGGATCGAATCTTGTTTGATCCAGACCTTCGTCGTATCGGGGCGCTTTGTATAACAGTTTTCGAATCATCTGGTCCAAGGGGGCATGGTTAAGTTTATGACTGGAACGGCACTGCTCTTCCTTGTCCTTGGTCTCGGCCTTGTCGCCTGGATCGCTGCGCGCGCACGCGCGGCTGCGTTTGTGCGCCAGGCAAAAGCTGGGCCGCGGGGTACAGTAAATAGCCTGCCTTACTATCACGGCTGGTTCGTTGCGATTTGTGCCGTTGCCCCGGCACTTCTTTTCATGTTCATTTGGCAGTCAATTTCACCGTCATTGGTCACCAACATGGTGCTGTCGGCCCCTGCCGCGGCCGACCTGCCACAAGAAGGTTTCGCACGCGCCGCTATATTGTCTGAAGCGCGAGCGATTGCGCAAGGCTTCCAAGTCACGGCCTTCCAGGGTGAAAGCGAAAAGCTCGTGCCCTTATACAAAAGTGCATTGTCTTATTATAAATGGATTGGCGTGGCCGCGACATTATTGCTGCTCTTCGCCGGCGGCGCGTTTGCATTCACCCGCGTAAAGCCAGACTTTCGTGCCCGCAGTAAGGTTGAACGCGTAGTTATGTTCGGCTTGTTGGTCGCATCATTGATTGCCATTCTGACGACGCTGGGCATTTTTGCTTCATTGATTTTTGAATCATGGCGTTTCTTCTCAATGGTATCGCCATTTGAGTTTTTGTTTGGCACCGAATGGAACCCGAAATCCGTTGTTACGCCGGGCGCAGACAATGGCTATGGCGCGATCCCTTTATTCTGGGGCACGATTTTCATTGGCGCGATTATCGCGATGATTGTTGCCATTCCATTGGGCTTGATGAGCGCGATTTTCTTGACGCAATATGCCTCCGCGACCGTGCGGAAATGGATGAAGCCCATCCTCGAAATTCTCGCAGGCGTGCCAACCGTGGTATATGGATATTTTGCCGCATTAACGGTGGCGCCTGCGGTACGTGACTTTGCAGTGATGCTGGGCGTCAGCAATGCCGCGTCTGACAATGCCTTGGCCGCTGGAATTGTGATGGGCGTGATGATCATTCCATTGGTGTCGTCCATGTCCGATGACAGCATCGCTGCCGTGCCGAGCGCCATGCGCGACGGTAGCCTTGCCATGGGAGCCACTAAGAGTGAAACCATCAAGCAAGTATTACTACCAGCCGCCTTGCCCGGCGTTGTCGGGGGTGTATTGCTGGCCGTCAGCCGCGCGATTGGCGAAACCATGATTGTTGTTATGGCGGCGGGTTACACCGCCAACCTTACCGCCAATCCATTTGCAACCATCACGACCGTCACCGTCCAGATTGTAGCGCTTTTGACCGGTGACCAAGATTTCGGAAGCCCGCATACGCTGGCGGCATTTGCGCTTGGCCTTGCGTTGTTCGTGACGACATTCTTCCTCAATTATGTCGCATTACGGGTCGTGAAAAGATATCGGGAAGCATATGAGTAACGCCACGATGGATCCGACACCCACCGATTGGAACGGGCAGATCATGCAAAAGCGCATTGCGCGGCGATATGCAGCCGAGCGTCGTTTTAAGGCCATGGGCTTTTTCGCCGTTTTCTTGTCTACTTTGTTCCTGGCCTTTTTGCTATTTACGATGCTGGGGCAAGGCTTGCGTGGTTTTCAACGCACCGAAATTGCGGTCGATTTTGATTTTCCTGCGTTAACGTCAGGTACAACGGCAGCTTCAATCAGTGGCCCCAACGCTGATGCTGCGCTCAATTCGATGGATGTTCCCGGCATTGTCGAACTCGCGGTTGGCCAGCAATATGGCAATATAAGTGAAGGTCTTTTGACAACGGGCGCTGCGGGCAATGTGCGGCAGATGTTGATGGATAATCCCAGCCTCGTCACATCAAAGCAGCAATTGTGGTTACCAGTGGATTCGCGATTGGATGTAGCTTTCAAGCGCGAAGGGGAGCCTGCGGCCGAAAAGATCGTCTCCACTTTGGCGCAAAAAGGCACGCTGCGCGCTAGCTTTAACTGGACGTTCTTGACAGGCGCCGATGCCACTGACCCATCGGCGGTTGGTATCTGGGCCGCGTTTAAGGGATCGCTGATGACCATGGCGATTACCCTGATGCTAGCTTTCCCGGTCGGCGTATTGGCCGCATTATATCTTGAGGAATATGCACCCAAGAATAAGCTGACCGACATGATAGAAGTGTCTATCAACAATTTGGCGGCGGTTCCCTCTATCATATTTGGTTTGCTTGGGCTTGCGGTGTTCCTAACCATGTTCGGTATGCCGCGTTCATCCGCATTGGTTGGCGGCTTGACGCTTGCTTTGATGACGATGCCTGTCATCGTCATTGCGGGCCGCAACGCGGTCAAGTCCGTTCCGCCATCTATCCGTGAGGCGGCATTGGGCATTGGCGCCTCACCGGTGCAAGTCGTGTTCCATCATGTCCTTCCGCTTGCGCTCCCGGGCATACTCACCGGCACTATTATCGGCATGGCCCGCGCCTTGGGTGAAACTGCGCCGCTACTGATGATCGGTATGCGCGCCTTCATCCCGTCAGCTCCGCAAGGCTTCACCGACGCGACCACCGCTTTACCTGTGCAGATTTACCTCTGGTCGGACGAGGTCAATCAGGGCTTTGTAGAAAAAACCAGCGCCGCAATCATTGTGCTGCTTATCTTCTTATTGGGCATGAACGCCCTCGCCATTTATCTTCGCAACCGTTTCGAAACGCGTTGGTGACCTATGAGCAAAAAGGACGTTAATGTGGGCGTAACCCCCGAAATAGCCAAAATATCCACACGCAACGTGAATGTATATTATGGCGACAAGCAAGCCATTAACGACGTTTCAATCGACGTTGATCGGGAGAATGTAACGGCGTTTATCGGGCCCTCCGGGTGCGGAAAATCAACATTTTTGCGGTCTCTGAATCGGATGAACGACACCGTCGCAGGGGCCCGCGTTGAAGGCCAGATACTGCTCGACGGGCAAGACATTTATGCATCTGGCATGGACGTTGTGCAATTGCGCGCGCGCGTCGGCATGGTGTTTCAAAAGCCAAATCCATTCCCTAAATCAATCTATGACAATGTCGCTTATGGACCCCGTATCCACGGTCTCGCGAGCGGCAAAGCTGAGCTTGACCAGATTGTCGAGACGTCATTGACCCGCGCGGGATTGTGGAGTGAGGTAAAGGACCGTCTTAGCGAGAGCGGAACCGCGCTTTCTGGTGGTCAGCAGCAGCGTCTGTGTATTGCCCGCGCCATTGCGGTGGATCCTGAAGTCATTTTGATGGATGAACCTTGCTCCGCGCTTGATCCCATCGCTACCGCAAGAATTGAGGAGTTAATTCACGACTTGCGCGGGAAATACGCCATCATCATCGTGACCCACAATATGCAGCAAGCCGCGCGCGTTTCGCAACGCACCGCCTTTTTCCATTTGGGCCATTTGATTGAATTTGGCGAAACATCGGAAATTTTTACCAATCCACGCGAAGACCGCACCAAAGATTATATTACAGGCCGATACGGTTAGGAAATTGTGACATGAGCACGGGCACAAAGCACACTATCACAGCGTTTGACGACGATATGGACGAGATCCGTGGGCTCATAGCCGAAATGGGTGCGCGAGCCGAAGCTGCGGTCATTGCGGCGATGAAGGCGTTGCGTGAGCATGATACTGACACAGCGGCAACCATCCGCGCCGATGACAAAATTATAGACGTGCTGGAAACCGAAGTAGAAAGATTAGTGGTCCGGACCATCGCCTTGCGCGCACCAATGGCGGATGATCTGCGTGAGCTCATCGCCGCGCTCAAAATGTCGGCCGTCATTGAACGCATTGGCGATTATGCCAAAAATATCGCTAAGCGTGTGCCTCAGATGAATGGCAAAATCCCCTCTTCCGCTCTTGAGCAGCTCGGCCGCATGGGCGAAATCGTTGTTGAAATGATTCGTACCGCGATGGATGCATATGCAAAACGTGACGTTGATCTGGCGCGCGCAGTCACTGTGCGCGACGATGTAGTTGATCAGCTTAACAAGGACCTTTTCATCGACTTCGTTGCTTATGTTGTCAAGAATCCTCAAAATGCGACTGAGGTTGCGCATTTGCTGTTCACCGCAAAAAACCTCGAACGGATTGGCGATCACACCACCAATGTGGCGCAAATGATTTATTTTACCGAAACAGGTGAAAACCTGCCCGACGCTTAAAGCGGAGAGAGATATGCCCAAGGCGCAATTGCTATTGGTTGAAGACGACAGTGCACTTGCCGAGCTGGTTCGCTGGCATTTTGAGCGTGAGGAATTCGACGTCCAGCATACAGGGGATGGCGAAGAAGCGCTTTTGATGGCCAAGGAACGCACGCCTGATTTGGTGTTGCTCGATTGGATGTTGGAAAATTTATCGGGCATTGAAGTATGCCGGCAGCTGCGGAAGGCCGACAATACCGCCAATGTGCCCATCATCATGTTAACCGCACGCGGTGAAGAGGATGACCGCATTCGTGGGTTAGAAATCGGTGCCGATGATTATGTGACGAAACCGTTTTCTCCACGCGAACTCGTGGCCCGTGCCAAGGCAGTGCTGCGCCGCGTCCGCCCTGCCCTAGCTGGTGAAGCCTTGCGCTTCGGTGATGTCGAAATGGACACCGTGGCGCATAAGGTTAAACGCGGCGGGAAACAGGTTCCATTGGGTCCAACCGAATACCGGTTACTGAAACATTTCCTCGAATATCCAGGTCATGTCTTTTCGCGTGAACGCTTGCTCGACAGCGTTTGGGGACACGACAGCGACATCGAAATCCGCACCGTTGACGTCCACATCCGCCGCCTGCGTAAAGCCTTAAACGAAGGCTTTGACAGCGACATCATCCGAACGGTCCGTTCGGCCGGCTATTCGTTGGATCAAGACGCGGTTTAAAACGAAATCTGTCCGCGCACGCCCAGTATGCCGACGCGGTAGGAACGATCTCCTGCAACGGGTATGTCTGCGTCGGTGTATCTCAGCTTTGTATATTGGCCCATGAGGCGAAAGTTATCTGCTGGCGTCCAGATTAACGACGCGAGATATCCATTTTGCTTGCCGCCAATGATTGTGCCGCTGTTGAGGTCCAAATAATCATATCGCAAGTTCAATTGCACCGCGCCCAGCCCGCCAGCCCCAACGGGTTTGCGTGGCTTGATAGCGCCGAACAGTCCACCCCTTAACGGGCGGCTGTCATTGGTCAGAAATATCCCAACCTCAGCATAACCTCCAAAAAATGTTGGATCGTTCAGGATCACGCGCTGTGCCTTCAACCAATGTGCTTCGGAGGCAAAATGGAAGCGGCCATGGACGGCGGCGGATTCCAATCCAAAACGCTGCTCCTTTCCAACGGCGAAAGCGGTTGTCCCTATGTAACGCGTATCCGTTATACGAAGCGCGGGACGACTCCCATAGCGGGTTGCTGCGAGCCTAACATCGTTCAAATCGCGCAAATGATACGCAACGCCAAAATGCAGCTTGGTATCCGCCAGTTGAGGTGACCAATATGTACGGAAATCAGCGGACATGCTGTTGGTGGCTACGTCGTTGAGTGAAATCAGCGGATCAGTATAAAACCCGCCGGAAATCGACCAATCGGCCTTGGTAAAATGTCCCGAGATACCGGTGCGCCTTGTATAACCAAAGGCACTGACAAACGCTGCGCGTTCCAAAAAGCTCGTGTTGAGATGGCTGCTTTCTTGATCAAGTGGAAACTGCGCCTTTTGTTGGCCCAATATGACTTTCATTGTCTTGCCCCTCCATTGCAGATAGGCATCAGTCAATTCTATAGGCTCAGCGGCAAACTCGGTTTCAACCCGTGCTGAAAAACCATACGGCATAGCCAGATCGACCCCGACTCGCGCGCGCCTGACATCTTCAACGCTTCCCACCCCAGCCAAGCCATTAGGTCCATCAATGCTTGCTATATCATATTGGATACGCCAACTTGGTCTTAGCCGCCATTCTGAAGGCAATTTCGTTGCCAATGGTGCATGCGCATCTGGCGCTGCTTGCACATTATTCGTCGACTGCGCCACGGCAGGCGCAGAAACGCAAACTCCCATCAGCGTTGCAAGTACATTGGCAAAAAAATCGGGGGAATTCATTCGGACTTCCTAGAAACCAATCTTCAATTGATGATATGTGGAAAGCAATTTGGCGATTTCGCCTTTAGGACCAAATTTTCTCTTTGCACCAACTTTTCCTGACTGGCTTTACGCTTGCGTCAACTGGGCTGTCATGCCAAGGCTCAGGGCGATTTGGCGACCTTGGCCGCTATGGATTATGGAGAATATGTATGACCATCAGTTTTAATGACAAAGTCGCAATTGTGACAGGTGCGGGCGGCGGTTTGGGCAAGGCCTATGCACTTGAGCTGGCCAAGCGCGGCGCCAAAGTTGTGGTCAATGATTTGGGCGGCGCACGCGACGGCACCGGTACATCTGATGCAGCGGCGCAGGTCGTTGAACAAATCAAATCCGCTGGCGGCGAAGCAATGGCAAATGGCGGTAGCGTTACCGAATATGACCAAATGGTCGAAATGGTCGCAAAAGCGAAAGAGGCCTTTGGCGGCGTGCACATCCTGATCAACAATGCGGGTATCTTACGCGATAAGAGCTTTGCCAAGATGGACATGCCCGATTTTGACCTCGTGCTTCAGGTGCATGTCATGGGTTCGGCCAACTGCACCAAGGCCGTGTGGGACACGATGCGCGACCAAGCTTATGGCCGTATCTTGATGACCACATCATCCACGGGTCTGTACGGCAATTTCGGTCAGGCCAATTATGGCGCAGCAAAGCTTGGGCTGGCTGGTTTTACCAAGACGCTGCATTTGGAAGGCGCGAAATATAATGTCCGCGTGAACTCGCTGGCGCCCGTCGCTGGCACGCGCATGACCGAAGATATTTTCCCAGAAGGTCTGTTCGAGCAGTTCACGCCTGAAAATGTCGTTCCAGCCGCGCTCTATCTGGTCAGCGAAGATGCGCCGACCAACATGATCATCGGTGCTGGCGGCGGTGGTTATCATGCCGCTTATGTCACCATGACACCCGGTGTCGCGCTGCGTCAGGAAGATCGCAATGTTGAAGGTTTTGCCGCAGCATGGGACAAGATCATCGACCGCACAGGCGAGACTGTGCCGCAATCGGGCGGCGAACAATCGATCGCCGTCATGAAGGCATTGCAAGCCCTCGGCTAAGGCCTTCCAATATGATCCTAAAAAGCCCGGTCTTTGGCCGGGCTTTTTTATGCGTCGACCAGCTTCATGAGCTTGCGTTCGACAGGTGCCAGCACTGGCCCCAGATCATGCCCACGTTTCAGAATCGCACCGCCCTCCCCGACCAAGACCCACATGCCTTGCCGGTTGCGCAGAGCGGGGCGTTTTTCGATGCGATATTCGGGGCGCTCAGTCGCGCGGCGAAACATGCTGAACACAGCAGCGTCACGGCCCAAATCAATGGCATAATCCCGCCAGTTCCCCGCCGCGACCATCCGGCCATATAGGTTCAGGATCTGCGTCAGCTCATTTTTTTCAAAGCCGACCTGATTGTGGCGGTTAACCCCGGGAAAGGGCGTGATAACCGCGGTCAACTGACCTTGCGTCCTTTGGCTGAACGTGGCTTGGCAGGTGTAACATTGGACGCAGCATCACGCTCCGCCATCAACTCAGCCACTTTCTTGCGCAAGCTTTCAATCTCGCATTGCATGATCTCAAGGCTTTGGGTCGCAGGATCAAACATTTCGCGGCAAGGCGTTCCATAAGGCATGAATTCACGCGCATAGGTTTCTGCCTTTACCAAAGTCGATCGCGCTTTTTGACCAATCATAGTTGCGCCAGCGGGCACATCATCCGTGACGACCGCAGACGCTCCAATACGCGCACGTTCGCCAACAGTAATGGGGCCAAGGATCTGCGCGCCCGAACCAATGATGACATTGTCCAATATAGTCGGATGCCGCTTGCCACCAATGCCCATCGTCGGATTGGTGCCGCCAAGCGTGACATTTTGGTACATGGTGACATTGTCACCGATTTCCGCGGTTTCGCCAATGACGCTGAAACCATGATCCAAAAAGAAATTACTGCCAATTTTCGCGCCGGGGTGAATGTCGATACCCGTCATGAAGCGCGCAAAGTGATTGACCAGCCGCGCCAGAAAAAACATCTCGCCTAAAAACAACCAATGCGCGACGCGGTGATAGCCTACCGCCCAAACGCCAGGATATAACAATATTTCCCACCGTGAGCGCGGTGCCGGGTCTCGTTCTTTG
This sequence comes from Pseudomonadota bacterium, assembly GCA_041175465.1. GTDB lineage: Bacteria > Pseudomonadota > Alphaproteobacteria > Sphingomonadales > Sphingomonadaceae > Sphingorhabdus_B. Next base: position 83,257 of record JBEDEX010000019.1, on the reverse strand, counting down.
ATCGAGTCGAGATAATCGATGAGATTCGAAATAAACATAATGACACTTCTGGCCTTTGCCGGACCCGTTGATTGACACTAAGCTAAGACGTTCGGGTTGGTTTTTCCAGCAAAGGATGCAGTTTACCGATAATTATGTATGGATAAATTGGCAAAACCGATTACATATCACTTATTGATTAACGAGGCCGATTTATGAGCACATATCTTCCAACGCTCAAACAGCTGCAATATCTGGTCGCGCTGCAAGAGCATGGCCATTTTGGCAAAGCTGCAGAGTCTTGCTTTGTCACGCAATCTACGCTCTCGGCAGGTATTCGCGAATTGGAATCCTTGCTAGGTCTTATGCTGGTGGAACGCACACGCCGCGTTGTGCGTTTCACGCCGCTGGGCAACAAAATGGTGGCCAAGGCGCACCGCATATTGCGCGAAGCAGAGGAACTCGCAGAAATGGCGCGTTCGGCGGGCAAGCCATTGGCCGATGACCTGCGGATGAGCGTCATTCCGACGATTGCACCATTTTTGCTACCCAAATTATTGCCTGCATTGCGCAAACAATATCCCGATCTGAAACTATATTTGCGCGAAGAAGCCAGTGCTGCCGCAATTGATGCGCTGCATCATGGGCAGGTGGATTGTGTTTTACTGGCGCTGCCCTTTGCCGCTGGCGATATTGAAAAAGCCACATTGTTTGAAGATCGCTTATTTGTTGCATTTCCTAAAGACGACCCGCGCGATCCCCCCGAAAGCATCACACCCGACCTCATCGACGAGAGCCGGCTACTTTTGCTGGTCGATGGCCATTGTCTGAAGGACCATGCGCTTGCCGCGTGCAACCGCCCTGAAATGCGCGCCTTTGCAACGATGCTGGGCACGTCACTGCATACGTTGGTGCAAATGGTCGACAATGGTCTTGGCCTTACCATCATTCCCGAAATGGCCGTTAAAGCGGGATTGTTGAGCGGCACTGATGTGCAAGCTCGTCCGTTAAGCGCCGAACATGCATCGCGTGAGATTGCTTTGGTGTGGCGTACCAACAGCCCGCGGCGTGAGGAATTTGAGCTGCTGGCGGATGCACTGCGCGGCTTGCACGCAGGCTAAGGTCAGGAACTAAGCGTCAGCCCCAGCGTTCAGCGCGTGCGTCGTCGCTCGCTTTGGCATCGACCCATTTGGCATTGCCATCGGCAAAATGCTCACGCTTCCAAAAGGGCGCCTCGGTCTTCAACCGATCAATCAGAAAGGCTGTCGCCTCCAACGCCGCAGCCCTGTGCAGCGAAGCGGTCCCGACAACGACCACAGGCGCCCCCACAGGCACAATTCCGACGCGGTGCGTGATGACAGCGCCCAATAATGACCAGCGCGCTGTAGCGGCTTCTATGAGGCGATGAAGGCTTGCCTCGGTCATGCCGGGATAATGCTCCAATTCAATGGCAGTTACTCCGCCATCGTCGCGCGCGATACCGGTGAAACTGGCCAGGGCACCACCGCCAAGCCCCGCCAGCGGGGCCAAGCCCTCGTCGGATTGAATCGCAGCGTCGCTAATCCGAACGATTTTCATCCGCCCGTGACCGGAGGAAAGATCGCCAATTCTTGCGCCGCGCCCAGCAGGGCATCGCCCGCAACCATTTCTTGGTCCAACGCAAAGCGTAAACGGGTCGCATTATTGAAGGCGTGGGCATGTTGTTTAGAGTGTCCGGCGAGCCATGCCACGAGATCGTCAACCGTGCGCACATCCTGCGGAACATCGCGTTCTTCGCAAGATAGCCCAATCGCCTCGCGCACGCTGGCAAAATAGACCAATTTCATCGCGTCAATCCATGTGCTTGATGCCGACGCGCAGATAATCCCAACCGGTAATCATCGTCAGCACCGCCGCGATCCACAACAGCAGCAAAGCCAGTTGCTTCAGCAAAATCCAATCCGGCAACGCGCCAGCCAAAATGATTCCGCCAAGCGAGACCAATTGAAATGTTGTTTTCCATTTGGCGAGTTTGGACACTGGCACCGAAATCTGCAGTCCAGCAAGAAATTCGCGCAGGCCCGATACAATCATTTCACGCAATAAAATAATTAAGGCAGCGATCACATGCCACCCTTCTACATCGCGCGTAAACACCAACATCAAGATAACGGCGGCAATCATGATTTTGTCCGCGATCGGATCCAGAAAAACACCCAATTTGGACACCGCGCCCTGCGCTCGCGCCAGATAACCGTCGAAATAATCGGTGATGCCCATCAGGCAATACAAAACAAATGCAAAGGCATAATCGAGCGGCATCGGCTGCACACTTATGGACCTGGCTCCAGGCCACAACAGGAAAACCAAAATGGGCACAGCGAAAATTCGCGATAGAGTGAGGAGATTGGGCAGGCTAAGCATAGAGCATTGATAGCGTGCTGCGGAGACAAAATCACCTGACTATTTGCCAAAGGATGGAAATGCGCTTTGCCATGCTTCCAACCGGCGGCTAAGGCACTGACTATCCTTTGCATAGGAAACTGATGAAGTTATGGCCACGACAATGTCTCTGATGAATAAGCGCCGCTTTCTTCCGCTTTTCGTCACCCAGTTTTTCAACGCCTTCAACGACAATTTCTACAAAATGGCGATGGTGATTTTGGTCACCTACGACATATATTCGGACCCAACGCAGGAAGCGAATTTTAACGCAATTGCAGGCGCGCTGTTCATCTTGCCGTTTTTTCTGTTTTCCGCACTGGCGGGGCAATTGGCCGACACGATTGAAAAAACCAAAGTCATCCGCATGGTCAAAACGGCCGAGATATTCATCATGCTCTTTGGCGCAGCGGGCATATATCTCCACAATATTCCGTTAATGCTCGCCGCCTTGTTCGCGATGGGCGTGCATTCGACATTTTTCGGCCCCATCAAATATGCCATCCTACCGCAACATCTGGAAAAAGATGAGGTGCTGGGTGGCACGGGCCTTGTGGAAGCCGGGACCTATTTGGCTATATTGGGAGGAACGATTGCAGGCGGCATTATCCCCGGCAAAATTGCTGGCATCTGCATCATCATTGTTGCCATTATAGGACGGGTGACCGCGCAGTCTGTTCCGAACGCCCCACCCGAAAGCGATGCGCCTACCGCCAAAATGGACTGGAACATTTTCCGCAGCAGTTGGCAACTGGTGCGCGACACAATGCACATCCCCCATCTCTTCATGGCGATCATGGCTATTAGCTTTTTCTGGGGCATTGGCGCCGTTTTAGGATCGATTTTCCCGCCTATGGTTAAGAACGCCATTGGCGGCGACAACACCGTCGCAACTTTGTTCACGGCATTTTTCTCGATAGGCATCGCTATTGGTTCGATTGCTGTAAACCGCCTACTTAAGGGAACTGTATCGGCGAAATATGCACCCGCATCGGTGATTGTGATGGGGCTGTTCGTCCTCGATCTATGGTGGAGCGTCAGCCATTGGGGGCCCGTTGGGCCAGAGTTGATGAATTGGCATAGTTTCCTGATACTGGGCAAAGGCGATCGGATGATTGTCGATCTGCTGGGCATTTCTATTGCCGGCGGCATGTTCGTGGTCCCGCTATATGCGTTCCTGACAACTACTGTTGCAAAATCGCAAACTGCACGGACGATTGCTGCCAACAATATCGTCAATTCCGGCGCGATGGTCATTGGCGCCATTGTCTACAGCCTGCTCGTTATCGCGGGTGTCAGCATTGCCGACACTTTGTTCATGATTGCAGCGGCCTGCCTGATATCTGCTTGGATCGCGTGGCGGCTTCATAAAGTAAGCGACTTCGCCGCACTTCAGGTCACGAACTAAAGCTGATAATCACACGGAAAGAAATTGAGATCGTAACATGAAAATCACAGGCAAAACGGTATTGGTGACGGGCGGGACAGACGGCATTGGTCTGGAAATCGCGCGCCAATTGACAGCAAAAGGCGCAAGCGTGCTTGTATGTGGTCGTCGTGAAGACGCGCTGGCATCGGCGCAAGCGGAAGGTCTTGAGGCTATTCAAGCGGACCTTTCCACCGCCGCTGGCTGCGCGGCGCTTGCCGCTGCTTTGGCAGACCGACCCATCGATATGCTCATCAACAATGCGGGGATGAGCGGGAATTTCGGTCCCGGGGAACCGCTTGACCTTGTACAAACGGATCAGGCCATTTTCCTAAACCTTAACGCACCACTGCATCTGATTGGCCATTTCCTGCCAGGCTTATTGAAACGGCCAGAGGCGGCTATCGTCAATGTTACCTCGGGCCTTGCGATTGCACCACGCGCAGGTGGTCCAGTCTATTGCGCCACTAAGGCTGGCTTGCGCAGTTTCACCCAATCGTTGCGCCACAATTTGCGCGACACCCATATCCATGTGATTGAGGCGCTCCCACCTGTGGTTGACACCGCGATGACGCGTGGCCGAATCAACGGCAATAAAATGTCAGCTAAACAATGTGCGGCAGAGATAGTGGATGCCATTGCGACCAATGCCAAGGAGGCCAATGTCGGCATGGTGAAGCTGTTGCGGCTTATATATTCGCTCTCGCCTGCGCTTGTACGGCGGATAATGATTAAATTTTAAGGGTCAGCATTCGACCACGTTAACGGCAAGTCCGCCAAGGCTGGTTTCCTTATATTTAGACCGCATATCTTCACCGGTTTGCCGCATCGTTTCAATCACGGCGTCAAGGCTTACCACATGCGCGCCGTCGCCTTGAAGCGCGAGATAGGCGGCGTTAATCGCCTTAATCGCACCCATGGTGTTGCGTTCAATACACGGGATTTGCACAAGTCCGCCAATGGGATCGCAGGTGAGGCCAAGATTATGCTCCATCCCGATCTCTGCAGCATTTTCGACTTGCGCATTGCTGCCGCCCAATGCCGCCGCAAGTCCGGCCGCCGCCATCGAGCAGGCAACACCAACTTCCCCCTGACAGCCCATTTCAGCCGCAGAGATGGACGCGTTGGTTTTGTAGAGAAAACCTATCGCGCTCGCCGTCGTTAGTAACAGGCGGCTACCCTCCGGCGTTGGATTGGCAGTGAATATCTCATAATATTTGAGGACAGCGGGAATGACTCCCGCCGCGCCATTGGTCGGCGCGGTCACAACGCGCCCACCTGCGGCATTTTCTTCATTCACCGCCAACGCCCAGAGGCTGACCCATTCAAACACCGTCGATGGGTCGCTGCGCGGGCCGCGTTCCACCAATCGTTCGTGTAAACATTTGGCGCGGCGCTTCACATTTAGGCCACCGGGCAAGATGCCGTCTTTGGCAATTCCGCGCTTAATGCAATCCAGCATGGCCACACGGACAGCTTCAATAAAAGCATGCGTTTCGGTCTCGCTGCGCCACGCGGACTCATTCGCCTCGACAATAGCGCCGAACGTCATGCCCGTAGAATCGCCCATAGCGAGCAACTCTGCGCCAGAGCCAAAAGGGTGCGGCAAGGTAAAATTCAAGCGCGGCACATCCGCGTTTGCCCGCTTAATCGCACCGCCGCCGATGGAGAAATAGGTTTCACTATATTCCGACCCATCACCATAGGTTACGGTGAAGCGCATCGCATTGGCATGGCCGGGTAGAAACTCCCCCTTGCGAAACAGCACATGCTGGCTCTCGACAAAGCCAATGTCCGTTTTGCCCGCAAGCCTTAACCTATCGGCGTCGCGAATAGCGGCAATGATGCCCGCAATGTCATCGGGCGCGATGCCTTCCGGGGTGTAGCCGGACAGCCCAAGCAATATCGCCGTGTCGGTAGCATGGCCATGGCCGGTTAACGCGAGCGAACCAAATAATTCGCAGACTATTTGGCCCACATCTGGTCGGATCAACGACCGCTCGGCAAAATCACGCGCGGCACGCATAGGACCAACAGTATGCGAGCTAGAAGGCCCGATACCAATAGTGAACATATCCGTGATGCTGAAGGCCTGAGACATAAGACACGACACCAATAACAGCGCTTCGTATTTGCACAACTATTTAGGCAGCAGAAAACAAGCGTTCAGAAGAACCCAAAGCGTTGGTTTTCCATTTGGGAAAACCGCAATCTACAATTTTGGTAAAATAAGTGGTGCCCCAGGCCCGACTCGAACGGGCACTCCTCTCGGAACAGGATTTTGAATCCAGCGCGTCTACCATTCCACCACTGGGGCACATCTTTGCCGAGCGAACCCGATAAAGCGGAGGCCCCTCTAACCGAGCCTCCGCCATGATGCAAGTGCATCCTTAACTCTTCCGTTCCTCTATTTTTTAAGCTCTTTTGCGAGTGTCTTGAGCGTAGCCTTGCCATAAGGGGCTTTGAACCCACCCATGCCAGCAACATCAACACCGGTCTGGCGATAGACGGCGCGCATATGGCTGAACGTCTTGAACCCGTCAGCACCATGATAATTGCCCATGCCCGATGGCCCAACACCGCCAAAAGGCAGGTCTTCCATCGCATTGTGAAAGACCACATCGTTCACAGTCACACCGCCGGAAACAGTCCGCGTCAGCACGCGATCTTCTTCGGCTTTGTCCGATCCGAAATAATAGAGGCCAAGTGGCCGGTCATGCGCGTTCACATAATCAATGGCTTCATCCATCGTTGAATAGGTCATCACGGGTAGGATAGGCCCGAAGATTTCTTCCTGCATCACCTTCATATCGTCGGTGACGTTGCGCACGATGGTCAGCGGCATTTTGTTGCCGTTGGACGTGGCAAATTCCTCATTGGCTGGGTTAACCTCAATAAGCTCCGCACCCTTTTCGCGCGCATCATCGAGATAGCTCTGCAAACGTTCATAATTGCGGCCATTCACGACCGACGTGTAATCGTCATTGTGCAGCAATTTTGGATATTGCGCGGTGACGCCAGCCTTCACAGCTTCAATCACATCATGCTCCTGATCGCTTGGCACCAACAGATAATCGGGCGCGAGGCAGATTTGGCCAGCATTCATCATCTTGCCCAATGCGATCCGCTCGCCCGCTTTTTTCTTGTCCGCGCTGCGGCCAATGATGGTCGGCGACTTTCCGCCGAGCTCCAACGTGACGGGTACCAAATTGTCGGCGGCGGCGCGCATGATATGCTTGCCAACGCTCGTTGCACCGGTGAAGATCATATGGTCAAAGGCCAGCTTGGAAAAAGCCATGCCGACATCCGCGCCGCCGGTGAAAACCGACATTTCCTCTTCGGCGAAATATTTAGGCACCAGTTCTTCAAACAAGGCCGATACCCGCTCAGTAAATTCAGATGGCTTGATCATGGCGCGGTTACCGGCGGCGAGAATACCCGCCATGGGCACCATCACCATGCCAACAGGGAAGTTCCAAGGCGCAACAACGCCGACCACGCCCTTGGGCTGGAACACGACCTCCGCCTTGGCCCCGATCAGGCCCAATGGAAAGGTGGGTTTGCGCTTCTCGCCTTTGGCCCAGCTTTCAAAATGCTTCTTCGCGTGCTTCATAGCACTGACAGAAGGCATGATATCGGTGAGCAATGTTTGTTCACGGCTGCGATGGCCGAAATCTGCCGATACGGCCTTTGCAAAATCTTCGGCATGGTCGATCAGCAACGCAATCGCGCGGTCCATACGGTCGCGGCGCACCGACATTGGTTCCGGCATCGCGGCGGTAAACGCGGCGCGCTGTTTTTCGAGCACAGTCTGCATATTTGCGGTCAATTTCTCTCTCCCTTTAATCAGTTGATGAATTGCTAGCGCGAAGCGTTGCACATTGAAACCATTTTGGCGTATCGACAGTGCGAACACGCGCAAAGCGTGGCGACGAAATGGAGAGAACATGATCGAGGCAGGCAAAAAATGGACGCCACCTGCGGGTTGGCCAGTGATGACCCGTGATCAGGTAAAGGCCGCCTTGTGCGCGCCGGGTATGCCATTTGAAATGGAAACTGCCGTGATTGAAGGCGTGCCAACGCGCGTCTGGAAAAATGCCTTGCCCAATCTCGCCGTGCTGGCCGGACATGCCAAAGTGGCATTCGGTGACCGCGAGTTCGTGGTCTATGAGGATGAACGCGTTACCTATGACGCGTGGCACCGCGCCGTTGCGTCATTGGCGCAGGCACTAAAAAAATGCGGCATTAAAAAGGGCGACCGCGTCGGCCTTGCAATGCGTAACTTGCCGGAGTGGCCAGTCGCCTTTTTCGCAGCCGCCGTGACGGGCGCAATTGTTGTGCCGTTGAACGCATGGTGGACCGGCGAAGAACTGGCCTTTGGCATGGCCGATTCGGGCGCAGCCGTTTTAATCTGCGATGCAGAACGCTGGGACCGCATTGCACCGTACAAAGCCGAAATGCCCGCGCTGCAACATGTGATGGTCACGCGTGGTATTGGGGCCGCGATGGCAGAACCTGCTATTCCGCTCGAAAATCTGATTGGCGAACCCAAAAGCTATTCTGATTTGCCCGACCTGCCCTTGCCGGACGTCGCCATAGCGCCTGACGATGCCGTCACTATTTTCTACACCAGCGGTACAACCGGCAAACCCAAGGGCGCATTGGGATCACATCGCAATTTGCTCACCAATGGCCTTTCCAGTGCCTATTCGGGTGCGGCGACGGTGCTGCGTCGGGGCGATTCTTTGCCAGAACCCAGCATTCGGGCTTCCTTGCTTGTGATCCCGATGTTCCATGTCACCGCCTGTTCAGCATCGATGATCCCTACGATTCAAGCTGGCCATAAAATCATATTATTGCACAAATGGGATACCGTGAAAGCGTTCGAGATTATCGAGCGCGAAAAGATCAATGCCACAGGCGGCGTGCCGTTTATAGCATGGCAGTTGATCGAGCACCCCGATCGCGAAAAATATGACCTCAGCTCCATCGACGCGATCAGCTATGGCGGCGCACCATCTGCGCCGGAATTGGTGAGCAAAATCCACGAAATATTCGGCGCTTTGCCCGGCAATGGTTGGGGCATGACCGAAACCATGGCGACGGTAACTTCACACTTGGCCGAAGATTATCTCAATCGTCCGGATAGCTGCGGCCCGGCGGTCGCGGTATCCGACCTGAAAATCATGTCCGAGGATGGCACCACGGAATTGCCCGTTGGTGAAGTAGGCGAATTATGGGCCCGCGGCCCGCAAATCGTTAAAGGCTATTGGAACCGCCCCGAAGCCACCGCTGAAACATTTGTCGATGGCTGGGTACGTACAGGCGACCTTGCGCGGGTGGATAACGAAGGTTTCTGCTTCATCGTTGACCGCGCCAAGGACATGATCATTCGCGGCGGCGAGAATATCTATTCGTCGGAAGTCGAAAACATTCTCTACGAACATCCCGCCGTTACCGACGCTGCTTTGGTGGGCATACCGCATCAAACCTTAGGTGAAGAACCCGCAGCCGTTGTGCATTTGGCACCCGGCATGACCGCTACGGAAGAGGAGCTTCGACATTATGTCAGCGAACGTCTGGCGAAGTTCAAGGTGCCGGTAAAGATCATCTTCACGCAGGATACTTTGCCACGCAACGCCAATGGCAAGATACTGAAACGCGATTTGAAGGCGCTGTTCTAAGCCGAAAAGTAGGGTGATTCACATTTGTTTTTGATGACCCGGCAGCCTATAAGACGCCAAATCGAAACTAAAGGAATCTCCCATGTCCAACGCCGATCCCGTCGTCATCCTGTCCTACGCCCGCACACCCATGGGCGCGATGCAGGGGGCGTTGGCGGACGTTGCTGCAACTGACCTTGGCGCGACCGCAGTGAAGGCCGCGGTGGAACGCGCGGACGTCGATGGCGCAATGATTGAGCGCATCTACATGGGCTGCGTCCTTCCCGCTGGCTTGGGCCAAGCGCCCGCCCGCCAAGCCGCGATCAAGGCTGGCTTGCCCAAATCGGTGCAAGCAACGACGGTGAACAAAGTATGCGGATCAGGCATGCAAACCGTTATCATGGGCAGCGAGGCACTCGCCGCCGGGTCGGTCGATTATGTTATCGCGGGCGGCATGGAAAGCATGACCAATGCGCCTTATTTGCTGAAAAAGCATCGTAGCGGCGCGCGCATCGGCCATGACACGGCCTATGACCATATGTTCTTGGATGGCTTGGAAGACGCTTATGAGGCCGGTCGCGCCATGGGCACATTCGCACAAGACACCGCCAATGATTATCAACTGACACGCGAAGCGCAGGATGCCTACGCGATTGAATCGCTCCGCCGCGCACAAAAAGCGATTGCCGATGGTGCTTTCAAGCAGGAAATCGTTGCTGTGACCGTTGCCTCGCGTAAAGGTGACGTCATTGTCGACACAGACGAACAACCGGGCAAAGGCATGCCCGACAAAATTCCAACGCTGAAGGCGGCCTTTGCCAAGGACGGCACGATTACAGCGGCAACCAGCTCTTCCATCTCCGATGGCGCGGCAGCACTTGTCCTCACGCGTCAGTCGGTCGCCGATACCAATGGGCAAACACCGATTGCTCGCATTGTTGCCCATGCCGCGCATGCGCAGGAACCATCGGCATTCACGACGGCACCTGTCGGCGCGATCAACAAATGCCTAGAAAAAGCCGGTTGGACCATTGATGATGTCGACCTGTTTGAAGTGAATGAAGCCTTTGCCTGCGTCGCTATGTTCGCGATGCATGATCTTGGCATATCGCATGACAAGATTAACGTGCATGGCGGCGCTACCGCGCTGGGCCACCCCATTGGCGCGTCAGGCGCGCGGATCATTACAACCTTGGTTGCGGCGCTACAACGCCATGGCAAGACACGCGGCATCGCGTCCTTATGCATTGGCGGCGGTGAGGCAACAGCGCTTGCGATTGAGCTGATCTAAACGGCTAACACGCGGGGCTATATGCATATCGTTTTCGTCCTGTTCGACAATGTAACGCAGCTCGATTTTACTGGGCCCGTGCAGTTTTTGTCCCGACTGCCCGGCGCGCAGGTGCACGTCGTTACCAAAGACGGCGCAGCGGTCACCACGGACTGTGGTTTTTCAATCCTGCCGCGCTCCGGCTTTGCCGATTGTCCGCAAGCCGACATATTGTGCGTGCCCGGCGGCCATGGCGTCCGCGATGCGATAGCGGACCAAGCACTTGTAGATTTCGTTCGCCAACAAGCCAAAGGCGCAGAGTATATTACGAGCGTATGCACCGGCGCGTTCATCCTCGGCGCGGCGGGCTTACTGCACGGTAAGAAAGCAACGTGCCATTGGGCCTATACGCAGTTGCTTCCTTTGTTCGGCGCAACGCACATGTCAGCGCGCGTCGTGCACGATGGCAATCTGATAACCGCCGGTGGTGTAACCTCAGGCATTGATTTCGCGCTGAACCTTATTGCGACAATCGCGAGCGAAGAGGTCGCAAGGACTATTCAATTGGCACTCGAATATGATCCCGCCCCCCCCTTCGGCGGCGGTTCCCTCGAAAGTTGTTCAGATGAAACTGTCGATAATCTGCGCGCGCGCGTTTACGACAAGGCCGCTTCCGATATGAAAATGGCTATTCAAAACATAATTTAATCCGCCGATTAAATTCACACTGGACGTAAGCGCGGCATCGGCATAGCCTCTCCTTTCGGGGGAGAAATAATATGACAAAAAAGCTTTTGGTCGCTGCTGCATTGTTAAGTGCGTCATTGGTATTGGGTTCCTGCCAAAAATCGGCGATGGACTCCGACAATCCAGCCTTTGCCGCGATTGACGGTGCGTATTTGAAAACCGGGGGTGACGGCGCCAACTGGGCAATGACCGGCTTCAATTATAATGAACAACGGCATAGCCCGTTGACGCTGATTAACGACAGCAATGTGCAAAATTTAGGCATAGCTTGGTTTGCCGACTTGCCAGATGCGCGCGGGCAAGAAGCAACGCCAGTGGTGGTCGATGGCAAAATGTTTGTCTCGACCGCTTGGTCCAAAGTTTTTGCCTATGACGCCAAAACCGGAAAACCATTATGGAGCTTTGACCCCGAAGTCGACAAAGCGCGCGGCGTCAAAGCCTGCTGCGACGTGGTTAACCGCGGGGTCGCATTCTGGAAGGGCAGCGTTTTCGTCGGCACTATCGATGGCCGCCTGATTTCGCTCAATGCGAGCACCGGAAAACAGAATTGGAGCGCGCAGACGCTTGATCTGGAATCGAACGGTACCATCACCGGCGTCCCGCGTGTGGTGAAGGACAAGGTTGTTATCGGCTTTGGTGGCGCGGAATTTGGCGCGCGCGGTTATGTGACCGCTTATGATGCGGCCACCGGCAAAAAGGCATGGCGTTTCTACACCACGCCAAATCCTAAAGGCGAACCGGACAACGCTGCCAGCGACAAAATCCTCAAAACCGCAGCGACCAAAACCTGGAGCGCAAAGCCCAAAAAGGGTGACTGGCGTGAAAGCGGAGGCGGCGGAACCGTGTGGGACGCGATTGTCTATGACGCCGAACTCGATCAGCTGTATCTCGGCGTGGGCAATGGCAATCCGTGGAATCACGGTATTCGTTCCAATGGTGAAGGCGACAATCTGTTCCTCTCCTCCATCGTCGCGCTCAAACCCGATACGGGCGAATATGTCTGGCATTATCAGGAAACACCTGCCGAAAGCTGGGACTATACCGCGACGCAGCCGATTATCTTGGCCACAGAAACGCGTGGGGGCAAGGAACGCAAAGTTCTGTACCACGCACCCAAAAACGGATTTTTCTTCACGATAGACCGGCTGAATGGCAAATTGCTGTCCGCCAACCCGTTCATTGACGGCATCACCTGGGCGACTGGGTACGACCTAAAAACCGGGCGTCCGATTGAAAACCCGCAAGCGCGTTATGAAAAAACTGGTCAGCTATATATGGCGAACCCGTCAGCGCTTGGCGCGCATAATTGGCACCCGATGAGCTTCAACCCCGCAACGGGCCTCGTCTATATCCCGGCTTTGTATATCGGCGGGGCATATTTGCCGCCGATTGCACCCAATGAGATGGAGCGCAAAAAGCTTGGTTTTAACACCGGCGGCGCGATGGCGACAGCGGACCTTCCCGATGACACCAATTTCGTAAAGGCGGTGAAGGCCGCCACGACTGGCAAATTGGTGGCGTTTGATCCCAAGACTGGCAAAGCCAAATGGACCGTTGACCATCCGGCATCGTGGAATGGCGGGACGATGACCACCGCTGGAAACCTAGTGTTCCAAGGCACCGCGATGGGTGAATTCCGGGCTTATGCGGCGGATACGGGCAAGCAATTGCTCAACCTCAATGTGCAGTCAGGCGTGCTCTCCGGCGCGTCCACATACACCGTCGATGGCGAACAATATGTGGCATTCCTCACGAGCAAGGGCGGTGCCTTCCCCTTAGTATCTGGTTATGCAGGATCAACGAGCGCTGCTGTACCCAATCTGCCACGCTTGATTGTTCTGAAACTCGGAGGCAAAGTGGCACTGCCCGCCTTGCCGAAAACACCACCTTATGTGTGGAAGCCAATCAAGCAGTTCGGGACGCCTGCTGATATCGCGGCAGGCGGATCAAACTATCAACGTTATTGCCTCGTCTGCCACGGTCCTGGCGCTGTCGGCAACGGCGTGCTGCCTGACTTGCGCAAATCCGGCGTGATTGCCGATGCTGCAACATGGAAATCCGTTGTCATCGACGGTATCTTGAAAAGCAATGGCATGGTCAGCTTCGGCAGCGTGCTTAGCCCCAAAGAGGTGGAGCAAATGCGTGCGTATGTGGTCAGCCGCGCGCATTATGCAAAGGCCAATGACGCGGCCTTAAGCGGTGGCACAAAAAGGGCAGCTAAGTAAAATTTGCTGCCCATGAATCTAGCATCTGCCTAAAATTTAGGCAGATGCTATTGCCCCAATCGCCTAAAAATCGGCGATTTGTGCGCCCCCCGATCTGGCACGATACTTGATAGGGTAATCTTATCATCCGTGCGCGCGGAGCCTTTGCCTCACGCGTCATACAAGGAAATGTTATGAAAAAGATCGAAGCGATCATTAAGCCGTTCAAGCTGGACGAAGTGAAAGAGGCGCTGCACGAAGTTGGTGTATCTGGCATCACCGTCACCGAAGCCAAGGGGTTTGGTCGTCAAAAGGGCCATACCGAATTGTACCGCGGCGCCGAATATGTCGTCGACTTCTTGCCCAAGGTAAAGCTTGAGGTTGTCGTTGAAGACGGTCTTGCCGACCGCGTTGTTGAAGCAATCGCCGCTGCCGCGCAAACGGGCCGCATTGGCGATGGCAAGATTTTCGTTATCCCAGTTGAGACCGCGCTACGCATCCGCACAGGCGAACGCGATAACGACGCCGTATAAACCACCCAAATCACCAAAAAAGACATTCAAAAGAAGGAACGCATTATGGGCACTTCAGCCAAAGACATCATCAAACGCATCAAGGATGAGGAAATCGAGTGGGTCGATGTACGCTTCACCGACCCCAAGGGTAAATGGCAGCATCTGACGATGTGCGCTGGCGTCATTGGCGAAGATGAATTGGAAGACGGCCTGATGTTCGACGGCTCGTCGATTGAAGGCTGGAAAGCAATCAACGAATCCGACATGATCCTGAAACCTGATCTCGATGCCGTATATGTTGACCCATTCTCGGCAACACCGATGATGATCATCTTCTGCGACATTGTTGAGCCATCGACTGGCGAGCTGTACAGCCGCGACCCGCGTTCGACCGCCAAGCGCGCCGAAGCCTATCTAAAGACCACGGGCATTGGCGACACCGTATATGTCGGTCCAGAAGCCGAATTCTTTATGTTCGACGACGTGCGTTTCGAAAACAGCTACAACACGTCTTATTACAAGATTGATGATATCGAACTGCCAACCAATAGCGGCACGAAATATGAAAGCGGCAATATGGGCCACCGCCCACGCGCCAAGGGCGGTTATTTCCCTGTCGCGCCTGTTGACAGCGCTATGGATATTCGTGGCGAAATGGTTTCGACCATGTTGGAAATGGGTCTGCCATGCGACAAGCATCACCATGAAGTTGCCGCAGCCCAACATGAGCTTGGCCTGACCTTTGGCACGCTGACGCAGACCGCTGACCGTATGCAGATCTACAAATATGTCGTGCATCAGGTGGCGCATGCTTATGGCAAGACCGCGACGTTCATGCCAAAGCCTATCAAGGAAGATAACGGCTCAGGCATGCACACCCATTTGTCGATCTGGGAAGGCAAGACGCCGCTCTTCGCCGGCGATGGTTATGCTGGCCTGTCGGAAATGTGCCTGTTTTTCATTGGCGGCATCATTAAGCATGCCAAGGCGATTAACGCATTCTCCAACCCAACCACCAACAGCTACAAGCGCTTGGTTCCGGGCTATGAAGCACCTGTTTTACTCGCTTATTCGGCGCGTAACCGTTCCGCCTCTTGCCGTATTCCTTATGGCGCTGGTGCTAAGGCAAAGCGCGTCGAAGTTCGCTTCCCTGACGCAATGGCTAACCCATATCTATGCTATGCTGCGTTGTTCATGGCTGGCCTCGACGGCATTCAGAACAAGATCCACCCAGGCGAAGCCATGGATAAGAACCTTTACGACCTGCCACCGGCAGAGCTCGCGCTGGTCCCAACCGTTGCCGGTTCACTGCGCGAAGCGCTTGATGCTCTGGCAGCGGATCACGACTTCTTGTTGAAGGGTGATGTATTCTCCAAGGACCAGATTGAAAGCTATATCGAACTGAAGATGGAAGACGTCGCCCGTTGGGAAATGACGCCAAGCCCCGTCGAGTTCGACATGTATTATAGCTACTGATCCTAACGCATCGGATCAGTGCTAAAGGCCCGGCGGTTGGGGGACTGCCGGGCCTTATTTTTTGGCTTTAATTGTTGCGCGCTTTGCGTTCGCTTTGTTGAAAGCGGATCGTCAGCCGATCCAAACGCCGCTGTATCATCTGCCCTTCACGCTGTGTGAATCGGCCGTCCCGATTAAACTGACGGTTCTGTGTTTCAATCGCAGTCAACTCACGGCGCGCATATTGTGCATTCGTTCGGTTCATATGCTGCGATTGCACCGCGTTTGGGATATACGCCCGCATCCAACTGATCCGTCCCGCAATATCCGTTGGCATTTGGTTCAGCGCATATTGCCCTGTGCCCGGACGATATTGGTTGTTCGGACCGCTGTCATTGTTCTGATAACTGCCCTGCCGTGTTGAAACCCAGCGTCCACGCGCATCATAATAGCCATAGGCACGGCCAGCGACCCAGCGACCGTTGGTGTCATAATAGCCCAGCTGTTCCAGCGCATTCCAATTGGCACTGTTTTCATTCGCATATCCCGTATCACCGGCTACCCAGCGCCCGCGGGCATCGTAACGGCCACGCGTGAGGCCTGCGACCCAACGACCGCTGGTATCGTAATAACCGTTAGCTGTGCCACCTACCCAATGATTGTTGCGGTCATAATAGCCAACGGATGATGCAGGCACCCAATTGCCAGAACGATCAATATAGCCGGCGCTTTCACGATCGCTATTCGCCGAGACCCATCGCTCATTGTCATAATATCCGTTTGGTTGACCCTCCACCCAAGTGCCATTGCGATCATAATAACCGCGGGCATCGGACGTGCTGACGCCTGTTGCATGCCAACGACCCTGCTCATCGAAAAAGCCATAGGCATTGCGGCAGTCGCCACGGTTCGATTTGGACAGCTGATTACCGATAACTGCACCGACAACAGCGCCAATTATCGCGCCCTCGGTCTTGTCACCGCGCCCGGCAACGACATTTCCCAATACGCCGCCTGCACCTGCACCAATGACGGTGCCAATAATCCGGCCATTGCTGTCACGCCGGCAACCATCGTCTTGCGCCATGGCGATTGAAGGGGTCAAAATAGATAACGCAATACCTGTTAGAAAAATGGAATTTTTCATGAGATTCTCTTTTCACGTAAATGTTTCGTGAAAGTGTAATTGGTTCCGCACCATATTGTTCCATCTCGCCACCTTCCCAAGCTACACTTAGCGGACAAAAGGCCCTTTTCAGAGTGCGGCTTCGACAGCGATCCGCGTGGCATCCGCAAAAATGGCTGCGGCCAACTTTCCATTCAACATGATCGGTTCATTTTGACAGTCTGTTCGCTGACCCCAAAGCTGAGCGCAATTTGCCTATTGAGACGCCCAAGCGCCATTTCGGCTAGCTCCTCTCGTTGGCGCCGTGACGATGCCTTCAGCACCATTTCTGTGGCGATACGGCAATTTTCATACGGCTTTGACGCGCCAGCTTCCAGTTCAATAGCAATGCTATCCAGTCGCGGGTAGTTATAATCAAGTACAGATAAATTACACCGCTCCCTAACCTACCAATGGAAGCAATTAGCGGATTATTTGGAGCAATATAGGGAGAAAAGCGGTATAATGGATGGGTTGACACATCAAATGCTTAGGTTACCATCTACTCTCCCGATACTCTTAGAAGTGTCAACTAAAGGGGGAGAGAAACATGGAAAATCTAACTTTTGGCCAATATTCATTGGTCTACAATGCATTCTCATTTACATTTGCCACTATGGCAGCTGCAACGCTGTTTTTGTGGCTTGGTCGGTCGCAAGTAGGACCAGCTTACAAGACTGCGCTTACGATTTCTGGCTTGGTTACTGCCATTGCCGCATATCACTATTTACGCATTTTCGAGAGCTGGGAAGGTGCATATTCCGTTAAAGACGGCATAGTGACCGCAAGTGGCTATGCGTTCAACGACGCCTATCGTTATGTCGATTGGTTGTTAACCGTGCCATTGTTGTTGATTGAGCTCATCCTCGTGATGCGTTTGAGCCAAGACGAAACGGTATCAAAGTCGTTCAAGCTCGGCGGCGCAGCCGCGCTAATGATCGTTCTGGGCTACCCAGGCGAAATCGCCACCGACATTCCAACCCGCGTATTGTGGGGCACATTGTCGGCCATACCTTTTGTTTACATCATGTGGCAGTTGTTCGCCGGTCTCGGTGCATCCATTAACAATCAGCCAGAAAATGTACGTGAACTGGTGAAGAAGGCACGTTTGCTAACCTTCGCATCATGGGGTTTCTACCCGATCGTATATATGATCCCATACACCAACCTGAGCGGTTCCGACGTAACCGTGGGCGTACAAGTCGGCTACACAATCGCTGACTTGATCGCAAAGGCAGGCGTTGGCATCTTGATCTACATGATCGCAGTTCGCAAATCGCAAGCCGAATATGGCGATAAGGCCTAGGGTTAAGAACTTGGATGTATGCCGCTTCGGCGGCATACATTTCTGTATGACTAAAATTTTAAACCCACATTTTGCAGGCGCAACATTTCCAAAAATGTTGCGCCTGTTTTCGTTACCAGCGGTTACACTACTGCTTATTTTTGTGGATCGCTTTTGGGGCGTTATGGGCAGCGCACATATCAATATGCTGGCTGCTGTCGTAATCGTCCTTGCAGGCATTCCGCACGGGACATTGGACGTTGAAATCGCAGCCGCCCATTTCGGGCAAAGGGGAATTGCTGGTAAGACCAAAATTATTGCCTGTTATCTATGCTGCGCTGCCGCCATGATATTTTTATGGTTCCGATTGCCCGAGCTTGCGCTGATTTCATTTCTCATCATTTCGATCGTCCATTTTGGCCGTGATTGGCGCGGCGGCGCTGACCCCTTTCTGGCCATGATGGTCGGATGGGCTTTGGTGGCTTTGCCCGCGCTTGCCAGCCCCGACGATGTCGCCCGGATATTCGCCACACTGACCGGCAGCGATAAAGGCGCAGTGATTGCTGCGTTACTAGGCGCGGCATCAGTCCCAGCAGCGCTGGGCAGTCTTGTTTTTGCCTATTGGGCTTTCCGCCACGATGACACGCAAAGCGCGCTGGATGTGCTTTCCTGCATCGCCGCTGCTTTGGTCTTGCCACCACTCATGGCATTTGCGCTATTCTTCTGTGGCCTACATTCGCCTCGGCATATGGCCGACGCGTTGCGTGAAACAGGTGACCTTTCACACTTGAAAAAGACC
Organism: Pseudomonadota bacterium; assembly: GCA_041175465.1. GTDB lineage: Bacteria > Pseudomonadota > Alphaproteobacteria > Sphingomonadales > Sphingomonadaceae > Sphingorhabdus_B. Next base: position 64,328 of record JBEDEX010000019.1, on the reverse strand, counting down.
GCAATCATTTGCGCGGTATTCGCCTTGTCATTAGGTCTAGGCGTGTTGATGTTCCTGTTTCAAGGCGCGATTCCCACAGACATGGGCATCATCCGCACAGCCTTTATTCTGATATCAACGCTAACTGTCCCACATTTTATTCTTGAACATATTTTGTCAGACAAAAATCCCGCATAGCATCTGCTTGTGCAATGCCCTTGCCTCAATCGGCAAAGCGCGGCACATCATGCGGATCTTAATCGGGAGTATATCATGAAATTCCGTGCCTTCATGCTGTGCAGCAGCATTGCCCTTGTCGCTCTTTCGCCAGTGGCGCAGGCGAAATTATCTGCCCCCGAAGTCAAAATGGTCGCGACCGTCGACGCGGAATATGAACGATCTATTGCCCTGCTTGAAAAGCTAGTGAACCAGAATTCGGGCACCATGAACTTTCCAGGTGTGAAAAACGTTGGCGACATGATGCGGGCCGAACTGGAGCCGTTGGGTTTCAAGGTTGAATGGATTGATATGGCGAAAGCCGGGCGCTCGGGCCACCTCGTCGCGACCAAGACGGGCAAGAAGGGCACAAAGAAACTCTTACTCATTGCGCATCTCGATACTGTTTTTGAAGCGGATAGCCCGTTCCAGACCTTTGTCCGCAGTGGCGACGAAGCCGTTGGCCCAGGTGCTGGCGATGACAAGGGCGGCATGGTTGTCATCGTGTCCGCCCTGCGCGCGATGCAGGCGGCTGGAACGTTGAAGGACGCACATATAGAAATACATATGACGGGCGATGAGGAGGATGCCGGCGACCCGATTGAGGTGACACGTGCGCCGTTGATCGCAGCAGGCAAGACAGCCGACCTAGCGCTCGATTTTGAAGGGCTTTCGATTGAAAATGGTAAGGACATGGGCGTCATATCGCGGCGGTCATCAAATAGTTGGAAACTGGAAGTGTCGGGTGTAACAGGACACAGCTCGCTGATTTTTGACACCACTTATGGCGATGGCGCGGCTTTTGAGCTTGCGCGTATCCTGCACCGGTTCCGTATGGAACTACCTGAACCGAATTTGACGTTCAATGTCGGCTTGGTCGCATCCGGGCAGGAAGTGAACGTTGATACAGATGGCGTCCGCGTCAGTGCAAAAGGTAAGACAAATATCATCCCCGGCTTGGCCATTGCGCGTGGCGATTTCCGGACATTGTCCGAAGAGCAAAGTGCACGGGTTCGCGTAAAAATGCTCAATATTGTTGCCGCATCGGCACCAAAGACCAAAGCCACCATAAGCTTTGATCCAGGTGGATACCCTGCCATGGCGCCGACCGACGGCAATAAAGCACTTCTGGCCGATCTTAATGCTTTGAACCGCGACCTTGGCCTAGCCGAACAGCCCGTCCTTGACCCGCTGAAGCGCGGTGCAGGTGATATCAGTTTCGTGGCCAATGACGTCGATGGTCTTGTGGGCCTCGGCGTTTACAGCAAGGGCGATCACGCCCCTGGGGAGACCGTTGATCTGGCCAGCATCAAGCGCCAAGCCAAGCGGGCAGCCATATTGATGACGCGACTTTCCCGCGGGGAGTAGCATTGGCCGCAAGGCATTACACAGCGCATTTAAACGAGGCGTTCGCGCCCATATACCGTCGTCCCAACGCAGCCTGGAACCCAGTCAGTTGGTCGAAAACAGAAGACGCGATAGGTTCCAGCCTGCGCTGAAGTGACGGGGATTTTGTTTTGAGAAACGCGGGCTGTTGAAGCTGGAGCAGCAGTTTCGGCTTTTGCCGCCTTTTAGGAAGCAAAAGCTTTGGCTAGGCGTTTCAGACCCAAGTCGCGGCCACTCAACAAAAAAGGCGGCGCATAACTGCACCGCCCTTTCTATGTCGATTAGTTCGAAGTCTTGAGACTACCGACCCTCACGCGCGGCCTTGCCGAATACGCGATATTGTTCGTTGCCGACAAAACCGAATTTCGTAATTCCGCTGCGCTTCACGGAGACCAATGCCTTATCAACGGTGTCATATGGCGCCGTTGGGGCTGGCTGGAACTGAAGCTCCGGCTCTGGGCTCATGGACGTCGTCCGGGCCAAATATTGCTCCATCTGCTGCAATGTCACAGGTGTGCCATTCCATTGAATAGTGCTGTTCGGCAGGATGACGATCTTGTTGATCACAGGATCAATCGGATCCACCGGTGGCGGAGCATTAGGGTCGTTGACCGGAAGGTCGATGTTTACGGCGTGCGAAACCGGAGGGATGGTGATCATCAGCATGATGAGGAGAACGAGCATAACGTCGATTAACGGCGTCGTGTTCATTTCCATCATCGGCTCGCCATCATCTTTACCGCCACTCATTGCCATGATGATTGCTCCTTAATTTGCTTACTGGACATTCGCGTTTTCGAATGGCGACGAAATGAAGCCAACGCGCGCGAAACCAGCCATTTGCATGCTGTAAATTGCACCACCGATGCAACGATAGGGTGTGTTTATGTCACCACGAATATGCGCTTCTGGGAGCATATCTGGCTCTATCAGTCCAGCGGCGGCAGCTTCTGGACCACCCAGCTTTTCAAACTCAGCCTTCAAATGCTTTGCAGCGCGATCGACCAATTCCGTCGAATCGACTGGGGTAACATTCCAGTAAATACGGCACTCGCCGCCTGGATTGGCACCCTGATACGCGGGGTCACCTGGGTCACGTCCGGCCACGTCAGTTGTCGTCACTGACAACAAAACATTTTCACGCTTTGCTTTTGTAGGTTCAAACTTGATAACCGGAATGTCCATTTTCACGGACTGAATCGAAACCGGAATTGCGATAAGAAACACGATGAGGAGCACCAGCATGACGTCGACGAGCGGCGTCGTGTTGATGTCAGACATTGGCGTTTCATTGCCGCCGCCTCCTGAACTGATTGCCATTGGCCAATCCTCTCTAACTAAATTGGGTCAAAAATCGAGCGCCAGCACATGCTGGCGGATGGGCTGCGCGTAAACGCAGCCCTCACCCAATCTTACTTCTTAACCGCTGCTGGAGCTGGCTTGCCTGCTGGTGCAGCTGCAGTTACGGCAGGCTTTACGCGGCCACCCGACGAGATGTAACCAAGCACATCATTCGAGAAAGTCGACAAGCTACGAGCGATCGTTTTGTTACGTGCTTGAAGCCAGTTGTATGCAAGAACGGCAGGCACAGCAACGAACAGACCAATTGCGGTCATGATCAATGCTTCACCAACTGGACCAGCAATCTTACCGATGTCAGCTTGACCCGCGATACCGATTTTGATCAGCGCGGAATAGATACCAATAACCGTTCCGAGCAGACCAACGAAAGGTGCTGTTGCGCCAACGGTTGCGAGGAATGGAAGGCCAGTCGACAACTTGTTGTTGATTGACTCTTCCGAGCGAGCCATCGCGCCGTGCAGCCAATCATGTGCTTCGATTGGGTCGGTCAAAAGGCTGTGCTGCTTTTGTGCTGCAATGCCATCATCGACGACTTGACGATATGCACTGTTCTTGTCGAGCTTTGCAGCGCCTTCTTCAAGCGTTGCAGCGCGCCAGAATTGTGCACGGACTTCTTTATATTGGTTCAGAACCTTCTGCTGTTCGAACAGCTTAGTGAACATGATGTAGAAGGAGAATACCGACATGATAACCATCACCGAGAAAATCGCGATGGAGATCGGGCCGCCTTCTTTAAGCGCAGGGATGAGGCCGAATTGTGCGGCGGCCTCAGGTGCGGCACCGGCCGCGGTCAGGAACAAAATCGACATTTTAACTACCTCTCAAAAAATATAACTATCTAGCAAAAAAGACCCGGCGCGAAGGCTCCCCCTTTGCCGGGTCGTGAAATTATTTCGGTATCTGCCACCGCACGCGGTTGGAATAGGAACCTTGAACCTTTTCACCGTTACGAACGGCAGGCTCAAAGCGCGCGCGCCGCTTTACGTTGTTACAGGTTGCAGCATCCAAATCATCATGGCCACTTGACTGCGTAATCGTGCATTCGATGACACGACCATCAATACCGATAGTAACGCGGAAACCAGTGGTTCCTTCACGCTCCTGCTGCAACGCCCGCGACGGATAGTCGTTCGTATTGGCCCAGTTGCCTGGGTTGCCACGTGGCTTCGCTTCAGAAGATGGTCCCGCCGGTGGTGGTGGCGCTGGTGGCGCAGCCGTAGGCACGATCGGCGCAGCTGGTGGCGGCGTCGCAACGGTACGAATCGTTGGCGGCGGCGTAACCGTCTGAACCAGTGGTGGAGGCGAAACAACCGGAGGCTCGATTTGCTTTTCGGGCTCTGGTGGTGGCTCTTCTTCTTCGGGTGGCTCTTCTTCCTTCACATCGACCACGGTCATCTTTTCCTTGATAGCGATGACCGCATCATATGCGAGGCCAGTCACCAAGGCATAACCTAGGAAGGCGTGAAGAAGGATAACAATGATGACAGAAACCAAACGGTTTGTGCTCATCCCATCTTGATCAGCATATGCCATGCGGAAACAACTCTCCTACCTTCAAAACAAAACATTACACTAAGGACGCATGTTTGAACATGCCCCCGATGTACCCCCGAGATATCGAAATTTGTCTTTTTTTTTGCTCGATTCACCGACGCATTAGCCAACCCTTACGGGCCTAGCAATCCGGATTCTGCGATTAAGACGCAATTCATGGATGGGTAGGCATTATCCTACAATATGATAGAGGTATAAATGACGTCCACGGACGGTCAAAGAAAAGGATAAAGAATGCGCTTCGTTAATGCGAAAACCGGTTTATGCCTGATTTTACTAGGGCTCAGCACGACATCATGGGCGCAAGCGCCAATTGATCTGCCATCCTCCTTTGTCATCGAAGCCGATAAGGCAAGCTACGCAGATATTGCCGATTTGGTTGTAATATCGCCTCTTATTGCAGATGCGACCATTCGAAATGTTCAAAAATTGCCTACTGAACAATCGATAGGCGTTCCCGCTTCACTCGAACGGGTGCTGGTTGAAGCAGACGTCAGGGCGTTGATTCGTGGCGAAGGCGGGATCATGCCGCGCGTTCGCTTCCTGCTGGATATACCCAAAAACGCCAAAGGGAAAATTCCAAAACTCCAAAAGCAGCGGCTATATCTGTTTGGCAGACAAGTGACCGGTCGCCCCAGCGAAGTCCAGCTGACGCGGCCAAATGCACTAGCTTCATTTAGCACCGCTAACGATGCACTCGTCCGCGGGATTGTGAAAGAGGCTGTCCAAGTTAATGCGCCACCACGTATCGCTGGCGTGAGTAGCGCTTTTCACAGCGCCGGAACTGTTTTGGGGGAAGGCGAAACTCAGATTTTCTTGAAAACGGATAATGATCAGCCTCTATCGCTCACAATATTGAGCCGCCCAGGCCAGCAAAAGCAATGGGCTGTTTCAACAGCCGAGGTCATTGACGCATCAGCAACCGCGCCGCAGCGCTTTACCTTATTATGGTACCGCCTCGCATGCGGCCTTCCACGTGTCCTGCCTGCTGACCGCGTTGAAGGCGCTTCGAATGCAGCTATAGCCCGCGCGCAGGCCGATTATAAATTTGTAATCGACTCCCTGGGACCTTGCGAACGAAAACGGTAAGGCTTTCGGGCTAGAAAAGGCCCGAACCTTGGCATCCGCAATTACCGCGATGCGCCTGGCACCCACAATATATCGCCGCCCCGTGTTGCGTTGATTAAGCGGCACAAAGTGAAGAGATAGTCCGATAGACGGTTGAGGTAATGCAACGCTTGAGGATTGATCGCCACTTCAAGCGATGCAGCCACAAGCGCACGCTCAGCGCGACGCGAAATGACACGCGCCATATGCATCTGTACGGCTGGCAAGCTACCGCCGGGCAGGATAAAACTGGTCAACGGCGGAAGTTGGGCATTGGCATCATCAATCGCCGCCTCAAGCCATTCAACCTGAGACGCAATTATCCGCAGTTCCATGGGAGAAGGTTCAAAACTTTCCCCCGGTGTTGCGATATCTGCACCCAAATCGAAAAGATCGTTTTGGATCCGTCTCAAATCACGGACCAGCGGCGTATCGCCTTCGTCTGCGGCCAACGACTGGATCGCAACGCCCAGCGCGCAATTGGCTTCATCGACTTCGCCAATCGCTTGCAACCGCGCCGCCGTTTTGGACACGCGCGATCCGTCGACGAGGCCGGTTGTGCCATCATCGCCGGTCCGCGTGTAAATTTTGTTAAGCTTAACCATGACCGCTTGGCTTATTGCGACCCGGCAACGACCACCAAAACAGCAAGCAACACGATTGTGATCGCCTGCCACTTCACGCGTGCAAACATCATCTTGTTCTGCACGGCCAGTGATTTGGGCAAGCCCGCTTCGTCCAAATCGGCCGGCCGTAAATTGGCAAAAGCATGCAATCCACGGATTAACGCGAAGGCTACCGCACCAGCAGCACCAATAATCAGGAGAACCAACAATATAGTCATCGGGAGAAGTCCTTGTTCAGGGCCAATACCCCGTTCCCCTTATCTAAGCATCAGATAAGAAAATTCCAAGCGGAAGCATTCGGTGACGCAAATTATCCATAAGTTCCGCAGCGTTTTCACCTGCCAAACGGCGGGCGGACAAAGCAGGGGACGATTTGCTCTTAGCCAGCTTTTCGTCCGCGCTGTCTAACAAGAGCGGATGATGCCAATAGACTGGCTCGGGCAAGTCGAGCAACGACTGCAGCAGCCGATGAATGGCGGTATAGGCAAACAGGTCCTTGCCGCGTACGACATAGGTTATACCGTCCGTGGCATCGTCAACGATCGCCGCGAGATGATAAGATGCCGGCGTATCTTTACGCCACAAAACGACATCGCCAAAGGCCATCGGATCAGCAAATTGCTGCCCCGCCGCCAAATCCGTCCACATAAGCGGGCCAGCCAAATCGGCGGCCTTCTGAGTGTTGAGGCGCCAACTATATGGGCCATCTCCAGCAAAAGGCTGCTCCCGGCAGGTGCCCGGATAATGGGGACCGTCGGGGCCATGGGGCACTGGCTTATGCTTTAACGCTTCGGATATGTCGCCTCTGGTGCAACCGCAGCGATATAATAAGTCAGCAGAAATCAGCCGATCACGCGCAGCCACGTAACGGGCGATATGCTGCGATTGGAACTGCACATCGCCGTCATGCATAAGGCCAAGCCATTGCATATCAGCAAGGATTGCTTGGATATGCTCGGGTCGACTGCGCGTCCCGTCAATATCCTCAATGCGAAGGCGAAACTCACCGCCAAAAGCACGCGCAAATTCATGGGCGTTTAGCGCCGAAAAGGCGTGCCCCAAATGTAACTGCCCGTTGGGACTCGGGGCAAATCTGGTAACAACCGGGCCCTTCGGATTCACGATCGGGCCCAGGCAGGAATAGATGAAGTCCAATGCCGTCAAAAAATTATCCCCAATAATACCACATTCGGTAGCTTTAGCCTATTGACGCCACAATATGTGCAAATAGGTTAGCGACTGTCAGATTGCTGTAACGCTCATATGCTTAAAGCATGTATGACAAAAGGGGAGTAGGTTCGACTTATGTTGCATACCGGAACTTTCGAAGCGGCGGGCCGGGCAAGGCACCCGGAAAATTGCCCTGCGCTTGTGTTAAACGCGGATTACACACCATTAAGCTACTACCCTCTTAGCCTTTGGCCTTGGCAGACAGCCATTAAGGCTGTTTTCCTCGACAAGGTCGACATCGTCTCCAACTATGACCGGCATGTACATAGCCCAAATTTGGACATGAAAATTCCGTCGGTCATTGCGCTGCGCCAATATGTGAAGCCGTCTGAATATCCCGCATTCACCCGATTCAACCTGTTCCTGCGCGACAAGTTTGAATGCCAATATTGCGGGGCCGGCGACAATTTAACCTTTGACCATATCGTCCCCCGTCGTTTGGGCGGCGTTACCAGTTGGGAAAATGTCACCACGGCTTGCCTGCACTGCAACCTAAAAAAGGGTGGCCGCACACCAAAGCAGGCGCAAATGCAACTCAACATGGCCGCAATCCGGCCGACAAGCTGGCAATTGCAAGACCGGGGCCGCGCATTTCCACCGAACCATCTGCATGAAACATGGCACGACTGGTTATATTGGGACATTGAGCTGGAGGGCTAAGCCCTTATTTCGTCACCTTCAAAGCTGGCACGGCCCTAGCTGCATCCTCCGGCGTAATGCCGGGCGGCGGCGCGGCGGCTATGCGTTCTTCGCCACGCATGACACGGCCCGCGCGCTTGATCGCGCCACGCAACCGCGGATAAATGCCGCAGCGGCACAGGTTCGTTATTGCGGCGTCAATCTCAGCATCCGTGGGATTGCTATTTTTCTTCAGCAACACAGATGCCGCCATGATGACGCCGGAAATGCAAAAGCCACATTGTGGAACATTGCCGGCCACAAACGCTTGTTGCAGCGGATGGCTGCGATCACGACTCAGGGCTTCAATCGTTGTGACAAAGCGCCCCTCCGCTTCTGCTATAGTCACAAGGCAGGAACGGATAGCCTCACCATCAATTTCAACCACGCATGCACCGCAATCGCCAATGCCACAGCCATATTTGGTGCCTGTCAAATTCGATGCATCGCGCAGCGCCCACAATAAGGGCGTTTGCGGATCCATTTTATACTGAATCGGGCGGTCGTTGACAGTGAATTTAGTCATAGTGCCTCAACATCGGACTAAGCAGGCGTAAGTCCCTGAAACAAGGTCAGCGTGACGGATGCCTGTTAACCGCAAAGCATTTTGCGTCATGCCGAACCTGTTTCAGCACCTGATTTTCAATACCCCTTTTATGGCGAAAAAATGGATTAATCGCGCCAGCTCTTGTCGATTTGGTCTACCTTGCGCACCATCGCGTCAAATTCTACACGGCCCGCCCCGCCTGGAGGCGATGCCATGTACAAATCGCGCTGATGCACGGCGATCACCTCTGGCGACACTGTGATCGGCTTACCCATTTGCAGCGTTGCCATCTGATGCTCGCACGCGCGCTGGAGTGCCCAATATCTGATAAAGGCATCAGGAAGCGTCTTGCCCATGACGACAGGGCCATGGTTGCGTAGCATCAGGATCCGCTTGTCGCCGAGATGCTCGACCAACCGAACGCCCTCTTCCTCGCGCACGGTGACGCCTTCAAAGTCATGATAGGCCAACTGCCCCATGAAATTGCACGCGTAGAAGTTCACAGGTTGCAAGCCGCCCTCAAGGCTGCACACCGCCACAGTGGCTGTGGTGTGCGTGTGAATAATCGCATGTGCGTCGGGCAATGTACGATGGAACAAGCTATGCTGGACAAATCCAGCCTTGTTTACATGCCACGGATTGTCGACGTCGATCTTGTTGCCATCAATGTCAATTTTGATGAGGCTTGATGCGGTGATTTCACCGAAATGCATACCATAAGGGTTAATCAAAAACGCGCCGTCCTCATCCGGTACCTTGACCGTAATGTGGTTGAACACAAGCTCATCCCAGCCAAACATCGAAAAGATCCGGTAACAGGCCGCAAGCTCTTGCCGTGCGGTCCATTCCGCTTCGCTATACTTGCTGTTCGATTTCAATTGGGTGGCCATATCCGCTCTCCTGCTCTTCAGTTGCATTGCATTATGAAGCGAACAAAGCGTGAGGGCAAGCATTAGGCGATTGGACGAAGGCCGAACATTTCCCATAAGCTACGGCGTCAAACAGCAAATAAGCCCACAAAAAGCCCCATTTTCGCTTGATATTTGGAGGCGACATGGGTAGGGGCCACATCAACACGCCGCCTGTGAATGCGGCGATTTTCGTTTTTAGCCTTTCAAAGTGGCCGTTTTAAGCCATTTTGCCGATTCGATGCGGAGTTGAGTTTTTTATGCAAATCATGGTTCGCGATAATAATGTTGATCAGGCCCTACGCGCGCTGAAGAAGAAGCTGCAGCGTGAGGGTGTGTATCGCGAAATGAAGCTTCGTCGTCATTTTGAAAAGCCATCGGAAAAGCGCGCCCGTGAAAAGGCTGCTGCTGTTCGTCGCGCCCGCAAGATGGAGCGTAAGCAACAGGAACGTGACGGCGCGAAATAAGCGTCCACACTCTGCAACAAGGAAAGCGCCTTTAACTGGCGCTTTTTTTGTGTCTAGAATCCGCGGCGCTTTCTGCTAGTCAGCGCGCAACACAGCCAATAGGAATTTTCTATGTCCGTCACTGCCGTTCCCATTCAGCCAATCAAAAAAGGTTCGCTCTCCAAATATTGGGCCGCGATTGCTTTGGTCCTCGCTGCAGGTGGCGGCCTTGCTTATTGGGGCACTAGCGATGTGCGGCAAGAATTTGGCGACGTTGTGACGACGCCATCCGGCCTGCGCTACAAGATTATAGAAGCGGGCGAAGGTCCCAATCCTACCGACAATGACGTGGTCCTTGTAAGCTATAAGGGCATGTTGAAAGATGGCACTGTCTTTGACCAAAATCCGCAAGCTGGCTTTCCTGTCACTGGCGTAGTTCCCGGCTTTTCCGAAGGTCTGAAAATCATGCAGCGTGGCGGCAAATACCGCCTCTGGATTCCTGCCGCGCTTGGCTATGGCCCCGAAGATCAACGCAACCCGCAAACAGGTGAAGTCGCCATTCCCGGCGGCAGCGAACTCACATTCGATGTAGAACTACTCGAGTTCAAATCGCGCGCCGAAATCGAGGCAATGCAAAAGCAGATGCAGGAAATGCAGCAGCAACAAGGTAGCGCTGGGGCCCAAGCCGACGGCGCGGCGCAAGGCCTACCACCCGAAATTCAAGCACAAATTGACGCTCAAATACAAGCGCAACGTGGGCAATAATTGAAGTTCGATAACAAAAACGTGAAAAACCTGTCGGCAATTGACTTTATAGACATCAGTTATTGATCCAAATGGCCCCGCACCAACGTTACCACGACGTGCTAAGCGCTACATAGCACCATCTGAGCTACGTATACGAGAGGGATAGGCTTGCTGCTACTAGGGCATTTTAACACGAACCGAATTTTTCTCGCTTCCAAGCAATGCCGGTTGGCTTTAGCAAACGCAAAATTTCAGTATATAGTTGTTATTAATTAATAAAAATGCTTACGATACATGGCGCCAAAATGATAGGCGCTGCAAAGACTGCACGTACATGAATCTATGTTAAGGTGCTTGCTACATGCCTTGACTAATGGTCGTCACCCGAACAGCAGGGCTTAGGTGAAAAAGGGACTAAGCAAGCATCATCGTGAGGAGCCGAAGTTGAGTATTACCAATATTGTAGCGATGGCAATGTTCTCAGGATCGCTGCAGTGCCCACCTATCAATGTTGCATCCCCTGTGGTTGAAGCTACGAATGCATCGACACCCGTCATTGTTCCTAGTCCAATATCGGTTCCGCGGACTGATAAAACCAATGTCGTAAGTGCGTCTGCTACACGTCAGGATTCCATCACCGGAGATCCGATACCGCCCGACATAACAAAGCAGGCCATTTCAGCTGCTGCTGATACAACAGACAAAAACATTATCGTGGTTACGGCAAGAACAGGGCCGCCGCCGGGCGATCCTATAGAGGCTGTCAATGAAGTGTCGTTCGTTGCGGTCCAAGCGATCGACGGAGCCATCATTGCACCCGTTGCCCAAGGTTATGAAACGGCTGTGCCAAATCCCCTCCGCGACGGAATACATAATGTCATAAATAACCTTGATGAGCCGATTGTCTTTGCGAATTTCTTGCTGCAGTTGAAAATTGGTAAGGCTTTTGAAACAGTTGGTCGTTTTGCGATCAACTCAACGATCGGTGTCGCCGGTCTCTTAGATGTCGCCAAGAAGAAGCCTTTCAATTTGCCACGTCGCTCAAATGGTGTGGCAGATACTTTGGGCTTTTACGGAGTCGGGCCAGGGCCATATCTTTTCCTGCCCGTGGTCGGATCGACGACCATTCGTGACCTGCTTGGGCGGGTCGTAGACCTGTCGCTGTTACCAGCCGCGGTTGGGAACCCCTTTACCAATCCAATCGTATCGGGATCTAAAGGCATTCTTTCGTCCATCGACGATCGGGTCAGAAATGATGCAATCCTGACCCGAATCCAGCAAAGCGGAAACCCCTATGCTGCGATGCGGGAATATTATCTTAAAAAGCGACAGGCAGAAATTGACGTGTTGAAGGGCAAAAGGTGCGATGCCGATATCAACCTTGCGGATCTTGAGTTTATGGATTCTCTACCCGAAGAGGCAACTAAGCCAGCAGCGCCAGCAAAACCTGCAGCGCAATCACCTGCACCATAGGCCAGAGAAGCCTAGCGGCGAATCTACCCGGTTAAAAGTCCCTCTTCTTTGATCCGCTTCTGCCAGAACGCAGGTGCAAGCTGGTGGACATTGTTGCCGTCGCTATCGACGGCAACGGTTACGGGGAAGTCCTGCACTTCGAACTCGTAAATGGCTTCCATACCCAAATCTGCAAAGCCGACGACCGTACTGCCCTTGATAGCGCGGGCGACGAGATAGGCGGCGCCGCCAACGGCCATAAGATAGGCGCTCTTATGCTTGGCGATAGCCTGTGTGGCCGCCGGTCCACGCTCGGCCTTGCCGACACACGCAAGCAGGCCTTGCTCCAGCATCATGTCCATGAACTTGTCCATACGCGTAGCGGTGGTTGGCCCTGCGGGCCCGACGATCTCTTCGCCAACCGGATCGACGGGGCCAACATAATAGATCATGCGGCCTTTGAAGCTGACGGGCAGTTCTTCCCCCTTGGCCAGCATATCGGCAATGCGCTTATGGGCGGCGTCGCGGCCAGTCAGCATCTTGCCATTGAGCAAAAGACGGTCACCCTGCTTCCAACCAGCCACAACGTCCGGCGTTAGCGTATCAAGATCGACGCGAATGGCCGCGGCATCGGGTTTCCAATCGACCTTAGGCCATTCGTCCAACTTTGGCGCCTCAAGAAATGCAGGACCAGCACCATCCAATGTGAAATGGGCGTGGCGCGTGGCAGCACAATTAGGAATCATGGCAACGGGCTTACCTGCCGCATGGCATGGCGCATCCATGATTTTCACATCCAAGATAGTGGAGAGGCCGCCAAGCCCCTGCGCGCCAATGCCAAGGGCATTTACCTTGTCAAAAATTTCGATGCGCATAGCTTCAATGTCGTTCTGTGGCCCACGCGCCTTCAAGGGCCCCATGTCGATGGTTTCCATCAACGCTTGCTTGGCCAGCAACACGCAATGTTCGGCTGTGCCGCCAATGCCGATACCCAACATGCCGGGCGGGCACCAACCAGCACCCATTTGAGGCAGCATCTCCACGACCCAATCGACGATATTGTCCGACGGGTTCATCATCTTGAATTTTGACTTATTCTCACTGCCGCCCCCCTTAGCGGCAACGTCGACGGACACTTTGGAGCCTGGAACGAGGTCCACATGTAGGACGCACGGCGTATTATCCTTGGTATTACGTCGCGTAAAGGCTGGATCCGCGAGCACGGACGCGCGCAGTTTGTTGTCCGGATGCAAATAGGCGCGGCGGACGCCTTCATCGATGACGTTCTGCAAAGATGCGGACGTGTCTTCCAAACGGCAGTCCATGCCCCATTTGACGAATACGTTGACGATACCTGTATCCTGGCAAATCGGGCGATGCCCCTCTGCGCACATACGGCTGTTGGTTAGGATTTGCGCGATGGCATCCTTAGCGGCAGGCGATTGTTCCGCCGCATAGGCGTCGCCTAAGGCCCGGATATAATCCATCGGGTGAAAATAGCTGATATATTGCAACGCGTCGGCCACGCTTTCGATCAAGTCGGCATTGCGGATGATTACAGTCATATAGGCCCCTACGCTATAAGTATGCCACGCCCCTTAACGCGCTGGAGCGCCTATTCAAGCGTCATGTGGTTTGGCGCTGGGAAGACATGGAGCGCATAAGGGCTGCCTCAAATGGCGTCGACAGGACTAAATTTAAGCCTTCCACTGTCGTAGCCAACGTGATCAGGGCGCCAAACAAGTGCTGCCAATCGATATGTTCATTTTGGCATAAAAAAATATGCGTTGAGCCATTTTACATCTTGCGCGCTGAATTTCACTTAGCAGGTCCGCGCGTCGCTCGCTGTTGGTGCCTATCAAGGTGCGACGAATGGAATCACATGAGCGACGAATTGAGATCAAGATTTTGTATTTACCCCCTTGCGTCTAAAAATGAATAAGGCACTATAGGTAGCGGTTGGCCACAGGGGGCATTACCACAATTTGTGCTTGAAGCTTCAGTAGACGAATATGTCGGCGGAGGCTTTTTTCCGGTCGATAAGCTGGGGACAAGTTGAAATACTCCCCCCGCACAAGGTCAAAAAATGCTAGCAGGGAGTTTCGCGCCCTGAGTCGAACAATATGGGAACATTCGTTCCCGCCAAGATACAGCTGGTCGCTGAATGTCGGAAAACCGACAGTCAGTTTCGGGTCGCCGCAATGAATGGAGCTACAGGTTAAAATGGATTTCAGGGATACGGGCCAAGGGGCCGACGACATGACCGCAGGAATGATGACAGATATGCTTGAAAAGGTAACTGAAGCGGCAAAGGCAGAGATTGCTGACGCCAAGGCACCTGCGTCGAGTAAATCTGTGGACGTGCGTCGTTTCAATGTCGTGACCGATCCCGCACGCGATGCCCTGTTGACCGAATTCGGCAAGGACACCTTGCAGGACCGTTATCTGCTACCGGATGAAAGCTATCAGGACCTGTTTGCCCGTGTTGCGTCGGCTTATGCCGATGATGAGGCGCATGCACAGCGTCTGTATGACTATATTTCGCGCCTTTGGTTCATGCCAGCAACCCCCGTCTTGTCTAATGGCGGCACGGGCCGTGGTTTGCCCATCAGCTGCTATTTGAACTCCGTCGATGACAGCTTGGAAGGCATCGTCAACACCTGGAACGAAAATGTATGGCTCGCGTCACGCGGCGGCGGCATTGGTACGTATTGGGGCAATGTCCGTGGCATTGGCGAACCTGTTGGCCTCAACGGTAAGACCAGCGGCATTATTCCGTTTGTCCGCGTGATGGACAGCCTGACGCTTGCGATTTCGCAAGGTTCACTGCGTCGCGGCTCCGCGGCCTGCTATTTGGATGTCAGCCACCCCGAAATCGAAGAGTTCCTTGAAATCCGCAAACCATCGGGCGACTTCAACCGTAAGGCGCTGAACCTGCACCATGGTGTATTGCTGTCCGACGAATTTATGGAAGCCGTCCGCGCCGGCGAAGAATTCAACCTGCGTAGCCCCAAGACAGGCGAAGTGCGCAGCACGATCGATGCGCGCTCCTTGTTCCAAAAGCTGGTGGAAACCCGCCTTGCAACAGGCGAGCCTTATATCATCTTCAGCGACACCGTGAACAACGCGATGCCAAAGCATCACCGCGATCTGGGCCTGAAGGTTTCGACATCGAATCTCTGTTCAGAAATCACCTTGCCAACGGGCCGTGACCATTTGGGCAATGACCGGACGGCCGTATGCTGTCTGTCGTCCTTGAACCTTGAAAAATGGGATGAATGGAACGGCGACAAGGTCTTCATCGAAGACGTGATGCGCATGCTCGACAATGTTCTGCAGGATTTCATTGATCGTGCGCCACCCGAAATGTCGCGGGCGAAATATTCGGCGAGCCGTGAACGCTCCATCGGCCTTGGCGTCATGGGCTATCACAGCTTCTTGCAATCCCGCGGCGTCGGCTTTGAAAGCGCGCTTGCCAAATCATGGAACATGAAGTTCTTCAAACATGTCCGCGCGCAAGTGGATGAGGCATCGATGATGCTCGCCAATGAGCGTGGCGCCTGCCCTGATGCTGAGGAAATGGGCGTTATGGAGCGCTTCTCCTGCAAGATGGCGATTGCACCAACAGCGTCGATTTCGATCATCTGCGGCGGCACCAGCGCGTGCATTGAGCCAATTCCGGCCAATATCTACACGCACAAAACCTTGTCGGGCAGCTTCATCGTCAAGAACCCCTATCTGGAAAAATTGTTGCAGGAAAAGTCGAAGGATTCGACCAATGTCTGGAACAGCATATTGGAAAAGGGCGGTTCGGTTCAGCATCTCGATTTCCTCACGCCAGAGGAAAAGGACACGTTCAAGACCAGCTTCGAAATCGACCAGCGTTGGTTGATCGAACTGGCCGCCGACCGCACGCCGTATATCGACCAAGCAACGTCGCTGAACCTTTATATCCCGGCTGATGTGGAAAAATGGGACCTTCTTATGCTCCACTTCCGCGCATGGGAATTGGGCGTGAAGTCGCTATATTATCTGCGTTCGAAATCGATCCAGCGTGCCGGTTTTGCAGGCGGGGTTGAGGCGGATAACACCGCAGAAGCGCCGGTTATCGAGCTTGCCGCCCAAACCGATTATGAAGAATGCTTGGCCTGCCAATAAGGCACGCAAGCATCTCGATAGAATATTAAAATTAAGGTCCAAGGAAAAAACGATGTCATTGTTAGAAGCGCGCAACAGCTACAAGCCCTTTGAATATCCTTGGGCCTATGACTTCTGGAAACGCCAGCAGCAGATCCATTGGCTGCCCGAAGAAGTGCCCTTGGGCGAAGATTGCCGCGATTGGGCGCAGAAATTGTCGGACCATGAACGCAATTTGCTGACGCAGATTTTCCGTTTCTTCACGCAAGCCGATATCGAGGTACAGAATTGCTACCACGAACATTATGGCCGCGTGTTCAAGCCGACCGAAGTCAAGATGATGCTCACCGCCTTTTCCAACATGGAAACCGTCCATGTCGCGGCCTACAGCCATTTGCTCGACACCATCGGCATGCCCGAGAGCGAATATTCGGCGTTCCTCGAATATGAAGAAATGGCGGCGAAGGTCGATTATATCCACCAATTCGGCGTCGACAGCGACGAAGACATTGCCCGCACGCTCGCGATGTTCGGCGGCTTTACCGAAGGGCTGCAATTGTTCGCCTCCTTCGCGATGCTGATGAACTTCCCACGCTTCAACAAGATGAAGGGCATGGGCCAAATCGTATCCTGGTCCGTCCGCGACGAAAGCCTGCACTGCGAAGGCATCACCAAGCTGTTCCACGCATTTTGCGCGGAGCGTGGCTGCCTCACCAAGTCGGTGAAGGAAGACATTATCGATTGCTGCCAGAAGGTCGTCCGTCTGGAAGATAATTTCATCGACCTCGCGTTCGAAATGGGCCCCGTCCCCGGCATGACCGCCAAGGAAATCAAACGCTATATCCGCTACATCGCCGATTGGCGCTTGGGTCAGCTTGGCTTCCAACCCATTTACATGGTCGAAGACCACCCGCTGCCATGGCTCGCGCCATTGTTGAACGGTGTCGAGCACGCCAACTTCTTCGAAACCCGCGCGACCGAGTACAGCAAGGCGTCAACACGCGGCGATTGGGGTCAAGTATGGAACAGCTTCGACAACCGAAAGAAGAAAAGCATCATCGGCATTGAACCAGCCGCCGAAAATGACGGCATGGACATGTTCGAAGCGGCTGGGGTTGCTGCGGAGTAAGCATTCTCCATGATCTGATTTATACGCCACCGCGTTAGACATTCCCGCTGCCGCGCTTCTGCAAAGAGGCGCGGCAGTTTTTTGTCCTGATTTTGTCAGGATGCGTGGGGCCAAGCTGCGGCCGCAAAGCATGTAAGTATATGGCAAGCGGTATGTTATTCGATAAAGGCAGACGACAATTTCCAGGTTAATGATTAAGCAATCCTATAAAACTAGGCTGGCGACACATTGAACCTCGACAATTTTTTCACTTTGCCTAACATCATCGCAGCGTGGGCGCTGGTCAACCTTTGGACGTTCCTGCTGTTCGGCCTCGATAAGTTTCGCGCTGGGGCGGGGTCCCGCCGCATGTCGGAAGGGGCGTTGTTGATGTGGGCGTGTTTGGGGGGCATCATCGGTGCCTATGCTGGCCGCGCTCTATTTCGGCACAAGACGCGCAAGCAACCCTTTTCCAGCCACCTCCACCAAATCGCGATACTGCAGGTCTGTGCCGCTGTGCTGGCGGGGGTCTGTTTATAACGAACCGCGCGCGTCTGGATCGGAGATAAGGCTGGTCAGCACCAGCTGCGTCGGCCGCCTTCATAATAACGCGCAAGGCCTTCTTCGACCAACAGTTCGCCCAAGCTTTGGCCACCACGCGTCAATATGCGCAATTTGCGGCCATAGCGATCTTCATCGCGGTTAATGCTTTGCAAGGTGAAGGGGCCTGCATTGACAAGTTGGTGTAGCCGCCGTGTGGCCGCGGCACCGCGCGCCGCCTCCGCCGCGCAGCGCGGTTGACGCGTTTCGGGGGTGTCGATATCGGCAATGCGGATCTTGCTACCGCGATACCATATCGTATCCCCATCCACGACGCAGTCCGCGCCCCCACCGCTTTTGCAAATGCCAAAGGCGGCGGATTCGGTATCGCTGGCGCTGGTGGAGGAGGTGGCGGCCAAAGCAGCCGCAGCCGGCGCGGGAGAAGATAGCGTCAACACGCCGCACAAAATGGCAGCAGGCAGCATCAGCCGAAGCGAGAGAAAGCGAGTCATATGTGCACTGGACCTTTGCGCATGTCAGCAGCGCACGAGCACTGCCGCCTCATAATACCATGATTTACATATTAGGCTCAATGATTGGTTAAAGTCGCGGCCCGTTAGGTCGGATTTGGAGCCATTGGTTGGCCGCTATCATCGCGCAAAAGCCGCCGGGATTGCGCCCGGCGGCTTCATGTGTGGGCTTTACCCAATGGCAACCCCGAAGGATTAGAAACGGACGCCTAGGCCAATAACCGCCTGATGACGGTCAACGTCGATCTGCCGATCATAATCATTTTCGCCGATGTCGAGATTCTTGTAGTTAGAATACCGATATTCCGCCTTGATGAAGCCGCTTGGCCCAAGCAGGTTGAATTTTTGCTCCATTCCGGCGCCAATCCGATAGCCATCGGCTGTCACGCCATTGTTGAAGATCGTACCTGCGCCATTGTCAAAACGGCCTTCGAACTTCGCATTGGTGTAACCACCTTTGACATAAATCATCGTTGAAGGCGAGACGGCAAAGCCAAGGCGCGCGCCAACATACAGGTCACGGTCGGTGTTCAACCGGAACGAATCGCCGGTGGAGAACAGGTCATTAGCCGCGCCGTTAACGTCGGAATCGGCAAATTCGCCTTCGATACCGGCAATCACGCCGCCCATTTGAAAGTCGTAACCTGCGGCCACGCCATACATGAGATCACCGTCACCATCGGCCACATCGTCATAGCCGACGAGCGCTTCGACATGCGGCCCTGTGAACGGCGCGTCTTCCTGCGCAAAGGCAGGGGTTGCAAGTGCAGTGGAGAGGAGGGCTGCACCAATTAAGAGTTTACGCATTTTGATTATCCATTTTCAGTCAAACTGACGCCATTCTTGCGGCATCGTTCACCAAATGCCGCAGCGGCACGGATAGTTTCATGAATATAAAACAACAAAAATGCTGTGACATTATAGGCACGCTTTGGGCTGGCGCGAAACCCGCTTGCCCTCCCCTTCCGATTTGGACATGGATGCCGCATGGAACAGACGCCGCAACCCGCCACCGCCTTCAAGATCCTGACCGCAGCGCAATGGGCGCAATTTGAGGCGGACGGCGTCTTTCACGGCGCCCCTGTCGATCTGGCGGATGGTTACATCCATTTGTCGACGCAAGATCAGGTTCAGGGCACGTTGGACAAGCATTTTGCCGGACAAGAGGGTCTTGTGATTGCCGAGGTGGATTTAACCGCGCTGAAAGAACTGATCAAATGGGAGCCATCGCGCGGCGGCGCACTTTTCCCGCATATTTATGGGGATTTGCCGATGCACGCGATTGTTGGATATTTGACTCAGATCAAAGCATGACGGCATATCCGGCGTCATAAGGGCCTTCTCAACTGAAGGAAACCGACATGGACGTCATTCAAATTCCCGCCGTCGCCATTTTCATGACCATGCTGACATCTTTTGCGATCGTTATGCTTGCAGTCACTTTGGGCGATGCCATCAGACGTTAGATAGCCGATGTGCGCGAAATTCACCGCGCATAAAGAAGGGCGTCCCCTCCGGCGTTATGGGCTGCGACTACAACGGCTTTTCGTAAATGCGATATATTTTGTTAACTTCACCATCCATGGCTTCACCCACGGACTGCATCGGGCCATTATCGTCCAAAACCCAGCCAAATTCGCCGCGCGAGGCACCAAATGTGCGTGTTGAAGCATCGCGAATATAGTCGACCATCATAAACGCCAATTGGCTGGCCAATCGTGTCGCCTGCAATTTTTTGACCACGCCCATCAACGGCACACGCATGCTGCGGACCTTAGGAGCGCGAAGCCACCACAGCAATTTTGCCCAGTTGAACGGGAATAATGATCCCCCGAAACTGCCGATTTTCTCATTGATGTCGGGCCATGTCATCATGAAAGCCACAGGCTCTCCATCAACCTCGGCGATGCGGATCAAATCGTTAAACACAATGGGTTTAAGCTGCTTGCCGGTATGCGCGACTTCTGCATCCGTGATGGGCACAAAGCCCCAATTCCCACTCCATGCATCGTTCAGTATCGACAATATGATAGCCGCTTCAGCATCAAAATTAGCCTTATTCACCTTCCGAATGACAATCCGTTCATTGCGCTGACCCGATGCTACGATGCGTTGCACCAGAGGCGGCAAGGGCACGTCAATCGGTATGTGATAGCTATATAGGTCTTTAACACCTGCATAGCCCGCCGCCTCTATCCACGCGCCATAAGCAGGGTTGTGATGCCCCATCAGTACCGTCGGAGGGTGATCATGGCCTTGCACCAACAATCCCGGCTCTTCCCAGATCGAAAGGCTCAATGGCCCCAGCGCGCGGACCATTTTTTTGTCACGCAGCCAGGCTTCTGCAGTTTCGATGAGAATTTTTGCCACTTGGGCGTCTTCTGCTTCGAAAAATCCCCAATTGCCTACACCCGGCCCCATGCCCTGCTCGGGCGGTTGCGCCAAAGCGAGATAATCCAAATGCGCCGAAATACGGCCAACAATCTGTCCGTTTCGCTCGGCCAAAAACAACTGCGCTTCGCCATGTTCAAACCACGGGTTCTTGCCCGGTGTAATCGTCGCCATGACGTCGCTTTTCAAGGGCGGCACCCAATTCGGGTCGTCCGCATATAAACGGAAAGGCAGATCGACAAAGGCGCGTTTGTCGGCTTTTGTCGAAACCGGACGAATGTTGATATCTATCATATACTATCCCTGAAACCTTGCGCGACCTGCGCCCCTCATTCTTCAGTGCGGACCAAAACTGTCTCACCAATCAAGAAGAACAACAAAAACGGCCCCCACGCCGCAATCCATGGCGGATAGGCACCGAGATTACCCATCGCCAAAGCGAAATTGTCCGCGACGAAATAAGTAAAGCCCAAGGCCATGCCGATAACTGCGCGCAAAAAGAGCGCGCCGGATCGGGCCAGGCCAAAGGCCGCCACTGCGCCCAGTAACGGCATCAACAATGTGGATAAGGGCCCAGATAGCTTGTGCCATAATATGCCTTCAAGATTATCCGTGCGGCGTCCAGCGGCCTTAAGATCGTCGATCGCGCGCATAAGCGGTAGGAAGGCAAGGCTGTCACCGTCGACTTTCACCACATTGAATCGGTCGGGCGTGATACCTTTACCAACGATAAGACGATCTGCAGTCGTCTCGGTTGTTGTCGTCACATTAAACGATCTTGTTTCCTCGAGCTGCCAAGAATCGCCGTTGTAGCGCGCCTGGCTGGCAGTGATGACTTGTCGCAATCCGCCATTGACACGCAGATAAACGCGAACGTCCTCCAGCACGGTGTCATCGCCAGAACCAAGGACATTGCCAGCCTTGATAAGGTCGTCGCCCTCACGTACCCATATATTATTGCTGGCGTTGCCATCAGGTGCCAACGCGCCATATTCCGCCGTCTGCCATGCCTTCAATCGCGCCGTATTGGGCGCAACAACAGCATCGTTAAAAGCAAAAGATATCACCGCAACACCAAGGCTCGCGACGAACATCGGTGCCAAAATTTGATGCGCGGATAATCCAGCCGCCTTCATCGCCACGACTTCGCTGTTCTGGCTTAGCCCAGCAAAAGTGATGAGGGTGCCCAGCAACACGGAAAAAGGTAAGAAACGTGCAATAATCTGCGGTGCACGCATCGAAACATAATGCAGCACATCGCCTTGGTCATTTCCAGGAACTGACAGAATTTTGCCACTTTCACCCAGCAAATCTAGTGTCATCAATATCAAAACCAGCATCATCAGCACGGCAAAGCTGCGAATGATGAACAGCTTTGCCATATAGATTGTGATGTTGCGCGACGGGAAGAAATGCATGGCCTATGCCTCCGCCGATGGTGCGGGCATACCAAGAGTCGCCAACCGAGATTTTCGCCCGAACCGGAACATACGCTTGACCCATTTACCACTTTTTGTAGCAAAAATCTCCAACGCACCAATAGGCTGTCCACCTGGCACATGGGCAATGATGTGGTACATCCACAGGATCAGCGCTGCAAATAGCAAAAATGGCAACCACAAGGCAATGAAGGGATCAACAATGCCCATGCCACCGACGCTTTCGGCATATTCGTTGATTTTGTGATAGGTCACCACCATCACAATCGATAAGAACACCCCAAGCGCCGACGTTGACCGCTTTGGCGGGATCGCCAATGCCAATGCAAGCAATGGTAGTAAAAGCATCATGGCGACTTCCACCAAGCGGAAATGAAAATTGGCCCAAGCCTGATCGCGTTCAAGTGCCGGCTTCTGGGTATCCAAGCCGATTTGGAAGAGTTCAGTGATCAAATATTCACGATCTTTGCCGCCGCGCGAACGAAAGCTCTCAATTTTTGGCAGCGGAATAGGGATGTCATGGCTAGTAAAGCTTAACACCCGTGGCGATTCATAATTGGGCGCATCATGCACGAGCGTTCCTTTTTCAAGCCGCAGCAAGATGGTATCAGGGTCATCGGTCCGCAAAAACTGACCTTGTTCCGCCGTTACGGCAATTGTCTGCCCGCTGTTGCTTTGGGCGAAAACAAATAAGCCCGACAACGCATTGCCGTTATTGCGGCTCTCATCGATGCGAACGGTCAGGTTTTTGCCGACATTGTTAAACTCACCCACCCGCACTTTCGCGCCAAAGGCACCTGAGCGCAGTTCGAAGCGCAGCTCTTCATACAAATAGCGCGAACTTGGTTGAATAAAGCCAACAATAGCAAAATTGACGGCGGCAAGAGCGATTGCGAGCATGAACGGAACGCGCAACAGGCGGAAATAGCTCATGCCCACTGCACGAAAAATATCCAATTCTGAGGATGTTGCCAATCGACGGAACGCCAGCAAGATGCCAAGCAACAGGCCGATCGGGATACCCAAGGAGAGGTATTCGGGCATAAGATTCGCGAGCATACGCCAAACGACACTGACCGGTCCGCCTTCTGCGGCAACGAAGTCAAACAGGTTCAGCATCTTTTCCAGCAGCAATAATGATGCGGCAATTGCGAGCGTCGCAAGCAGCGGCAACATTACTAGCCGGAAGATATAGCGGTCAGTGGCAGTTAGAAATTTCAACTTATGGTCGCCCTGTCACCCTAATTTGGCCGCAAACTCACCCGATAGACGCTTACAGGTTCAGGGGCAATATCGATGCTATCCGAAAAACGTGCGGATATCGGACATAAAGTTCCAGGAGTATTGCAATGAAGAAATGTGTCGCTCTTGTGGTTATGCTTGGTCTGGTGCTGGTTTCCGGCACGGCTGCGGCCAATCAAGAGCTTAATAATGATATGTCGCGATGCACGTCGGGCAATGGACCGGCTGTGCTCGTGCAGATACGCGGTGTGAAAGAATCGAAGGGTAGAATTCGCGTCCAGTCCTATCCCGCAATCCCCAGCGCATGGTTGGCAAAGGGCCGCTGGCTTCATCGGATCGAAAGCCCCGCCAATGAAGGCAGCATGAATATTTGCATCCCTGTTCCCTCCGAGGGGAAATATGGAATCGCTGTCCGACATGACCGCAATGGCAATGGCAAAACCGATATCAGCCAAGACGGTGGCGGCTTTTCCAATAACCCAAGCATCAGCATATTGAATTTAGGCAGACCATCGGTTCACAAGGTTGCTTTCCAAGCTGGTCCGGGTGTCACGCGCATTACCGTCAATCTGAAATATATGTGAGGGTACTTATTTGGCTTTAGTGGCGCTCCTTTCGAACCCGAATTCCACTGGCAATCGTTCTATGTTGCCGGCGGTTCGCACCTATTGCGCCAAAAATCCGGATATATTCCATTATGAGGTCGAGGAGATCGGCCAGATTGCCAAGGCGTTAGAAATGATTGCCCGCGTCAAACCTAAGGTTTTGGTTATCAACGGTGGCGATGGCACGGTGCAATCCGCCCTAACCGAGTTGTACCATGGTGGCCATTTCGAAGGCACCCCACCGCCGGTGGCTGTATTACCGAACGGCAAGACGAACCTTATCGCCTTGGACTTGGGCGCGGAAGGCGACCCGCTGGAAGCGCTTTCGCGGATCATTGAGGTCGCAAAAGGCGATCTGTCAAAACATATTGTGGTGCGCGAGCTCATTGCCTTGAGCGATGGCAGCGAAGATGCGCGTCCAGTACTCGGCATGTTCCTAGGCGGTGCAGGACTTGCCGAAACGATTTTATATTGCCGCCACAAGATTTACCCCTTGGGACTACCCAATGGGCTGAGCCATTTTTTGACGGCACTTGCGGTCATTTTCTCAGCAATGGTCAGTGTTAAGGCCAGTTTCCTGCCGAAACGATCCAAACCGGTCAGCATATCCTTCATCCGCAACGGCGAATTGCACGGCACTTTCTCGGTCCTAATTGTGACGACCTTGGAAAAGCTTTTGTTAGGCGGGCAGGCGGGCAACATTAAACAGCGCGGGCTGATGAAATTTCTGGCCGTGGACCAAAAACCAATGGCAATGTTTAAAATGATCGCAGCGTCGTTGCGCGGAAAATTGGGCCAGACTGCAATGACCGGCGTCCATTTCGAGCAGGGTGACGTGATCCGCATCGATAGCGAACAGAGCAGCGTCGTTCTGGATGGTGAAGTGTTTGAGGCCTATCTTGGTAGTCCCATCGTGCTGCGCTCAACACCGCCCGTCCCTTTCTTGAAATTGGCCGCTTAACAAGCGACCATAAAGGCGGCTAAGGCCCCAAATATGCTTTCGCTTACGCAA
Organism: Pseudomonadota bacterium; assembly: GCA_041175465.1. Taxonomy (GTDB): domain Bacteria; phylum Pseudomonadota; class Alphaproteobacteria; order Sphingomonadales; family Sphingomonadaceae; genus Sphingorhabdus_B. The sequence goes on along the minus strand of JBEDEX010000019.1, from coordinate 39,086 downwards.
CTTGTCGCTGAAGAATTGGCTGTTCCGTTACAAACGGGGATAGATGAATTTGCCGCACATATCGCGGCGCAGTTTAATGGCGCCGCACGCGCCGTACTGTTTTACGGTTCATGCTTAAGGTCTGAGCAACTGCAGGGCGAGATGCTCGATTTTTACTTGATCGTTTCTGACTATGAAACGGCCTATGGAAAAGGCTGGCTTGCGAAATGGAACCGCCGGCTGCCGCCCAACGTCTTCCCATTTCAACATAATGGCCTCATCGCGAAAGTCGCGGTGTTAAGCGAAAATGACTTTCATGACCTTAATCGACCAGCCGCCTCCGCCGTGTCGGTCTGGGCTAGATTTGCGCAGCCTTCGCGCTTAGCCTGGTACGCAGACGAAACTGCACGACACGCAGCCGTAATCGCAATTTCCGGTGCCGCACCAACCTTACTCAATGCGGCATTGGCATTTGTCGAACGTGAGGTGGATGTCCTCGATTTGTGGCAGTCAGGTTTCCAGATGACATATAGCGCTGAACTGCGTGCCGAACGCAAAGACCGGCCATCATCGGTCATCGCATTCGACCCCGAACGCTATAGAAGTTTTGGCGTCGCTGCATTGTATCACACCAATATAGCGAACGAACTGCGCGGCGGTAAAATCCTGCTCTTGCCGGATGTGGATGGCAGAATAGCGCAAGAGAAAAACCGCTGGCCGGGTTTGCGGCGACGCGGCAAATTGCTGACTATCGCGCGACTTGCCAAGGCCGCGTTCACTTATGCCGGCGGGATTGATTATCTGGCGTGGAAGATCAACCGCCACGCTGGAACGCACATCATCATCCGGCCATGGCAACGCAAATGGCCATTATTGGCAGCGCTGTTTCTGGTGCCGAAGTTGCTGGCGAAAGGCGCAGTGCGTTAAAGGGTGAAGCGCTTGCGCGGCGCGAGCAGCGCAAGCGCGAAAACCCCAGCATAGCCCGCTGGCAACCACAGGCTGTTGAGCCCGAAGATGCCGAACATCAACGCACCAACCGCCGCGCCGCTGACAAGACCAAACCATAGCAGCAGATAAGGTACCCAGTCCAAACGCGACCCACCGCTGATCATCGTGGCAAACCCCTGCCCGATCTTAACGAGCGCGCCCGTCATGTAAGTGAGCCCAAAGGACACCGACCCTTCGCGTTCAAAGAGCGTGTTTTCCAGCCCCATGCAGAATGCAGCTAAGCACAGGCCGGTCAGCAGAAATCCGAAGCCTGCGATCAACGGCGCGGCACATAATAACGCCGATATGATCATGAGGATAATCGCCTGCCGATTTGTGGGCGATAGCGTGTTGTTGCGACCAATAAGCGAGCCGGCAACGACACCAATCACAAAACTGAACAGTAATGAAGCAACCATGCCGACATAAGGCGCGGTATCCACCATGCCCACGCTGAGCCGCGTGGAATTTCCGCTCATAAAGGACAGAAAAAATCCGCCGCTGGCGAGGAAGCCAATGGCATCGACCATCCCCGCCATGGCCGCAAAACTGACGGCCAAAAGGCGGGCATTACGGTCCAGCCTGTTCACGAACCTTCCGTCAGATGATCCCGACGGCTTTGCCTGCGCGTTCGAAGCGGTTGAGAATGTCAGCCACCTGATCGCTGCTATGTTCTGCACATAATGAGCAACGCAGCAAGGTCATGCCAGCTGGCGTCGCGGGCGGACGCGCCAAGTTCACATAGAGCCCGTTTTCAAGCAATGCAGCCCACATTGCCGCGCCTTTTTCCAGATCAGGCATGACGACCGCGATGATGGCGCTCTGTGCATTCGGCGTACCCAATTGGAAGCCAAGATCGCGCAGGCCCTGATGCAGATTTCTTGAATTTTCCCACAAATGCGCGCGCTTGTTACTGTTGTGCATCAGCTTGCGAATGCTCGCGGCGGAGCAGGCAACGACCGCTGGCGGAAGCGAAGCGGTGAAGACATAAGGGCGGCACACCAACCGCATGATTTCAAACTTGGGGTGGTTCGACACGCAGAAGCCGCCTACGGTGCCAACCGATTTGGAAAAGGTGCCAATCACAAAATCGACATCATCCAACACGCCCTGCTCTTCCGCCACGCCGCGTCCATTTTCGCCAATAAAGCCCATCGAATGAGCTTCATCGACCAAGATCATCGCGCCAGCCTCTTTCGAGACACGGATCATTTCCTTCAGTGGCGCAACGTCGCCAAGCATCGAGTAAACGCCCTCAAGCACCACAAGCTTACCTGCGTCCGCCGGAAGCCGCTTCAGGCGTTTTTCGAGAGCCTCAACATCATTGTGGCGGAATGCGACGATTTCAGCGTCGCCCATTTTGCAGCCATCATAAATCGAAGCATGGCTGTCGATGTCGAGGATGATATAATCACCCTTGCCCGCAATCGTACTGATGATGCCCAAATTCGCCTGATAGCCCGTGGAAAAGACCATGGCATGGTCCATCCCGTAAAATTCCTTTAACGCGTCTTCGCATTCCTTATGGCCCTGAAACGTGCCGTTCAGAACGCGGCTGCCGGTGGTGCCAGCGCCAAATTCGTCCAAAGCCTGCTTGCCCGCGGCAATGACGTCATCGTCAAAAGTCATGCCCATATAATTATATGTGCCGAGCAGGATCGTTTCCTTGCCATTGACGACAGCGACGGTGGGCGATTTCACTTCTTCCATCACCAGGCTGAATGGGTCTTTTACGCCCGTGGCGAGCAGACCTTCGCGCTGAGCGATTAAGGCGTCAAATTTTGAAAATAGATCAGTCATTACCGTCTCTCGTGCAAATTTTAAGCAGTGGTTAGCTTGGTCACGGCATCGACCAACTGGCCGACATTTTCGATCTCCGCCTGCAAATTCATGCTGATGATGATGTCGAAGCTGTCTTCGACTTCAGCCACAAAATCCATAACGGTCAGGCTGTCCCATTCAAGATCGCCGGCAAAGGTCGTTTCTTCACCAACTTCGACGCCTTTTTTGTTAAATGGTTCAATCAGGCCCTTGAGGCGATCAAACATTTCGTTGCGATCAGTCATTCTTACATCCTCGATATGATTGGCGGCCAATGCCCCATATGTCCGCGCTATGGCAAGCGAATAAGGCGGCAAAAGGGCAAGGCTAAGGCGCTACATCCACCCATGCTTGCGATACCAGCTTACGGTGTCCTTCAGGCCCGCAGCCGTTGCAATTTCCGGCAACCAAAGTGAGGGTGCAGGCGCAGCGTCGCGGTCAATAGTCCAGTCGGGATGCGCAAGGTAATTCGCGCGATCCGGCGTCAGCTTCGCCTTTGGTCCGCGAATTGCGCGGTCCGCCCAGCCTGCAAACTTCAGCAAAGAACGCGGTGCATGCACAGCCGTGATATTGCGACCGACCGCTACGCCAATGGCTTTGGCAAAGGCTTCATGGCTCCACCCGCCAACTGTCCCGTCGTCCGCCTCAAACACCTGTTTCGAAACATTCTCCGCCGATAGCAAGGTCACGAGCAAACGTGCCAAATCATCGACATGGATGACCGACACGCGCCCGCGGGGTGGCAACAAAGCCCAGCCTTTCGTCGCAATTCGGAACATATCAAACATTTCGGTATCGCCGGGGCCATAGACACCAGGCGGTCGGATGACGGTCCAGTCAAGCGCCGACGCGCGCACAAGATTTTCGGCCTTGGCTTTGCTCGCGCCATACATCGACAGCGTGGGTTCGCGCGCGGCAAGTGACGAGACCGTGACGAAGCGATCAATACCCGCCATGTGCGCAGCGGCAATCATATTCGCCGTACCTTCCACATTACCGGTTTCGAAACCAGCAGCATCAGGCGCATTAACAACGCCCGCAACATGCAACACCACATTGGCCCCGTCGCACAATTCGTGGAGGCTGGCCGTGTCATCCAGACGACCATGCACCCATGTCACGCCTGCTGTCTTGGGCTGATCGCGCCGCGTCAATGCCCGCACGTGCCAGCCAGCCGCGACCAATCGTCCCAACGTGATCCGTCCGACGAACCCCGTCGCTCCAGTCAGCGCTACCGTTTTCACAAAAGTACCAATTGATCGCGGTGGACAAGCACAGAGCGCGGTACGGTACCCAATATGCCTGCCAATTCGCTGGATCGATGCCCGCAAATCCGCGCGGCATCTACCGCATCATATTCGGAGAGCCCGCGCGCAATCGCCATGTCATCATCAGCGCTGATGTCGATGACATCGCCGCGCTTAAACTCGCCTTCAACCGACAGCGCACCGGCGGGCAAAAGGCTACTTCCGTTCTTGAGGGCTTGCACCGCGCCATCATCAATGCGGATCCGTCCCTTGACCGTCAGCCGACCGCCGAGCCAGCTTTTGCGCGCTGAGCCACCTTCACGGGGGACAAAATAGGTCGCAGGGCCACCTTGCGTCAGCGCCGCAAGCGGATGGTCGCGTAGGCCCGACGCGATTACAAGGCCAATTCCGGCCCGCGTCGCAATATCTGCGGCATCCAATTTTGATGCCATCCCACCGGAACCCATGCCAGAGGAGGAGCCTTCAGCCACCATCACCCGAACAGGGCCATCAATTTTCTCTACATTCGGTAACAACATAGCGCCCGGCAAATGGGGTGCGCGGTCAAAAAGACCGTCAACATCGGATAGCAATATGACGCCCGTTGCGCCCGCAGCTTGCGCAACACGCGCGGCCAAACGGTCATTATCGCCAAAACGAATTTCCTCGGTGGCGACGCTGTCATTTTCGTTAATGACGGGCACCGCGCCCGCCCCCAAGAGGCGATCCAGCGTGGCCGCGATGTTCAAGTAACGGCGGCGGTCCTCGAGATCATCAAGCGTCACCAGCATCTGCGCTGCGGCCAAGGACTGACCTTCCAAAAGGTCCGCCCAAATGCCTGATAACACAATCTGCCCGACCGACGCGGCGGCTTGCGCATCTGCAAGGCTTGCGCGCCCCCCTCTGTCAAAGCCCAAGCGGCGCGCGCCCAGCGCAATCGCCCCTGAGGTGACAATGATACACCTCTGCCCCGCCTTATGCCGCGCGCTAATGTCCGCAACAAGTGTCTGAAGCCATTCCCGTCGCACAGTCCCGTCTGGCTGCACCAGCAACGAGGAGCCGACCTTCACCACCAATAAGGGGCAGGATGCCGGCAGGAATGCAGCCTTCAGATCGGCGACCATGTCCCGTCCTCGGTGATACCATCGGCCTTTGCGCCTTCAATTCCGCTTTTGGCAGGCAACGCCTCCAATATCCGGTCAAGGACCAAGTCGACGCCTTGGCCCGTCGCACCGGAAATCGCGATAACATCCTGCGCGCCCGCAGCATGAAGCTGCTCGGCAATGTCGGCCATCAATTCAGGGTCAAGTAAGTCACCTTTGTTGAGCGCGACAATCTGCGGCTTTTCATCCAAGGCCGCGCCATATTCGCTCAATTCGTCACAGACGATATGCCAAGCAGCAATCGGGTCATCTTGTGTCGCATCAATCAAATGGATGAGGATGCGGCAGCGCTCAATATGGCCTAAGAAACGGTCACCAATGCCAACGCCTTCAGCCGCACCGGCAATAAGCCCCGGAATATCAGCCAAGACGAACTCACGCGATTTATGGTCAACAACGCCCAATTGCGGGCGCGTGGTGGTAAACGGATAATCACCAACCTTCGCCTTGGTGTTGGATACCTGATTGATGAAGGTCGACTTGCCCGCGTTTGGCATGCCAACAAGGCCTGCATCCGCCAACAGCTTCAACCGCAACCAGACATACATTTCTTCGCCCGGCCAACCGGGGCCATGTTGGCGCGGGGCGCGGTTGGTTGAGCTTTTATACGAAGCGTTGCCACGCCCGCCATCGCCACCGCGCAAGAACACGACGCGTTGGCCAACTTCGGTCAGGTCAAGCAACAAGGTGCGATCTTCGTCGTCGGCCAGCACCTGCGTACCCACAGGCACCTGAATGACAAGATCATCACCATAAGCGCCATGACGATCACGGCCCATGCCTTGGATACCGCGCATCGCCTTGAAATGCTGCGCATAACGGAAATCGATAAGCGTGTTCAGTCCAGCCACAGCTTCAAAAATGACATCTCCACCCTTACCGCCATTACCGCCATCGGGTCCGCCATATTGCACATATTTTTCTCGACGAAAGCTGACCGCACCCGGGCCACCTGCGCCGGAACGGACAAATATTTTTGCTTGGTCAAGAAAATGCATATTGCGGCCTTAGACTATCAAAACGATTTCGTCATCCCGAACTCGTTCCACCGTTGGTGACTGCGTTCCGGGATAACGGGCTAACGTCGCGAGTTATGCTGAAATACGTTCAGCATGACGAAACTTGAGGCGCGGATGTAGTGGCAGGAGAGAACCGGCCAGCCAGCCGAAGCTTTAGCGAAAGTTGGTGGAGCCTAGGGGAGTCGAACCCCTGACCTCTACACTGCCAGTGTAGCGCTCTACCAGCTGAGCTAAGGCCCCATCTAGCCGCCCATTGGCAGCCTTGGTGAGGAGCGCCACTAGCGGGCGCCCCTGTATATATCAAGTCCGAAGATTAGATGTCGTCGGGTTCGTCTTCAGTGCCGGCAACGCCAAGATCTTCGTCACCGCCCAAGTCGACATCATTATCAGGCGACACATCGCCATCAACCGCATCGACGTCAATATCGAGATCGTCATCCGCCAGATCCGAATCGTCCTTCTTCTTTTCGGCTTCTTCAAACGGCAATGGCTGCTTCGACTTCAACACTGGCTCTGGTGTCCACTGGTTGCCGCATTCGATGCATTCAACCGGTTCGTCCTTCGTCAGATCGTAAAAACGAACGCCGCATTTCGGGCAAGTGCGCTTGGTTCCCCATTCAGCCTTGATCATGGCGGGCTTAAATCCTTTTAAACTGGCTTGGAAAGGCAATGCACGTCTGTGAATCACCGTCAATTGGCGCGGCCTTTGCCACAGCGACGCGCCGCTGTCAAAAATTACTGTGGTCGTTGACTTGAACGCGCATCATCCGCAAAGCGCAAAACATCATGCACACCGCCCCATCTAGACTCGGTAGTTTCCAGCCAAGCGGCCCTTTGCGCGGCATGCTTAAGGTTCCTGGCGACAAATCCATTTCACACCGTTCACTTATGTTGAGCGCACTTGCCGTGGGTGAAAGCAAAATTACAGGCTTGCTAGAAGGCGAGGATGTGCTCTCCACTGCGGCCGCCATGCGGGCCATGGGCGCACATATTGAACGTACCGGGGAAGGACAATGGACCGTCAACGGTGTGGGCGTCGGCGGTCTGATGCAGCCAACAGGCGCGCTCGATATGGGTAATAGCGGTACATCGACCCGTTTACTAATGGGACTGGTCGCCAGCCACCGGCTAACCGCGGCCTTTATTGGTGATGCTAGCCTGTCCAAACGCCCGATGGGCCGCGTGATTGATCCGCTCAGCCAAATGGGTGCCGAATTTACGGCAAGCCCCGGCGGGATGCTGCCATTGATGGTGCGCGGATTGGTGCCTGCCGTGCCTATCCGCTACCGTTTACCAGTTGCCTCCGCACAAGTGAAAAGCGCGGTCTTGCTCGCGGGCTTGAACATTGCTGGCATTACCGAAGTGATCGAGCCTGTACCGACCCGCGACCATAGCGAACGCATGCTGCGCGGTTTTGGTGCGGATTTGACGATCGATGTTGATACCGATGGCGTTCGGCATATCCGCCTGATGGGCGAAGCTGAGTTACAGCCGCAGCAGATTGACGTTCCCGGAGATCCCTCGTCGGCAGCCTTTTTCATCGTCGCCGCATTGATTACGCCGGGGAGCGAAGTCACCGTTACCCATGTTGGCATGAACCCGACACGCACGGGCATTTACAAGATGCTGGAAGCAATGGGCGCGGACCTCACTTATTCTAACGCGCGCGAAGTCGGGGGCGAGCCTGTGGCGGACATCACCGCGCGGCATTCTGTCCTGCGCGGTATCGACGTCCCACCGGATGTTGCGCCCAGCATGATCGACGAGTTTCCGGTGTTTTTCGTCGCCGCCAGCATGGCGCAGGGCCGGACAACGACCAGCGGCCTCGACGAACTGCGGGTGAAGGAATCCGACCGGCTTGCGCTTATGGCGACTGGCTTGAAAGCGATTGGCGCACGGGTTGAAGAACGCGAAGACGGCCTCGTTATCGATGGCACTGGCGGGGAACCGCTTGAGGGCGGTGCAACGGTCACCAGTGCGCTTGACCACCGTATCGCCATGAGCTTTGCCGTGGCAGGGCAACATTGTTATCACGCGGTGACGGTGGATGACGTGTCGCCCATCGCGACCAGCTTTCCGACATTTGAATCCATCTTACATACTCTGCAGGTTCAACATTGACCGCATATGTATCGCCTTTCGCAGCTGACCTGATCGGGTTTGCGGGTAGCTTCTTCATCGTGGCGGCCTTTGCATATAGCAACCTCACGGCGCAGATGAATGCTTTGTGGTTCAACGTCGCCAACTTTCTTGGCGCGGCGTTGCTGACCATTTCGTTGACGGTGAATTTCAACCTACCAACGATGGTGCTAGAAATTGTCTGGATGGCAATTGCACTGTTTGGCATCACCAAAGCGCTCATGGCACGACGCGCTGAGCGGAGCGGAGCCGAATGATCCTCGCCGTTGATGGGCCAACTGCCTCGGGCAAAGGCACGTTGGCAAAGGCATTGGCGGCGCATTTTGGGCTGCCGTTTCTGGATACGGGTTTGCTCTACCGCGCGGTGGGACGGCAAGTGCAATTGCACCAAGGAAACCCTGATAATGCGGTGGACGCTTTGGCGGGATGCGGGTTTCTTGATAGCTTGCTTGATGATCCAGTGTTGCGAAGCGAAGAAGTTGGCGGGTTAGCAAGCCAGGTCTCGATCCACCCCATGGTGCGCGCGATGCTTAACAAGCGACAAGTCGACTTTGCCAATCAATCCGGCGGTGCGGTGCTCGACGGGCGCGACATCGGGACCGTTATCGCACCGCATGCGGACGTGAAGTTGTTCATCACTGCGCCGGCAGAGGTCCGCGCACGGCGGCGCCATGCGGAAATGCAGCGACAGGGTATGGATGTCGCATTTGCCGATATCTTTGCCGATATTCAGGCACGCGATGCACGCGACATGGCGCGTGCCGATGCACCGTTAAAACCCGCAGACGACGCGCTATTGCTTGATACCGGCGATTTGACTATAGGCGACGCCGTTCAAGCTGCGATAGCTTTGGTGGAGTCTCGACTTCGCATGAGCTAAGCGGCCGGGGTGTATCGATAGAACACACCGTTACTCTGAACTTAGTTTAGGGTCCATTTCGCCTCGCTGGCCTTTGGTCTAAGTTGATGGATGGGTGCTGAAAATAGTTCAGCATGGCACGGTTATTTGGTTCGATATGCGCTGTATTTGGACGCTTTGCTGCTATTCGGGCATCAAGGCAACTCTGGTCAAAGACCGTCGGAACCAACCGACTGGCCGGACAAAATGTACGTAAGGACACTCTAACCTATGGCAACTTCGCCAAACCCGACCCGCGACGATTTCGCGGCACTTCTCGACGAATCACTTGGTGGCGCAGACGGTGGCTTTGAAGGCCGCGTCGTAAAAGGCACCGTAACCGCAATCGACAATGACCATGCTGTCATCGATGTGGGTCTCAAATCCGAAGGCCGTGTGGCGCTGCGTGAATTCGCTATGCCCGGCCAGAAAGCCGACCTGAAGGTTGGCGACGAAGTCGAAGTCTTCGTTGACCGCGTAGAAAATATGAACGGCGAAGCAATGCTCAGCCGCGATCGCGCCCGTCGCGAAGCCGCTTGGGATGTACTTGAAGGCGAATTCGACGCCGGTAACCGCGTTGATGGCGTTATCTTCGGCCGCGTAAAGGGTGGTTTCACCGTTGATCTGGGCGGCGCAGTGGCATTCTTGCCCGGCAGCCAAGTTGACGTTCGTCCCGTCCGCGACGTTGCGCCATTGATGGACATCGCCCAACCATTCGTCATCCTGAAAATGGACCGCAAGCGTGGCAACATAGTTGTATCGCGTCGCGCTATTTTGGAAGAAACCCGCGCAGAACAGCGCACTGGCCTCATCCAGAACCTAGTCGAAGGTCAGATTATCGACGGCGTTGTCAAGAACATCACCGATTATGGTGCGTTCGTCGATCTGGGGGGCATCGATGGCCTGCTGCACGTCACCGACATCAGCTACAAGCGTATCAACCACCCAAGCGAAGTCATCAACATTGGTGACACGGTTAAGGTGCAGATCGTTCGTATCAACAAGGACACACAGCGCATCAGCCTTGGCATGAAGCAGCTGGAAAGCGATCCTTGGGATGCAGCGGTTGCGAAATACCCAGTCGGCACCAAGCTGAAGGGTTCGGTCACGAACATCACCGAATATGGTGCATTCATCGAACTCGAAGCCGGTATCGAAGGTCTGGTCCATGTTTCGGAAATGTCCTGGACAAAGAAAAACGTTCACCCAGGCAAAATCGTTTCGACATCGCAAGAAGTCGACGTTGTTGTTCTCGATATCGACATGGAAAAGCGCCGCATTTCGCTTGGCCTCAAGCAAGCACACGACAATCCATGGGCGTCGTTCGCTGACAAGTTTCCTGTTGGCTCGACTGTTGAGGGCGAAGTCAAGAATGCGACCGAATTTGGCCTGTTCATTGGTCTCGACGGCGACGTTGATGGCATGGTCCACATGTCCGACATCGCATGGGGCATCACAGGCGAAGAAGCCTTGCACCTTCACCGCAAGGGCGAAACCGTCAAGGCAATCGTTCTCGACATCGACGCCGAGAAAGAGCGCATTTCGCTTGGTATCAAGCAGTTGGAAAAGGGCGCCCCATCGGCAGCCGGCGCGGCTTCAGCAAGCGGCCTGAAGAAGGGTGGCACCACTACTGTTACCGTTCTTGAAGTGCGTGATGGCGGACTTGAAGTGCAAGCGGGCGAAGATGGCGCAACTGGCTTCATCAAGCGTGCCGACCTTGGCCGTGACCGTGACGAGCAACGTCCGGACCGTTTCCAAGTTGGTCAGAAGTTTGATGCTATGGTCACCGGTTTTGACCGTTCGAAAAAGCCAAACTTCTCGGTCAAGGCGCTTCAGCTCGCTGAAGAAAAGCAAGCTGTTGAGCAATATGGTTCGTCGGATTCCGGCGCATCGCTTGGCGACATCTTGGGTGAGGCACTCAAGGGCGTAAAGAAATAAGCTTCAGCTAAAAACGACCTCCGAATTATCGGAATAGAAACCCGCTCCTTGAATGAGGAGCGGGTTTTTTGCTGTCTAGGGCACGAAACCTTTTGAAGACCGTTGTAATAATGAAAAATTTCTGCCAGCGTGCCTCCATTATTGTAAAGCATTGTAACGTGATATTTGATAAGCGCACTGCGTCCTATTAGATAACGGTAAGAGAGGAACATTATATGATCCGTTCCGAGTTGATCAAAAAGCTTGAAGCTGAGAATCTGGAACTCAAAACAGAAGAAATCGAAAAGATCGTCGATTTGTTTTTTGACCAGATCATTCAACGCCTTTCCGATGGCGGGCGCGTTGAATTGCGCGGATTCGGTGCTTTTTCGACCCGCGACCGTAGCCCACGCAAAGGCCGTAACCCGCGCACAGGTGCATCTGTCGAAGTACCGTCGAAGCGCGTACCCTATTTCAAACCGGGCAAAGAAGTCCGCGAAGGCCTTAACAAATAAGTCGTTTGTACGAAGGCACTTGACGCTGCGAGCGTAATGCTGTCTGCGCATGGTCAAGCGGATGTGGCGGAATGGTAGACGCTACAGACTTAAAATCTGTTGTCCGTAAGGGCGTGCGGGTTCGAGTCCCGCCATCCGCACCACTGGCCTTAGGCGCCCTTTTCAATCACATCATTGTTCATGCAAGGCCAGCTCCACATTGCTGCTCAGTTGCGCGGGGGTTGCCGTCGGTAGCTCAACGCCTCGGCAATGTGGATGCGGCCAACATCCTTGGCATTGGCCAAGTCGGCGATGGTGCGGGCAACACGCAATATGCGTGTGTAGCCGCGCGCCGATAGGCGCATGGCCTCAGCCGCTTGGGCAAGTAATTTCTGACCCGCAACATCCGGCGTGGCAAAAGCCGCAAGTGTATCGCCATCCAAATCCGCATTGGTCCGCAGGTCCGTGCCTTGTAACCGCCCACTTTGTAGGAAACGCGCGGCCTGCACCCTAATGGCAACTTCCGCTGATCCTTCTGCAGGCGGCGGAAGGACCAAGTCTGCGGCGCGTACAGCCTGCACATCGACATGCAAATCGATCCGATCCAACAATGGCCCCGATATCTTAGCCTGATAGTCCGCAGCGCATCGCGGTGCCCGACTACATGCCAAAGCAGCGTCGCCGAGATGCCCGCAACGGCAAGGGTTCATTGCTACAACCAACTGAACGTCGGCGGGGAAGGTCACGTGACTGTTGGCCCGTGCGACGCTGACTTCGCCAGTTTCTAACGGCTGTCGCAAACTGTCGAGCACTCCGCGTTGGAACTCAGGCAACTCATCAAGGAACAAGACGCCAAGATGCGCCAAGCTGACTTCACCCGGACGAATGCGCAGCCCGCCCCCAACCAAGGCTGGCATGGATGCGCTATGATGCGGTGCACGGAACGGGCGGGTGCGTAACAAGCGCCCACCGTCCAAGGATCCGGCTACAGATGCAATCATTGACACTTCCAATGCTTCAGCGGGCGAAAGCTCCGGCAAGATACCAGGCATGCAAGAAGCCAACAGCGACTTACCCGCCCCTGGTGGGCCAATCATCGCCAAATTGTGCCCGCCAGCTGCCGCAATCTCCAGCGCGCGCTTTGCGGTCTCCTGTCCTTTGACCATTTTCAGATCAGGCCCCTTTTCGCGCGGCGCGGCGATCCCAGGCTCAGGCGGGTGTAGCAAGGCTTGCCCTTTCAGATGGTTCAGCAAGCCAAGCAAATCCGGTGCGGCCACAACTTCGATTTCACCTGCCCAGGCTGCTTCTGACCCCTGCATTGCCGGACATATTAAGCCGAGCCCACGTGACGAGGCATGTAGCGCCGCCAAAAGCACGCCAGGTGATGCCGCTACCCTACCATCCAAACCGAGCTCACCGACCACGATAAATTGCGCAAGCGCCTCTGCATCCACCAGCCCCATGGCACCAAGTAATGCCAAGGCAATTGGCAAATCATAATGCGACCCCTCTTTGGGGAGGTCAGCGGGTGAAAGATTGATGGTAATCCGCTTAGGCGGCAAAGCCAAACCCAGCGCGGAGATTGCGGCGCGAACCCGCTCGCGGCTTTCGGCGACAGCCTTATCCGGAAGTCCCACAACAGCGAAGCTGACCATCCCTGGTGCGACCTGGCACTGGACTTCGACGCTACGGGCTTCCAAGCCGAGATACGCGACTGTGGAAACAATCGACACCATAAACTGTCCCCAAGGGTGGACCTTCGCTGTGCTGGGATGAGGTGACAGCGAAGGTCCGGCCGACCGGTCCAGTGATCGACATGGCCAATTGCGCTGTGAAAGGCGTCAATGGCAACTGCTGCCGATTGGTATACCAAAGGTTGGTATATCCGATTTAACTCTATCTATAATGAAGGCGGGCAAAAAATAGATCGGAAGCCGACCATTTTCGGGAATTAGAAATCGACCAGCTCATAATGCTTGGGCGGCGCGATGACTTCCATCCGTTCGGACAGCAAAGGCCGAAAACTGGGCCGCGATTTAAACATGGCATACCAAGCCTTGGTTTGTTCATGCCCATTCCAATCGATGCCGCCAAGATAGTCGGCTACCGAAATCTGCGCCGCGGCAGCCAAGTCAGCCATCGTCATCGTTGAACCTGCCAGCCATGCACGGTGGTCGATGAGATAATCGATATAATCGAGATGGCCGTTCGCCAACTTCATCGCTTCGCGTAATATTTTAGCTTCGGGCGGTTGACGATCAATCAGTCGCTTCTTCATGCGCTCATGCAAAAGTGGCTGTGTCACGTCACCATAAAATTGTTCGTCAAACCAAGACACGAGACGGCGAATTTCGGCGCGATATTGCGCGGTGCCGCTAATCATCGGGTTCGTTGGGACGGTTTCGTCAATATATTCCGAAATCGCCACCGAATCGGACAAGGTGATATTGCGTTCGGAATCGCGCATTACGGGCGTTCGTCCCGCTGGGTTCATTTGCACAAATTCGTCGCGCTGATCCCACGGATTTTCACGCACCAAGCTGTATGGCACGCCTTTTTCGCCAAGCAGAAGACGTACTTTGCGCGAAAAGGGACAGAGTGGATATTGATGGAGTTGCCACATGAGTATCTGTTAGGACCGGTTACACAGAATGTGAAGGGGGCGTCGCCCCAAAAGCAAGGACATTAATCCGAATTGCCATTTTCGACAGGCTCGCGCTTGGCTTCCTTTGCCATTTCAGCATCGATTTTTGCTTCAGCCGCCTTCACCTTGCGTTCTGTCTCGGCGTATTGCGTGTTAAAATTCTGCTGACACCCCGTTGTCATCAAGCACGTTACGGTCAGACTGAGCAAACATAAGACGCGCTGCATCAATAATCCTTTTTATAGCGAATATTGACGTTCGATGTTCCGCTAGTGCCAATCTGGCTCAACACCGAAAGCGCCCGGGTCAGACTGATTTCCAATTGCGTTGCGGTATAACCACGCGCGTCCGTTACGATTTCAACATAGACGTCATTGGTTATATACTGACCAAAGGCCAGCGCCATTTCGCGCCCGCTATTCGCGTCTGCATTCAGCAGGCGCAAGCGATCAAGCCCGGTTGCCGATTGCAGCACACCTAGCGGATTGAGCCCGCCCGTCCCGCCACGCAAGCTGTTCAGTGACCCCGCAAGCTGGACCGCCTGAATGGCAGATAGCTCGGCGATGGAGTTCCCAAACAAGATCCGCGCCATAATTTCATCCTGCGGCAAGGCAGGGGTTGAACTAAAGCTAATCGCAGGATTCTGTCCGGTGCCAGCAATGTTGACGCGCACTGTTGTTCCGTCGACTTCGCTGGCGGCAGTAACGCGGATCGATGGATTGCTTGCAGACCCGCCGCTGAAGGCAACGCGGCCGCTTTCCAATGCAAAGGATCGGCCTGCGAAGCCCAGTGTCCCGCGCACAAGTTGCATATCACCCGAAATCAACGGCGCATCGCTGGTTCCTGTGATCCGCAAATTCGCGCCCCATTCGGACTCCAGTCCCATTCCACTGACATATAATTCGTCTGGAGCCTCTAACTGGATATCGAGCTTCCAATTGCTGGGAAGACTTCTGATCGCGTCAGCATCGCCGGACACACGCGCTCGGCCCGTTGGTGCCTTGCGGCGGACACCAGTTAAGGTTGCCACCTTGGCCGCGCCTTGACGGATAATCTTGAACCGCGTTTCTGGCAGCCGCAATGTACCGCTGACCAAGGCTTCACCGTCGGGCGTTTTGGTGACGCTGACCTGACCGGTCGCGGTTGTCGAAATCAATTCGCTGCGTGCAACGCGAGCGCGGTCGAGGTCAAGGTTAAGCTGCACCGGAAAGCCCTTGGCCGCACTTAAGTTGACGACGCCTTTGCCCGTCACTGTGCCATTTCCCGCCTTTGCGCTCAGCTCAGTGACTTCAAACTGGTCATTTGTGAATAGACCTCGCACACGTAGATTGGTCAATCGCGTGCCATAGCTATCATTTTCATACACAAGGTCATTCGCACGGACGACGCCCGTCAATATCGGGGCCTGCACCCTGCCTGAAAAATCGGCGGCAACACCAATGTTGCCAGTGAGGCTTTGATCCGCAAGCCCGGCCAAAGAAAACAATGTGTCGGCCGGTCCATTATAGCGAATGCCACCGGATAAGGGCGCTACGCGCAACCGTTCGGTCCAGCGTGCATTTCCGGGAGGCAAGGGCGTCAAGTCAATCTGAAGTCGTCCCACCGCGGCGCCCCGTCGCCGAATAACCGCACGTGCGTTACCGCCTGTGGGCAACAATCTTGCGACCATGCTGATGTCTACCGGCTGTGATCGTGCCCCCAAATTTGCGCGCACAAAGCGATTGATCTCCAGCCGCACATCCGCATTCGGGAACGCCGACAATGACGCCTGCGACCAATCCACACTGCCGCTTACCCGTCCGCCAAGTCCAAGACCAGGCAGGAAGGGATCGAGCACTGCGATATCGAGCTTGTCTATGCGTGATTGAAGAACAAGGGCGTCGCCATAGCTGCCTACGATGCGCAAGGTGCCATCCGCGACGTTCATTTCACTCGGCAAAATGTCATAGCTGTTCCTGCGTGGGACAATGCGCATAGCGTTATTGGTCGCAAAATTGACACCATTGGCGCGCCCCTTTGCGGCTATCCGCCAGAGTTGGGGCGTGAAATTCGCATTGGCAGCAAGGCGAAAAGGCACCTCGCTGCGTCCCTCGGCCAATATCTGTGCTGTGCCTGAGCCTGCCCTGTAATTCACCTTTGCCCGCGCTGCGGCAATCGTAATGTCGTTCATGACAGCGTTTTCAACTTGCACATCGGCAATGACCTGTGGGCTATCAAACAAGATGATGTCGGCGTTCATAATACCCCGCCCGATCGCGAGTTTTTGTGTGCCTGTAAGTACAGCATTGCGTGCAGTGGCATCGACGACGGCACGCTGAACGGCGCCTTGCGCCGACAGCGCGATGGTTCCGTCAAAGCCAGAACCTGCGCCGTTCAATGTCCCTACAAATGGCCCCGCCGCGGCCTGCTGGATTCGGCCTGTGATAGCGATGCCTCCAAAGTTGCCGCGCAAGATATCTATGGTCAGCGGGCCACCTCCCGACAGCACATCGACATTGCCGCTAATCGGTCCATAATCGGTCGCACCTGTCAACGCGATGGCATAGCCATGCGGACTGTGCGTCACGACGCCAACAACATCGGACATACCGATGCCGAACCCAGGATTGGTTGCCATAATGCGATATTCTGGACGCTCGAATGTGCCCGTCATGCTTACCTGTACGGGGCCATATCGATTGGAATAGCCTTGGCCATTGAACAGGACCAAGCCGCCTTTGGTAACATACGTACCGCTGCCACTGTTGAGCCGGAACAAAGGCGACACCAAACTGGCACGGGTAATTTGCAATATGCCATTACTGCCATAGCGGATGCCGGCGTTCACGAACATTTGGCCACCAAGGAAATTTTGGAAACCCTGGCTGAAAAGCCGCGTTGAATGCGCTTTTACGGTGCCAACCAAAGCATAGCCACGGCCCCGCTTTGTTTCGATGTCAACATCAGCAACGACATTGAACAGGCCGACCGAGTTGATCTGAAAACCATCCAGTTTTCCGTTTAAAGCCGCGGTATAAATGCCTTTATCAATGTCCCCGACCAACAACGCCTTGGCATTGATCCGGTCGGAACGAATTTTCAAATTGTCGGACAGCAACCGCCCGTCAGCGATAGCAATATCGCCATTGACGCGAACATTGGTCAACAACCCCCCAGCGATTTGGTTGATGCCCGTTACTCGGCGCGCCTTAGCATTAACGGGGATGATGAAGCGATCTGCCTTCCCTTGCATTTCGCCGGTCACAGTCACAGCTTCAAATGTTGTTGCGTCAAATGCTAACCGACCAGTGCTCGCGGTATACGCGACCGTAGGGCCAGCAAACGCACCGTTGAGCACTGCCGTGCCGCGGATATCTGAACCGCTTACATTCGTCCCGATGATAGCGGGGCGAAGGATGCGAAAATCCAGCGCAAGATCATCAAAGTTGCCTTCGCCAAAATCGCCCCCCCCGACGACATCAACCTCTGCTGCGGCAGAACGGAAGCTTCCGCGAATTTTCGCGGCACGGTCGGCGAATTTTGCCGTAAAATCCACCTTTGCAACCGGCGAAAACGCACGCATGAGAAAGCTGTCGGCCAAGATTTTGGCTGGCGCTGCAGTGCCCCGCACCGCAAACGTCCCTTCCCGCGCCGTCAGCGCAAGGTTGGCAATGCCCTCAGACGCCAATTGCGCGGTCAACACACCATCCCATTTGCGCCAGTCACCGCGACCGCTCAAATTCGCTGTCATTGGGATTGGGCGACCCGCTAACCCAGCGAATAGCCCCTTGGCCGGTGCGTCCAGCTTCATATCGACATCAAATCGATTTTTTTCGGGTACGGCGTCGAGTTTCAAAACAAAACGGTCGCCGCCTATACTGCCCGCGGTCGCGTCGATAATCGCGCGCCTGTCGGCAATTTGTAGATTGCCCGACAATGAAGCGACGTGCGCCCCGCCCGTAATGCCCTTGGCAAAAACGATACGATCCACCTGCAGCCGTTTGATCTGAATATCGAGATCAGGAAGCAGCGGGTCGCCGCGATCGGGGACCACGCGAAACGCGGGCAAGCGCGATATGTTCAACTCTTGCGCCGTCAGGGCATGGATTGCGACACCCCGGTTAAAAAAGGACAATGGGCTCCAGTCCAACCGGATTTCGGGCGCGCGCGCAAATTCGCCCATGGGATCATGAAAACGTACGTCGGACAAAGTCGCGTCACCGTAAATCGACCCGTCAATACGCCCAATGCGCATGTTAAGACCATTTTCGAATTCAAAAGCAGCAATCTGCCGTGCCACAAAATTTCGACCGGATTGGCTGTCGAGCCAGAAGAAGCTGCCAACCAACATGACAAGCAAAAGCCCCGCAACGGCGGAACCGGCAATGGCAAACCGCCGCCACATCATTAAAACGCCTGCCCAATTGATACATAGACGCTAAAGCGAGAGTCGCCGATTCGGCGGTTCAACGGCGTTGCAAGGTCGAGACGGACGGGACCAAAATTGGTGTAAAAACGCCCACCAATTCCAACGCCTACGCGCCAGTCATCAAATTTGGGCATACTCGTTTCATAGGCTTGGCCGGCATCGACAAAGCCAACAAGGCCAAAATTGCCAAAGCGATAGCGTCCCTCCATGGCAAATTCGTTCACGCTTCTGCCCCCGATTGGATCATTGTTTGGGTCCAACGGGCCGAGCCGCTGATACCCAAAGCCGCGGACTGAGCCGCCGCCACCGCCGTAGAATCTGCGCGATGGTGCCAGATTATCCCGCGATATGCCGGCTATGGTTCCAACGCGCGCGCGGGCCGCTACCACGATATTGTCCTGCACCGGATAATAATAAGATCCATCCAATATGGTGCGTGCGTAAATTTGTTTGCCCGTGCCTAAGGATGCCTCAGGCGAGAAGCGCAAAGTGACGCGGTAGCCCCGCACAGGATCAAGCAAATCATTCGACCGGTCAAAACCGACCTGACTGGGCAATGCAGCAACATAATATAGCTGACGGTCGCGAACGCCGCGTGCCAGCTCAAACGCATCTTCGGACGTTCCTAAGATTTCCGCTCCCATCGACCACGTGAATTTCTTTTGCCAAATGGGGGTCGAAACCAACGCCATCGTCACGGCTAAACGTCCGGTATATGCCTCAAACGCATCATAATTGCTGTGCAAGGCCGAGAAGGATATCTCGACATTGCGATCGCGCCGTCCGGCATTGGCGCGATCAAAGGTGACACTTGCCGCCTGCTCTTGCGTGCCAAGCAATGTTGCTATGCGCAATGCCCCTTCGGGCGGAAACAAGTTTCGGTGCGTCCAACTGCCTTCTGCACGAATACCCTGGCCCGTACCATAGCCAGCACTTGCAGCCAATGTGCGCGGCGGTGCTGCCTCTTGGCGGACGCGCAAATCGGCATAAGGCGTTCCGTCCGGCGCCACACCTTCGCCCGGAACAGCTTCGACCGAAATCGTAGATAGCAATCCTGTGGCAAGCAACGCGGCGCGCAGGTCATCCACTTTGCGGCTGTCGTAAAGATCACCCGTTTTAAAGCGCCGCAATATTGCGATGTGGCCTGTGTCAAATGCTGCCGGGCCTTCGGTGCGCAATTGTCCGAAATAGCTACGTACGCCGGGGTCAATTGGCAATGTATAATCGCCCATTCCCGTGCCGCTATCCAACAATATGTCACGCTGGCCTACATTGGCGAAGGGATAGCCATTTTGCGGCAATGCGACAGAGATGTTTGCTTCGCTCGCCAATATGACGTCGGCGACGATTGCGTCACCCGTTTTGGGTGCAAAGTTACCGCTGATAAGATCTAGCGGCTGCACCACTGGGGCAGTAAAAGCGATATGTCCCAGATAATAACGGCGACCGGGCAATACCGTCATGATGACGTTGACGGGGCTACCTTCGGTTGCCGATGTTTCGGTTTTCACCTGAACATCAGCATCAAAAAAGCCCTGCCCGTTCAGAATGTCCAACAACAATTGCCGGTCCGCACGCGCACGTTGGCCGATTTCCGCGCGGCTATCTGCGCGGCCGCCATTACCCTTAAGCGAGGAAAGGTCATAAAAGCGCGACCGGACATCATTCCAAGCCGCGGCATCAACCGCAATACTGTCGGCGTCTTTGGCTAGTTCTGCCGTTGCGGCCGCATCCAAGCCATCTATACGTATAGTGTAGCGCACGACGCCCGCCTCGCGTTCCGCAGCCTGCGTTGGTTCCGGCGGGGGCTCTGCATCAAAATTTTCGATAGGCGGCAAGAGATCTTCCAACAGCGCGTCGGTTACTGGCGGATCGGGCAGTAACTCCAGCGCGTCATTACTTTGGGTCGCTGATTTAGCCCGATCGACAGCGCCCTGCGCCGCAGAGACACCTGCCTCACGATATTCCTGTTCGGCCCTCCAAGCTTCGATGCTTTCCAATGGGGCATCATCCAGTGACGGAATGGCCGCATCAAATTCAGTGTCGCTTATAATCGGTGCGTGAGGCGCCGTTGAAGGTGTCGCATCCGTCGGATTTTGAGCAAGCAACGGCACCGCTGCACTACTCAAATATAAAAAGGCAATTGCTCGGATCAAACAGATATTCCCCTGCCCCAACGTCCCCTTATGTAAAAAGGTTCCGCTTGGCTCAGCAACATTCGATAGTGCGAAAGGCAAAGGTTGCAAACAAGAACGCCACGCCTGTTAGAAAATGGTGCCCGGAAGAGGACTCGAACCTCCACGCCGTTGCCAGCGCCAGCACCTGAAGCTGGTGCGTCTACCAATTCCGCCATCCGGGCACGAGACACACATGATTACCGCGTGTCGGGTAGGCGCGCTCCTTTAAGCAATCAGGTGATATTGTCAACGTCTGTGCCGCGTGCGCCGCGGATTTAAAATGCCTGCTGTCAGGGGTATGCGCAGGTCGGCCTTGAAAGCTGCCAAACGGTGGTGCAAAGCGCGCGCAGGATTTCACGCTGGCTGACGGAGCATTTATGCAAGGCAAGTTGATAACGGTTTTTGGTGGCGGCGGGTTTTTGGGCCGCTACGTCGCGCAGACGTTGCTGCATCAAGGTGCGCGACTGCGTATTGCGTGCCGCAACGCCCATAGCGCTAATCATATCAAGCCGCTGGGCAATTTGGGTCAAGTGCAATTGATGGAAGCCGACGTCCGCAAACCCGGCAGCGTAAAGCGCGCGATCATGGATGCCGATGCTGTGGTCAATCTGGTCGGTAGCTTTGCCGATATGGACGCTGTTCAAAATATCGGCGCAGGCATCGTGGCGCAAGCTGCTGCAGACGCGGGCGTTGGCGCTTTCGTCCATATCTCTGCGATTGGCGCGGACGCGGAAAGCGACGCCGAATATGGCCAAAGCAAAGCAGGCGGTGAGGCGGCGGTTCGTTACGCGTTTCCATCAGCCGTGATTTTGCGTCCGTCGATTGTGTTTGGCCGCGAAGACCAATTTGTCAATCGTTTTGCAGGGCTCATCCGTATGCTGCCGATCGTTCCGGTTATTGGCGCGGCCACCAAGTTCCAGCCCGTATTTGCAGGCGACGTTGCGAAGGCTGTTGCGGCCGCTTTGGTGCATCAGGACGGCCGCGTGCTTGAGCTTGGCGGACCGGAGATATTCTCCATGATGGAACTCAACCGATGGATCGCCAAGGCCATTGGCCATGACCCATTGTTCGTGGAAGTTCCAGATATCGCCGCCAAGATGCTCGCCAAGGGTACAGGGTGGATGCCCGGTGCGCCGATTACCGATGACCAGTTTAAGATGCTGGGCCGTGACAATGTGGTGACGGGTGCAGACGGTCTGGCGGCATATGGCATTGTGCCAACGCCGTTGGATGCCATTGCCGCCGATTGGTTGAACATTTACCGCAAGCATGGCCGCTTTGGCAGCAGTCCCAAAGCATGAACGATACGATGGTCGCTTTGCTCCTTGGCTTTATCGAGGGGCTCACGGAATTTTTGCCCGTATCATCGACGGGACATCTTATTCTAGCGGGCGAGCTGGTTGGTTTCACCGACAATAGCTCTGTCGCCTTTAAAATTGCCATTCAGCTCGGCGCGATATTGGCGGTGCTATTGGTATATTGGCAGCGATTTTGGGCGGTCGGAACCGGGCTGCTGAAAATAGAGGCGGGGCCGGTCGCGTTCACGCGCAATATCCTGTTGGGCTTTGCACCTGCGTTGGTGATGGGCGTCGTGGCTTATGATGCCATTCGCGCCGCGATGCAGACGCCGGTGATTGTTGCCATCGCGTTGATTGTTGGCGGCGTCATCATCTTAGTGTTAGAACGCGTGGTGAAGACGGTGCACTTTAATGCAGTCGAGGATATCCCCTTTGGCACGGCCTTGTCGATTGGCGTCGTCCAGTGCACGGCAATGTTGCCGGGCGTGAGTCGGTCCGGCGCGACGATCATGGGCGGCCTGATGATGGGTGTGGAACGCAAGACGGCGGCGGAATTTTCTTTCTTCTTGGCGGTGCCTACGATGATCGCAGCCACGGCATATGCTTTATGGAAAGACCGGGCGCTTTTGAGCGCGGATGATTTGGGGATGATCGCCATTGGCTTTACCATGGCGTTTCTGGTCGCGGTGGTTGTGGTGAAAGCATTTGTCGCCATCGTCGGCAAATATGGTTTTGCACCTTTTGCTTATTACCGAATCATCGCGGGGACAGCGACATTGATATGGCTCTATGCGCGATAGGTTCCGATTCGGACCCTTTGATGTGAAATAATATTGCGCAGTGTTAAATTATAGTCTCAAAATGATTTAATTTAGTCAACAAAGCTGCCCTATAATTGGATTTCTGCGTGACAGCGCGGGTTTGCCGCGTTACGCGCAGCGCTTCTGAAGGAGCGTGTTGTGGCAAAAGATCCAATGCTAAAGTTTATCTCAAAGCCGCAGGCGTATCCGCATAAGCGGGAAGCCGGACTGCGCGCGGAGGATTTTGCCGAAATCGCGGATCGTTATGCGCCGGCCGCAGCAGCGGATCAGGCGTCACGCTGCTCACAATGTGGTGTGCCATATTGTTCGGTTCATTGCCCGTTGCACAATCATATTCCTGATTGGTTGCGCCTCACTGCCGAAGGGCGGCTACGCGAAGCCTATGAAATGTCCAACCTGACCAGCACTATGCCTGAAATCTGCGGCCGTATCTGCCCGCAAGATCGCTTGTGCGAAGGCAATTGCGTCATTGAATTTTCAGGCCACGACGCGGTCACCATTGGCTCGGTGGAAAAATATATCACCGACACCGCGTGGGAGCAGGGCTGGGTTGAACCCGTCGAGGTTGGGCCATCGCGCGGACAGTCGGTGGGAATCATCGGCGCTGGCCCCGGCGGACTCACGACAGCAGAATATCTGCGCGTCGCGGGTTATGACGTCCACGTCTACGATCGTTATGACCGCATGGGCGGCTTGCTGACTTACGGCATACCCGGTTTCAAGCTGGAGAAAGACGTGGTCATGCGCCGCGTGAAACGGCTTGAAGATGCGGGCATCCATTTTCATGCCAATTTCGAAGTGGGCCGCGATGCCTCGCTGGACGATCTGCGCGCGAAACATGACGCGGTGTTGATCGCGACCGGCGTCTATAAGGCCCGCGCAATCGCAACGCCGGGTATTGGGCTGGAGGGCATAATCCCAGCGCTAGATTATCTCACCACATCCAATCGCAAGGGCTTTGGCGATGCGGTGCCTGCGTTTGAAAACGGCGCGATGAATGCGCATGGCAAAGACGTCGTCGTCATTGGCGGCGGTGATACTGCGATGGATTGTGTCCGCACCGCCATTCGCCAAGGCGCAAAATCCGTAAAGTGCCTTTACCGTCGCGACCGTGAGAATATGCCAGGGTCGCAGCGCGAAGTGACTAACGCCGAAGAAGAAGGTGTCGAGTTCGTCTGGCTATCTGGCCCCAAGGGCTTTGACGGCAATAATAAGGTCGAACGCGTGCATGTCGCGAAGATGCGACTTGCCGCGCCTGATGCCTCTGGCCGCCGCACGCCGGAAAATGATCCGGAGGGTGACTTCACACTGAACGCCGATATGGTGATTACGGCGCTCGGCTTTGAAGCCGAAGACTTGCCCGTCTTATTTAACGCGCCTGACCTTAACGTCACCCGCTGGGGCACCGTACGTGTCGATCACACGACGCAGATGACGAACCTCGACGGGGTGTTTGCCATTGGCGACATCGTGCGCGGGGCAAGCCTTGTTGTCTGGGCAATCCGTGACGGGCGCGACGTCACGCAGCATATGCACACTTATCTGAAATCGAAAGCACGCCGCGAGAGGCAAGCAGCATGACCATATTCTATCCCACGCCCGAACATGAACGCCTTGCCCGCGAAGGCATGTATCATCCAGAGTCCGAAGGCGATGCCTGCGGCGTTGGTTTGATTGCGGCAACCGATGGAAAGCCATCGCGCCGTGTTGTCGCGGCGGGTATTGAGGCGCTGAAGGCCGTATGGCATCGCGGCGCAGTTGACGCTGATGGCAAGACGGGCGATGGCGCAGGCCTGCACATCGACTTGCCCGTCCGCTTTTTCGACGATGCAATTTCGGACAGCGGTCACCGGCCAATGCCCAACCGGCTTGCAGTCGGCATGGTGTTCCTGCCACGCACCGACCTAAGCGCTCAGGAGAATTGCCGCACGATCGTGGAGGCAGAAATTATCGACGCGGGCTATACCATTTATGGCTGGCGTCAGGTGCCGGTCGATGTGTCTGTCATCGGCGACAAAGCGCAAGCAACGCGCCCCGAAATTGAACAGATCATGATTGCCGGCCCTATGCCGGATGAGATTAACGCAACCGAATTTGAGAAGAATCTCTACCTTGTTCGCCGCCGCATCGAAAAGAAGATTATCGCTGCGCAAATCCGCGATTTCTATATCTGCTCGCTGTCATGCCGGTCGATTGTCTATAAGGGCCTGTTCCTTGCAGAGTCGCTGTCGGTATTTTACCCAGACTTGCAAGATGACCGTTTTGAAAGTCGCGTGGCGATTTTCCATCAGCGTTATTCGACCAATACATTTCCACAATGGTGGTTGGCACAGCCCTTCCGCGGCCTTGCACATAATGGTGAAATTAACACCATCCGTGGCAATCAAAATTGGATGAAAAGCCACGAGATCAAGATGGCGAGCATCGCCTTTGGTGCGCAGTCGGATGATATCAAGCCCGTCATTCCAGCTGGGTCATCAGACACAGCCGCATTGGACGCCGTGTTTGAAACCTTGGTCCGTTCGGGCAAGGAAGCGCCGACGGCCAAGCTCATGCTGATCCCCGAAGCTTGGCAGTCGAACCCCAATTTGCCCGCCACACACCGCGCTATGTATGAATATATGGCCAGCGTCATGGAGCCATGGGATGGCCCTGCTGCTTTGGCAATGACCGATGGCCAATGGGCCGTTGCTGGCGTCGACCGCAACGCTTTGCGTCCGTTGCGCTATAGCCGTACGTCGGACAATTTGCTGGTTATCGGTTCGGAAACCGGAATGGTCGTCCTTCCCGAAACGACGATATTGGAAAAAGGCCGCCTTGGTCCCGGACAAATGATTGCCGTCAATTTGGATGAAGGCAAATTATACCGCGATGGCGAGTTGAAAGACCGTATTTCCGCCGAGCAAGATTATGGCGCATTGGTCGGCGGCTTCCGCCGCATTACCGATTTGCCTGATGCGGGCGAGGATAGCCCAACTGCATGGTCACGCGCGGAGCTCACCAAGCGTCAGATTGCTGCTGGCATGACATTAGAAGATGTCGAAATGATTCTCGCGCCGATGATCGAAGATGGCAAGGAAGCCATTGGCTCCATGGGCGACGATACGCCATTGGCCGTCATCAGCGATAAGCCGCGCCTAATCAGCCAATTCTTCCGCCAGAATTTCAGCCAAGTCACCAACCCGCCCATCGACAGCTTGCGCGAGCGGCATGTGATGAGCCTGAAAACGCGCTTTTCCAACCTTGCCAATATCTTGGAAGAGAAGAGCCAGAATGCGGATGTCTTGGTGCTCGACAGTCCTGTCCTGACCGCGCACGATTGGCGCAGGCTGAAGGCTGCATTCGGCCCGCTTGGTGCTGAGATTGATTGCACCTATGACATCTCCGACGGGCAAGAGGGCCTGCGGGCCGCCATTACGCGTATCCGCGAAGAAGCGGTTGCCGCCGTGCGTATGGGCAAATCCGAACTGTTCCTGACCGACGAGAATATTAGCGCGGATCGCGTTGGCATCGCGATGATTCTCGCGGCGGCTGCCGTACACACACATTTGGTCCGCAATGGCCTGCGCAGCTATTCGTCGATCAATGTCCGTTCGGCCGAGTGCTTGGACACGCATTATTTTGCCGTACTCATTGGCGTTGGCGCAACCACAGTGAACGCCTATCTTGCCGAAGCCGTCATTGCCGACCGGCATGGGCGCGGCCTGCTTGATGGCTATAGCTTGGAGCAAGCAGTCGAAAATTACCGCACCGCGATTAACGAAGGTCTGCTGAAAATCATGTCCAAAATGGGCATCGCCGTCATTTCCAGTTACCGTGGCGGTTATAATTTCGAAGCGGTTGGTCTGTCGCGGGCGTTGGTCAACGACTTCTTTCCCGGGATGCCGAATAAAATTTCGGGCGAAGGGTATCACTCCTTATATGTCAACGCGCGTGACCGGCATGATGACGCGTTCGATGCGGCTGTTGCGCGCCTGCCCGTTGGCGGATTTTACAAGCAACGCGATGGCGGTGAAGAACATGCTTATTCCGCTGGCCTGATGCATTTGCTGCAAAGCTCCGTCGCGAATGACAGCTATTCCACCTACACGCAATTTGCGCAGGGCGTGAAGGAACTGCCGCCGATTTACTTGCGCGATTTGCTGGAATTCAACTTCGCTAAAGAACCCGTTGCGATAGACGAGGTTGAGGCGATCACCGAAATTCGCAAACGCTTTGTCACGCCCGGTATGTCGCTTGGTGCGCTGTCACCAGAGGCGCATGAAACATTGGCGATTGCCATGAACCGCATCGGCGCAAAAGCCGTTTCGGGTGAGGGCGGCGAAGACAGCAAGCGTTTCAAGCCTTATGAAAATGGCGACAATGCCAATAGCGTGATTAAGCAGATTGCCAGCGGACGCTTTGGCGTCACTGCTGAATATCTCGGCGCGTGCGAGGAAATTGAAATCAAGGTCGCACAGGGCGCAAAGCCGGGTGAAGGCGGGCAATTGCCGGGCTTCAAGGTGACTGAAATGATCGCGCGTCTGCGGCACTCGACACCGGGCGTCACATTGATTTCACCACCACCGCATCACGACATTTACTCGATCGAAGATCTGGCGCAGTTGATTTACGACCTTAAGCAAATCAACCCGCGCGCGCGGGTCTGTGTGAAGCTTGTCAGTGCAGCGGGTATCGGCACCATTGCGGCAGGCGTGGCCAAGGCGCATGCCGATGTCATTTTGGTCTCCGGCAATGTCGGCGGCACGGGTGCAAGCCCACAAACCAGCATCAAATATGCGGGCACGCCATGGGAAATGGGCCTGTCCGAGGCCAACCAAGTGTTGACGCTCAACGGCCTTCGTCACCGCGTGAAGTTGCGCACGGATGGCGGATTAAAAACCGGACGCGACATTGTGATTGCCGCGATTCTGGGTGCTGAGGAATTTGGCATCGGCACGCTCAGCCTTGTCGCCATGGGCTGCATCATGGTGCGGCAATGCCATTCGAACACCTGCCCCGTCGGCGTGTGCGTACAGGATGAGGCATTGCGCAAGAAATTCACGGGCACACCGGAAAAGGTCATCAACCTGATGACCTTCATCGCCGAAGAAGTGCGCGAGATACTCGCGAAGCTGGGCTATCGCAGCCTTGACGAGGTCATTGGCCGCACCGAACTGCTTAGGCAGGTGAGCCGCGGCGCCGAGCATCTCGACGATCTCGATCTCAACCCAATACTGGCCAAGGTCGATGCGCCCGATAGCGCGCGCCGTTTCAGCATCCCGACCTTCCGCAACGAAGTGCCCGACAGCCTTGATGCACAGATGATCCATGATGCGCGGCCTGTGTTTGAACGGCGTGAGAAGATGCAGCTGACCTATAATGTCCGCAACACGCACCGTGCGGTGGGCACAAGGTTAAGCTCCGAAATTACCCGTTTATATGGCATGAAGGGGCTATCTGAAGGGCATGTCCATGTCCGTTTGCGCGGTTCCGCAGGCCAGTCACTTGGCGCGTTTTTGTGCCAAGGCATTACCTTGGAAGTCTTTGGCGATGCCAATGACTATGTCGGCAAGGGCCTTTCTGGCGGGACAATCATCGTTCGCCCAACGGTCAGCAGTCCGCTGACTAGCCAGCAAAATAGCATCATCGGTAACACCGTGCTCTATGGCGCAACATCCGGCCATTTGTTCGCGGCAGGACAAGCCGGCGAACGTTTTGCCGTACGCAATTCCGGCGCGCATGTCGTGGTTGAAGGCTGCGGGTCCAATGGCCTTGAATATATGACCGGCGGTATGGCGGTTATCTTGGGCAAAGTTGGCAGCAATTTTGGCGCGGGCATGACGGGTGGCATGGCCTTTGTACTCGATACCGAAGGCAACTTTGGTGACATGGCGAACCCAGACAGCATCATATGGCAACGCCTTGAAAGCGCCTATTGGGAAGACGCGCTGAAGGCCCTGATCACCGAACATGCGCGGACAACCGACAGCGCATGGTCGAAATCAATCCTTGAGGATTGGGAGCGCAGGCGCGGCGAATTCTGGCAGATTTGTCCGAAGGAAATGCTCACGCGGCTGAGCCAGCCACTGTCCGACCATGAAGCATTGGAAGCCGCCGAGTAAAAATGAGATGTGTTGCAGGCCACAGGGTCTGATAAGCATACAGAATCGGCGCTAGCCAATTGCTGCTTTCCCTGCTTTATTCGTCACTTGGATATGTGACGGAGAAGCCTTATTTATGCGTAGCCTGTTAATCGCCGGATCTTTATTTGCACTTTCGGCACCTGCTTATGCCGATGCCAATAAGGACCTCGCCGCTTTGGTCGATGACGTCTGGGCGACAGCTTTGAAAGAGTCGCCCGTCTACGCCTCTACTCTAGGCGTGAATGATTATGCCAACGAACTCGGCGATTATACACTGGCCGCGCAGGATCGCAGGGCCACCGATGCCGCAAAGTTTCTGAAGCGCCTGGATGCCATTCCCGCAGATACTCTGAGTGCTGCATCCAAGGTGGAGGCCGGCATATTAAGGCGGTCACTGATGTCCACCATCGAAGGCAATCAATTCGGCCAGCGCGCCATAAACTTCACGACCTATTCAAGCTGGCACCAACAACTCGCCAGCATGTCGCGGAACTTGCCGTTCAAAACTAAGCAGGATTTTGAAAGCTACAATGCGCGGCTGGCGCAATATGGCCGCGTCAATGACGAGAATATCGCCGTCGCCAATGTCGCCATCAAAGGCAAATTTACGCAGCCTTGCGAAACGCTGACCGGATTTGAAGGAACCGTGCGCGGCCTGATAGCATCCGACATTCGCCAGTCGCGTTTTTACGGCCCTTATGCCGCAAAGCGTCCCGACAGCATTTCGGAAAGCGACTTTGCAGCGCTCGCAGCCAATGCCGCAGAAACCATCAGCAGCATTATCCACCCGGCGCTGAGCAAGCAGCTGGCGTGGTACACCGCAAGCTACAAGCCCGCTTGTGCGAAGGCCCCCGGCGTATCGGCGCAGCCAAATGGCGCGGCTTATTACGCCTTTCGTATCCGCGAGGAGACAACGACCAACCTGACCGCAGAGCAAATCCACCGAATTGGCCTGAGCGAGGTGTCGCGTATTCGCGCCGAAATGGTAGAGGTCGCGAAAAAGGCGGGTTATCCCAGCCGCGAAGCCTTCATAGAACATCTGCGCACTGACCCGCAATATTATGCCAAAACGCCAGAGGAGCTGATGGAGAAGGTCGCGCGGGTTAACAAGATCATCGACGGCAAAATGCCCAGCCTATTCGGCCGCCTACCCCGACTGCCTTATGGCATAAGAGAAATTCCGTCGGAAACAGCCGAGGGCACGACCACAGCTTATTATAATCCGGGATCGCCTGAAATCGGGATATCGGGGACATATTATGTCAACACATCGAAACTGAACCAACGTCCGTTCTGGGAAATTCCGGCGCTGTCCGTACATGAAGCGGTGCCGGGGCATCACCACCAGATCGCGCTGCAGCAGGAACTGCCTTTGTCGGATTTCCGCAAATATGGTTCGTCTTTCACGGCGTTTACTGAAGGCTGGGGACTGTATTCTGAACGGCTTGGTATTGAAATGGGTCTATATGACACGCCCGCCAAAGATATGGGCCGGCTGTCTTATGAGATGTGGCGTGCATGCCGCTTGGTCGTCGACACCGGTATTCATGCCAAGGGATGGAGCAAGCAGCAGGCGATCGCCTTCATGACCGATAACAGCGCCATGTCCGCCGCGAATATCGAGGCGGAGGTGAACCGTTATATCAGCTGGCCGGGTCAGGCGCTGGCGTACAAATTGGGCGAACTCAAAATTCGTGAATTGCGCCATATGGCGACTAAGGAACTTGGTCCAAAATTTGATCTGGCCGCGTTCCATGACGCCGTGCTTGGGCAAGGGTCTGTACCCCTAGATGTGCTGGAGCAGCAGATTAAGGACTGGGTCGCGGCGGAAAAAGCGAAGGGCTGATTTAGCTTTTTGGTTGCGGAAGCGGCTCGGCCTCTGCGCCAGCCGCTTCTTTGGCATCTAGCTCAGCCTGTAACTTGGCTTCCCGCTCAGCACGGCCTTTTTCAAATTCGACAACGCGTGCTTCTACTTCGGCGGCTTCGGCGTCAATGCCTGCCATGCGCTTGGCTCGTTCGGCGGCAATTAAGCGACCAAAAGTGATGCCGGGGTCTTGCGCCTTTTCGGCATAGGCTTTGTTAATCTCCGCCAAGCCGCAGCCGGTAAAACCGCCAGCGCCCGATGGCGAGCAGCTCATCGTGCCGCTTGCCGCGACATATTCGTAAGATTTAATCCGCTCTGACATCGCTTGGTTACGCGAATCATTGGGATCGCCGCGCAAATTGGTCGGGATACGATAACGGTCCGCCTCCCCCATGCGGGCACAGACGACAATTTCATCACCGACGCTTTCGGGGCATTTGTCATCGCCATAGATGATGAGCTGATTGATTTTTTCATCGCCAGGCTTGGCCACCGGCGCACCCTGCGCCGACGTCTGAACCGATAGCATCAAGGCGATGCTCGCGAGCGAAATTCTGGTCACTGCTTTCACGAGATCATCTCCAAATATCTGTTTGCCTGCTTTTGAACATTGCAGGCTGAATGCTGTATGAAGCCTATATATGTTTCGACACGGCAATGGCGGTGCGACACCCCATGCGGACCAACGCGCTCATCACTGGATAAGCGGGCGCGCGCTCCGCACCTTGCGCCAAGGCCGTGGCCTTATGTTCCAACTCATCGGCTTGGAAATCCAGTATCATCGCCGATAGTTCGGGGTCACTGTCACCAATTTCGGCGAGCTGTTCGCTGTAATGGCGGTCGATTTCGGTTTCGACGGCAACGGTGCACGCCATGGCGGCCTCCGGCCCGATGGCCGCAGACACCGCGCCCAGCGCAAAGCCCGCAACATTCCATATTGGGTGCAAGGCCGTGGGGCGCACGCCGCGTTCGGCCATCATTTTGTCAAAGGCGCTTAAGTGGCGTTCCTCTTGTTCGGCCATGTGCGCGATGCTGCGCGCCGCAGGCGTGCGATCACCCATCACTGCAAGCTGTCCGGCGTAAATCCGTTTCGCGCCAAACTCGCCCGCTTGGTTCACGCGGATCATCCGTTCCATTGCCCGTGTCCGCTGCGCGGAGGTTTTCAGAGTTTCTTGCTGCGCCATATCAATCCCAAGATGAGCATTGCGCCGCCGAACGACAAGAGAAAATTATACCCCGCAAGAGAAATGCCAAATAAAGTCCATGGCGCAACGTCACAACGCACCAAGGGCGCATTCATTATCGATCGGAGCAAATCGTCTCCGCTACCCGAAATCGTTGCTGTGCAGGCGGTCAGCCCTTCCCAATAGCCATATTCGACGCCCGCATGAAACCCGCCAATCAGACCGCTCGTTCCGATTGCCAATGCCGCCAGCGCGACCAAAACCTTGCGATAGACAGCGTTGTTGACGCCAAGGGCAACCAGCGCAATCACTACGGCAGCAAAATGCGGATAACGCTGCCACCAGCACATTTCGCATGGGAAAAGCCCGCCAATATATTGCGACCCATAGGCGCCCCCCAGCAACGCAAAGGGAAGCAAAAATGCCAACCAATGGGCCTTATCGAATTTTGATGCCATATGCCGTGATACCTAGAAAACTGTCATGTGGAATGTATGTCAGGGCCATATTTCAGACCAAATTCAATTCTTAGCTTTGCCCTTCATGGGTTTTGCCGCGAGCTTCATTGTCCGGGGTCCAAGGCGCTGAAGCGTTTCCATCGCATAATATAATTGGAAATCCTCTATGCCCTTTGCCTTCAACTGCTCCGCAGTCATCGCAAAGCGGGGATCATCGGTGATATCCTGTTCCAGATCCTTATTATTGTCTTTCAATTCATTGACCAAATGACGGCGCAGGTCGGATTCGCGGATCGACACGCGGCTTTTATAATCCGGGTCCGTCAACTGTGGCACGCGAATATCAGGCTTGATACCGCCTTCCTGCACCGAACGCCCCGATGGCAAATGGTAACGCGCAACCGTCAGGCGCAAGCCCGTGTCGCGTGTCAGAGGCAGGACATTCTGCACCGACCCCTTACCAAAGCTGCGTTCCCCCATGACGAGGCCGCGATGATGGTCTTGCAAAGCGCCCGCGACAATTTCAGAGGCCGAAGCCGACCCAGCATCTACCAACACAATGATCGGCGCGCCACCGGTCACGTCACCGGGCACGGCGCGTTCGGCCCACCAGCGGTCCACATTGCGCGGGTCGCGGCCCCGTTCGGACACAATCTCGCCCTTTGTCAAAAAGGCATCGGACACCACCACCGCCTCATCCAATATGCCGCCCGGGTTGGAGCGCAGGTCAATGATATAGCCCAGCGGATTACCGCCCACACTTTTCTTGATACCTGCTACCGCCGCAACAACATCAGCACCCGTTTGCTCAGAAAATCCGGTGACAGAGATAATGCCAATGCGGTCTTTCACTTCCCATTGCACGGGTTTCAGGTCGATAATCGCGCGCGTCAGCGTCACGTCAAATGGCCCATCGCGGCCAGGACGGAAAATTGTGAGCTTAATCGTCGTACCCGGCACGCCGCGCATGGCCTCCACCGCCTCGTCCAAGGTCCCGCCGACAATCAGCTTGCCGTCCAGATGGGTGATGAAGTCGCCAGACTTAATGCCAGCCTTGTCAGCGGGTGTGTCTTTCGTCGGCGCGATGACTTTTACCGCTTCATCCTCCAGCGTTACCGAAAGCCCAAGACCGCCATATTCCCCATCAATTTGCGTCCGCAGCGAACTAAAGTCGGAGCGATCCAGAAAACCGCTGTGCGGATCCAGGCTGGACAACATCCCCTGAATCGCGCCTTCCATTAATTGCTTGTCATCGACCTTGTCGACATAGCTGGATTTGACTTTGCGATAGACTGCAAGAAATGCATCGAGATCCTCGATCTGCTGCGCCTCATATTCTTGTTGCTGCATATTTTGCGCAACGAGTACCGTGCCGGGCACAGCGATTGCCGCGACAATCGCCAAAGTGGAGGGCAGCAAACGGTTCTTCATAGATAATGTCCAATTCAACATATTGTCCCTGCTATATCCCGCCTTAACCCAGTGTGAAAGCAGCTTTGCAACAGGAATGTCGTTCATCCTTCACGATGATAAGGATGGTTGGCAATAATCGATGTTGCGCGGAACAATTGCTCGGCCAGCATCGCGCGCGCCATTAAATGCGGCCATGTTGCTTTGCCAAAGGCTATGAGCTGGTCAGCCCCAGCACGCGCCGCATCGTCAAAGCCATCTGCTGCACCGATCAGAAAGCGCACTTCGCGTACGCCATCGTCGCGCCAGCGTTCCAACAAACGCGCGAGTTCAACCGAGCTGAGCTGCGCGCCCTTTTCATCCAACATGATCGTTTTGTAAGGGGTATCGGATGCCGGCAGGTCCCCGCCCCGCCCCTTATCAGGGGTATCGGGCAGTTCGCTATGTTTGGTCGGCCAACTAATCCGCTTCAAATAGCGATCGACCAGTTCCGATTCTGGGGAACGGCCAATCTTGCCGCGCGCGATGATGTGCAGGCGCATCGCCATCGGCGCGGACAATCGGTCTTATTGCGACGCGACTTCGGGCGCGTCACCAAAGGCCCACATGCGTTCCAGATTGTAGAAGCTGCGGACTTCGGGACGGAACAGATGCACGATGACATCTTCGGCATCAATCAGCACCCAGTCCGCCGATGGCAGACCTTCAATGCGGGCATGTCGACCGGCCTTTTTGATACGCTCGGCAAGTTTTTGCGCCATGGACGCAACTTGGCGCGACGAACGGCCAGATGCGACGACCATATGGTCGGCAATGTTGCTTTTCCCTTCAAGCGGGATGGTGACCACCTCTTGCGCCTGATCATCGTCGAGCGATTGGAGAACCAGCGCGAGCAGCGCGGCGGGGGTCAATGTGGGTTCCTTGGACTTTGCAGTCGGCGCAGGAACGGAAGCAGTGTCGATCAAGATGGCTCCTTAAAGCACAATATTTCGGGTAACGCCGTCCCGCGTTCCAAGTTCTTTATATCGGTGAAACCAATATGGGTCAGCGCGCCGTAAAGCGGTGGCAGAACGCGAATCTGGACGAAAGCGCAAAAAGACAAGCGCTGGCGTACTCCATTTCGTCCAGTGATGACGCTGTTCCGGACGCCGGACAAACCGTCTGAACCAGGCCATTGCGGGACCCGCAATGACGCGCTCCTTATAGCTGGGTCTGGCGATAACTGCAATCGGCATCAACCGTGCTATATCACGCCACCGCCGCCAGTGGTGAAATTGCGCCAAATTGTCTGCACCCATGATCCAGATGAACCGGATTTTCGGGTAGCGCGCAACCAGTTTTTGTAAGCTTTCAGCGGTGTAAACGGTGCCAAGGTCGCGTTCGATGGCCGTGACCTTAATCGGGGTGCGGCGCGCCTGCGCCTTGGCCGATGCCATGCGTGCGGGCAATGGCGCCATGTCCGATTTGGGCTTTAACGGGTTACCTGGCGAGACCATCCACCAAAATTCATCCAGGCCAAGCGAATCCATCGCGAACAGGCTGATCGCGCGGTGCCCTGCATGCGCTGGGTTGAACGATCCACCCATGAGGCCAACCGTTTTCAAGGGCGCGTCTGGCCCTGCCCGCGCACAATCCATTTGTACGTCGTCAGCCCCTCCAACGCGACCGGGCCACGTGCGTGCAAGCGGCCAGTGGCGATGCCAATTTCTGCACCCATGCCAAATTCGCCGCCATCGGCAAATTGGGTCGAGGCATTGTGCATGACAATCGCGCTATCGACCTCCGCCAAGAAGCGTGCAGCAGCGGATATATCTTGCGTGATGATCGCATCGGTATGGTGCGATCCATGCCGGGCAATATGCGCCATGGCTTCATCCAAGCTGGACACGACGCAGGCGGAAATGACCGTGTCGAGATATTCGGTATCCCAATCCTGCGCGTCGGCAGAAACGGTCCGTGCATCCATCTCCATCAGCACATCGTCCGCCCGCACTTCGCAACCTGCATCAAGCAATGCGGAAATCAATGCGGCAGGCGCGGGATAATCCTGATCAATCAACAGCGTTTCGGTTGCGCCGCAAACTCCGGTACGCCGCATTTTGGCGTTGACCACTATTGCTTGCGCCATATCGGGATCCGCGTCCTTATGCACATAGCTGTGGCAGATGCCGTCAAGATGCGCGAGCACCGGCACGCGCGCTTCGTCCTGAACGCGCGCCACAAGCGATTTTCCGCCGCGCGGGATGATCATATCAATCGCCCCTTGCGCGCGCAGCATGTCGCCGACCAGCGCACGGTCCTGCGACGGGACAAGCTGAATCGCGTCGGCGGGAAGGCCAGCTTGCGTAACGCCCTGCACCATCGCAGCATGAATCGCGCGATTGCTGTGCACCGCTTCGCTGCCGCCGCGCAGGATAACGGCGTTACCCGAGCGCAGCCCCAGGGCCGCTGCATCCGCCGTCACATTCGGCCGGCTCTCATAAATGATACCCAACACCCCGACCGGCACGCGGACGCGTTCCATCACTAAGCCGTTGGGGCGTTCGCGGCGATCGATGATTTGCCCGACAGGGTCTTCCAGCGTTGCGACCTGTTCGACCGCGGACGCCATAGACGCGACGCGCGTGGCATCCAGCGTCAGCCGGTCCAGCATTGCAGGCGAAATACCGGCCACGAGTGCAGCCGCAACATCCTTGGCATTGGCCGCGAGAATATCTGTCATGCCATCGCGCAATGCCTTCGCCGCGCCGATTAACGCCGCAGCCTTCGTTGCGTCATCCACGCCCGCCAAATGCCGCGCCGCACTACGCGCCTTCTCCGTGAGATCGGTCATTAAAATGTTGCTACCTGTCATAATCTCATTCTCGTAGAGAAATGCCTTCAAAAGGGAAAGCGATCGTCCCCGTTATGCGTTCATCGCATAAGGAACATATGCGAATCGAACATATAATATTGAATTTACGTAATTTTACGCATTGCTCCTGCATTTCCCATATCGATTCGGACATATCCGGAGGCGCATTTGGGCGGGTTTTCCACAGTTCATCGCACGACTCAACCGACTCGTCACGAGTCGGCTTCCGGTGATTCGCCGGGCCTCCTCTCCTCTGCTAGGCGCTGGCCTCCAAATTAACGGGGAAAGTCGTGACGCTCAAAATCAGAATATCCGGTTGGAAAGACCGGATAGCTGGATGGTTTATTGACCGCGAATTTTTCATGCGGGCCAATGGCCAAGTCCGGTTTTTGAAAATATCAGCGCAATTGCAACGCCGTGCCGCTTTTACCTTCGCGTCGGTGATTGGTCTGTGGTTGCTGGTCACTTTTGGGATGGCCATCAATCAAGTGACCCTCAGCGCCCAACGCCTTGCGCTCTCCGAGCAAGAGGCAAAGATTGAATCCGCCGAAGAACGCGTGGCCAGCTATCGTGGTTCTATTGACGAAGTGACGAAGGATTTGGAACGTCGGCAGGAAATGCTGGAAAGCCTAGGCGACCAATATCTTGGTGATGTATCGGAGACCGAAGCGCAAGCACCCGCCGGCTCGACCGAATCGCGCGAAGAAGAGAAGGCCGTGAAGACCATTAGCGCGATGGTTCCCGAAGCCGCGGGTCTTGTCCGAATTGAGGCGCGGCAAATTCGGTTCGCCGAAAATATGACGAAAATGGCGCAGGCACGCACCTTGAAGGCCGAAGCCGCCATTCGCCAATTCGGGCTCAACCCCGCAGTCTTGGCCCGCCAAGCCCGCAACGCACAAGGTGGTCTGTTCGAACCCTTTTTCGGCAAAGGCAAAAAAGACGTCCGCGACCCGCGCTTCTTGAAACTCGCCGCCGCGCTTGGCCGCATGGACGCCATGGAACGCGCTCTGGCGGCAATCCCCACCGCCATGCCTGCCGCATCGATGATGATGTCGAGCGGCTTTGGCTATCGCAGCGACCCATTTACGGGCGGCGGCGCGATGCATGCTGGCCTCGATTTTAAGGGCCCTGTTGGCACCCCTATCCTTGCCGCAGCCGAGGGCAAGATTGTGCTGGCGGGCTTCAACGGGGGCTATGGCAACACGATCGAAATTAGACATGCAAACGGGCTCGTTACACGCTATGCACATTTGTCGGGCTTAAATGTCAGACGGGGGCAAATGGTTGATCGCGGCGTTCAAATCGGGCGGATGGGCAGCAGTGGTCGGTCGACCGGCAGCCACCTGCATTTTGAGGTGCGCCTAAACGGTCAGGCGATTAACCCGCGAAAGTTTTTGGAGGCAAATCCAGATGTTCTCAAGGTCCAAACAGTCGCCGGACACCGTGCCGACTCTGCCGCAAAGGAATAATGTAAGCGTGCGCAACAATTCAGGTCATACATTTTCAATCATTGCATCCGATGTCGAAATCGTCGGCAATTTATCAGCGCGTGTCGATCTTCATATCGATGGCCAGGTGCACGGCGACGTGACTTGCGGCAATCTGGTACAGGGTGAAGGCAGCATCATCGTGGGCAAAGTCATTGCCGAATCGGCCAAGCTTTCCGGCCATGTCGAAGGTTCGATCGAAGCTAATGATTTGGTCATTGAATCCTCAGCCCGTGTCAAAGGCGACGTGATTTACAGCAACCTGACCATCGCACCCGGCGGCCAAATTGAAGGCAAGTTCAGCCACAAGTCCACCGCCAAGCCAAGCATTTCAGGTTCACCGGTGAATGTTGGCAAGGATAATGATCCGTTTATCCTGACGGCAGACGCTAAAGTCGCTTAAGCGAACGGTGCGCTCGAAATAGGCGTAACGGGAATAGGGGAGGCGTTTTTAGTCTCTCCTGCATTCCATATCCCCTCGTTCCCCTGAACATGGTTTAGGGGGGACGCGATGGGGCTAACCCCATATTTCCAACACGCGTAATAATATTTCCTACAAAATGAATGCGCACGTGCACGCATAGAAAAAAGGGGGACGGCCGACGCGGAAGCGCTGGTGCTGCTTCCGGCTGATGGCGTTGGTTGATTAAGGCTCGTTTGTTCCATCAGTCTAATTCTAGGAGCCGCCTTTA
>JBEDEX010000018.1:0-143648 GCA_041175465.1 Pseudomonadota bacterium | reverse complement strand
TTGCAACACGGGTCCTTATATCGTGTTCTTCGATTGGGATAATTCGAACCTGCGTCCAGACGCGGCTTCGGTTCTCGACAATGCCGTAGCACAATATGCAAACTGTGGCAGCGCGAAGGTTATGCTTGCAGGTCACGCCGATAAATCGGGTACTGCAAAGTATAACGTTGGCCTCTCAGAGCGTCGTAACGGTACCGTTCGTGCGTATCTTGAGTCCAAGGGCGTAACAGCAGGTGCGATTGCTACTGAAGCATTCGGTGAAACTGCACCATTGGTACAAACTGCAGATGGTGAGCGTGAACCGCAAAACCGTCGCGTAGAAGTTACCTACGGTCCAGGTTCGGGAATGTAATTCCCAATCTGATCTCAGATTAGAAGAAAGGCTGGTCGAAAGACCGGCCTTTTTTTTTGTTCTACATGCGCGATCTTGCTGATGGCAGTGCAGACTTTAGGCTGCAGTTTTTGACTTCGCCCGTGCCTTCACCGTTGCGGCTTCCAAGA
Source organism: Pseudomonadota bacterium (assembly GCA_041175465.1). Taxonomy (GTDB): domain Bacteria; phylum Pseudomonadota; class Alphaproteobacteria; order Sphingomonadales; family Sphingomonadaceae; genus Sphingorhabdus_B. The sequence continues at coordinate 143,147 of JBEDEX010000018.1, read as the reverse complement.
GCCGAGCTTCAAGCCCTTTTAACTTGTTTTTGTTTTCAATTTTGCCACCGAATAAATCCGTCACATAAAATGTGTCGACGGCGCGTTCCCCGTAAGTGGCGATATGTGCGCTGTGCAAGGTGACTTTGGATTCGAACAGCGCGAGCGCCAAATTGTTGAGCAAGGCGGGACGATCCAGCGCATTCACTTCGATCACTGTAAACCGATTAGACGCTTGATTATCAATCAACACCGATGGCGCAATTTTAAATGCATCGGCCCGGCGCAGCGCTTTCGGTTTTGCGTCCAGTTGTGTCATCAACCGCGCGCGGTTGGTTAGCGCATCTTCAATGTTGCGCTTGAGGCGGTTTAACTGGCTTTGTTCCTGAAAAGGACGACCCAGCGGGTCTTGGATAAGGAAATTGTCGACCGCCATGCCATCGCTGCTGGTGTGAATCCGGGCATCGATAATGTTGCCGCCCGCCAGATGAATGGCCCCCGCTATCCGGTAGAATAGCCCGGGATGGTCAGCGGCAAAAACCGTGACGAGCGTTGCGCCCCGATCAGGATAGAAACACGCATCAATGGCAAGATCTGTGCCCGCATTGGAAAGAAGGTGGCGGGCGTTGCGTTCAATAATGTCATCGGGCTCCGCAATCCAATATGCGTCGGGAAGCGTTTTGGCAAAAGCCGCGAAACTATTGTCAGGCAGTTGCAATGCGGTCTCCAACAGTGCCTTTTTGGAAACAATTCGTTCGTCCCGCCCGCGTTGCTTATGTCCCAAACGCAGCACTTCTTCGGTCGCTTCAAATAGGTCCGACAAAAGTTGCCGTTTCCAACTGTTCCAAACCCCAGGCCCAACGGCGCGGATATCAACGACGGTCAACACCAATAACAACTTTAACCGTTCGGGTGATTGGACGGCTTGGGCAAAATCCAAAATGGTTTTGAAATCCGCCAAGTCCCGTTTGAACGCGGTGGCCGACATCAACAAATGATAACGGACAAGCCAAGCGACGGTTTCCGTCTCTGCAGGTGAAAGACCAAGCTGCGGGCATAAGGTTTCGGCAATTTCCGCACCTAAAACACTATGGTCACCGCCACGTCCCTTGGCAATGTCGTGGAGCAATGTCGCAACAAACAGCACCCGCTTGCTGACAATCTGTTGCATCACCGCCGTAGACAGCGGGTGATCCTGCTTTAGCTTGCCGCGGTTGATGTCAGCCAGCAAACCAATGGCGCGGATCGAATGTTCATCGACCGTATAATGGTGGTACATGTCGAACTGCATTTGCGCGACGACACGGCGAAAATCCGGAATAAACCGACCAAAAACAGTGGATTCATTCATCCAACGCAACACCGTTTCTGGGTCGCGCGGGGAGGTCAATATGTCGAGGAAAAGCGCGTTCGCTCTGGGGTCCCGTCGCAATATTTTGTCGATCAGCCGGGCATCCCTTTGCGCGGCGCGCATCGCCAGCGGGTGGATTTCCAACTCATGTACATCGGCCAAATGAAATATCTCGAGCAGACGCACAGGGTCTTGCGCAAAAAAATCGTCATCAGGCAGCGCCAAGCGACCGCGATCGAGTTGAAAGCCGTTCAGCTTTCGCGGTTTCCTGCCAAAGCTGGGCAAGAAGCGACGGCCTTTTTTGGCCATAGCTTCGTCCAAATGCGCAAGGAAAAGCCCCGTCACGTCGCCAACGGTTTTTGCGTTTAAAAAGTAAAACTGCATGAACCGTTCAACAGCTGAACGTCCGGGGCGGTCGGCAAATTGCATAAGCTCCGCAACTTCGCGTTGCAGATCAAATGTCAGACGATCTTCGGCGCGTCCTGTGATATTGTGCATATGACAACGCACAGCCCACAAGAAATTTTCGGCTTTTCTAAACCTATTATACTCATCAACGGTTAGTAGACCAACGTCGACAAGTTCGGACACCGTGGACACTTTGTGGATATATTTTCCAATCCAGTAGAGCGTGTGCAGGTCGCGAAGCCCGCCCTTACCATCCTTGATATTTGGCTCGACGACATATCGGCTATCCCCCATGCGCCGGTGCCGACCGTCACGTTCCATCATTTTTAGGCGTACAAAGTCAGATGCGGTGTTGGCGACAACCTCATTCCAGAAACGCAGCGAAGCCTCTTCGTAAACGCCCCTGTCGCCCCACACAAAACGGCTTTCCAGCAACGCCGTGCGGATGGTTAAATCCTCTTGCGCCATCTTTACGGTTTCATCGAGCGACCTGCTCGATTGACCTACTTTCAACCCAAGATCCCAGAGAAAATAGAGGATCGCTTCGACAACCTGCTCGGTCCATGAACTGCGCTTGAAAGGCGTTACAAAGCCGATATCCACATCGCTGTGCGGGGCCATTTCACCGCGGCCATATCCACCGACCGCCAGAACCGCAATCCGTTCGGATGCGGAACGATTGGCAGCGGGATAGGCATGAACAGTGACATAATCGTAGATCAGCCGCACGATTTGATCGATAAGAAATGCTTGTTCCGCAGATGCGCGATAGCCTTGCGACGGCGCCGCATTTAGACGCCGCTGAATTTCAATTCGACCGTTGGCCAGCGCCGTTTGCAATATCTCGACAACGCGAGGACGGCGTGCCTGGGCCCCGCATTCGCGTACGATGCCCTCAATCTGTTCGGCAAGCGCGCTCCGGTCGATAATGTCGCGTTGCTTGAATATCCGTTCTGCTGGTGATGCCATCAGGCGACCTTAGTCGCGATCCGGCATCATGTCAGCATCAAGCGGATATTTTGGCATTATATTCGCGTCGCAGCGTCACCCGGTCAATTTTCTGGGTCCCCAAGCGCGGCAATGGTTCAGCGACTTGCCAGAAATGTACAGGGATTTTGAAAGGTGCAAGGCGCGGGGCCAAAAACGCTTTCAGCTCATCTTCGGTGAGCGTGACACCATCTTTCGTGTGATAGACAATGCCGGGCACTTCACCATATTTGTCATCAGCGATGCCAAATACCGACAATTCGGCAATCGATTCATGCTCATAAGCCGCTGCTTCAACCTCGGGACAACTGATATTCTCGCCGCCGCGGATGATGATATCCTTCTTGCGGTCGACGATAAATAAATAGCCGTCTTCGTCGAGATAACCAATGTCGCCAGTTCGGAAAAATCCATCGGCGGTGAAAGCTTCGCGTGTGGCCTCTTCATTATTCCAATAGCCATTGAAATTGGCAATCGTCCGAATGCCCACTTCACCGCGCTCACCCTGTGGCAAGACATTACCGTCATCGTCGAGCATTTGAACCTCGACAAGTGGCTTGGTCGCAGGACCAGTGCTGGTTGGCTTTTCCAGATAATTGTCCGTGAAGTTACCACAGCCAACGCCGTTGGTTTCCGTCAGGCCGTAACCCAATAAGGGATAGCCCCAGCTCATTTCCTTGCGGATTTTTTTGACATGCTCGACAGGGCGCGGGGCGCCGCCAGCGGCAAATGCGGTGCAGCTTGTTAAGTCATATTTGTGGCGTGCTGGGTGGGTCGCAAGTTCGATGCTCATCAACGGAACGCCTACGAAATAAGTGATACGTTCTTTCTCAATAATCCGCATCGCCTCTTCGGCGTCCCATTTGGGCATCATCACGAGCTTGCGACCAATGGCAAAGCTTTGCAGCACCAATGGTATAGACGCGGTGACGTGGAACAACGGCACGTTGACGAGCGCCGAGGGCTGCGCCGGCATCGCTTGGCCACTTGCGGACATAAGCTCAAAGAAGACAAGCGTTTGGCCCACATAGCTCATGGCGCCTTGGACGACAGCACGGTGGTCTGACACCGCACCCTTTGACTGTCCGGTCGAACCCGAGGTGTATAAAATCGTCGCGTTATCGAGCGGGTCTAATGTGGGCAGCGCTGTTGCCGCGCCGCCACCATTAGCGGTCAAAACGGACAAACCATCCAAGGGCAGGGAATCATGGTTGATGATAAGAAGTTCGCAACCGCCAAGATCTTGTCCGGCCATGCGTGCGGCCCGCTGTTCATCGGCAAGAACGAAACGGCAGCCAACCATGCGAATGCCGTCGGCCAGCTCCCCGCCTTGCCACCAGCCATTGAGCAAAGTGGCAACGCCGCCGGCCATCACAATCGCCATATAAGCAACGATCCAATTGGCCGAATTGCGCGCCGCTATGCCCACGCGCTCACCTTTTTGAAGCTTGTGGCCTTCCACAAGACCCCCTGCCAAGGCGCGTGCCGCAGCATAAGTTTCTGCGAAACTTAAGCGAATGTCGCCATCAACCAAAAATTCCTTGTCGGCGTGGGTCGCGCAGAAAAATGCGAAATAGTCCGCCACATTCCCTGGCGCTTTGGCGAAAACGGGCATTTGTACGCCGTTTTTCTCGGCATAGGTAATGGCCAATGGGCCATCATTAGCCATAAGCCGTTCAATGGTGGCATCAATTGCAAGGTCCAACTGCGACGGCATGTGATTCTCTCCTAAACTCTTTGTGCGTCTTCTATTTGGCTCTATAGGAATGTCAAAATATCCTGAGGAAATATTGTGTCATTCGAGATTATTTCAACGGCTGCTGCCTATATTCAGTTTACCGACCTTGGCGTAGGCCCTGTCGCGCTCGATTTGGGCTTCTTCCAAATCCGTTGGTATTCGCTTGGATATCTGGTTGGTATTTTGCTGGGCTATTGGATGTTGCTGAAATTGCTTGCCCGTCCCGGTGCGCCAATGTCCCGCGAGCAAGCCGATGATATAATCTTATACGCCACCTTGGGTATCATTTTGGGCGGACGTATTGGCTATATTTTATTCTACCAGCCTTCCATTTTGCAGAATCCTATCGATGTCTTCAAATTGTGGGAAGGCGGGATGTCTTTCCATGGCGGCGCGATTGGTATCATATTTTCAATCTGGCTTTTGGCGCGCAAGCATAAACTCTCCTTCTTGCGGGTCTGCGATTATGTCGCCTGCGTCGTGCCCTTTGGCCTGTTCCTCGTGCGTTTGGCGAATTTTGTGAATGATGAACTTTGGGGCCGAGTCACCGACGTGCCTTGGGCCGTTGTCTTTCCCAATGGCGGGGATTTGCCGCGCCACCCAAGCCAGCTGTATGAAGCCGTCCTTGAAGGGCTATTGATGGCGGCGATATTGTGGCCATTATTTTGGAAAACCAATGCCCGATATAAACCTGGGTTCCTAACGGGTATGGCCGCAATCATTTACGGCACAGCCCGGTTTTCCATCGAGTTTGTCAGGGAGCCAGACCAGCAGCTGCAATGGCTGGTGGAAACAAGCGGCTTGAGCATGGGGCAGTGGCTCACCCTGCCGATGATCTTGGTCGGACTATTCTTGGTATTCACTGCAGGTGCCCGTAGGCAGCGCGCTGAGACTTAACAGTGTCGTTTGACAGTCAGGAAGTATCCGTCCGGCTGAGGCAACAGATAGAGGCTTCAGGACCGATCAGCGTCGCCGAATATATGCGTGTGGCCAATACCGCATATTATGGCCGCGCTGACCCGCTGGGCGCAGAAGGGGATTTCATCACTGCGCCTGAAATCAGCCAGATGTTTGGCGAGATGGTGGGTATTTGGTTGAGCGCTCTATGGCTGCGCCATCGCCCCGCGCGCTGCCATTATGTGGAGCTTGGCCCTGGCCGCGGAACTTTGGCAGCAGACGCGCTGCGCACAATGCAGCGTTTTGGTTGGACGCCTTCTGTCCATTTTGTTGAAAACAGCCCTGCATTGCGTGCCAAGCAGTTACAGGCAGTGCCGGACGCCATGTTCCATGATACTCTGGAAAGCCTCCCGACCGATGCGCCTTTGGTCGTCGTGGCAAATGAATTTTTTGACGCACTGCCAGTTCGGCAGATGGTTGCGACACAAGTCGGCTGGCGCGAGCGGGTCGTTGTTCGGAATAATGAGACGGGTTTTGCTGCAATGCCCGGCGTTACAGCGACCGATGACCTCATCCCAGAACAATTTCGTTCCGCTGCTTTGGGCAGTATTTATGAAGTCTGTCCGGATGCATCTTCGATCATGCAGCAGCTTTCAGCTAGGCTCGCACAGCAAGGCGGGGTGATGTTGGTCATCGACTATGGCTATACACAGCCAGCGTTGGGCGACACTGTGCAAGCAATTCAAAGCCACCAATATGCTGACCCTTTCACTAATCCGGGCCAGCTTGATTTGACGGCGCATGTCGACTTTTTTGAATTGTCGAACTGTGCGAAAAAACATGGTCTTTTGGTCGCTGGGCCGAACGACCAAGGCGCATGGCTGTCCGGTCTTGGTATTGACCAACGTGCGCAAATTTTGGCTTCGGCCAACCCCGATAGGGCCGCGGACATGATCGCCGCACGCAATCGGCTCGTCGCGCCGGATGCCATGGGGACTTTATTCAAGGTCTTGGCCGCTTATACCCATGATTGGCCGCAGCCCGAGGGGTTTGGCCTTTAGCCAGCCCAGTCGGCGATCTGACCCGCAACATCGTTCGCGGCGGCATTTAATGCCGCGCCTGCCGGTGCGGGGGCAATCACGGTTACAGGGCGGCGCGCCTCAAACCGGCGCTTTTCGATCGCACTGCCGCGGATGATTTTGACCACGTCATAAACAACTACAGCTTCGTTCGTTTCGGCGTCGATACCAAATTCCAGCAGGCTTCCCGATATAAAGCGCACAGCCTTGCCGCCTGCGTCCACTTCATTGAGCACAAGATTGCCGCTCTTGGCCGACACAGTTTCGGCGACCAACATCTGCATCAAGCGGGCGGGCTTATCTGCCCAAATTGCGTCTTTCAGATAGGCAATGCTGCTGGCGTCAATCTGAACCGGCACGCGATTGGTATCCAGCTTGCGGGGGACTTGTGGTATCTGGATAACCAAGGCGTCTGCCGCAGTTGCGGTTCGGGCAGTTCCAGCAGCTACGATATTATCGGCCGTTAGGAGCAGCATGGAGGCTGGCGCCTTGCCACCAAAGCTAACGCACGCGCCAAGGGCCATGATGAGAGGTAACGCACATAAGCGTGGACCGGAAATTGTGCTGAACATCATTTTTGGTTCCTGCTGCCGGGTTTATAATCGGGTAGGGCGGGGACGCCAACGACACTGCCGATACCGCCTTGGTCCACTTTTTCGGTTACGGACTTTAACGATACCGACAAGTCTCTCAAGTCGCGCGCCAGTTGCGTCACTTCGGGCAAAGTCTGGGTATTTAACGTTTCAATCGCGGGGTTCGCGTTGTTCAAGGTCGTTTCCAACGCAGCCAGACTGCCATTTGCGGACCGCAATGTTTTGCGCAATTCATCGAGCATCGGACGACCTTCGCTGTCGAGTAGCTTATTCGTAGAGCCTGCCATTTTAGTAATCTCATCCGCGGCCAACCCCGCCTTTTGCAAGGCAATGCGGGATTCCTGTATGGCCGCACGTAAGTCGGGGCCTTGCGTGGCCAATGTTCCCGAAAGGCTCTCCACATTGTCCAAAATTTGTTCGATGGACTGTTCATTTTTGTCGGACAATATGTTGGTCAGACGTTCGGTCAAAGTCGACAGCCGCTCCAAAAGCAAAGGCGCGTTGTTGAGCAGTTCGCCCAAAGCGCCGGGCTTTGTGGGAATGACGGGCACGCCTGTCGGACATGCGCTCTGTGGGTTCGCCTTTGGACAATCCAGTGCTGGCGCGCCTTTGACCGCACCATCTAGCTGGATTTCCGAGACGCCGGTGAAACCAACACCATTGATTGTCGCGGTCGTACCCAAAAGTATGGGCACGGTATCCTTAATACTGATACGCACCCGCACGAAATCCGGATCAGGCTCCCATAGTTCGATGCTCTCTATCTGGCCCACCGGAACACCCGAAAAGGACACGCCCGAGCCCTTGGCTAAGCCATTGACCGATTGCTGAAAGAATATGTCATATTCTTTCTTGTCGCCATCGCTTGTTCGCGAAAGCCAAACGGTGAAGGCTGCCAGCAGCGCCAGAAGGAGAAGCGTGACAGCACCCACCATCACATAATTGGATTTGGTTTCCATCGTCCTACCTTATGACCTTCCTAGATACTGCATCTGTGCGGTTTCGCCTTGGCCGCTGTGACCGCGCCGTGCCGCGCGACCCCGCGGACCGCTGAAATATTCATTGATCCACGGGTGATCGATGGCCAGCAATTCTTCAATCGCACCAATGGCTATAACTTTCCTGTCGGCCAAAACGGCCACGCGGTCACAGATGGAATAGAGCGTATCCAGATCATGCGTAATCAAAAAGACGGTTAGTCCAAGCGTCTCTTTCAAATCGCGCGTTAAATTGTCGAATTTGGCAGCGCTGATGGGATCAAGCCCAGCGGTTGGTTCATCCAGAAATAACAATTCCGGATCCATCGCTAATGCGCGCGCCACACCCGCACGCTTACGCATGCCGCCGGATAGCTCCGATGGATATTTATGCGCAGCTTCGGGCGGCAAGCCGCTTAAGAAAATTTTGTAGCGCGCGATTTCGTCGAGCAGCTCTTTGCTAAAATCCGGATAAAATTCGCGCAACGGAACCTGCACATTTTCGGCGACAGTTAAGGTCGAAAATAAGGCGCCGCCCTGAAACAAGACGCCCCAGCGCCGCCGGACGTCTGTTGCCTCGTCTACTTCTTTGCCAATCATGCCTTCGCCAAAAACGCGGATTTCCCCCGCATCTGGTTCTTGCAGGCCGATGATTGACCGCATGAGCACCGATTTGCCCGTTCCCGAACCGCCAACGACGCCCAATATCTCCCCACGGCGGACTTCGATGTTGAGATCTTGATGGATGATTTGGTCGCCAAAGCTGTTGCACAGGCCCGTCACGGAGATGATGTTGGGTGGGTTCATGGCTTAATCCCAACCAATTTCGCTGAAGAACACCGCAAAAAATGCATCGAGAACGATCACGAGGAAAATGGCCTGCACCACCGCTGCGGTGGTTCTTAAGCCGACTTGTTCGGCATTGCCTTTTACCTGCATCCCCTGAAAACAACCCGCCATTGCAATAATTGCGCCGAACACAGGTGCCTTGATCATGCCAACCCAGAAGTCGGTGATAGGCGTTACTTCGCGCAGTCGCTGCACGAATGTTGCGGGCGGGATATCCAGAACAATCCAGCATAATAATCCGCCGCCGATGATCGACATTAAAGATGCGAATATACCCAGCAATGGCATCATGACCACGGCGGCAATTACGCGCGGCACGACCAATGCTTCTACAGGGACAACACCGATCGTGCGCATGGCGTCAATTTCTTCGGTAATCTTCATCGTTCCAATCTGCGCAGCAAAGGCAGAGCCGGATCGGCCAGCAACCATGATTGCGGTCATCAATATACCAAGTTCACGCAGCGTAAGGCGCCCAATGAGGTTGATGGTAAATACCTCCGCACCAAATTGGCGCAGCTGCACCGCGCCTTGCTGCGCAATGACAATGCCGATCAGGAAGCTCATCAGGCCGACAATGCCTAATGCCCGCACACCGACCATGTCGAAATGCTGCACCACCGCGTGCCAGCGAAAGCGACGCGGGTTCATCAGCAAGCTGAAAAACGCTTTGACCACTTGTCCGACAAAGCCGAGAAATTGCAAAAAAGTCGTTATGCCGATGACAACACCGCCACCAACTTCGCCCAAAAAGTGATACAACGACGAAATAGGTGGTTTGACTGCAATTTCGGCCTGATCGACACCGCGAACGGCATCAATCAAGCGGTTGGCGTCCTTGGCACCGCCGGTAACTTTGGCATTATGTTCCTTAGCCGTCCGATGGACCAGCCAAGCACCCACGGTGTCCATATGGGTGATTCCGGAAATGTCGATCTCAGAAACAGGGCCGCTAATGCCGCGCAAATTGCGGTCTACATCGCCAATGGACGCAATGGCGAAGTCACCAGACAGCCGGAGAACTTGCCCTTTGGGCAGATCTTCAACAGTGAAATCGGCAGAGTTACCCATGGCCATATAATTGGCCTATTATGGGCATTATCACAAGCCTGTAGACTTTTTCGGTAAAGTTATGCCTTTAAGGTCATAATGACTAAATCCAAACCAACCCTGCTGGCCATATATGATATGGACAAGACCGTTACGCTGCGCGCCACTTATAATGGTTTTCTTCTGCATATGGCGTTTAACAAGGCACCGTGGCGATTGTTGCTTGTACCATTTTTGCCGGTTGGTTTGGTTTTATATGCACTGAAGATTTGGGACCGGTCGCGGCTGAAGCAATTTTCACAAATTCTGCTGATTGGCAGGCGGGTGCCAAAAGCGCATTTTGCCAAATATCTGGAAAGCCATGCGGATCTGGTCGTTGGCAAAAACGTCTATCCGCAATTGCTGGCGCGCGTGGCAGAGGAGAAGGCAGCGGGCTATCGCCATGTCATGGCAACGGCCTCTTATCGCTTATATGTCGAGGCGATTGCCAAAAGGCTAGGCTTTGATGACGTCATTGCAACAGATCTATCAACCGACAGTAGCGGCCATGTGCTGGCGCGGATTGACGGACATAATTGTTATGACGCGGCAAAGCTGGAGCTTGTGAAGGGCTGGATGGACAGCCACGGACTTGACCGCGCCTCTTGCCATATCCGCGCTTATTCCGATCATGTGTCCGACGCGCCGTTGCTGGGTTATGCCGACGAACCCTTCGCCACCAACCCGCATGGACCACTGGCGCGATTGGCGGAGACGAAAGGCTGGCCTATACTCGACTGGCGCGTCGTGAAAGCCTGATCCTACCCTAGCGCGCCCACAACCCAGACTGCCCCCACGATGAGCGGAATGCCCGCAAGGTCGAGATAAAATCCGGCCTTTACCATTTTGGGCAAGGCAATATGTCCGCTGGCCCATGCAATGGCATTTGGCCCCGTGCCTGACGGCATCATAAAGCCCCAGCTTGCGGCCATGGATGCCGCCATCGCCATCAACCATGGGTCAGCCCCCGTTGCGGCCACAAGGCCAGCCACCACAGGCAGCACGCCGCTGGCGGTCGCTACATTGCTGGCAAATTCGGTGATCAAAATGACCAAAGCGGTCAGCGCCAGTGCGATGATAATAGGGTGTACTGCGGACAAGGGCTCTAATGCCTCTCCAAGCCATGCAGCGAGACCGGACTGCGTGATGCCAGCCGCGAGCGCTAACCCGCCCCCAAACATCATGATAACGCCCCATGGGGCTCTGTCCGCCTCTTGCCATGTCAGCAAGGGACGTCCCGTGCCATCAGGTATCAGGAACAAAAGCAAAGACCCCGCAATCGCAATGCTGCCGTCGGTAATGCCGCCCTTGGGCAGTAACGGTTCCAACAAAGGTTGCCCAATCCATAGGCCGATGACCAAAAGAAATATTGGAACGAGCCGTTTTTCCGCAACGGACATGGGGCGCGCCTTGCCAATGGCCGCGCGCGCGGCATCGACGTCAAAACTACCTGCAGTTACATTCTGTACGCGCATAAGGATGAACGCGCATAACGGCACGCCGACAATCACGACGGGCAGGCCATAGAGCATCCACGTCAGGAAGCTGATTTGGATACCCAATTGTTTTTCGACAAGCCCAGCGGCAATCGCATTGGTCGGTGAGCCGACGAGCGTTCCAAGCCCGCCAATCGACGCCGCAAAGGCCACACCCATGATAAGTGCGCCTGCCAGCCCGTCGGTTTCACCAGGCTTGGTTCCGCCAGCCGCCAGCACTGCGATTGCGATTGGCACCATGATGAGCGCAATGGAGGTGTTGGACATCACCATACTGAGCAAGGCGGTTGACCCCATGAACGCAATCATGAGGCCCGTGACGCTATGCCCTGATCGGGCGAGGATCGCGAGCGCGACACGGCGATGCATGCCCGTACGCTCAATAGTAAGTGCCAGAAATGCGCCGCCCAAAATGAGGAACAAGGTGGGGGAATAATATTCCTTCGCCACGTCCGGCGCAGGCATGATATTCATCAGCGGTAACGCCAGAAATGGCAGTAATGCAGTCACCGTCAACGGCAATGCCTGTGTCATCCAATAGGTAGCCATCAAGATGGTGAGCGCGGCAACATGCCATGCAGAAGGTTCCATCCCCACAGGGGCGGGCAACGCAAGCATGAGGACGAAGACAGCAAGTCCGCCCCAAAAGCCGATTCTTTCCGCCGTCATGGGCGCAGTCCAATCAATGAGAGTTGGCGGCCATATCCGGGCTCGCCCATATGGCAGCTGCGCCGGTAACTGAAGAAACGATCCGGCTGGCTATAGGTGTCTTCGCCCAGACATGCGACTGCCCGGATACCCGCCGCTGCCAATCGTGCCGCGACATAGCCTTCTATATCAAATTGATAATGGCCGGCTTTGCCATCGGCGAAGAAGCGTTCATTTTGCGCGGCGTGTTCGATGAAATTGCGAAAAAAGCCTTCATCTACTTCATAGCTTTTCTGCGCAATACAAGGGCCAATGGCGCAGCTTATGCGACCTGCCTGCGCCCCCAGTTTTTCCATCGCGCTGATGGTGTTTTCTAGCACGCCACTTATGGCGCCTTTCCAACCGGCATGGGCCGCGCCGATGACCTGTGCCTCGGTGTCGGCAAACAAAACAGGGACACAATCGGCGGTTACAATCCCCAAAAGCACATTGGGTTGATCCGTCACCATCGCGTCGCCGCGGGGTGGATCATCTTGCGAAATGGTATACTTGACCTGCACAACATCGGCAGAATGAAACTGATGGACGCGGGCAAGCATTGCGCCGGGCAGGACCGACTGCACGCCGAGTAAGCGATTTTCAATGACGGCTTCCCGCGCATCTTCAGAACCCAACCCGACGTTTAGCCCGGCATAGATTCCCGTCGACACCCCGCCCTTTCGTCCCAGAAAGCCGTGCGCGACTTTGCCCAGTACGCCCGATTGGATTACCTCAACTGCCATGCCTTGCGTTTCCTCCCTTCGCCTCTATTCGCAACTGCCGCGCTTGACGGCAAGCCATTAGATTGCGAACCAGAATCTATGCAGCGACATATGCTTATATTTGGAATGGGCTACACCGCCACCCGCCTTGCCGATGCTTTGCGCGCCGATGGTTGGTTGGTCACAGGGACCAAGCGGATGAGCGGCGGCGATGCCATTGCCTTTGACGATGCAGTCGCGGTGCTAACCGCGTTGGAGACCGCGACGCATATCTTGTCGAGCGTGCCGCCGATGAGTGAGGGCGGCGATCCGGTGCTTTTAAAATATGGCGCGGCCATTGCGGCGCGCGCCGACTTATGGGTTGGCTATCTGTCCTCCACCGGCGTCTATGGCGATACCGGCGGCGCATGGGTCGATGAGAGCGCAGCTGTAGGCAGCGGGCGCCGCACCGCGCGGGCCGATGCTGACCTTGCATGGCAGGCCTTGCGCGATGACGTCCATATCTTCCGCTTGCCGGGCATTTACGGCCCCGGCAGATCGGCGTTGGAGCGGGTGGCAGAGGGCAAGGCGCATCGCATCAACATGCCCGATCAGATTTTCAGCCGCGTGCATGTAGACGACATTGTCGCTGCGGTCATGGCCGCCTTTGATGGTCCCGCGGGTGCTTACAATATCGCTGATGATGCGCCCGCGCCGCAGAATGATGTCATCACCTATGCGTGCGACCTGCTGCACCGTGATTGGCCGCCTCTGCAATCGATCGCAGAGGCAGGCCTATCGCCCATGGCGCGTGGATTTTATGCCGAAAACCGCCGCATTGCGAATATAAAGGCGAAACGCCTTTTAAACTGGGTACCGCAATATCCCAATTACCGGCTGGGCTTAGGTGCCTGCATCGCCACGACCAAGCCGAGCATCGCCAGCCCGCCGCCCGCCAGCGCCAGCGTGGACCAGACATAGCCTTCGAATATCGTCGACAGGATCATCGCGACCACGGGAATGACGACGCCCGTATAGGCCGCCTTGCCCGGGCCGATATCACGGATTAGGCGGAAATAGAGCGGGAAGGTGACGACCGTTCCAATGATGCTGAGATACAGGACACCGCCGATATAGCCGGGACGCATGTCGATAACGGGTGGCCCCGCCATGATGAAGGCATATATGCTGTTGCCAATGCTGCCCCACAACATCGACCATGCCAATATCGTGATGGTCGGAAAACGCGCAATCTTTGGCGTGACCTGAAGCACGTTAGAGATAGACGCCGTCATCACGGCACATAAGACCAAAGATAGCCCAAGCAGCACATCCGCCCCACCCACAGGCGCAGCGCGATATTCCTGCAGCATTAACAACCCGACCCCGACGCTGGCAATGACGGAGCCCAATTTGAACGCCCCGCTTATAGGCCGCCCCAACCAATATTTGGCCAACAATGCATTGGGCACAATTAACAAAGCGAACACCACAGCGACAAGTCCAGAGGTCACATAATGTTCAGCCGTATAGACAAAGTTAAAATTCACCCCGAATTGCAACAGGCCAAGCAGCATCGTCCAACCGACCATCGACCGGTCAATTTTCAGCGATTGCCGCATCACAAGCGCAAGGATGAACATGCCCGTCGCCGCCACGATGAACCGATAGGTTACCGACCATGTCGTGGGCACGCTGCCCAATTGATCGCGGATCACCAACCAGGTCGATCCCCAGATCAACGACGTCACCATGAAGGGTATCCATACCCGTGGTGCGAGAAAGCCGGGTTCCTCGGTGCGCTGCGTTTCGGACATGCTCATAAGGCCTCTATCGCGCGGGCCAGCGGGATAACGTCCGCTTCATTATGCTGCCAACTGGTCACCAGCCGCGCCGCACCCCAATTTTCGTCGACCACGCCCCAGTCGTAAAAGTCAAAACCTTGCGCCCTTAACGCCGCTGCTTCGGCGGGCGTGAGACGCAGGAACAGCTCATTGGCTTGCACAGGGTATAACAAGCGTTCACCCGCGGCCTGCGCAATGAACATTGCCGCGGCATTGGCGGACCGCGCATTGTGCAGCCATAAATCATCCTTCAACATGGCGAGCAATTGCACCGCAAGGAACCGGCCCTTGGATTGCAAATGCCCCGCGCGTTTGCGGCGATAGCGCGCGGCATCCGCCAGAGCGGGGTCAAAATAGACCAAGGCTTCTGCGCCCATGCCGCCATTTTTGACAAAACCGAAGCTTAAGATGTCGACCCCTGCGTTCACCGTGACATCGGCAGGCGCGCAGCCCAGATGCGCCACCGCATTGGCAAATCGCGCGCCGTCCATATGCAGACCAAGCCCCCGTTCGCGGCACAAAGCCCCCAGCGCCGCGACCTCGGCTGGGGTGTAGACCATGCCATATTCGGTGGCGTTGGTAATCGATACCGCGGCGGCCTGCACCTGATGCACATCCTTACGAATGGCGTCCAGCGTGGCGGTGACGGTCTCTGGCGTTATCTTCGCCCCGTCGCCATCGACCAACATCAACTTCGCGCCAGCGGTGTAGAAACCCGGCGCGCCGCATTCATCCACCTCAATATGCGCCTCACGGTGGCAAATCACGCCCTGATGCGGTTGCACCATGGATGCAAGCGCAAGGCAATTCGCGCTCGTGCCCGTCGCTACCCACAAAACCGCGACATCGCGGCCAAAAAGTTCCGAAAACGCCGCATCCAACCGCGCGCTATATTGGTCTCCGTCATAAGCGGTGTCGATATGGTTGGCATCGGCCATGGCTTGCATGACGGCAGGATGCACCGGGGCGGCATTGTCGGAAAAGAAACGCATAAGCAGCGCATGGCGGGAAACCAATGGCGGCGTCAAGGGCTAAGGGGGGAGGGGGAGGGATATTGAAGCCCCACCCAAAAGCCTGCGCTGGGGCGGCGATGTTTGTGCGGAACGGGTATCGTTCTATTTTCTGCATTTGCCATGATGGACAAATTGTACCGCCGCGGCCAAGGTGTTGGGATACGCAATACATGATAAGGATGTCGCTCATGCAATTTACCGCAGGCTTGATGATGCTCGCTTCTTTAGGCGCAACGATGACGCCTGCGAAAGGCAATGACGCGGTGCAGAAGGTGGCGCAAAGCGCACGTTACAATGCATTGGTGCAGCAGCTTGATTCCGAACATGACCGTATCGTGGATGAGATTATCACGCTCGTCGAAATTCCCGCCCCGCCCTTTAAGGAAGCGGAACGGGCAAAGGCCTATCAGGAAATGTTGCGCGCTGCGGGCCTTCAGGATGTCGAAATAGATGCCGAGGGTAATGCGATGGGCCTGTATCGCGGATCGGGCCCTGCGGGTGGACCACTGCTCGTCCTTGCGGCGCATCTTGATACGGTCTTTCCCGAAGGTACGCCGTTGAAGGTGCGCCGGGAAGGCACCCGATTATATGCGCCGGGCATTGGCGACGACACACGCAGCCTTGCCGTCCTTTTGGCCTATGCTCGGGCGATGAAGGACAAGAATGTCCGTCCGCGGACCGATATATTGTTTGTCGGCAATGTGGGCGAGGAGGGGCCGGGCGACTTGCGCGGTGTGCGCTATCTCCTCACCAAGGGGAAATATAAGGATCGGGTAAAAGCCTTTATGTCGATGGACGGCACTGACCCCGAACGCGTGGTCAATGGCGGCGTGGGATCGCGGCGGTACCGGATTAGCTATAAGGGACCAGGCGGCCATAGCTATGGCGCCTTTGGCCTTGTGAACCCTATGGTGGCGATGGGGCAGACGGTCACTGAATTGTATAAAATACCCGTGCCGGCTTCGCCGAAAACCACCTATGCGGCGTCGGTCACAGGCGGCGGTACGTCGGTCAACTCCATTCCCCATGAAGTGTTTATGGAATTTGATTTCCGTTCCGAAAGTCCGGCGGAGCTGACCAAAATCGAGCAAAAGTTTTTGTCGATCGTGCAGGACAGCGTAAATGCCGAAAATACGGCGCGCGCGGTTAGAGAGGGTAAGATTGTCGCCGAAACGAAGCTGATTGGTGACCGGCCAGCGGGGCTGACGGCGCAAAGCGCGGCGATTACGCAAATTGCCGCGGCCGCCATTCGCGCCAATGGCATGACGCCGCAATTGTCTGCATCCTCCACCGATGCCAATCTGCCCATGAGCTTAGGCGTGCCAGCGCTGACCATCGGATCAGGCGGAAGTGGTGGCCGCGCGCACGCGCTCGACGAATGGATTGATGTGGAAAAGGGCCAGAGCGTAAAAGGCATGTCGACGGGATTGCTGATGCTGCTGACCATGGCGGATATGCCATAGCCCCCAACATAACCTAGGATAACATCTAGGTTGTTGCGCGGCGCTTTAGGCAGTAGCAGCGGGGCCATAAGGGGTTATCCAGTATGTTGCGACGTAAAGCAGTTGTCATTGGTGCAGGTATTGGCGGCATAGCATGCGCCATGCGGTTACAAAGCCTTGGCTTTGACACCGAAATCGTCGAGGCATTGGATGCCCCCGGTGGCCGTGCCTATGTCCGCAAGGCCGATGGCTTTGTCTTTGATATGGGGCCAACGGTTCTGACCGTGCCCCATTTCATTGAGGAATTGTTTAGCCTGCAGCAAGACCATGCGATGTTGGGAGAGCCAGACTTTCCAGCCCATGTTTTGGACGAAGATAACCGCGTGCGTGAAGGCATTTCGGGCGGCCCGAATACCAGCAAATATGTCGAGATAATCCCGATACTTCCCTTTTACCGCATCTATTTCGATGACGGCACATTTTTTGATTATGACGGCGATCCTGTTAGTACGCGGACGCAGATCCAGCGTCTGGCGCCAGAGGATCTTGCAGGATATGAAGCCTTTCACGAACAAGCCCGCGCGATTTTTAAACGCGGCTTTTTGACACTGGGCTATACCTATTTCGGCAGCCTTGGGTCGATGCTGCGCGTGGTACCCGATTTGCTGAAGCTGGGCGCGGTGCGGTCGCTGTTCGGCATGGTCAGCAAATATTTTAAATCCGACAAAATGCGTCAGGTGTTCAGTTTTGAACCCCTTCTGGTCGGCGGTAACCCAATGAAGGTGCCGGCGATTTATGCGATGATCCATTTTGTCGAAAAAACCTGGGGCATTCATTATGCCAAAGGCGGCACGGGCGCGTTGGTCGCTGGCTTAGTCAAAAAATATGAAGATATGGGCGGTCGGTTGCGGCTGAATGCACCGGTGCAGCGCATATTAGTGGAAAATGGCGTTGCCAAAGGCGTCGAGCTGGCAAGCGGCGAGACGATAAATGCCGATGTTGTGGTATCGAACGCCGATTATGCCACGACCTATCTCAAGCTGGTCGATAAGGCGCATCGGCGCATTAACCGCGATGCCTTGGTGAAATTCCGCAAGCAATCCATGTCTTTGATGGTGATTTATTTCGGTTATGAATGCCGCGACAATGACCCCGATTTGCGCCACCATAACATCATATTGGGGCCGCGTTACGAAGCGTTGCTCGATGAGATTTTCGAGCAAAAGGTGATGAGCCCCGACTTCTCGCAATATCTGCATATTCCGACGCTGACCGATCCAACCATGGCGCCTGCGGGGCATCATGCGGCCTATACGCTTATCCCCGTACCCAATAACGCCAGCGGTATCGATTGGGATGTTGAAGGGCCCAAGCTGAGCGCGCGGGTGCTGACCTTCTTGGAAGAGCGCGGCTATATCCCCGATCTTGCGGCGCGGTTGAAACATATGAGCTTCATCACGCCTGATTATTTTGCCGAAACTTTGGGGTCTTATTTGGGCAATGGCTTTGGCGTCGAACCTGTCCTGACCCAAACCGCTTTCTTCCGCCCGCACAATAAATCGGAAGATGTGCATAATCTCTATCTGGTCGGCCAAGGCACGCAGCCCGGTGGGGGCACGCCATCCGTTATGATGTCCGCCAAAATGACCGCCCGCGAAATCGCCCGCGACCTAAGCGTGGATGAAGCCATCGTGAACGGCGTGCCCAGCTAGCATTAGGCTAGATAATATAATCTAGTCGAACTGGCGGCAAAGATATCGACCGCAGTCCCTTCGGCTCGAATGGAGATTCGCCATATTGCGTTGCCTGAGCGGGCATTTTGGTTTGAGGATCTTTGGGCCGCGATCGCGCGTTTTCTGCGTTTTCCGTATGGCTGTCACGATGACCAGATAGGTTCCGTCAGTCCGCTTCTGAGTTGACACTTCGACATGCGATCGCGGAGCGTGCAGTGGGCGAGGATAGGGTGGAGTTTGCCGCCTGTGGCGATACCTATCGACATGACCTGAGCATCGCTGCGCGATTAGTTGGCCCAATAGACATATTCCTGATCTTTCTGCCATCGCGCATTGAGAGGAACGTCGATACGGATCGCACCTTCAAGCAAGCCGGGCCAGAGCGGCTTAGGCAATCCGGCATTGTGTGCCTCAATCAACTTACGCAGTTCGGCTACACGCGCCGGATTCTTGGCGGCCAAATTGACCTGTTCGGTTGGATCGGTGGCGAGGTTAAACAGCCAGGCCTTGTTAGGACGTTTGGAAATTTGCAATTTCCAGTCGCCCGCGCGGACAACGCGATAATGCCCCGAACGCCAAAAGGTGATGTCGCGTTTTGGCCCCGTGCCAAACAGATTAAAGCTGTCCATCTTGCGATCATTGGGCACGCTTGCGCCGGTTGCTGCAGCAATTGTCGCAAACATATCGAGATGCTGCGCAACATCGTTACGTACGGTGCCCGGTACAATTTTGCCCGGCCAGCGCATCATCATCGGCACATGAATACCCCCTTCGAAGAAGGTGCCTTTATACCCGCGATAGGGTGTGTTGTGGTCCTTTATGCCTGTGTACCACGCGCCACCATTGTCGCTGGTAAAGATGACCAGCGTATTGTTGTCGAGCCCTGTATCCTTTAACTTTTGCAGAACATCGCCAATCCGCCGGTCGAGTTGACGTATCATCGCACCATAGACGCGCTGCGTGTGGTCCTTGATCTGTGGCAGGGCATCATAATCCGATTTCAGCGCCTGCAGTGGCGTATGCGGCGCATTATAAGCGAGATACATGAAGAAAGGCCGGTTTTTATTAGCCTCAATCGCGGCGAGCGCATTGTCGGTGAAATAATCGGTCAAATGGCCTTTGGGACGAAAGCGCTGACTGTCCCCCCAATAAACGGCATGCGGCAGGTTTGCCCATAAAAAGCGGTCAATCGGATCCCATGGCAGCTTTGCATTGACGACTTGCGGGTCGTCTTCGGCCATGAACAAATCCCCGCCGGAACGCATGCCAAGACTTTCGTCAAATCCTTGTGATGTTGGTCGTAATGGCTTGGCCTCACCCAGATGCCATTTGCCGATGTGGATGTTATGATAACCCTTGGCTTTCAGCACCTCAGGCAACATGATTTCCGCATTGGGCACACCCATATCGGCATAAGCAGGTAAGTCGTGGTTCAGTTCTTTATGATAAATCGGCGGATAGGGCGATGTGCCGTCATTATGCGCCAGGTTTGAAACAAAAGCAGCGGGAACGGCGGTAAATTCAAAACCGAACCGTGTTGGATAGCGCCCCGTCATCAAGGCCGCGCGTGAAGGTGAACAGGTGGCATTGGCGGCATAGCCTTTGGCAAAGCTGACGCCCTGTTGGGCGATAGAATCGATATTGGGGGTCGGCACCGCTCCACCGGCGACCCCGCCGCCATATAAGGAAATATCGTTCATCCCCAGATCATCAGCGACAATCAGAATGACATTGGTTGGACGTTTGCCGGAGGGGGGTGCCGAAGGTCCTTGCGCCCATTCAACTGGACGGTTTTCGGCAATGGGTTCGCGCCATTCACTGATGATGCCGGGCAGATAGATTTTATACTGCTGAAAACCGAAATAGCCTGCGCCAATCAACAGCGCCAATACCCCGATCCATATCCATTTTTTCATGCAGAAATCTCCGGCTCGGTTAAAGTTGAACGCCGCACGGACAGCCATAGAAATAGCAAAACCACAGGCAGCGAGACTAGGCTGGCATAATGTTCGGGTGGGTGATGACCGCTGAGGGGTATATGCTTTATCCAACCCGACCAGCTAAGCAACAGGCGCTCAATGAAAGATACAAAAAGAAACAGCGGCACGAGTGCGCGGTAACGCAACGCGACTGCGAGGGTGACTATGCCATGTGCAATCTGTGTCGCGCCAGCCCACGCAAACAAACCAAAGATCAATGTTGGATTATGGCTGAGATCAAGCCCTGCAATTACACCCGCACCACCATCGGGCAGGAAGCTGTGGATCATCCCAGGCACGATCCAGAAAAATCCATATAGAGCCAAAAACCACGCGGCGTAGCGGGAGCCACGATATTGATCGTTGGTGCTTGGGGGCAGGTACGCGCTCATCCAGCGAGGGCCAACGGCGCACGCGATGCAAATGGCATTATTTGTCTGAGTTTGAACATCCTCAATGGGCCCCAATCTTCAGTTTATAAATCGATATTCCGCCCGGCCGCAAATATGATCAACCAGCCACTTGCCATTACGACCGCTGCAAAACCCTTCATCCAGTTGGTTGAGCTCCAAAAACCTAAGGGCGCAATATAATGAAGCAAAGCAAACAAGAGCGATCCACCGAGGAGAAAGGCCGGGGCGTGACGCGCGCCTTGTGCGCCAACATTCATGAACGTGGCACATGCGATGCTGGCCATGCTGTGCATGAACTGAACTTGGGCGCCAAGCCTTACGATCGATGAGACATCATCTGCCAAATGCCCAGAGAGTATAAGTGCGATGACAGATAGGAGCGCGTTGATCGCAGCAAGCCGCATCCAGAGCCGCCGGTTCCAACGCGTCTCTGGCCGCGCGGACTTCATGCGCTGCACGTCAACCATATGATATGTGCCAGTGCAGCAAGCAGCGCTAGCAATAACGCCACGGTGACACGTGGGCTGACATAAAAGGATACCACACGCTGGGTCGGGAAGGAAAAGGTCGCCAAAGTACCGAGCAGCTTGTCTGGATGGCCTTCCATAAAGGCCGGATTCAATACTAATTTCATCATATCGCGGCGGCTACGATAGCGCATCAGGCCAAAGACCGTCCAGTCGGGGTCGGCTTCGGTATTCCACGCATCAATATAACCGCCGACCTTGCGGCCGACCATACCGGGATGGCCGCCATTACGGAACAGAACTGGCATGAAGCGTCTCGAATAACGTTTCAGCAGATCAAAGCCTTGAACCATTTGACCTGTTTTGGGGTCCTTAACGTGCTCCATCTGCGCCTTTACCAGATTGAGCATAACAAACTCGCGACCGTCATCGGCCTCAAGGAAAGCGCGCAAAACCTCAGGGCTATTTCCCGAACCTTCGAAACGCCCGGCCGTTTGCGCAAGAAACGCCTCAATTTCGGCAGGTTTCAGTGGGCCGGACCAGTTATCATACCAGAACCGAAATATGCCATAAGCGATCAGCGCCGTGACCCAGATTATCCATATAGTCATTTAACTGCCTGCTTTCTTGGCGCGCTCGGCATCGCGCCGCGCCTTTGCGGCCTCTTGGCAGGCGGGTGTGGTTTGTTTGATATTTTTGATGAGGCAGGCGCGGATGTTTTCGCGGTTAAAAGTCGCCAGTTCTGCGGAGCAATATTTGCGGATATCCGGCATGCACGCCGCGCGCACAGTATTTTGCGCCAATAAGGGGGTGGCAGAAAGTAGCAGAACCGATGCCGGCAAAATGAAAATTGTTTTCGGCATTTTGACACTATCTCCTCTTCTCATAACGCACTAGATAATTATTGGCATTAATTGTGCTAAAATACATTTACAATCGCATTTGTCACTAGCCCCGATGCCCATTTTGGGCAAAATTTGTTGCTCTCGCGCATTTTTATCGCAAAAGGCGACGCAAGACGGAAAAGGCGTATAAAATGATTTCACAATCATCCGCACAAATGGCTGATGGTAGGCGCGAACGCAGCCGTGCCAGCCGAGCCAAGATTATTGATGCTTTGCTTGATTTGGTGGGCCAAGGCGAAGTCGACCCCAGCGCCGCGCGTGTTGCGGAAATAGCAGGCGTCGGTCTGCGTTCAGTGTTCCGTCATTTTAAAGATATGGATGCACTTTACCGAGAATTGGGAGAATTAATTGCGTCGAAGGTGATGCCTATCATCTTGCAGCCACCAACCGGCGCTACTTGGAAAGAAAAATTTTTCGATATTGCCAATCGTCGTGCCTCCATTTTCGAAACCATTTTGCCTTATCGGATTTCATCCAGTATTAGGCGTTTCCAATCCACTTATCTGATGCAGGATTATCGCTGGATGCAGCGGTTGGAATGGAGCACCCTTGATACACATTTGCCTACGACGGTTAAAGCGGATGTGGTTGGCGTGCGCGCCATTAATGTCCTTTTAAGTTTCCAAACATGGCAATCGTTGCGGCATGATCAAGAACTACCTGTTGACGACGCCAAGGCTGTCGTGCGGCGTTTGTTGGAAAATACTTTGGTTGGCATGCCGGAAGCCTAATGCATCGCTTTGGTTTTGCGCTCGGCCTGCTGCTGTTGTCTGGTTGCGGTGATGAAGTTGTGCCACCCGAAATTCTATGCACTGGCCGGTCCAGTAATGATATGGTTTGGGTAGCTGGCGGTAGCTTCGTCATGGGCGATAATCCCCATTACTCTGAGGAAGGGCCACCGCAGACCGTGACGGTCAAGGGATTTTGGATCGACACACATGAAGTAACCAACGCCGAATTCGCAGCTTTTGTAAAGGCGACAGGTTATAAGACTTTAGCAGAGCGCGATCCCCCCAAGCTGCCTGATGCACCGCCAGAAATGCGGGTTCCCGGCTCTGCTGTGTTCAATATTCCGTCAGACGCTGACCCGCGCTGGTGGCGTTGGGTACCGGGCGCACAGTGGCGGCATCCTTCTGGACAGAAAGAGAGCATCGTAGGCCGAGACAAGGAGCCTGTTGTTCAGATCGCTTATCAAGATGCAGAGGCCTATGCGCAATGGGTGGGCAAGGAATTGCCGAGTGAGGCACAGTGGGAATATGCCGCGCGCGGCGGTGCCGCGGCTTTGCCGGAGCCGGTTGATGCACAGGGGCGGCCGCAAGCAAATTATTATCAAGGTGTCTTTCCGGTCAAAAATCTTAACACCGATGGGTATGTCGGGCGGGCGCCGGTCGGCTGCTTCCAACCGAACCGATTGGGTCTGTATGATATGATCGGGAATGTGTGGGAATGGACGAGCGCCAGCGGATCACGCCTCGGCGCGAGCGAACCGGTTAATGTAATCAAGGGCGGATCTTATCTCTGCGCCGCAAATTATTGCGCGCGCTATCGCCCCTCTGCGCGTCAGTTTCAGGAGCGCGGGCTAGGAACTGACCATATTGGGTTTAGGCTCGTTGATAGGAAGAAGATTGGACCAGCTTCTTGACCTGCCATTCATAATCTGACACCTAAAGTGCCAATATAATATTTTTTAGGGGATAAATTTTGAAAGTCCTTCGCACACCCGATAGCGCCTTTGCCGATATTCAGGATTTTCCTTTTGCGCCAAATTATCTGGAAATTGCTGATCCCTCGGACGGAACGCCCTTGCGCGTGCATTATGTCGATGAAGGGCCCCGCGATGCGCCGGTCGTGCTGATGATGCATGGCGAACCAAGCTGGAGTTACCTATATCGCCATATGATTGGCCCCGTAGTTGCAGCAGGTTTTCGTGTTGTCGCGCCTGATCTGATTGGCTTTGGCAAATCGGACAAGCCAACTAAAAAAACCGACTATAGCTATGCGCGCCATGTCGGTTGGATGCGGCAGTGGATAGAAGCGTTGGACCTGACCAATATGACGCTGGTCTGTCAGGATTGGGGGTCGCTAATCGGCCTGCGTCTTGTCGCAGACATGCCGGATCGTTTTGCCAGCGTCGTTTTGTCCAATGGCGGATTGCCCGAAGGTGGTCCTGCGCCCCGCGCTTTTGCCATTTGGCGGGCCTTTTCCAAATGGAGCCCATTTTTCCCGATTGGCCGAATCGTCAACGCTGGGGCAAAGCGCGCGCTGAGCGCTGCTGAGATTGCAGCTTATGACGCGCCGTTTCCAGACAGCCGCTATAAGGCTGGAGCGCGGATATTCCCGACCTTTGTTCCGTTTGAGAATAATATCGCGATCCCTGATCAGAAACGCGCGTGGCAAGTGTTTGAGCAATGGGACAAGCCGTTCTTATGCTGCTTCAGCGATGGCGATCCCGTGACGCGCGGCGGCGAGAGCCGTTTCATTGGCCGCGTTCCAGGTACGGCGGGGCAGCCGCATTGCACCTTGAAGGGTGGGCACTTCATTCAGGAAAATGATCCGCAAGGCTTTGTCGATTCCATCCTAAAAGTGCTTTCGCCTTGAAAGTTTTGCGAACCCCCGAAGCTGCTTTCGCCGACCTTCCCGACTATCCCTTCGCAGCACATTATCTTGAGGTTAATGCGCAAAATACGCCCCCCTTACGCCTCCATTATGTCGATGAAGGGGATCGTGGAGCGGCGCCGATCTTACTGCTCCATGGTGAGCCGACTTGGTCCTATCTCTACCGCAATTTTATACCGTCGCTCGCTGCCGCTGGGCACCGCGTATTGGCGCCTGATCTGATCGGCTTTGGCAAGTCTGACAAGCCCGCCAATTGCGATGATTATAGCTATGAACGCCATGTCGCTTGGATGAGCGACTGGCTGACGCAGCTTGATCTAAACAACATCACGCTGTTTTGTCAGGATTGGGGTGGGTTGATTGGCCTGCGACTGGTCGCGGCCTTTCCGGAGCGTTTTGCGCGATTGGTCATTTCTAACACCTATCTGCCCGTAGGTGAGAGCATTGGACCGGGATTCGATGCTTGGCGCGCGTTCAGTCAGGCTACTCCTGAATTTAAGACAGGCCGGATCGTCGATGGGGGCTGTAATCGCGCACTGACCAGCGCCGAAATCGATGCGTATGACGCGCCGTTCCCCGATGCGCGTTTTAAAGCCGGCGCCCGCCAGTTTCCCTTGCTCGTGCCCATAACACCGGATCATCCTTCAGCCGCCGAAAATCGTGCCGCTTGGGCAAAGCTTGAACGCTTCGAAAAGCCGGTGCGCACTTGCTTTGGTAATCAGGACAAAGTGCTGGGGCATCTCGATACCGAAATTCAGCGACGCATTCCCGGTACCAAGGGGCAACCGCATTGCCGGATCGACGCCAGCCATTTCTGTCAGGAAGATCAACCCGAAAAGCTTGTCGATCTCATCCTCAATTTCATCGCGTCACAGACATAAGTTCGGCTGCGCGGATCATATCAATGCGATCCGCGTCACCTGGTCCATCGAGCACCAATAGAAATCTTGGTTCCAGCCGGGTGAGGGAAACACTACGCCTTGCATCAACCCACCTGTTTCGACCCGCGATACTGTCGCTCCGCTGGAGATGTCGAGCAGGACGATTGCTTCGCGGCGCTGATAATCATTAGTGCAAATCAGGCCGCTTTCGGGGAAATGCAGCATGTGGCTGGCGCAGCCCAAACCATCTCGCCTCCACAATGGCACAAGCGCACGCTTCTCTTCTTCGAAGCGGAAGCCACAGATGACGCGATTGGCGCTGTCATATGCAATGACGATTTGTCGCGCTTCGTCCCAGAGCGGCGGGTTGGTGACGCTGCCACCCGGCAAACCGCTGACGTCGATGGATTGCCAGTTTTCAGCATCTGCAAGGGAAACGCGGATGAGCCGGTTAGGTGCCTGCGCAACGCCGCGTCCGACCATATTTGTACGATAGCGATGCTGGCCGTTGTCCATCAGCCAAAGGTGCCGATCTCCGATCACCGCATCCCAACCATGGCTGCGCTGGCTATCGCCGATATAGGGGCAGGCCCAGCTATCGTCGCGGCGCAGGGCAGTGCCATCCCAATGATAGCGGGTTAATGTCCGCACACCGACGATATAGACGGTATTTCCAACGGCGCTGAGTCGCGCCACCGATGGCTCGGCGCAATCAAGCGGGGGGCAGACGAGAGACAAATCGTCCGGATCGATAACGCAAAGCTGTGCTGTGGAGCGAAGCGACAGGTTCTTCGTTATAATCAACCCGCAATCCAAAATCACGAAACTGTTATAGGGCTGATTGACGGGCAATTTCGCTGCTGCGCGGACAGTTAAATCTGCGCGGGCTAAGCGGTGAATGTGGCGCCCATAGACGGTGTACAGATCGCCATTGCGGTGGATAGCCATACCACCCGGCCACATTGGGCCGCCATCAAGACGGGGGCTGCGGACGAGAGGGCGTAGTGTCAACGGATCGATACGCTCGACCTGCGCGGTGGTTGGCAGCCCGATCTGTGATCGCAGCGCCTGATGGGTCAGCATGAAAATTTCGCCCGGATCGCCAAGCACGGTCATCGTCGTCATCAACCGACGCCGCGAGGTCGTCGCTAACCGCAGACTATTAGGTTGTGCCAGAGCCTGGGGATCGGGTGTCGACTGTAACCGGCGAGGACCGCCGTCCTCGCTAGGCCAGGGACTAGGCCAATAGCCCTTCATCGAGTATTGCGCCGTCTGCGCCACCATATTGCGGTTGCTATGGCAATCCCCAATAAGGCGCCCAGCGGCCACAGCTCTAGCAGTCTGGGTACCAATAATGTGCGCATCGCATTGGCAAAAATCTGTTTGGGCGCCGTGTAACCTTCGGGCATGGGCAACACTTTGTTTACCTTGGCAAAGGCAACATAATCCTTTTGCATGGCAGTAAAGCGCGCTGGGTCAGAGCCTGATAAATCCACGGTCTCGCCGGGGTCGGCGCTGATGTTGTAAAGCCGCCAGCGGCCATCTCCATAAGGCGGCAGGTTTTTAACCAGCTTGTAATTGCCTTTGAACAACACCGCATTGCCAGATAATTCATACCCCAACGGCTTGTCTGCTGAATGGACGGACAATGCGGCCCCTGTGAGCATAGGTGTTAGGTCCACCCCAGTCATTGGCTCGACGGGGCGCCCCGCAAAACGGCCTTGTTGCGGCGCAACCCCAGCAAGTTTTAGCAAAGTCATCGGCATATCGGTGACATGGGCGAAACCTGTGGCAACGCTGCCGCCTTTGATCGCAGGGTTGCCCGGCCAGGCCAGTATCATCGGAACACGCAAGCCACCCTCGCTCGCGGTAAACTTATATCCACGCAGCGGCGAAACCGATGCGCTGGCAAACCCTGCACCTTGCGCGGTCAGCGAACCCGGGCGTCCCTGTTGGGCGATGCTTTGATCATATAGTTGATTGGCGTTCCAGCGCGTGAATGCACCCATGTTCATGGGGTCAGTGGCTTCGGCGCCATTGTCAGACAGAAACACGAAGATGGTATTTTCATATGCGCCGATTGTCTTGAGATGCGCGATCAATCGGCCGATTTCCCGATCCATCGCCGTGCCCATAGCCGCATAAGCGGCCATCGCGCCAGCTCGTTGTTGGCGCTGTTGTGCCGACAATTTTGACCAATCCCCGCTGGTGTTCATCGTAACCGTCCGAACGTCGGCTGGCATCACGCCTTTGGCAATCGCAGCGGCGCGGCGTTCGTTGCGCAGTACCGTCCAACCCGCGTTGTAGCGCCCCGCATAAGCCGCAATGTCAGCATCGCGTGCCTGCACCGGAATATGGTTTGCAATGAAGTTGACCGATGCAAGAAAAGGCTTTCCGCTGGCCTTATCACGGTCGATATAGCTGATCATTTTGTCGATAATCAGGGTTGAGGAATAGAAGCGCTTGGGCAGTTTTGCTGGCTTTCCGTCCTCACTCCATTCCGTCTTGTCATAAATCAGCAGATTGGGTTTATCTTCAAAATTGTCTGCGCCCGATTGCGCGAGGGCAAGCGCCCGATCATAGCCGCGCACGGTCGGCAAGGTATCTGGCGTGTGTCCCAGATGCCATTTCCCCGTCAGGTAGGTGCGGTAACCACCCGCGCGTAATTGGTCTGCAATGGTAACCACGCGTTTGTTGAGTTGCGCTTCATAGCCGGGTTTGCCCAGATGTTCCGGTGGGATTGTTTCGGGCATATTGCCCAGGCCAGCGCGGTGGTTGATCACACCGGTTTGCAGCATCGCGCGCGTTGGCGAGCAGGACCCCGCCACATGGAAGTTCGAAAAACGAACGCCCTTGGCGGCAAGCGCGTCAATATTGGGTGTCGCAATCTCGCCGCCGAAGGCCCCTACATCTGTAAAACCCCAGTCATCGGCGAGGAGGATGACAATATTGGGACGTTTCGTTGGCGCCGCTTGTGCGCCCAGCGTTGCTGGGCTGAGCAACGCCAGTGCCGTCAATAAGCTTGCCGCTCTCTTCAGACTCATTGGCTTAACAAAGCGTTGAGGCAGCTCGTCTGTGCGAGCAGCGGATCAACCTTTTCCCGCGCTGCCTTGTCTAATGCGGCATAGCGTGCGCGCAAATCAGCTAGGCACTTTACCTGATATTTGAATACGCCTTGCGTGTAGGGCAGGCCCATGGCCGTGATGCTGAATGTTTCATCTCCTGCTTCAATCGCGGCGGCGTTGGCGAGGAGAAAGGGCATGTAGATTTCGCCCACCTGTTCTAGCCAAGCGGTGATGATCGGCGCAAAGGGCGCATTCACGGCTGTAGCCTCCGTATCCCATTTCCCGTTTATTCCGGACATATCGTCAACATGCAGCAGCCAGCGGAAACTATAGGGATAGTCTTTGCGCATCATCGCTTGCGCGGTGGGATCAACGCCAAGCTGCGACAATTGTCCATACATGCCGAATTCAGCGATGCTTGGGCGGGTGCCGAACAGGCAGTGGTTATCCACCACATGCGCCTCCAGCGCAGCTAAAATTGCGCGCGTTGAGGCTTCAATCAGCGGGAAGTTTTCTGCCGCGCAACCGACAATCGCCATGCGGCCAACCTGACGTGCGCGGAACTGTTCGGCAAAAGCCTGGCTCGTTGCCAATCCGCCGCCCTTCATCGCGTCAAAAGCCAGCCAGCGGCTCATCTGGATTTGGTCTACCTCCTCCAGCCAGCGATACCCAAACATGGCCTTTGTTACCCACTCGTCAGCAAAATCCTCAATCAGATGCGCGATAAAGGCACACGCCGGATCGGGCGGGATCACCGATCGCTCAGCGTGGCGCGCCTCCAAATCATAGATGAGCGGCGTCGAATCATTGTGAAATGTCCCATCGGGATATTCCATCACTGGGATGACAGGTGCCTTGACCTTGCTTAGTGCATCGCGCGTGTCTGCACCATGGACCCAGAGATGCGGGATGCGCCGATAGCGCATCAGCGCCCGCATCTTCATCGAATAAGGTGAGCCCAGTGCTCCGTTAATCGCGTACATTGGAGTTGGTCCTTATAATAATGCGTCTTGTCATCATGTTTGACGTAATCTAGTGTCATTATCAATGCCATATTATTGGGCGAAGAATGGTATCTGCGCACCCTTCGCCAACTTTGGGGGGAGAGAACACATGAAAAGAACAATGCAATTCCTGATTGGCCTCGTCGGTCTTTTGAATATTGTTATCGGTTTGAGCTTCCTGTTTAACCCCGTCAAAATGGCGGCTGAATTCGCGATCTCTCCAATAGGGACGCAGGGAATGGCGACCATGCGCGCCGACTTCCCGGCATTCTTTCTGACAGGTGCTGTATTTTCATTAATCGGTGCGTGGCGCGCCGACCGTGTCCCCCTCATGGTGCCACTGATGCTTCTCACATTTGCGCTGCTCGGTCGTTTCGTGAGCATCGCGTTTGATGGTACTGCACCGACGACGGTCCCTCCGATGATAGCTGAAGCCGTAATGATTGCGCTACTTGGCTTGGCGTATCGCGCTTTTGGCAAGTCGACGCAGCCATAGTCGGCTAAATTATCTTCCAGAGGCGTTGCACGTTGGCGGATCGACAGTCAGGTTGAAACGATTGTGATGAAGCGGAGGCGGTAGACGCCAGCTTGTCGTAACAGTTTGCCAATATGGAGGTTCGCCATCAACTCTTTGAGATGGTTGGACATATGAACCGCTTTCATTCGCCAAAGCGGGGGAGATATGGCCCGTTAGCACAAAACTCTTTTTATAATTTGAGACATAAACAATATAGGGTCATGGAAAACGCAGGGGTTTTTGCAATCATCAGCCCCTACAAGCTGTTTTTCCGGAGCCTCTTAATAACTATTGCTACAAGTAACGGAAATTACGTGATTAATATCACGTAAAGCCGATAGCCTGAAATCACTGGAGATATGAGGGACTTCCTGGTGCTGCTGGGGAGGATTGAACTCCCGACCTCGTCATTACCAATGACGCGCTCTACCACTGAGCTACAGCAGCAATACCGAAGGTGCGGCCCTATGCGAAGGCTGGGGCTTAATGTCAAGCGGCTTGCGCGCTGGCTTGCCATTTGGCATCGCGCGGGCAGGTCGATAGCGCGCATAGGAGAATGGCATTGGCAAAAGATGCAGAGGACAAAGAGCGTATCAAGGCAGAGCGGCTGCGCGAAGCATTGCGGGCCAATTTGCGCCGACGCAAGGCAAAGCCATCAGCTGCAGCAGCCCAAGATAACGGGGCAGGGCCTTTGACGGAGAAAATCCGCCCCAAGGCATAACTATCGTCGTTGCGCGTCGCGAAAGAGTCGTGAATAGGCGAGGGCATGTTCTACAAGTTCGCACGCCCCCTTTTGTTCAAGGCTGACGCCGAGACCGCGCATAATTTGTCTCTGACCGCGCTGACGCTTATGCCGATTCCGCCGCTTGGTGCGGATAGCCCGCTCCTTGCCCAAACATTTGCGGGTTTACGGTTTTCTAATCCTGTTGGCCTTGCACCTGGCTATGACAAAAACGCGCAAGTTCCTGTCGAAATCCTACGTCTCGGTTTCGGATTTACTGAGGTGGGGACGCTGACGCCGTTACCGCAAGAAGGTAATCCAAAGCCGCGGCTGTTTCGTTTGGTTGAGGATGCAGCGGTCATTAATCGCATGGGCTTTAACAATGCTGGGCAGCAAGCGGCCATAAGCCTGCTGCGCAACATTCCCGAACAGGCACGGACAGGCCCAATCGGTATCAACATTGGGGCCAATAAGGACAGCGCAGACCGCGTGGCGGATTATGTTATTGGTGTGCGTAACATGGAGGCGCTCGCCGATTATCTGACCGTCAATATTAGCTCGCCCAATACGCCGGGTCTTCGCGCCTTGCAGGACAAGGCTGCGTTGGACGATTTGCTGGCGCAGGTGATGGCTGCGCGGATGCGTGACACACCAGTATTTTTGAAAGTCGCACCTGATCTGCAGCCTGCGGACATTGATGATATTGTTGGCGTTGCCATGGCACGGGGCATTGCAGCGTTGATTGTATCGAACACTACGGTGTCGCGCCCTGCTTTGGTGTCTCGCCATGCAGGAGAGGCAGGCGGGCTGTCCGGTGCACCACTGCGTGATATGGCACAGCAGCGCATAATCGACTTCCGCAAGGCCAGCGGGGGGCAACTCCAGTTGATTGGCGTAGGCGGTATTGCATCGGCGCAGGACGCCTATGCCCGTATCCGCGCTGGGGCGTCTTTGGTGCAGATTTACAGCGCTTTGGTGTATGAAGGTCCAGGCCTTGCGCGCAAAATGAACAAGCAGCTTGTAGGCCTTTTACAAGCGGATGGTTTTACCAATATAACCGAGGCGATTGGCGTCGACGGATAAATCTGCGCTTGGCTTTATCGATCGAAGGTGGCTAAGTTGAGAGTATGAAAAAATCATTGCTCGCCTTCACCGTATCCGCCGTCCTTTTCACCCAAACGGCAACCGCTCAAAATGTCGGCGTCACGTCTTCCGCTGATCCTCGTGTCACTGAAGCGGGCATGGAAATGCTGCGCCAAGGTGGCACTGCGGCTGATGCGGCTATGGCGATGATGCTGGCGTTGACCGTGGTTGAACCGCAATCGAGTGGTATCGGCGGCGGTGGGTTCTTGCTGTATCACGATAGCGCGAAAGGCCTGTTGACGACGATAAATGGTCGCGAAACGGCGCCAGCGGCGGCGAAGTCCGACCGTTTCGTTGGGCCAGATGGTAAGCCCCTAGGCTTTCTTGAGGCCTTTCAAGGCGGACATTCGGTCGGCGTGCCAGGCAACATACAGTTGATGGCACAAACGCACGCCAAATGGGGCAAGCTGCCGTGGGCGATTGTGTTTAAGCCTGCGATCCGCCTTTCGGACAAAGGTTTCATCGTTAACAAAACGCTCGAGTCACGGTTGCAAGGTGTTCAGCGGCTGTGGCCGAATTTCGACGAAGCCCGCGCGATTTATTGGCGCGATGGCAAGCCCGTTCAGGCAGGCATGACGCTGAAAAACCCAAAGCTTGCAGCAACGCTGAAGCTGCTGGCCAAAAAAGGGCCTGATGCATTTTACACTGGCGCAGTTGCCAACCAGATTGTGCAAGCTGTTACCACCAGCAAGCTAAGCCCCGGTGACATCACGATGACCGATCTCGCGCAATATCGTGCCAAAGAGCAGAAGGCAGTATGCGCGCCCTATCGGGTCTATGTCGTATGTGGCATGGCACCACCTTCGTCGGGTGCGACCACCGTGCTTCAGATTTTGGGCACGTTGCAGCGTTTTGATTTGACCGCAATGGGCAAGGATAGCCCCAAAAGCTGGCATCTGATTGGCCAAGCGATGCAATTGGCTTATGCAGACCGCGAAAAATATCTGGCGGATGATGCCTTTGTCGATGTGCCGGTCGTTGGGCTATTAAACCCCGAATATATTCAAGAACGCTCTGCGCTAATTGATGCGGAAAAAGCGCGGAGCGACTATCCCGCCGGCAAACCATCCGGTGCCACGCCACGCACAGCCGCGATTTCCAGCGAAGTTGCGGGCACGACCCATTTCACGGCGGTCGATGCCAATGGCAATATTGCCAATATGACGTCAACAATTGAAGGTCCGTTTGGCAGCCAGCTCGTCGCAGGCGGGTTCTTTTTAAACAATGAGCTCACGGACTTTACCTTTGCCCCTGAAAAGGACGGCGCACCTGTGGCAAATCGCGTGGCCGGCGGAAAGCGGCCTTTGTCTTCGATGTCGCCGACTATGGTTTTTGATCGCGATGGTCGGGCGGTTCTGACGCTGGGTTCAGCCGGTGGAAAGCGGATTATCATGCATGTAACGAAGACGCTGATTGGCGTGCTGGACTTCGGCTTGCCGCTTGATCAAGCCATAAAGCTGCCGAATATCTATTTTGGCGGCGGGCAGTTGGAGGTGGAGCAAAACACACCGCTCGCGGCAATGGCAGAGCAGATTTCTGCGTTCGGACAGAAGGTCCGCGTCGCGGATCTCGGGTCGAAGGTAAACGGTGCGCAATTTCTCAACGGCGCGTGGACAGGCGCGGCGGATCCACGCAGCGAAGGGACATCGGCAACAATCGATGCGAAGGGTAAGGTCACGATCATCCAGCCCCCCGCTGCTGCGGACGTGCCATTGCCCAGCGTCGGATAAAAGACGCGCATTGCACCCGATTGCGAGTGGCGCTACCGAAAATAGAATAACAAAAACAGGCCAAGGCATGGCTGGAAATTTGCAGGAGAGCATATATGGCTGCTGAACAGTTTGACGACTTTGACAGCTTCCCTAATCTTGTAACCATGTTTTTCGCGCGCGCGCGTCACCGCGGCAACGCGCCATTTTTATGGGCAAAGCATGACGGGGATTGGCATTCAATCAGCTGGTCCGAAGTTGCCCGCCAAGTGGCTGGCTTTGCAAAGTCGCTGCGTCAACTGGGACTACAAAAGGGTGACCGAGTCATGCTCGTGTCGGAAAATCGGCCCGAATGGTGCATTGCCGATTTGGGTATCATGGCGGCGGGTTGCGTGACTGTGCCGACCTATGTCACCAACACCGAACGCGACCATCAGCATATTTTGGACAATAGCGATGCGCGCGCCGTCATCGTATCGACGGCCAAGCTTGCCAAGACATTGACGCCAGCGGCGTTGCGGTCGTCGCAGGCGGAATTTATCATTACGATGGACCCACAGCCTGCGATGCAACAGGGGCAATTGTCGGTGCATCACTGGGCCGATATGGTTAAAGGTACCGATGCCGATGTGCGCGCCAGCGAAACGGCGATGGCGTCTGTTACCCGCGATGATTTGGCCTGTATCATTTACACCAGCGGCACCGGTGGGGCACCCCGTGGTGTGATGCAGCATCATGGTGCGATTTTGCATAATGCCGACGGCGCGGCTGCCGTCCTGCGGGAGGATTTCGGCTTGGACGAAGAAGAGGTCTTCTTGTCCTTCCTGCCTTTGTCGCATGCCTATGAACATAGCGGTGGGCAATTCTTGCCAATCGGCGTGGGCGCGCAAATCTATTATGCTGAAGGCCTAGAGAAACTGGCATCCAATATCGAAGAAACGCGTCCAACGGTCATGGTGGTGGTCCCACGCCTTTTTGAAGTGCTGCGCCAACGGATGATCAAGGCCGTTGAGAAGCAGGGCAAGCTGCCCAATTATCTGCTCGATAAGGCGCTGACCATCGGGGAGCGTGACTATTTCGGGCGCGGGCGACTGGTCGATGCACCGATGCGCTTGATTTTATCGCGCACGATCAAGCCCAAAATCCAAGCACGCTTTGGTGGCCGGATGAAGGCCATGGTGTCCGGTGGCGCGCCACTAAACCCCGACATTGGCGTGTTTTTCCAATCCTTGGGTATTACGCTGCTGCAAGGCTATGGCCAGACTGAATCCGGCCCCGTCATCAGCTGCAACCGGCCAAGCGCAGGTATCAAAATGGATACTGTTGGTCCGCCATTGAAAAACACAGAAGTCAAAATTGCCGAGGATGGCGAAATATTGGTGCGCGGACCTTTGGTGATGAAGGGATATTGGCGCAACAAGGCCGAAACCGACCGTGTTCTCATTGATGGCTGGCTGCACACAGGTGACATTGGCCATATTGATGACCAAGGCCGCATTGCCATTACCGATCGCAAGAAAGACCTCATCGTCAACGACAAGGGTGACAATATCGCGCCACAAAAAATCGAAGGCATGCTCACGCTTCAGCCCGAGATATTGCAGGCGATGGTGTCAGGCGACAAAAGACCCTATATCGTCGGCCTCATTGTGCCAGATCCCGAATGGGCGTTGGAATGGGCGCAGGCGCAAGATATGAAATTTGACTTTGCCGAGCTGCAAGCCAATCCGCAATTTCGCGCCGCAGTGCGCGCGGCCGTGGATCGCGTAAATGCCGATGTATCGGTCACCGAAAAAGTGCGGCAGTTCGAATTTGCGGATGAGCCTTTTTCCATCGAAAATGGCGAGATGACCCCCAGCATGAAAATTCGCCGGCATGTCATACGTGAGCGTTATGCCGCGCGGGTCAACGGGATGTACAAGGTTTAGGCGTAGGACCCCGAAAGGGCACTGTGACTTGGATATGGGCGCTAAGCGTTTTGCGCCCATATCAGAAATTCGACATTGCCTTGCGGTCCGGTAATCGGGCTGGTGGTTAGGCCGTGCACGGTCCAATTTTGACTGACGAGCCATGTTTTTACTTCGTCACAGACACGTGTGTGCACATCTGCGTCACGGACAACGCCGCCTTTACCCACTTCTTCGCGGCCAGCCTCAAATTGCGGTTTAATGAGTGCGATGAGCTGCGCCTTGCTTTTGGCGAAGGATAAGGGCCGCTCAAGGACCTTAGCTAAGCCAATGAAGCTCGCGTCGCAAACGATGAGGTCAACAGGCTCATCTATGTGGGCGTCGGTCAAGATGCGCGCGCTTGTTTGTTCATGAACAATGACACGCGGGTCCTGGCGTAATTTCCACGCGAGCTGGTTTGTGCCGCTATCGACGGCGTAGACGCGTGTTGCACCATGGGTCAGCAGCACATCGGTAAAGCCGCCCGTTGATGAGCCTACATCGATGGCAATATTGTCGGTGACATTAATGGCAAACGCCTCAAGCGCATGTGCAAGCTTTATACCGCCGCGGGACACCCATGGATGGTCGCTGCCGCGCACGCTGATATCGGCATCTTCGGTGATTTGTTGCCCAGGTTTTAGCGCCTTGGCGTCACCAATATAGACATGGCCCGCCATCACAAGCGCCTGGGCGCGGGTTTTGCTTTCGGCAAGGCCGCGATCAAGGATGATTTGATCTAATCGTTTTTTTTTGGTCGCCATGCCGCAACGCGCTAGCGGAGCGTAGACGATTTGGCCATAAGACAAAGCGATGCAAACTCGTCTTATATCGCTCTTCGCCTTTCTTGGTCTTGCCGCCTGTGTTGCGCCGCCTACGCCACCCGCGCCAAAAGCTGTGTCTGCACCGCCGCCTGTGGCTGCTGCGCCACCACTGCGATTGACGGGGGATTGGAATGACTGGCCCTTTACCCCCGGCAATTGGACCTACCGCCGCGATGGGCGCGGTTCTATTGCACAGTTCGGCACGCCGGGGCGCAACCCTACGATCAGCTTTCGCTGCGATTTAGAGAACCGCCGCATCACAATATTGCGTGAAGTATCGGCGCCCGGCGCGCGTATGGTTATCCGCACCTCGTCCATGACAAAAACGGTGGCAGTGTCGGCAAGTGAAGCAAATTCGACTTATCTAGCGGCCGCTATCGCAACAACCGATTCCATTCTGGATGCTATGGCGTTTAGCCGTGGCCGCGTGTTGGTTGAAACAGAGGGACAGCAGCCCGTCATCTTACCGTCATGGGCGGAAATCGCGCGCATAGTTGAAGATTGTCGGGGGTGATGTCGGCGCGATTTGTCGCGGCGCAGAACCACAATTTTTGCCATAATAAAAAATTATTACAAGTCTTGTTTGTGTGCGCCGTTTGATTCAACTTTGCGCCTGCGGAGGGCAGATAAATGTTTGATGCAAGCAAATTCCATTCAACGAAAGGAGGTGATCCGATGTCTCATGGTTCAGTTAAGAGGTCGGACAATTCCGTTCGGGAGATCGGCCGCTGAGCAAATCGGCGATGCCGCTCACGGCATGAACGCAACTTCCGGCAGCGGGCGTCCGACCGCTGACCCATGTTTAAGGGCCGCTGGTTAATTCCAGTGGCCCTTTTCTGTTGCCGGCTTCGCGCGCGCTTTTGCCAAGCCCATGCTTTTTGTCGAACGTTGGTGGCAATTACTGCAGAAGTGCTTACATTCTTCGTACGGTTTTTAAGGATGTCGAAAAATGCAGTTTATGCGCGTGAGCTGGAAAATTTTGGTCGGTGTAAAGGACCTGTTTGTGCTGCTGTTTCTGGCGCTTTTTTTTGCGTCTGTTTTCGCGCTGCTGAATGCAAATCCGAACCCCGCAATGGTGCGCGATGGTGCGTTGTTGCTCAAGCTGGATGGCGTGGTCGCTGAACAGCCAGCGGAAATAGACCCGCTGACGGCGCTGACATCTTCGGCGGCCCCCGTAGGTGAAATCCGCCAACGCGACATCATTCGGGCTTTGAAGATTGCCCAAAGCGACAAGCGCGTAAAGCTGGTGGTATTGGACATGGAGCGCTTCATGGGTGGCGGGCAAGCAAGCCTTGCCGCCATTGGGGATAGTATCGATGCTGTCAAAAAGGCGGGCAAACCCGTTTATGCCTTTGCAACCGCCTACACCGATGACAGCTATCAACTGGCTGCCCACGCCACGCAGATTTGGATGGATCCGTTGGGCGGTGCATTATTGGCAGGTCCTGGAGGATCGCAGCCTTATTATAAGGGCTTGCTCGACCAATTGGGGATAAAGGCGAACATCTATCGCGTGGGCACGTTTAAAAGCGCGGTCGAGCCCTTTATGCGGTCTGACCAATCGGCTGAATCGAAAATGGCAATCAAGGGCGTGTATGATGAGGTGTGGGGCCAATGGAAAGCCGACGTCGCCAAAGCGCGCCCACAAGCGCAATTGGATCAATTGCTGAACAATCCCGCAGATGCGGTTGAGGGCGCAAAGGGCGACCTTGGTCAGTTGGCGCTATCTACAAAATTGGTCGATAAATTGGGCGACAAGATCGCTTTCGGAAAATTTATTGCCAGCAAAGTAGGTGCGGATGACAAGAAAACGACGGGCGGCTTTGCGCATACGTCTATGGACGCCTTGCTCGCCAGCTATGGTCCGCCATCGGCAGGAGAGCAGATTGGCATTGTGACGGTCGCGGGGACCATTGTTGATGGTGAGGGCGGCCCCGGCTCAGCGGCTGGCGATACCATATCCGCGTTGATTTATGAGGCCCTTGATACCCAGGATTTGAAAGCACTTGTCGTGCGCGTGGATTCGCCCGGTGGATCCGTGACGGCATCGGAAAAAATCCGTCTGGCTATTGCAGCGGCTAAAGCGAAGAATATTCCCGTTATCGTGTCTATGGCCAATTTGGCGGCAAGCGGTGGTTATTGGGTTTCATTGCCCGCCGATGTGATATTTGCCGACCCGTCGACGATCACGGGCTCCATCGGTATCTTTGGGGTCATCCCAAGTGCTGAGGCGGGGCTTGCGAAAATCGGTGTGAATGCGGACGGGGTTAAGACGACGCCCTTGTCCGGCGAGCCCGATTTTCTGAACGGCTTTAGTCCCGAATTTGACCGCGTGGCACAAAGCGCGATTGAAAATGGCTATCGCCAGTTTCTGACCCGGGTGGCCACAGCGCGCAAAAAGACACCAGAGCAAGTGGACGCTATAGCCCAAGGGCGGGTGTGGGCCGGTGGCACGGCGCGTAAGCTTGGCTTGGTAGATCGATCAGGCAATATGGACGATGCCTTGGCAGAGGCCGCAAAGCGTGCAGGACTAAAACCGGATGCTTGGCATGCATTTTATATCGAACCGCCTACCAGCTTTGCCGACGCGTTGCTTCAGGGATTGATGCCAAAGCAGACACAATCGAACGCACCGATGGATATATTTGCCCATGCCGCATGGCAACAAAGCTTGTTCATGCAACGCGTGGCGGCTGACCTCGAGTTGTTGACGGGCGTAAAGGGTGTGCAGGCGAGATGTCTTGAATGCGGCGACTTCGCGCCGCCGGCACCTGCCACCACGGAACGAACGTGGTTGTCTGTTCTCATGAAGGCCTTCAGCTAAAAAACACGGTGAAGATTATGTCTTCACCGCGCAGATTAGTCCGGAGGACGTTGTAACGCCCAATATTTCTGGATCTTGCAACGCACGTGTGCGCCGCAGAAATTCTTCTACGGTTATTTTACGCATATCTTGCCCGCGCAGTTTCTTGAGACCGCTCAACTTATTCAGTTGAAGCAGCGAAAGGCGGTCGACCATGCGGTCGGCCATGCACGTGGCAATGGGTTGCGAAAGTCCCGCATCCATCAACGCTGTGCGGACGCGGGTTTCGGGGGTGGCACAAGCCGAAAGCGCAAGTACTGCTATGCAGACCAGCGCAATGCGTTTCATATACCTTTTTCCTTCGCGCGCTCCACGCACTCTATAATGATGCGTTTTGCGTCCGTTTCATCACCCCAACCATTTAGCTTGGCCCATTTTCCAGGCTCCAGATCTTTATAATGGGTGAAGAAATGTTCGATTTGCTGAAGAACGATGGGCGGCATGTCCTTGTACGTCACGACGCTGGAATAATAAGGGAAGGTTTCGTTAACAGGGACGCAGAGCAATTTTTCATCGCCGCCCTTGTCGTCTTCCATCATGAGCACGCCAATCGGACGGCATTTGACAACCGCACCTGCGATGATGGGAGACCGGGCTACGACCAAAGCGTCCAAAGGATCGCCATCTTCGCCTAAAGTGTGCGGCACAAAGCCATAATTGGCGGGGTAGCGCATAGGTGTGTGCAGGAAGCGGTCGACGAATAATGCGCCGGATGCCTTGTCGAATTCATATTTCACGGGCTCGCCGCCAATGGGGACTTCGATTAGGACATTGAGGCTTTCGGGTACATTGTCGCCCGCTGGGATGAGGTCAATACGCATGGGAGAATGCTTTCACGTTATTATTGCTTGGTCCGTCGCGGGCTAAGCAGACGATCCATCGCCGTCTTGCCTTGGCCTGTGACTTCGAGGTGCGGATAGCGCAAACCACCCGAATAGGCGATGTCTATTTGCGCAAAACGTTTGTTGCGCTCGACGATGAGTTGGATTGGTGTTTTTCCGTCCTTCGCTGCCTTAATGGAGGTGGCTAGACCGTCTTTTGAATAAGCAAAGCCATTGACCGCAATGATTTTGGCACCATTCACGATATTCGCTTTAAATGCCGGGCTGTTCCATAAAACCGAGGTAACAATGCCATCCTTGCTTAAGGTTATTCCAAGCGAGTGGGTGAGGTTTAAGCTATTGCTTTCTTTCATCAACTCCTTGTCGAATATATTTGGCTCTTCTTTCCAAACCAACTTGTAGCCGCCCTTTTCGATGCCTCCCAGCGGCGCTGGCTGTCCGGGCTGACGCAATTTTGTGTCGAGAAACTTTGCCCAATCATAAGGCTGCACGGCGTTCAACGTGCGAACCACTTCGTCAAAATCATATGTCAGAACGCCCCAATCGGCATCGCGCACTCCGAAAAAGGCTTTGGCAAAATCATCGAGCGATTTGGTGCCTTTGGACAATTCGCGGATGGTCATGTCGGCGTCGAGCCAGATAAGCGAGCTTTCGTTATAATAATCCTCACCGCGCGCTTGGTTGGCAAAGGGCTTTGGCTTGCGCGCGCCGAAGATGGGATCATGCGTGGTGTCTTCAACCGAACGCCATGCACGGCCGGGCTGTTCCGCATAAAATCCCGCATATTTAGCCCATTCGCCAAGAACCATTTCTTTGGACTGAAGTCCTGCGCGTGCGCCGAGGACTAAGTCCCAAAAACTGGTCTGTCCTTCATATACCCACAGTAAGTTATCGCGCATGGGGGTGGCATAATCGGGTGTCCACATCGTTGCCGGGCGGCGGAACTTGCCGTTCCAGCTGTGCGTAAACTCGTGCGGCAAAAGGCCGCGTTCCGACATATTGTCATCCCATTCGATGAAATAGTCGGTTTCGCGGGTGTTTTCCGAACTGCGGTGATGCTCAAGGCCAATGCCGCCCAGCTCCTCGGTTAGGCCCAGCAGGAATTCATATCGGTCAAAATGCTTGGATCCGAATAAAAGAATCGATTCATCGACCAAAGCACGATGCGCCGCAATCTGCTCTGGCTTTGCCGCGAGATACTTCGCATCATCTGCCCAGACGTTTAGTGTGACATTATGCCCCAGATCCCATTTCTTGTAATGCGGGCCAGCGAACATGGGGCTGTCGACCAAGGTTTCGAAGTCGGTCACGCCATAATCGATGCGATTGCCCGTTATCGTGGCGCCATCAAGCGCGGCAACGCCCGTCCAGCCCTCTGGCAAAATAATCGACGGTTTCACCTGAATAGCCCGCGTGAAGTAACCCGCAGGATACAGCGCGACCTGTTCCCATTGTACGTTCATCATGTTGGGCGTGACGTTGATCCGTCCTTCGCTTTCGCGGATGGGGGAAGTGAATTGAAATTCAACGTCAACCGAGGTGGTTCCTTGCGGCACATCAACGTGGAACGCATATACTTGTACCGGATCGCGCGTCCAGCGCAGCGTCTTGCCGCCAGCGCGGATCATCAGGCCAGTCATTTCGGCCAAAGCACCGCGCGGCCCGTGCTTACCGGGTAGCCACTGCGGATATAAAAGGATGAGGGGCCTGTCCCTTTCAACGGTTATGGTCTGCTGCACGCGGAAAATGGCACGCTCGACATCCGTTGCATCTACTTGAAGAGACATAGGCGCTGGTAATGGGCGGTCCTGCGGCTCGGGTATCGTCGAGACAATTGGAACTGGCTGTGGCGCACTGTTTTGCGCAGATGCTGCGGAAATGAGGCTGGTGGAAAGGGCGAATGCGGCAAGTGCGCGCGACAATATACGTGAGTCCATGGGCGCAGATGTGGCGAAAGCGCAGCGCTGCGTCCAGCCCTATTCCACTCACAGCAATTAGCCGCTAGGGCGCTTCATTATGGCAAAGATACAGACACCCCAGGCCGTGCGCGGCACGCAAGACATGTTCGGTGAGACCGAGGAACGCTTTGCGCATGTAGTCGCAACCTTCGAACGCGTGCGTAGACTTTATGGTTTCAAGGGCCTGCAGCTGCCGGTCATTGAGCCCACAGCGGTATTTTCGCGCAGCCTGGGTGAGGCGACCGATGTTGTATCGAAGGAAATGTATACGTTTGAAGACCGCGGCGGTGATTCCATAACACTGCGGCCCGAATTCACCGCTGGCATCGCGCGTGCCTATTTGACCAATGGATGGCAGCAATTTGCGCCGATGAAGCTGTCGGTGCATGGGCCATTGTTCCGCTATGAACGCCCGCAAAAGGGGCGTTATCGTCAATTCCATCAAATTGACGCTGAAATTATTGGTGCAGCGGAGCCTGCGGCGGACGTTGAGTTGTTGGTGATGGCTGACCAATTGCTGAAAGAGCTTGGCATACATGACGGCGTGACGTTGCAGCTCAATACGCTGGGCGATACGCCGAGCCGCGATGCATGGCGCGCGGCGTTAGTTGGCTATTTCAACGATCATAAAGATGCGTTGTCCGAGGATAGCCTCGCACGTTTGGAAAAAAATCCGCTGCGCATTCTGGATAGCAAAGACCCAAAGGATCGGCCGATTGCCGATGCGGCGCCCGTGATTGATGATTATCTATCAGGCGAAGCGCAGGATTTCTTCGGCGCGGTCACTGCTGGTTTGGATGCCGCTGGCGTCGCGTGGACGCGCAATGCGGCGTTGGTGCGCGGTCTTGATTATTACCGCCACACCGCGTTTGAATTTGTGACCGACCGGCTCGGCGCGCAGGGCACTGTGCTGGGTGGTGGGCGTTATGACGGCTTGATCGAAAATCTCGGTGGCCCTGCGACGCCAGCAGTCGGCTGGGCTGCGGGTATTGAACGATTGGCGATGTTATTGGAACATGTATCGCAGGACA
This sequence comes from Pseudomonadota bacterium, assembly GCA_041175465.1. GTDB lineage: Bacteria > Pseudomonadota > Alphaproteobacteria > Sphingomonadales > Sphingomonadaceae > Sphingorhabdus_B. The sequence goes on along the minus strand of JBEDEX010000018.1, from coordinate 99,400 downwards.
AATTTGATGCCGTCATCGTTGTCGAGAATGATGAACGCTTAAGTGATGCTATTCGTTTGGCGCGTAAGTTGCGCGCTGCCCAATTCGCCACTGAAATTGTGGCAACAGGTTCGCCGCGCAAGCGCTTTGACAAGGCTGCTAAATTGCCGTCGCACACATTGATCTCTTTATCCTTGGCTGACGGTGCCCCTTCGATGCGCATTCGCGGGGAAGGCAGTGATATAGCGGCGCGTGTGGAAGCTTTTATTGTGGGCGCAAATTGAAAATCTCTCCGCACCGCATCGCGCAAATTGAATCGCGCTTTTCCGAGCTTGAGGCACGCATGGCTTCGGGGCAGCTGGAGGGTGACGCTTTTGTAGCCGCCTCGCGCGAATATTCTGAGTTGGAGCCTGTGGCCAAAGCTGCCGCTGAGGTTCGGCGCTTGCGCACGGAAATCGAAACGCTTGGAGCCATGGCGCAGGATAATTCCGACCCTGATTTGCATGCGATGGCGGTCGAGGAATTGGATGTTGTAACGCAGCAGCTATCGGACGCGGAAACGTCGCTCGCCATTTCGTTGCTGCCCCGCGACTCTGCGGATGACAGGCCAGCGATGCTCGAAATTCGGGCGGGCACGGGCGGTGATGAAGCCGCTTTGTTCGCGGGCGATCTCTATCGCATGTATGAACGTTACGCCGCTGGCCAGGGATGGAAAATTGAACCGATTTCGGTCAGCGCCTCCGACGTGGGTGGCTATAAAGAAGTGGTCGTCGCGATCAAAGGCACGGGCGTGTTTGCCAAGCTGAAATATGAAAGCGGTGTCCACCGTGTGCAGCGTGTACCCGTCACGGAAAGTGGCGGGCGCATTCACACCAGCGCGGCAACAGTGGCGGTCCTACCGGAGCCGACGGAAGTGGATATCCAGATCGAGGCGCGCGACCTGAAAATCGATGTGTATCGTGCGTCGGGTGCAGGCGGACAGCACGTCAACACCACGGACTCAGCCGTGCGCATTACCCACTTGCCCACTGGTATTGTGGTGACATGTCAGGACGGGCGCAGCCAGCACAAGAACAAGGAGCAGGCGATGCAGGTTCTGCGCGCCCGCATGTATGAAAAAGAGCGTGAGGAGGCCCAAGGCGCTGAAGCCGAAGCCCGCAAGGCGATGGTTGGCTCCGGCGACCGTTCCGAACGCATCCGCACCTATAACTTTCCCCAAGGTCGCGTGACCGACCACCGGATCAACCTGACGCTGCACAAACTACCCGAAATTTTGGAGGGTGGCGGCTTGGGCGAGCTTGTTGACGCGTTGATTGCCGAGGATCAGGCCGAGCGTATGGCGGGATTGGGCGAGTAACCGCTTCTCCCCTACCGCAGGCGGGAAGGGAGCTAGCTAGCTCAGTCTAAACCGCTAACCGTCCATGTTCCAATTTTGGCAACACATAACGCGCGAACATGTCGCATTCATTGATATGCGGATAGCCTGACAATATGAACGCTTCGATACCTACTTCGCGATAGGCGTTGATTTTGGCCAGCACTTGGTCAGGGTCGCCGACAATTGCGGCACCGCAGCCTGAACGCGCGCGGCCAATGCCGGTCCACAAATTATCTTCCAGATATCCGTCATTTGCCGCAGCTTGTGCGCGCAATTCGGCCTGATGCGCAACGCCGAATGTTTGGGTGTCGAGCGATTTGTTGCGGATGGCTTCGCCCTGATCGGCATCAAGTTTGGAGAGCAGGCGGTTGGCATAAGCGCGCGCCTCGGCCTCGGTTTCGCGGACGATAACATGTGCGCGGAAACCATATTTCAGCGTGCGACCGAATTTGGCGGCGCGAGCGGTCATGTCGTCGACCAGGTTCTTTGCACCCTGCACCGTTTCGGGCCACATGAGATAGACGTCACAACCTTCAGCAGCGGCGTCCTTTGCGGCTGGCGACAGGCCACCAAAATAAAGCGGAGGACATTTGCCGCTGACCGTTTTCATGCGCGGCGGGTCGATGTCGATTTTGTAATGCTCCCCATCGATCGACAGATGTTCGCCGTTTAGCAAAGTCTTCAATATGTGCATCGCCTCAACGGTGCGGCGGTAGCGGGGCTCGGAATCCATCTTGTCGCCGGGCAAATCCGACGAGATGATGTTGACGTTCAGCCGTCCACCCGAAATCTGGTCCAGCGTCGCGATCTGCCGTGCCAGCTGGGGAGGCCAGCTTTCGCCGATACGCACAGCCATCAACAATTTGATCCGCGTGGTTAGCGCCGCAATCGCACTGGCAAAGGCGGTGGTATCAAGGCCAAGGGTATAGCCCGATGGCAGCAAAATATTGTCAAAACCGCCTTTTTCGGCAGCCAAAACGATATTGCGGCAATGTTCCCAGCTGGAGGCCAGATTGGAATCGGGAACGCCCAGAAATTCATAGTCATCGTCGCACAACGCGGAGAACCAGCTCACTTCAACAGGCTTGTTCATGGCAGCGGCACTCCTCTTGCGGCGACAAGTACGCTGTACCAATCGGCGCGGGTCCATTGAATTTTGAAGGCATCGGCGGCTTCGGCAATGCGCGCCGGGTTTTGTGAACCGACAATAGGGATCGGCCGAGCAGGGTGCGCCATGATCCAGCTATAGGCCGCCGCCGTGCGTGAAACACCATGCGCCGTCGCTACCGCCGAAAGGGCCGCGGCGACATTTTGTTCACGCGCATTTTGTGGTTCACCAATGCGTCCGCCGCCCAATGGCGACCATGCCATGACCGCAAGGTCCATCGCAATCGCTTGATCCAGTTCGCCATTTTCGACGATGTCGATCCGCAAGGGCGACAGTTCGGGTTGTGTCGAGACGATGGGAACCGGGCTAAATTGCGCCAGCGTTGCAATCTGCGCTTGCGTAAAGTTGGACACGCCGAATGCGCGAATTTTACCTGATTTATGCGCGTTTTCGATGGTGCGGGCGATTTCCTGCGGGTGCGTCAAAACGTCGGGCCGGTGAATTTGCCATAGGTCGATGCGGTCCGTGCGCAAACGGGTCAGGCTGTCATCAATGGCTTTGGTCAGATAATCCGCGCTGCTGTCATAGGGGGTTGGCGGGGTGATGCCGCCCTTTGTCGCCAGCACCATGCGATCGCGATATTCTGGGGCTTGCGCAAATACATGGCCAAGCAGCTCTTCGGCCTTGCCAAAACCTTGCTCGCCAAAACCATAAATATCGGCGGTATCGAACAAAGTAATGCCAGCATCAAAAGCGGCATCAATGGCGGCGCGCGCAGCAGACAATTCAAGTCCAGCAAAACGCCACATGCCCCATGCGAGAGACGAAATTTCTATGCCACTTTTGCCCAATGGACGGGTGCGTGACGGGGAAGGAAGGGTCATGATTTTTTGCTCTTTTTTGGTGAAGGAAAATAAGGCGGCGCCACGGATTCGCGGCTGATAAGTTCGTGGGGCAGGCGACGATGCTCAATTCCGCCTTCGCCAAACAACAGGTCAGCGGCGGTCGAGGCAAGGTCGCGGACGGGCTGGCGCACTGTCGTCAAGGGTGGCCAGACAACGCGGGCCAAAGTGGTGTCATCAAAACCCGCAACCGAAAGTTGCTCAGGAACTTGAATGCCGCGCCGATGCGCAACGGCAAGCACGCCCGATGCCATGTCGTCATTGGATGCGAAAATCGCGGTGGGCGGTTGCTTTAGCGATAGGAATTGCTCCGTCGCTGCTACGCCGCTTTCGAAATCAAAACGTCCCTCGGCAATCAGGTCAGAATCAACCGATATACCGACGCGTCCTAAGGCGCGTTCGTAACCCGCTTGTCGTTCCGAACTCGCCTTATGATTTGGGTGGCCCTTGATAAAGCCAATCCGCCGATGCCCGATGTTGATGAGCTTCGTCGTCATGTCGTCGGCAGCTTGCATGTCATCCATGAAGACCGAGCTGGTCAGTGCATGGTTGGTGCCAGGCGAGATGCGTACAAAGGGAATGTTAAGTGCCTCAAGCGCGTTGAGCACAGGCACGCAATCGGTGACGGGGGAGGAGAGTATAGCCCCATCGACATGTGTTTGCCGGACCATGCCGCGCACCTGTTCACCGACGTCTCGGTCGGCAACATCAACCGGCTGCGCGATTAAGCGCATGCCTTCTTGATGGCAACGGTCCCAGCAACCTTGCATAATTTGGTGCATATAATAAGGGCTGTGATTGTCGTAGATGAGGGCAATCTGACCGGATTTTGTGCCCGCAAGTATGCGCGCGGCAATGCTTGGGCTAAAGCCAAGTTCCGACATGGCAGCGTCCACCTTGGCCTTAGTCGCCGCGCTCACATAAGGATGGTCGTTGAGCACGCGGCTGACGGTTTTGACCGCCACGCCAGCCAACTTTGCGACATCGCGTATGTTGGCGCGTGGGTTCATGCAGAAAACGCCATGCGGATGGCCGCGAATAGGTCCGCATATGCGCTGTCGGCGCGGGTAAAGACAGGTGGCTGGCCATGGGGTGCAGCAATGTCATGCGTGCCTTTGCCATAGGCATTGCCGGACCATAGATGAATCCAATCGCCATCGGGTATTACCACCGGACGGCTGTCCTGGCCTTCCGCAATCACCGGTGCAACGATCATGTCAGCACCATAAAGATATTGGTCCTGAATGTCGTAAAATGCGGGGTCATCATAATGCAGGAATAGGGGCCGTTGCAGCGGCAGGCCAGTCGCCACCGCCTCGTCACAAAGCGCGCGGACATAAGGCGCAAGCCGCGCATGCACTTGGCTCATCCGTGCAAAATGGCTCAGGATTTCGGGGCTGCTGTCGAGTTGCAAATTGTCCGCGGGGCGGTTGCCTTCGTGGCTGCGCATCACGGGCGCGAATGCGGCAAGGTCAATCCAGCGGTGCATGAGTTCCGCCGTTCGCACCACGCCGTGCAGGCTGGTATATCCGCCCAAGTCGCTATGATGATAAGCGTTGCCCAACAGACCCGATGACAAAGCGGCCGTTATCACCGTGTTGATGCCGTCATGCCGCGTGAAATCGACACATTGGTCGCCGGCCCATAACAGGGGGCAATGCGCCTGAACGCCGGAAAAACCGGCACGCATGAAGAAGGTCGCGTCATGGGTCTTGCCACGTGACGCAATCGCATCGGCATTTACCTTTGCCCATAAAACAGGCCAGCGATTATGCGCCTCCATCGGATCGGTTCCGTCGAATAAACGCACATCTGTTGGCAGATATTCGCCAAAGTCGGCCATCCAGCCTGATAGACCGAAATCGAGCATTTCCTGCCCAATGATGCGGTCTGCGAACCAGTTCGCGGCTTCGGGATTGGTGAAATCGACTACGCCTGCGTCAAATTCGCCGAAGTCGACGGCATAGGCGTGGTCACTGTCTTGCCGCAGAGCGAGATAATTATTGGCCAGCGCCTCTTGATAGAGTGCGCCGTCCACCGCCAGATAGGGGTTCACATAACCCAAAAAGCGAATGCCTCGTTTAGCGAGCGCAGCTATCTGTGCAGGCAGGTCGGGATAGCGTGCGGCGTTCCATTTCCAGTCCCAAAACAAGCGTTTGCCAAAACTGGTTTGGCGGATGCCCACCCAATCTTCGCACCACAGCCCCGTAATAGCCGCGCCAGAGGCCGCGATAGCCTCGAAGCGATCAAATGTATCCACGCCGTCTTTCAGGCCGACAATCGCGCCGGAAATCGCCCAGTCGGGCAAAGGCGGTTGACGTCCGAAGCGGTCGGACAATTTGGTGACCAGATTAGGCAGGGACGTCGCATCGAAAAGCTCGAAATCGACATTGGCCGACCAGCATTCGATGCCAAGCCGGTTAGCTTGCGTCAGATCAAGTACCGAATAAGCCGCCGTTTCGAGGTGCACTGCATAACGCGCCGAGCTCACCCATGTCGGCTGCGGATAATTGGTCGTCCAATAATCACCGCCCGCCATGCCATCGGCATCCATGGTCTGCGTAAGCGCGGTCGATTTATCCCGACCAACGCCAGGCTCCGACGTCCAGAAAGGAAAGCGGCGTCCGTTCAGCCGCAAATAGGACATTTGCTCTCCGCCGCCCCAAAAAGCTTCGGACGTTGCGCGCTGCATATTTATCCAAAGGCGATTGACCGCTGGATCACTACAGCGAATTTTGAGGATGGATTGCTGAGCTTGTTCCTCAAGCACCAGCGTTGCGACAATATCAGGTTTATTTGAGTTCCAAAGCCGGATAGAGCCGTCGACTTGAGCGATGCAGTCTAGCGCCAATCGTGTTTTAACGATGTCGTCGATGCGAAAATTGCCGCGCACCATCTCCAAATCAGGCGAACCAACGCCAATGCTGATCGCAGGTGCAGCATTGCGATGTGACAGCAAGCAGGTGTCATCGCGCAGAAGGTCGAAGCCGTCTGATTGCTTGATGACTGTAAATGGCAACTTCTGTCCCTCTCGCCGTTTTGAACCTGTCACTATGGCAGTATTGCAACAGTCATAGCTTAAATAATGTCGCTATATGACACCGCTAGACATATTGAGTCAATCTGGTAACAACTCAGCCATTGATAAGGTATATCCCAATATAGCTTTTATTGCTTGAGCAAACTCAAGTAATTTGGTTGAGAAGCGGGTAGCCATTTTTAGGGAGGTACATGATGTTCAGTTCTGAATTAAAGAAAGCGTCTTTCATCCGCGCTTCATTGCTTGCAAGTGCAGCAATTATGGCCGGTGTCAGCCTGCCTGCGATGGCACAGACCGCTCCAGCAGAAGATGATTCGGCCAATGCGGAAATCATCGTAACCGCGCAAAAACGTGAAGAGCGTTTGCAGGATATTCCGCTTGCCGTATCCGTCGTTGGTGGTGAGGCTGTTGCCAATAACGGCGGTGTTACGCTTGAAAATGCGCAGTATCTCGTTCCAAGCTTGAACTTCCGCAAGGCGGGTACTTCGCTAAACCAGGCATTGTTCCTGCGCGGCGTTGGCACCATCAACTTCTCGATTGCTGCTGAACCATCGGTTGCTGCTGTTCTAGACGGCGTTGTCTTGAGCCGCGCTGGTGAAGGTTTTACGGATTTGTTCGACGTGGAGCGTATCGAAGTTTTGCGCGGACCGCAGGGCACATTGTTCGGAAAGAACGCATCCGCTGGTGTAGTAAGCATCGTGACGAAGCGCCCAACGGCTGAATATGGCGCCACGGTTGAAGGTTCATTCTTCACGAAATCCGAATATCGCGGCCGTGCGACAGTTAACTTGCCGCTGAGCGCCAATGTGCGTTCGCGCTTCACCGGATTTTACGGAAGCTATGATGGCAACATTAACAATCTGACCACGGGCCAAAAGGTCAATGGCTATGAACATTACAGTGTTCGTGGCGCAATTGAGGCCGACATTAGCGAAAATGTCATGCTGACGCTGCGCGCCGATTACCGCAAAGCCAATGATGATTGCTGCGCCGAAATTATTGGCAATACACCAACCAATGCGGCGGCTCTGGCGCTGGTTGGAACCGGCTTTAATGCTTCGGATTCGCGCAACATTCGGCAGAACTTGGTCACCGCGACTAAGGAAGAAAGCTGGGGTATCGCGCTGCAAGCAGACATGGAATTGGGCGAACATAGCCTGACTTCGATCACCAGCTATCGTGGTTGGGACAATACCGAAATCCGTGATGGTGACTGGCTCGACCGGCCTTATGTTGGCTTGAACCAATTGCACGATAATGGTCCGCAAACATCGAATACCTTTAGCCAGGAAATTCGTGTTGCCTCGCCTACTGGTGAATTCCTCGAATATGTCGTTGGGGTTTATTACTCCAGTGCGGAATCGGATCGTACATTCACGCGTGATGTAATTACATGTTCGGCATCAACGCTCGCTGCGGTTGTGCCCGGCCTCGTACCTTGTTCAACTGCTGCGGGTGTGTCGACGATCACAACACCTGCGGGAACGGCTGATTTTGGTTCGACATTCAAAAATATGGCGGTATTTGGTCAGGCAACGTTTAACCTGACGGAAAGCCTGCGTTTTATTGGTGGCTTGCGCTACACACATGACGAATTGGATGTAAACCATATCCGCCGGACCTCGCTCTCAGGTCCAGGTGTGCAAGGAAACTTTGACGCTGGCGTTTACAATAACGGTCTCGTGGCAACAGCGCCAGCAACCGGCTTTGTTGCAGGCACTTCAAACGGTGTTCCCTTCACCACCAGCACGAGCAACAATAACGTTTCAGGTAAGGCAGCCGTTCAGGCAGATCTCACCGAAAACAATATGGCTTATGCAAGCTACACCCGTGGGTACAAAGGCCCAGCGTACAATATTTTCTACAACCTAACGACGCCTGGCGCTGGTGTTATCGCACCAGAAACGGTCAACGCGTATGAAGTGGGCTTGAAAAATACGCTTCTTGACGGTGACCTGATTGTTAACCTTGCGGCATATTACGCCAAGTATAACAACTATCAGGCAAACAGCCCAGACTTCGTAGCGGGTGTGCGTACCACGCGTCTGACGAATGCTGGCTCGGTTTCAACCAAGGGTTTCGAGGTTGATTTTGTTGCAACCCCATTACGTAACTTCACCCTGTCGGGCGGCGTTGCTTACAATAAGGCACAAGTTGAGAACTTCCGTTTGCCACCGGGTGCCGATGCAACACAATTGGTTGCCAAGGGTACGCCTCTTGCGAATGCTCCAAAATGGAAAATGTCGCTTGGCGCGCAATATGACATTGAAACTTCCGGTTTTGCGAATATCGAATTGGGAAGCCAAATCGCAATGCAGTCAGACCAAATTTACGAAGCGAGTGCGAACCCGGCTGTTCGCCTTGGTTCGACAGTAGATGGTTACGCGATTGTCGATTTGTCGGCAGCTCTGGTTGATCCAAATGATGGCTGGCGCTTGGCGTTGCAGGTTAAGAACCTGTTCGACAAGAGCTTTGCATCTTCGATCGTATCGGGTGGTCCTGGCGGTGCATATCGTTACATCATCCCCCGCGAAGCGGATCGGTATTTTGGCGTAACCGCGAAGATCAATTTCGGCGCGAAATAACTAAAGGCCTTCAAGGTTGAAGCAAAGGCTGGAATCCACAACGGATTCCAGCCTTTTTTTTTAAGCGCTAGAGAGCGCCCTGTGTAAAAGTTCGACGAATATTCAACGTCTGGTGACCAACGACGTTTACAACTGTAATCGAATCGATTACAGTTGTAGTCGGAGAATGAATGATGTCATCAGAACGTATCAGCGACGCTGAATTAACGATCATGGAAATATTGTGGGAACGTGCGCCTCTGACGGCGACCGACGTAGCCGCGCGGCTTCCGGATGACCGCGCATGGTCTTTGCCCACGGTAAAAACCTTGCTGTCGCGACTGCTCGGTAAAGAAGCAGTCGAGCACCATGTTGATGGTCGTCGTTTTCTGTATTCGCCGCTGATCGGTCGTGAGGATTATGTCGCACATGAATCAAAACGGCTGGTGGACCGACTTTTTGGCGGCAAATTTATGCCATTGTTCGCGCATTTGGCGGAGCAGGAAAATCTCAGTGCCGCTGATATAACCGAAATCGAAAGATTATTGCAGGAGATGAAATCATGAGCGCGGATTTCATGGTGGCATGGCTGTTCGATACCTTTGTGGTGACCAGTATTTTGATGATGGTGGTTTTGCTCGTGCGGGGATCTGTGGCGCGGCATTTTGGACCAGGCGTCGCATATGCGCTATGGTGTATTCCGGCTGGCCGCGTTTTGATGCCTGCGTTTGAGGGCGCGCCTGCACCCATTTTGGGGAGTGGGACGGCATTACAGGACAATGTGCGGGACGCTATACTTACGGGTGTATCCGCACCGGAAAATGCCGCTGCCGCAGCTAACCAAATGGCCACAGCGCCATCGGTCGATTATGCGGTGCTTGGTTTTACATTATGGCTTGGCGGTGCGGCATTGTTTTTCATCATCCAAATGATCCGCTACGCAGCGATGCGCGACGAGCTTTTGTCTGAGGCGACCGAAATCGCAAATATCAACGGCGTCAGAGTTGTCGCCTCGGATCAGGTGGCTGGGCCACTCGCCTTTGGCCTGTTCAAACGCTTTATTGCGGTGCCAAAGGATTTTACCAAAAATTATTCACCAGCGGAGCGCGAACTCGCCATCGCGCACGAAATGGCGCATCACAAATCGGGTGATCTGTTCGCCAATCTGGCGGCGTTCATCCTGTTATGCCTATCCTGGTTCAACCCAGTCGCATGGCTGAGCTGGAACGCCTTTCGCGTTGACCAAGAAGCTGCGTGCGACGCGCGCGTTTTGGCAGGTAAATGCGCCGAGGAGCGTGCCATTTATGGGCGAGCATTGGCGCGCACGGCGTTTGACGGCGTGCCAACTTTTGCCACAGCACTGAATTCCCCTAAAACTATTATAGAACGATTGAGGAGACTGAATATGAAGAACGCCAGTACAAAACGGCGCTTGTTTGGTAAAGTCGGCGTCTTGGCCGCCGCTGCTATTATCTTGCCACTGACGGCAACGGTCGTGCCCGCCGTGGTTGCGCAGGATGAAGCTGTTGCCGATAGTAAACCCGAAGCGGTCAAGCGCGATGTTCGGATCATCAAGATAAAGCGCGACGGCAAAGAGGTCGATATCGTAGGCCATGACGGCGATAACAAAGATATCACCAAGGTCGAACGTGACGGCAAAATTTTTATCTTCCGGACCGACAAGAAGCTGACTGAGGATGAAGTTGAAAAAATGGTCGGCGAGGCCGAAGCGTCTGGCAAAGCGGCCGATGTAAAGGTGTCAGACGGCGCGCGCGAAATATTGGAGCCTAAGCGGATCATCATAAAAGCCGCCGCCGATATACCTGAGATCGACATTCAAGAAATGACCGAAAACTGCTCTGCCACCGAGCAACCCGTCACTACCGATGTCGAAAGCGTGGGTGGTACGCACAAGGCGCGTGTTCGCCTTGTAATGTGCGGCAAGGGACAGGCAAAAATTGCGCGAATTGAGGCGATAAAAGGCTTACGCGAGGCACGCAGTGAGATTGCCTCAGAAAAAGACATACCCAAAGCTGTGCGCAAAGATGTGATCGAAAAACTGGATCAAGAGATCCGCAAGCTTGAGGCCCAAAACGATAAGTAAACCGATAGGCATACTATCTCAGAACGCTGAGTTCTTTTTTCTGTTCTTATCGGGCGGTTTTTACGGACCGCCCCTTTTTCTTTTGCCTGATATGCGCCATATCGCTTGAATGAAATGGCCCGACACCATCAAAGCAGGCGAAATTGAGCAGCATGAGCCGCTGGTGCGGCGCGTCCTAGCGCCAAATGCTTCGCCATATACTTATACGGGTACGCAGACCTGGATTGTAGGAAATGGCAAAGACGTTGCCGTTATAGACCCTGGCCCAGTGGGAAGCGGGCAAAGCATGGGTGATCCCGCAGACATTCATGGGGAGGGCCATGTCGAAGCGATTTTGCGCGCGATAGGCGATGCCAAAGTGACTGCTATCCTGTGCACCCACACCCACCGTGACCATTCGCCCGCAGCCGCGCCCTTGAAAGTCGCAACGGGGGCACCGATCATTGGTTGCGCGCCATTGGTGCTGCGCGATGATGGGCCCCGCGCTGACAGCGCCTTTGACCCCGATTATCGTCCAGATCGCGTTTTAGAGGACGCAGAGGCCATTTCAGGCGATGGTTGGACGTTGGAGGCTGTGGCAACGCCGGGGCATACCAGCAACCATCTCTGTTTCGCTTTGCGTGAGAGCGGCGCATTGTTCACTGGCGACCATGTGATGAAATGGTCGACCAGCGTTGTCAGCCCACCAGATGGCAATATGAGCGATTATCTGGCGAGCTTACAGAAATTATATGAACGCGACGACCGCGTCTATTATCCGGCGCATGGCCCCGCGGTAAACAACCCGCGCCAGCTTGTGCGAGGAATGATTGGCCATCGCCGACAACGCGAACGCCAGATTGTGACTTTGCTTGAGGGCGGTGAGGGGCACATTCCCAACATGGTGGCCGCGATGTATAAGGGTTTAGATCCACGTTTGATTGGCGCGGCAGGGCGCTCGGTTCTTGCACATCTTATCGATCTGCAAAATCAGGGGCGTGTTGCGGCACAGGGTGATGGTTGGCATCTCGTATCAGAAATGTGAGGCTACATGGCATGGCAAGGACTTATGCCCAATAGGCGAAAAAAAACCGATAAGAGCCGGAAGCTGGCCTTGTTTCACGTGCCCAAATCGACCACATAGGCTTTCAATTCAGCTGCCGGAATACGTTCGGCATGGCAAAGGTAGTACCGCATGAACGCCCCAACGCCCCGCGAAAACTTGCAAGGCCTTGATCTGCTCGCAGAAATCAACCGGCTGAAAAAAGAAAGAAATGCCGTCATTCTCGCGCATTATTACCAAAAGCCTGAGATTCAGGACTTAGCGGACTTCGTGGGCGATAGTCTTGAGTTGAGCAAGCGCGCGGCTGAGACCGACGCCGACGTCATCGCCTTTTGCGGCGTAAAATTCATGGCAGAAACGGCAAAAATTCTAAGTCCGCAGAAAACCGTCATATTGCCGGACATGGCGGCTGGCTGTTCATTGGAAGATGCGTGCCCGCCCGGTAAGTTCAAGGCGTTTCGTGCGGCCCATCCCGATCATATTGCGCTGACCTACATCAACTGCTCCGCTGAAGTGAAGGCGCTATCGGATATCATCGTGACCAGCAGCAGTGCTGAAACAATCTTGAGCCAAATTCCTGCAGAGCAGAAAATCATTTTTGGTCCTGACCGGCATCTTGGCGGCTATCTAGCCCGCAAGTTCAACCGCGAAATGCTGTTGTGGCCAGGTGTATGCATTGTGCATGAGGCATTTTCGGAAACCGAGCTTTTGAAGCTAAAGGCTGAATATCCCGGCGTCCCCGTTGCCGCCCACCCCGAATGCCCACCGCATATCATCGATCATGCGGATTATGTCGGCAGCACAAGCGGTATCTTGCAATATGCGCAGACGATGGATGGCGATACCTTGATCGTCGCCACAGAGCCGCACATCATCCATCAGATGGAAAAAGCGGAGCCAAGCAAAACATTTATCGGCGCACCGGGTGCAGATGGCAACTGTGCTTGCAATATCTGCCCTTATATGGCGCTCAATACGATGGAGAAACTCTATATCGCTTTGCGTGACCTCCAGCCGCAGATTGAGCTTGATGAAACCGTTCGATTAGGCGCAAAAAAGAGCCTTGATCGGATGCTAGAGATGGCAAGCGGAACAGTCGGTAAGGGCGATCTCGGTCGGGCGTGATAGGCTGATGGCGAGGTGTATCAAATATCTACTCGCCTTCACCGTTATATCGATATAATACAGCCGCACGATGCTTTTCTGGCGATCTTCTTCTGATAAAAATACGGATGTCGACAGTCGGCTTGCCGCTTTCGATGATAGCTACGCACAGCAATTTCCCGACGATCCACAGCCATGGAATAACGCTGCCCCGGTACCAGCCAAGCGCCTGTTTTTAGGTAAAACGCGCTGGTGGTGGTTCGGTCGTTCGATTGCGTCCCTAATCGCAGTGTTTGTTCTCTTGTTGCTTTGGCTCGCGGTCACCGCACCTTTGTCAAAGTCTCTGCAGCCAATTGCGCCGCCGCGGATAACATTGCTGGCGTCCGATGGCACACCCATCGCGCGCAACGGCGCAATTGTCGATAAACCCGTCGACGTTACTAAATTGCCCCCGCATGTAGTGCAGGCTTTTTTGTCGATCGAGGATCGGCGTTTTTATTCGCATTGGGGCATTGATCCGCGCAGCCTTGTGCGCGCTGCATGGTCAAATGCCGTTGGCAGCGGGATTACCCAAGGCGGCAGCACAATTACACAGCAGCTTGCCAAATTCACCTTTCTGACGCCCGAACGTAGCCTTACCCGCAAAGCACGTGAAATGCTGATCTCCTTCTGGCTTGAGGGGCGCCTTACGAAGGATGAAATCCTTGGGCGTTATCTGTCGAACGTCTATTTTGGTGACAATGTTTATGGCCTGCGCGCCGCATCCCTGCATTATTTTTATCGCCAACCGGAGCGTTTAACGCTGAGCCAGGCAGCCATGCTGGCCGGCCTTGTGCAAGCGCCGTCACGTCTGGCCCCGACTAAGAACCCCGAACGCGCCGCAAAGCGCGCCAAGCTTGTTCTTAGGGCCATGGTAGCGAATAAGGCCATTACGCAAGCTAAGGCCGACGCCACCCCCGTCGCGCGGCTAGACGTGCGTGTCCGGGAGACATTGCCGACGGGTACATATTTCGCCGACTGGGCCATCCCACAGGCGCGGTTACTCACAGAAAGCGGATATTCCGACGTACGGATTACCACGACCCTTGACGCTCGCTTACAAAATATCGCGCGCAAGGTTGTCGCACGCGCGGGCGTTGGTAACGCGCAAATTGCATTGGTCGCGATGCGCCCCAATGGTGAGGTCGTCGCGATGGTTGGTGGTAAAAGCTACAAACAGTCGGCGTTTAACCGTGTAACGCAGGCCAAAAGGCAGCCCGGATCGACATTTAAACTGTTTGTGTATCTGGCGGCCCTTCGTTCGGGCATGACGCCGCAGTCGATGATTGCCGATACCCCCATTAACGAGGGCAGTTATCGCCCGAAAAATGCGAGCTTGCGTTACCGAGGTGATATTACTTTGGAGCAAGCCTTTGCCCAATCAAGTAACGTCGCCGCCGTGCGGTTATATCAAAAAGTAGACGGCAAAGAGGTGGAGCAAGCGGCGCAAGATCTTGGCATCCGCAGTCCACTCACTTTGGACCCGAGCCTTGCTTTGGGCAGTTCAGGCGTCACTTTGTTGGAATTGACGGCTGCCTATGCGGGTGTTGCGGGCAACCAATGGCCTGTTGAACCGCACGCATTTAAACAAGAGGAGCAAGGCTGGATTGAATGGCTGTTCTCCGGACCGCGTTCTTTCAGCGGACGCATGCATCGGATGTTGCTGGACTTATTGGGAGCAACGGTGAAGCAAGGTACGGGACGGGCTGCGCGGCTTTCGATACCGGCTTATGGTAAAACCGGCACGAGTCAGGATAATCGCGATGCTTTATTTGTCGGCTTTGCGGGTAATCTCGTGGTCGGGGTGTGGATCGGCAATGACGACAATAGCCCGCTAAGGGGTATCAATGGCGGCGGCTTGCCAGCGCGGATCTGGCGCGATTTCATGTCCCAGTCTATCCGCAACGCAGCCCCCGTGAACAGACCAAAAACCCCTGAGACGCCTGATCCGGAAGGTCCTATTGAACCGCTTGATCTGCTGGATCTGCAGGAATTACCAATCGACATAGGCAATTCGGAAGTACGCGTCGATCAGGAGCAGGGTGTGACAGTGAATGCAGATGTAAACGGTGTTCCTTTGGAAATTAAGTTTGATCGCGATGGCGCCAATATTCAGCCTACTCCATCTGCGGAACGACCTGCGCCGGAACCGCGTTGATGCGCGTTCTTTTCTGCCATGATTAAACTCATGCGATATTTTGCGGCGCTGTGCCTATTGCTGTCTCCGCTATTCGCTGCACCAGCTCTTGGCGATGCAAGTGACATTAGCGCTGCCGCACGGAGCGTGGTGCGGGTCATCGTTTATAGTTCGGCTGAAGGGCAGCAGAACATTGTCAGCATCGGTTCGGGTGTGGCGGTCGCGCGTGATAAGGTCGTCACAAATGCCCATGTAATTGAAATGGCGAGTTTTGATGACAGTATACAAATCGTTATCATACCCTCCGACGGCACGCAGATCTATCGTGCCAGAGTGTCCGCCAGTCTGCCGAAAAAAGATCTTGCCTTGTTACAACTGGCGTCTGGTGGACTTGTCCCTGCAAGTATCTTCGCCGGAGTGCCAGAGGATGGCGCAGACGTCTTTGCGATTGGTTATCCCGCGAGCGTCGATGCCGCCTTGGAGCAGAGCGAAGCTGATGTGCTCCGCCCGCAGCAACCCGTTAAAACGCGGGGAGCGGTCTCATCCGGACGGACATCGAAGTCTGTAGAATCGCTTTTGCATACGGCGCCTATCGCGCCGGGCAATAGCGGCGGGCCGATTGTAGATGCATGCGGACGGGTGTTGGGGATCAACAGTTTCGGATCAGTACCCACAGACGGCGGTGCAGAATTTTATTTTGCGATATCGGCGCGTGAACTGTCGACATTTCTTGCCAATCGCGGAGTGGCTTTCCGTTCCGTGCGGGGTGATTGCCGATCCGTAGCCGAATTGACGCGCGCCGAGGCGGAGCTTGAGGCATCCGCTCGCGCCAAGATAGAGCAAGAGGCGCGTGTTGCCTCCGAACTGCAACGCAGCCGAGAAGGCAAAGTGCGCAGTGATGCGGAACATGCCGTCATTGGCGAGCGGGAAAATCACCTGGCCTTAGCAGGGCTGTTGCTGCTGCTAAGCGCCATTGCCGGCGGCGCTGCCTGGCAGTTTTCTGAACGTGAACAGCAGGATCGATTTAAGGCCGCAACTGCCACAGGTGCTGTGCTTTTGGTAATGGCGGTAGGCATTTTTGCCGCTCGGCCCTCGTTCGACGAAGTCGACGATCGCGTTCGGGCTGCGTTGACCGCCGATGCGCCAGACGATGCCGTTGCCAAAAAACGCAACGTTACCGCCGAACCACAAGCGAAAATCTGCGTGTTGCAACCCCAACGCAGCCGCGTCACTATGTCCGACACTGCAGACGTCGAATTTACGTGGCAACCCGATGGATGCGTCAACGGACGTACACAATATGTCGAAAGCGGCGGCCGTTGGGTGCGCAGTTTTGTGCCCAATAATGACGCGCAAATTTCGGTTATTAGCTACGCGCCGGAGACCGAAATATATCGCATTGAAAGATTTTTGCCGGGCAATGAAGCTATGCAATCCGCCCGAGCGGCACGGCAGCTTTATGACGTCAAAACCTGCACTGCGGATTCAGGGCAACTGACCAATATCGAAAATATGAACAAGACTATATCGGCGCAATTGCCGCCCACACCGAACGAGATATTATTGTTCACATGTTCTGACCGCTGAATCTTGGATTGTGCGTCAGGACTTAGGGCTTATGGTGGCGTTATGATCCGTTCGCTGTCGATTTTGTTGTCGCTTGTTTCCGCAGCACTTGCCGGATGCTCCGAGGGCGTCGACAATGAACGCGTCCGGGTTGATGTGATCGAAAGCCGTCCCAGGCCCTTAAATATATCCGCAACGCCGCTGCCATTGGCGTCGGCGTATCTGCGTGCGGCAACGGCGCAAGGCTTGGTGACCTTTGATGAAAAAGGGCGGGTTGCGCCCGGCCTCGCTAACCGCTGGATCGTGACAGACGACGGTATGAGTTACATCTTCCGCCTCAATAAAGGGCGCTGGAATGACGGGCGTGAAGTAGAGGCAAAGGAGGTCGCACGCCTTCTGACTGCGCGCATCCGCGAATTGCGTAAGGGCCGCCTTGGTGCCGAACTGGACGTCATTGACCGTGTCGTCGCCATGACGGGTAAGGTGGTGGAAATCAGGCTGAAGGCCCCCATGCCCTATCTGTTAGAATTGCTCGCCTTGCCCGAGTTCGGATTGCTCAGCAAAGGCGCAGGATCGGGACCAATGCAGGCCAAGAAATTTGGCCGAGCTATGCAGTTACGACGCAATGGAACCGATGATGAAGGCACGCAGGTCTTAGGCAATGCGATTGTAACATTGCGGCGTGATGAGGCCTCCACGGTGATTGCCCGATATGCACTGGGGCAAAGTGACCTTGTCGAAGGCGGCCGGTTTGATAGCTTTCCCTTGCTCGATGCGGCAAATATACGGGCCGATCAAATCCAGTTTGACGCGGTTCCTGGGTTACTTGGTTTGCACGTTGTGAATAACGGTCCGTTTTTGTCGGATATCGCAAATCGAGCGGCGATCGCCATGGCTATTGATCGCCCCAAATTACTGACGGCGTTTGACATTGTGGCGTGGCAGGAAACGGTTACCTTGGTCCCCGAAAGCTTGCCAAATCGCACGGCTATAGAACGGCCGGCATGGTCAATGCCATCGATTGAAGAACGCAGAGCAATGGCGCGGGTTACCGTGGCCAAATGGAAAAATGCGAATGGCGCATTTCGGCCTTTACGTGTGGCTTTGCCGCGTGGCTATGGTAGCCGGATATTCTTTGCACGTTTGCGCGCGGATCTTGCAACCGTCGGTATTGATATTGAGCGTGTGGCGATGGACCGACCGCATGACTTGCTGCTCGTTGACCGTACCGCCCAACAATCGAGCCCTATGTGGTATCTGGATCAGCTATCGTGTAAGATTGCGCCAATATGCAGCGCGCGGGCGGACGAAATTGTGGCTAAAGCGCGCCGCACGACTGATAGCGCGATGCGCGCGCAGCTATTGGGTGAGGCAGAGGCCGAATTACAGGCCAGCGTAGCCTTCATCCCCATTGCAAACCCTTTGCGTTGGTCGCTCGTCCGGCCCGGCCTACTGGGGCATTTTTCTAATGGCCGTGGGTGGCACCTGTTGCAATATCTCGGGCGTGACCCGACATAGGCACAAAGGAGTAACTGCAGTGACGATTTCGCAGGAACAATTTGCACGTATCGCCAAGGATTTGCCAGCTATGGGTAATGACCCACATGCCGTGCGTGCGCGCGTGGAGGCGCTTGAAAAAATATTGGAGCGTGCCTTCGTTATTCCGGGCACGAAAATTCCCTTTGGCCTGGATAGTGTGATTGGTTTTGTCCCTGTGTTGGGTGACTTGGTGACCGCAGCTATGGGCGCCTATATTGTGTGGGAAGGCCGCAATCTAGGCATGTCCAAATGGCAGCTTATCCGCATGAGCGCGAATATCGGTGTGGATACCGCGATTGGCGCAGTTCCCTTTGTCGGCGATGCTTTTGACCTTGTCTGGCGTTCGAACAGCCGGAATTTACGGCTAATCAAAAAACATCTCGATAAGCATCACCCCGCAACGCGGATTATTGAAGGTTAGGCCTAACTTCCACGCCATATTTTTATCTGCGATGTAGTCGGCGCGCGGCGCGTAAATGCCGGGCACTGTCGGGGTTTGAAATCCCTACCAAGGCAAATGTGCACTTCTTGTAGCCAGCCTTTGGCGTTGGTTTTTACTGCGACGGCATTGACGGGCAAGCCATCGTTCAGATCAGCTAATCTCTCCGCAAGCACTTGCGCCGTCAACGGCGTCCCACGTTCGGGTTCGCGGGACAGCCGCGCCATGTCTGGAAATTCAATCGCGTTGAACAGCAAACGCGCCGCCCCGAAATAAGCCTCAGGCCTATTGGTTAGGCAACTGCCATGCTTTGCCCACTGATGCTGCAGCAATTGGGGGGATGGGCTGAGGCAGATATTGTCCGTAACTGTCCGTCGGGGCAGAACGCCAACCGTGCGGCAATATTGCGGGTAAGTGGTTCCTTTGCCTTGAGGCCGCAGCCCATGCAGGACAAAACCGAAATCACCCATTTCACCGGAACATTGAAACCGTGCCGCAGGGTCGTGCAGCCGCCCGCGGCAATATTCCGGGCTCCAACGTAGTGCCAGCACATAGCCATCTATCGCCGTGCGCGTACTTTGGCCGGAGGACGGCAATTCCAAGGCTGGACGGGGCATAAATTTTGGTGGCTGGCATTGCCAAGCTTGCGCCATGGTCGGTGCAGGTTGAAGCGCTGCCACGACACCGAAAAACATGAAAAGCCTAAGCTTGCGCAAAATCCAACCCGATGTCCGCCGCCGGTGCGCTCTGGGTTAGGCGTCCAACCGAGATATAGGTAACACCGGTTTCTGCCTTGGCGCGGATCGTTTCCAACGTCACCCCGCCCGATGCCTCAGTTGGCACACGGCCAGCGATAATGGCAACGGCTTCTCGCAGCATATAGGCGTCCATATTGTCGAGTAGCAAATGGCTTGCCCCCGCCGCTAGACCAGGTTCGATCTGGGCAATGCTGTCCACCTCAAGGATGATGCGTTCAACCCCTGCATTTTTGGCGCGGGCAACAGCTTCCGCTACGCCGCCTGCAACGGCAACATGATTGTCCTTAATCATAGCTGCATCCCAAAGGCCCATCCGATGGTTCGTAGCGCCGCCTATACGCGTCGCGTATTTCTCCAGCAGCCGAAGGCCGGGAATAGTTTTTCTTGTATCCAAAAGGGTGCAGCCGGTCCCGGCGATGGCATCGACATATTGCCGTGTCATTGTCGCAATACCCGACAGATGTTGCACGGTATTCAGCGCCGAGCGTTCTGCGGTGAGCATGGCCCGGGCATTGCCCTTTAAGCGGATGAGGTCGGTGCCCGCAGGCACTCGCGCGCCTTCCTCCGCCAATAAATCAATTTCCATCAATGGGTCGAGCGCTTGGAAAAATGCGACTGCGATTGGCAGGCCAGCAACCGTTATGGCATCACGGCTGTCCATGACCCCGTCGAAACGCAGGTCCGCCGGAATCACGCTTTCGGACGTCACATCTCTACCCGTCGGACCCAAATCTTCGGCCAATGTCGCACGGACGAAGGCATCCATATCAAAAAAGGGAATTTCAAAAGGCATTTTGCTGATTTCCGGCGTGACTATGGGGGGTGTTACCCCAAATATAGGTAAGTTCGCTTTAGCCAGCAATCGCTGAAAACATCAAACCGAAGGGGTCAGTAGCCCATCAGACTCATGACTTCCTTACGGCTCGATTGATCGTCTAGGAAACAACCAATCAGCTTTGATGTCACCATTCCAACGCCGTGCACTTTTACGCCGCGTCCAGTCATGCAACCATGTTGCGCCTCAATGACAACCGCAACACCTTCTGGCTTCAGATTTTCCCAGATGCAGTTCGCAACCTCGGCCGTCAGGCGTTCTTGCACCTGAAGGCGCTGGGCGAAGCCGTGCAAGACGCGCGCAAGTTTCGAAATGCCCACAACCTTGTCGGTTGGCATATAGGCAATCGACGCCTTGCCGATGATGGGTGCCATGTGATGCTCACAATGTGACTGAAAGGGGATGTCCTTGAGCAACACGAGCTCATGATAGCCGCCCACTTCTTGAAAGGTGCGCGACAAATGCGCTGCGGGATCTTCGGCATAGCCTGCGCAATATTCGCGCCAAGCACGGCCAACGCGCGCAGGTGTGTCGAGCAAGCCCTCACGCTCCGGATTATCGCCTGACCAGCGGATGAGCGTACGAATGGCATCTTGAACGTCATCAG
Source organism: Pseudomonadota bacterium (assembly GCA_041175465.1). Taxonomy (GTDB): domain Bacteria; phylum Pseudomonadota; class Alphaproteobacteria; order Sphingomonadales; family Sphingomonadaceae; genus Sphingorhabdus_B. The sequence goes on along the minus strand of JBEDEX010000018.1, from coordinate 78,259 downwards.
GAACGACAATTTTGCCGTTCTCACCGATTTCGTCTTCATAGTGGATATGGGCGATAGGAAATACCTTTTCGTGCTTGGTCATCTTTAGGCTCCGGCAGGCAAAGTGCCCACGACTTTAGGCTTAAAGATATATCGGTCCGCCTTTAAAAACTATACGGACAATAGCCTATAGGCGCTGCATCGCAATATGTGACGATATAGCCCCAGAAGCCAGAATGTTGATTACTAGTTGAAAAATTAGCCAATCGCCTGACCAGTTTTGGCCCAATCGGCCAAAAAGCCCTCAATGCCTTTATCTGTCAGAATATGCTTGAACAGGCCTTTGATAACCGACGGCGGTGCAGTCATGACGTCCGCACCAATTTTCGCGGCTTCAAGAACATGGACACCGTGACGGACGCTGGCGACGAGGATTTCGGTGTCAAAAGCGTAATTGTCGTAGATCAGACGAATGTCGCTGATAAGCTGCATACCATCAAAGCCATTGTCGTCATGGCGGCCAACGAAAGGTGATACGAATGTCGCACCGGCCTTTGCAGCTAAAAGCGCCTGATTGGCAGAGAAACATAAGGTGACATTGACCAATGTGCCTTCAGAGGTAAGTGCTTTGCAGGTTTTTAGACCATCGATGGTCAATGGCACCTTGATGCAGACATTGTCGGCAATCTTCCGCAGAATTTCCGCTTCCTTCATCATCGTCGCATGATCAAGCGCAACGACTTCTGCGGATACCGGGCCATCGGTCAGGGCGCAGATTTCGCGGGTGACTTCAATGAAATCGCGGCCGGATTTTGCAATCAACGATGGGTTGGTGGTCACGCCGTCCAGCAAACCCGTCGCTGCCAGATCCTTAATGTCGGCAATGTCAGCGGTATCGGCAAAAAATTTCATGTTACTGTTTCCTGATTGGAGATTCGGTTTCGTTGTTCTTGGCAAAATATTGGCGAAAACAACAGAGCTATTGGAAACAGAGCTGCGATGATGTGCGATGATCATCCAGATGGTGACGTTCGCCGTATCATTGCCTATACGCGCTTCATGAGCTTATCCACCAACCGCGTCCGTGTTGTCTTTTTGACACAAGCGATTGGTCCACTCGATTACCGGCTGCCCGATAATATTATCGCAGGACCAGGCAGCGTGGTTATGGTGCCCCTTGGCCCACGCAAATTGCCGGGCGTCATTTGGGACGACGATGTTTTCGGCGATGAAGCGGTTGATGCCAGCAAGCTGCGCGCAGTGCTTGAACTGGTCGAATGTCCGCCACTGGGACATGGACTGCGTCGCCTGATCAATTGGGTTGCGGATTATTATCTCACGAGCCATGCGGCCGTCCTGCGCATGGTATTGTCGTCTTCGGCTGCGTTCACGGCAATGGGCACTATTATCGAATATCGCCGCACAGGTTTTGAGCCTGCGCGGTTGACCGCACAACGGGCTGCGGCGCTAGACGCCCTGGAGGGCGCACAAGGCCTTGTGCGTGAACTGGCGTCAGAAGCTGGCGTCAGCGACGCGGTCATTCGCGGTCTGATTAAGGCAGGCGCATTTGAACCCGTGACCATCAGCGTCGATTCGCCGTTGCCCGAACCGCTGGCGGACTTTGACACGCCAAAACTGAATGACGCGCAACAGTTGGCTGCAAACAGCATGGTCGAGGCGGTGCGCAATGGTGGCTTTGAAACCTTCGTTTTGGATGGCGTGACCGGTTCAGGCAAAACCGAAACCTATTTTGAGGCTGTGGCTGAGGCAATACGACAGGACAAGCAAGTTCTGGTGCTGCTCCCCGAAATCGCGCTGACCGCGCCATTCCTTGCCCGCTTCGAGGCGCGTTTTGGCGTCGAGCCAGCGGTGTGGCACAGCAACCTAAGATCCACACAACGCCGCCGTGTCTGGCGTGCTGTCGCTGATGGCAGTGCCAAAGTTCTGGTGGGTGCACGCTCGGCGCTTTTCCTGCCCTTTGCCAATTTGCGCTTGATTATCGTCGATGAAGCGCATGAGACCAGTTTTAAGCAGGAAGATGGCGTACGCTATCATGCCCGTGATGTTGCCGTCATGCGCGGCCATTTTGAAGGATTTCCCGTGGTTTTGGCGTCGGCAACGCCGGCTTTGGAATCGCGGCATATGGTGGCCATTGGCCGCTACAAAGGCCTTGAAATTCCGGCGCGTTTTGGCGCGGCCAAAATGCCAGAGATCAAAGCGATCGACCTGACACTCGATGCACCCGAATCACAGCATTGGATTGCGCCGACATTGCTCAAGGCGCTGGAAGAACGCGTCGAGCGCGGTGAGCAGAGCCTGTTGTTCCTCAATCGTCGTGGCTATGCGCCTTTGACCTTGTGTCGGACTTGTGGCCACCGGTTCCAATGCCCGAACTGCACAAGCTGGATGGTCGAGCACCGCCTCGTGCGGCGGCTCGCCTGCCACCATTGCGGCCATGTCATGCCGCCGCCGGAGCAATGCCCTGAATGTGGCGAGAGCGATACTCTGGTGGCCTGCGGTCCCGGCGTTGAACGCATTAGTGACGAGGTGAACCGTCTGTTGCCCAATGCGCGGACCATTGTTGCGACATCGGATACATTATGGTCGCCAGAAAAAGCGGCGGAGTTCGTGTCACGTGTTGAGAACAAAGCGGTGGACATCATCATCGGCACGCAATTGGTGACGAAGGGTTATCATTTTCCCGAACTGACTTTGGTTGGCGTGATTGACGCTGATCTGGGGCTTGAGGGCGGGGATTTGCGCGCCGCCGAGCGCACCTTTCAGCAAATTGCGCAGGCCGCTGGCCGGGCAGGGCGGGGTGAAAAGCCCGGCGAAGTATTCATCCAGACACGCAACCCCAATCATCCCGTCATTGCGGCTTTGGTCGCAGGTGACCGCGATGCATTTTATGATGCTGAGACCGATCAACGCAAATCTGCCGGTGCGCCGCCCTTTGGGCGTTTCGCAGCCATCATTATTTCGTCCGAAGATGAGCGCGAAGCCATTGAGGCTGCGCGCGCGGTGGGTGGTTCCGCGCCGCAGGTGGACGGTATGCATGTCTATGGCCCTGCGCCAGCGCCGCTAGCTATGTTGCGTGGGCGTTATCGACAACGCCTTTTGGTCCATGCGCAGCGTTCTGTTGAGGTGCAGACTATCATCCGTGAATGGCTGGGCGGCCTGCAATTCCCACGTGGTGTGCGGGTTGGAATCGACGTCGATCCTTACAGTTTCCTGTAATACGGCGTACGACGCTCAAATAGCGGATTTACCCGCAGCTTCTAATGTTGCATCGTCACCTCAAAATATTGGGGAGAACAAGATGCACAAGATTTTATGGGCAGCGTTATTGAGCACTGCATCGGCAACCAGCGCATTTGCGCAAGACGCAAAGCCAGCTTCCGATGCAACAGTCGCCGCGCAACGCAGCGTGGCTGCGCAGCTTCCCGCCGAAGATGGTCGCGACCTCGATTTTGCCGACAGGGGCTTTATTGGCACTTTGTCCGACCCCATCATCACCAACAAGGATGGCAAGCCTGTCTGGAACCTTGGCGCTTATGACTGGATGGTCGACGGCCAATCACCCGATACGGTGAACCCAAGTCTGTGGCGGCATATGGGCCTTTTGCGTAAACATGGTTTGTACGCGTTGACTGACAATGTCTGGCAGGTGCGCGGCTTTGATGTGTCGAACATGACGGTGATTAAAGGCCAAACAGGCTGGATCATCATTGACCCACTGACCAGTCGGGATACCGCGGCAGCGGCGCTGAAGCTGGTGAATGAAAAACTGGGCGCACGGCCAGTCACGGCTGTCATTTACAGCCACAGCCATGGCGACCATTTTGGTGGTGTGCGTGGGATTGTTAATGAAGCAGATGTGAAGGCAGGCAAGGTTGCAGTCATAGCGCCGGAGCATTTCTTGGCCGAGACGGCTTCCGAAAACGTAATGGCGGGGCCTGCGATGGGTAGGCGCGCGACATTTCAATTTGGCAGTAACCTAACGCCTGGCCCGCAGGGGCAAATGGGCAGTGGCATCGGCAAAGGCATTGGCGGAGGCGACATCACGCTGATATCGCCTACAATCGACATTCGTAAAACGGGCGAACAGCGTGAAGTTGATGGCGTGACGTTGGAGTTTCAAATGGTGCCCCAGACGGAAGCGCCAGCTGAAATGAACGTCTATATGCCTGCGGCGCGCACATTTTTGGCCGCTGAAATTGCGACGTGCAGTCTGCACAATATCCTGACCCCACGCGGCGCAAAGGTCCGCGATGCGTTGAGCTGGTCTGGATTTCTGAACGAAGCCGTCAACTTATATGGTGAACGAAGCGATGTTATTGCGTCCAGCCATTGCTGGCCACGCTTTGGTCCATCCGAAGTCAAAGGCTGGCTCGCGGGCCAGCGCGACAATTATCGGTATTTGCACGACCAGACGGTCCGCATGATGAACAAGGGCATGACCCAAGCCGAGATCGCAGAAGTTTTGAAGGCTCCCCCCGCAATTGGTGATCAATGGTTCAACAAGGGCTATTACGGCACCTACAGCCATAACTCAAAGGCGATCTACCAATATTATCTGGGTTGGTATGACGCCGTTCCTGCCAATCTCAATCCGCATCCGCCGGAGATCCGCGCGGCCAAGATGGTCGCGGCGATGGGCGGTGCAAAGAAGGTAATTGCGGAAGCGCGAAAAGCGATGAAAGCAGGGGATTATCGCTGGTCATCCGACCTGTTGAATCAACTGGTATTTGCCGAGCCCAAAAATGTTGAAGGGCGGGCGTTGCTTGCCGACAGCTATGAACAGCAGGGCTATCAGTCGGAATCCGCAATTTGGCGCAATATGTTCCTGACGGGTGCACGCGAACTGCGCGCCGGCATGAAGGCGGGGATTAACGCGCAAAGCATCGATATGATTTCGGCGATACCAACGGGTTTGTTGCTGGATTCCGTGTCAACCCGGCTGGATCCTAATGTCATTGGTAATACTGCGTTGGCTTTAAATTTCGTGATTTCTGACAGAAAAGAGACGGCGAAAGTCACGGTCGGTAATTCAGTGATGTTCAGCGAAATGGGGCAGGTCCATGCCGCGCCAACAGTGACGATCACTGGCCCCCGCCAATTGTTCTTGGCCTTATTGTTCCTGAAAATGCCGGCGGCGCAGTTGCAGGCCGCAGGACTGAAAATTGAAGGCGATCGGGCGGCTATTGAAAAGCTTCAGGCCGCGCTTGACCCGATGCCGGGTGCGTTCAACATTGTGGAACCGTAAAGGACTACATTTCCCCGCGCTGGCGGCGGAGGGCGTACCATTTTGCGACGTTGGCGTTGTGTTCTTGCAACGTGTCGGCAAAAATATGGCCGCCCTTTCCGTCCGCGACGAAATAATAGGCGCTGGTCTTTTGCGGGTTTAGCACGGCCGCAATGGCGGCGCGTGACGGGTTGGCGATGGGCCCTTTCGGTAGGCCAGCCATAGCGTAAGTATTATAATCATTCACGTCCCGGATTTCGGACTTGCGAATGCGTCGGCCAAGCGACTTGCCCTTTGTAATGGGATAAATGATTGTTGGGTCCGCTTGCAGCCGCATACCTGTGCGTAAGCGATTGGAATATACGCCGGCGACCATGCGCAATTCTGATTTAAGCGCCGTTTCCTTTTCAACAATAGATGCGAGTGTCAGCGCCTCTAACGGCGTTTTGACCATGGTGCTCGCGCTGCGCGCTGGCCATAGCTCGGCCATTGTTTTTGTCATGGCATCCTGCATGCGCTTCAGGACAGCAGCGCGTGGTTCGTTTTTGTCAAAGGCGTAGCTGTCAGGCAAAACCGAGCCTTCGGCTGGCACGGAAATGCTGCCGGTAAGCTGATCATTGGCCATGAGGCGTTCATAGACCATAATCGACGGCATGCCTTCGGGAATGGTGACCATGCGCTGCACGGTTTTTCCATCTGTCAGGATCGACAATATGTCCGAATTGGAGGCCTTTGCCGGTATAACAAATTCGCCTGCCTTGATGGTGTTAGACGCGCCAAAAATCTTTGCCCGGCTCACAAATGCCTCAGCGGATTTGATTGCGCCGCTTTTTTCGAGCTGCCGTGCAGCCGATATCATACTTGACCCCGGCTTTATAATGACGGTCGTTTCACGCTCCAGCGGTCCGGTGGTTGTCCAGCCGTGGATGAAGTTCCCGGCGATGACTGCCAGCAGCAATGCTGCTACAACGACCGCCCATTTAGCGATGCGGCGGTTTGCCTGTTTTCCGTACCGTTTCGCCACAATTAACCCTTTTCATTCCCGCCGTCGCTTCGCGCCTGTGCAGGGATGACAGGCTGGGGTAAGTTACGGCATCACCACGTGCGCTTAGTCAGCCAACTTCATAATGAGGCTGGCGTTCGTCCCGCCAAAACCGAAGCTGTTGTTCAAAACAGCCTTCACTTCGCGTTTCTTGGCGACATGTGGGACAAGGTCAACGCCTTCGGTGCCTTCATCTGGATTGTCGAGATTGAGCGTTGGCGGCACAATCTGATCACGCAACGCAAGGATGCAGAAAATGCTCTCCACTGCGCCCGCGCCGCCGAGCAAATGGCCAATGGCGGACTTCGTCGAGCTCATGGACACATTTGCCATAGCATCACCAAATAAACGCTTTACCGCGCCCAGCTCAATCGTATCGGCCATAGTGGATGTGCCATGCGCGTTGATATAATCAATATCTGCAGGCGTCATCCCAGCTTTTTTCAATGCCATCTGCATAGAACGAAACGCGCCGTCACCTTCGGGATGCGGCGCAGTTACGTGATAGGCATCGCCCGACAAGCCATAACCAACAACTTCAGCGTAGATTTTTGCGCCGCGCGCCTTGGCGTGTTCATATTCTTCCAACACGACAACGCCTGCGCCTTCGCCCATCACAAAACCGTCGCGGTCCTTGTCATAAGGGCGGCTGGCGGCCTCTGGACGATCATTATAGCTCATGTTCAATGCACGGGCCTGCGCGAAACCTGCGATACCAAGAGGGTTCACAGTGCCTTCTGCACCGCCAGCCACCATGATGTCGGCATCATCGTCGCGGATCATGCGTGCTGCATCGCCAATCGAGTGCGCGCCTGTCGAACAGGCTGTAACGACGGCGTGATTAGGGCCTTTTAGGCCATATTTGATGCTAACTTGGCCCGAGATCAAATTGATCAAGCGGCCATGGACGAAATGTGGGCTGACGCGGCCCGGACCTTTTTCCGCCAGCAGCAACGCTTCGCTTTCAATGCCGGGTAGGCCACCGATTCCAGAACCAATAGAGCAACCTGCGCGCAGTTTTTGTTCTTCGGTCAATTCGGTGAGGCCGGCATCTTCCAAAGCTTGGCCAGCGGCATCAATACCGTAAATGATGAACGGATCGACTTGTCGTTGGACTTTATGGTCCACGCGCTTGTCGGGGTCAAAGCCCCATGGGTGATCCTTACCCTTTACTTCGCACGCAATCAGACATTTCTGGTTGCTGGCGTCGAAATGCGTAATCATGCCAGCACCCGATTTTCCGGCAATCAGGTTTGACCAAGTGGTTTCAACATCTGCACCCAAGGGTGTAACCAGACCTAATCCAGTGACCACGACACGACGCATTGCGTTATCTCCAAAATCTAATCTTTACGGCCCATTACTGCGAACAGGGGCCAAAAAGCAAACGGCTTTCCGACGGAAGCGTATTAAACGCTGGTCGGAAAGCCGTTTGAATTTTTGTCTAGCCGCGCATCATTGCGCGTAACGGCTTAGCCGTTGCTGTTGATGAAATCGATCGCGTCCTTGACGGTCGCAATCTTCTCAGCAGCATCGTCAGGGATTTCAACGTTGAATTCTTCTTCAAACGCCATCACGAGTTCAACGATATCGAGGCTGTCGGCGCCCAGATCATCAATGAAGCTTGCCGCTTCTGTGACCTTGTCGGCTTCAACGCCCAGATGTTCCACTACGATTTTTTTGACGCGTTCCGCGGTATCGCTCATTTTTTTGCCCCTTATTGGTTGGGTGGATGAATTTCAGTTATCGCCCTAATGTGCAGATTAGCCGCTGGCAAGTGGCAAGCGACGCTTATGCATCAAAGCATCGCCATGCCGCCATTTACATGGATTGTTTGGCCCGTAACATAACCTGCTTCTCGTGAGGCGAGATAGGCCACAGCAGCACCAATGTCGGCGCCTTCGCCCATGCGGCCCATTGGAATGCGCGCATTCAGCGCCTCTTTCTGTGCGTCAGGTAAGCTTTCCGTCATAGCAGTTGCGATGAAGCCTGGTGCGACACAATTGGCGGTCACATTGCGGCTGGCAAGTTCTTGCGCGATTGCTTTGGTCATTGCCGTGAGGCCGCCTTTGGATGCGGCGTAATTGGCTTGGCCGGGGTTGCCGGTGGTGCCGACAACGCTGGTGATGGTAATGATCCGGCCAAAACGTGCCTTCATCATGGGTTTCGTAGCCGCGCGCATGAGGCGAAATGTGGCCTCAAGATTAATACGGATGACATCGTCCCATTCTTCATCTTTCATACGCATCGTCAAATTGTCGCGCGTAACGCCAGCGTTGTTTACCAAAATGTCGATCTGGCCCAGTTTTTCCAGCGCAGCAGGAACGAGCGCCTCAACGCTATCCTTGTCACCCAAATTGCAGGGAACCGCAACATGGTCGCCGCCTAAAGATGTTCTGAACGCCTCGAGCTTTTCTTCGTTAGAGCCGGACACCGCAAGGCGGGCGCCTTGGGCCGCCAGCGCGTGACAGATCGCGCTGCCAATTCCGCCCGATGCGCCTGTGACGAGCGCGGTCATGCCGGTTAGATCAAACATATCATTCTCCCTTAAATGCGGGTGCGCGCTTTTCCAAAAACGCATTAATCGCCTCGTCATTGTCCGCAGTGGCATGCGCGAGACTTTGCATCGCGGCGGACATTTCGAGTATGTTTTTGAGGTCCGCTGTTTGTCCTTCGCGCAACAGGCGCTTGGTCATGCGGACAGCATGTGGCGGGTTTGCCGCGATTTTGTCAGCAATTGTGCGTGCGGCGGTCATCAAATCAGCATCATCCACCACTTGCGTAACCAGCCCGATACGCAAGGCTTCTGCGGCATCGATGGTTTCGCCTGTTAGGGCGAGCTCAGTGGCTTTTGAAAAACCGACGATACGCGGCAACAACCATGCGCCGCCATCACCTGGCGTAATGCCCAACCGCACAAAGCTTTCGGCAAATTTAGCCGAAGACGCAGCGATCCGAATGTCGCACATCGTAGTAAGGTCAAGTCCTGCACCAATGGCCGCGCCGTTAACCGCGGCGATGACCGGAACCTCAAGCGCTTGAAACATTAAGGGCAGACGCTGGATACCATATTTATAATTGCGACGGGTTTCGGCAGGCAATCCTGCCCGCAAGCCGCCGCTATCTGGACGCATTTGTTTTAGGTCGCCGCCGGAGGAAAACACTGTCCCTGCGCCCGTCAAAATGACGCAGCGTACCGACATATCCTGATCAGCCGCGATGAACGCGTCGCATATTTGTTCCACGACAGACACATCGGAAATCGGGTTACGCTTTTCGGGCATATTCAACGTGATGGTCAGTATGCCGCCATCGCGCGACTGGAGAATTTGGTCGGTCATTAGATATCTTTCAACAAGGCTTCAATGTCATCCATGCTGATGACAGTTGATGTGTTAATGTCTTCTCCTGCACTGCGCTTTACCATAGGCGACAGCACCTTGCCGCCAAACTCCACAAAATGGACGACGCCTGCCTCTGCCATGGCAATTGCCGACTCACGCCAGCGCACGCGGCCAGTGACTTGCTCCACCAACTGTGCCGATATGATCGCAGGGTCAGACACAGGCGCAGCGGTCACGTTTGCGAACAAGGGCACGAAAGGCGCTTGGATATTGGTTGTTGCAAGCGCGCTTGCCATGTCATCGGCGGCAGGTTGCATCAATGGGCAGTGAAAGGGCGCAGAGACGGGCAACAATATGCCCCTCTTGATGCCATGGTCCTTAGCCAATGCGATTGCGCGGTCAATCGCGCCTTTATGACCGGAAATAACGACCTGCGATGGATCATTGTCATTGGCAACGGTGCATGTTTCACCTTCCGCAGCCGCGGCTGCTAAGGCTTCTGCCTTTTCGATATCCGCGCCAAGCAACGCAGCCATAGCGCCGACGCCAACTGGGACGGCGGCCTGCATTGCACGTCCTCGCAGCTTCAACAAAGCCGCCGTTACTGACAAAGGAAAGGCGCCAGCAGCACATAAAGCGGTATATTCACCTAAAGAATGACCTGCGACAAAACTGCATTTTTCCGATAGCCTAACGCCGCCTTCCTTTTCCAGTACACGCAAGGTGGCGATGGCATTGGCCATGATCGCAGGCTGCGCGTTTTCGGTCAGTGTCAGTTCGCTCTCCGGACCTTCGCACATCAGACGGAACAGATGCTGACCCAATGCTTCATCGACCTCTTCAAACACCGCGCGCGCGATTGGGCTGGCTTCGGCGAGTGCCTTGCCCATACCAACGGCTTGACTGCCTTGGCCGGGGAAAATGAATGCGCGCATAACTGCTCCTGTTGGTCGGTGTTCGTGCCAAATCGCCTATGGCGCAGCGCTGAATGTTGCAAGCCCGAACGGTACAATCCGGTTATCTGCATCATGGCCAATATCGGCGCGCCCCAGGTAATCGACCCCTATTTTTGTGCACCATCTTTGGGCAATTTCTTCGGCATCTTCGCCAAAGGGGCGGTCATTTTCGGGGACATCGCTCACGCGGCCAAGTCGTAATCCAGCCAACCCTGCAGTTTGCAAATGGCTCATGACGTGGAAAAATGCGCGGTCGTAGCCGTAAAGATATTCGCTGACTTCCTCGACCATCAATACATGGTCTTTCAGATCAGGCATTAACGGCGTGCCAACCATCATCGCCAAGGTCATTAGGTTAAACGCCGCATATTTTGTGCCTGATTGCACTTGTGGTTCAAGCGATTGCGGCGTGTCATGTAGCATCCAGTCGAGTGCGCGCAGAACGGCGGCCTCTCCACCATCACGCCGAATATCGGCTGGCATAGGTCCATGGCAGACACGTCCAATCTCGGCACCATATAGCGCGCCGAGCAGATTGCCGGCGTCGCTATATCCCATGTAGATTTTATCCGCCGCCGCTGACGTTAGCGCGGCAACGGCGTCTTGTGCGATCCGGCAAGCCCCATAACCACCGCGCACGAACCAGACCGCATCAAAGCTTGGGTCATTAGCAACTTCCACAAACGCGGCGCAGCGCATATCGTCGGGCCCAGCGAAATGGCCAGCTTCGGCAAAGCATTGGTCGTGAAAGACCAGTTTAGCCGTCGGATGCGTCGTTGCAGCAAGCGCAGAAACACGTGCGGCGTCTTCGCGCGTAAATGGCGTTGATGGCGCGCAGATAGCTATCCGCATATTTCACTCTTTCCCTCATTTGTCACATCAGCCTTCGTTGGTGCGACGTGGTTTTGAAACAGAGCGTTCAGCGTCCCATTGCAAAAACTCGCGCCAACTCATAACCGCCACTGATGCACAAAAACAAATCCTATTTCTTTTGCGGCATTGGTGGTTCGGGCATGTTGCCCTTGGCCAATATCGTCCGCGATGCAGGCGCAAACGTCGCCGGTTCCGACCGCGCGCTGGACCAAGGGCGGTTGGGGCCGAAATTTGCATGGCTGCAAAGCCTTGGCATCGACCTTTTTCCGCAAGATGGCAGTGGCCTTATGAACGGCGACCAAATTCTGATCGCGTCCGCCGCGATTGAGGATAGCGTGCCGGACATTGCCAAGGCAAACGCGCTTGGCTGCGCCCGCATGACGCGGGCCGAGCTCCTCGCTAACCTGTTTAACACCGCCCCGCGCAGCGTTGCTATTGGCGGAACCAGCGGCAAATCAACGGTTACAGGCATGATCGGCTGGATATTGACCGATGCAGGCCTTGATCCGACGATCATGAACGGTGCGGTGATGAAAAACTTTGTCGCTGATAACGCGCCCTTTGCAAGCGCGCGTGTGGGGCAAGGGGATGTCTTTGTTTCCGAGGTCGACGAAAGCGATGGCTCCATCGCCCTTTTCACGCCCGAAGTTGCGGTTTTGAACAATGTCAGCCTTGATCACAAAAGCCTTGAAGAATTACGGCAGCTATTCGGGGACTTTGCACGCAAGGCGAAAGTCTGTGTCTGGAATGCCGATGATACGGAGACTGCGGCATTGGTCGCCCCGATGACATTAGCTAGCGCTGTCAGCTTCGGTTTTTCGGCTGATGCAGATTTCCGTGCAAGCGACATCACTGACCTTCCACTCGGCAGTGGCTTCACGCTCCATGCATTAGGTGAAGCTTATCCCGTGACATTGATTGTCCCCGGTCGGCACAATATAGCCAATGCCCTTGCCGCAATCGCCGCCAGCTTCGCGCTTGGTGTATCCGTTGTGCAAGCGGTGCAAAGCGTGGAAAGTTTTAGTGGCCTCGCCCGTCGTTTTGACATTGTTGGCACGGCCCATGACATCACGGTGATTGACGATTTTGGTCACAACCCGGACAAGATCGCCGCGACGCTTGCGACGTTGAAGGCGTTCCCTGGGCGTGTCATCGCCTTCTTCCAACCCCATGGCTACGGCCCCATCCGCGTTATGGGTGCCGAACTGGCTGGCGTCTTTGCGGATAAATTGGGTGCGGATGACTATCTGCTCTTGTGCGACCCTGTCTATTTCGGCGGCACAGTGGACAAAAGCATTGGCAGCCAAAGTATCACCGACGCAGTGGCCAATGCTGGCCGCAACGCGCAATACATCCCCATCCGCGAAGACTGCGGCAACCGCATCATCGAATTGGCAAGGCCAAGTGACCGGATTGTTATCATGGGGGCAAGGGATGATACGCTAAGTACGTTTGCGACGGACATCTTGCAGCGGCTAAAGCTCTAGGGGGCTGTCCGCATATTTTCGTAAAGCCGCGAATCGCTTGCATTCCGCACCAATCCCCACTAAGCGCGCCCCTTCGCTCAGGTTCGCCTGTTCGAAATAGAAGAAGGCCGGAGGGGCGTATGCATGGTGCTGCGTCAGCGATCGGTAGGAACAAGGAAACGCCCATGCCGCTGTACGAGCATGTATTTTTGGCGCGTCAGGACCTTTCACAGGCCCAAGTTGATGCGCTGGCAGAAACTGCCACCAAGATTGTAGAAGACAATAAGGGTAAGGTCGTAAAGACTGAAACCTGGGGTCTTCGTACATTGACCTACAAAATTCAAAAGAACCGCAAAGCGCATTTTGTGATGCTCGACATTGAAGCTTCAGGCGACACCATCGCTGAGCTTGAGCGTCAGACACGCATGAACGAAGATGTGATCCGTTACATGACCGTCCGCGTTGACGCGCATGAAAAGGGCCCATCGGTCATGATGCGCAAGAGCGACCGTCCAGAGCGCAGCGAGCGCGGTGAGCGTGGCGGTTTTGGTGGCGGCGACCGTGATCGCGGCGCCCCTCGTCCAGACCGCGCACCACGCGCAGAGCAGGAGGCTTAAAACATGGCACGTCCGTTTTTCCGTCGCCGCAAGTCCTGCCCATTCCAGGGTAAAGATGCGCCGCAAATCGATTATAAAGATGTACGCCTACTTCAAGGTTACATTTCAGAGCGCGGTAAGATTGTCCCATCGCGCATCACCGCCGTTTCGGCAAAGAAGCAGCGTGAGCTGGGCCAAGCTATCAAGCGCGCCCGTCACATCGGCCTTCTGCCGTACATCGTGAAGTAGGAGCCGAAAACATGGATATCATACTTCTTGAACGCGTTGAAAAGCTGGGTGCAATTGGTGACGTTGTCACTGTGAAGGACGGCTATGCCCGTAACTTCTTGCTGCCAAACAAAAAAGCGCTCCGTGCAAACGAAGCTAACCGCAAAGTTTTCGAAGCCAACCGCGCGAAAATTGAAAGCGATAACGCAAGCCGCCGTGATGAAGCTCAAAAGGCATCAGGCAGTGTTGAAGGCAAGCAGATCGTTTTGATCCGCGCTGCTTCGCAAACTGGCCAGCTTTACGGTTCGGTCTCGGTCAAGGATATCGTTGACGGTCTGGTCGCCCAGGACGCCAAGGTTTCCAAGAGCATGATCGTGCTTGAGCGCCCAATTAAAACGCTTGGCGTATTTGGCGTTAAGGTTGTTCTGCACCCCGAAGTTACCGTCAATGTTCAGGTCAATGTGGCCCGTTCGGACGACGAAGCCGAGTTGCAGAAGGACGGCGTCAATGTTCTCGACCAGATGTTCGAAGACGAACAGGCCGAGATCGCTGCTGAAGCCATTGAAGCACAGGTTGAAGCCGAAGTAGCCGCCGATGCAGCCGACGCTGCCGAAGCTGCTGCCAATGCAAAGCGCCGCGAAGAGCAAGCTGCTGCCAAGGCTGCTGCTGAAGCTGCCGGCCTTTCTGCTGAGGCAAGCGACGAAGCATAAAGCGTTCGATTGCTGCATACAAAAAGCCGCCTTGTTGTAAGACAGGGCGGCTTTTTTGTGTCTCCACTGGAGGTCATCCTGAAACAAGTTCAGGGTTACGTGTGCTTCTAATGTGCTGTTTCATTGTTAAGAACACGTGCTAGCACTCACCCCATGAACGCACCGATCATAATCACCGCCGACATGGGTAAGGGCGACCAAGCATGGGCCAACGGTCTGCGTCGCGTTCATTATCCGGCAGAGCGGAATTTTGTCGATGCCCATATCACGTTGTTCCACCATTTGCCGCCAGGTCATGCGCCCGAGATAAAATCACGGCTGGCGGCGTTGGTGAAGGGCTATCCTGCGCCCTCAGCGTATCTCAGTGACGTGATGTTGCTCGGTAAAGCCGTTGCGTTCCGTGTTGATAGCCCAGAGTTGCTGGCCATGCGCGATGAACTGGCCGACAGTTTTCGTGGGCTATTGATTCCGCAAGATCAGGCCACACCCAAATTGCATATAACGATCCAGAACAAGGTCGAATCGTCCGTCGCGAAGGCGCTCCATGTGCAGCTGTTGGAGACATTCCGCGTCCGGCCGATCGCTATTTCTGGCCTATCCGCGTTTTATTATCGCAATGGACCATGGGAGCATATCGGAAGATGGGCATTTCGCGGCTGACAATGCTTGACCCGCTACCACCCCACGCTTATAGCGCCGCGTGCTTTCCCGCAAATGCAGGGATTCACGCTTGGATGGCGAAGTAGCTCAGTTGGTTAGAGCGGTGGAATCATAATCCATAGGTCGGGGGTTCAAGTCCCTCCTTCGCTACCATCCTTGCCCGCAATTGGGTCTCAACCCCTGTAGCAGCGCAATCTGCATTTTCTGCATCAGAGTAACAAGCCAAACTAACCCTTGCGGTGTTGCCGCGTCTTGCTGCGTGGGCTACAACAAGGACATGAAAGATTGTTCCCAATGCGTTGTACGGAACCGTGCAATTTGCGCCGGCCTCGACATACACGAGCTGGAACTGCTGGGTCGGCAAGGCCGAAAGCAAAAAATTGCCAGGGGCCAGACCGTATTTTGGGAAGGTGATGACGCTGTCGTCGTTGCCAATGTCATCGAAGGCGTGCTCAAGGTTTCGATGAGCATGTCCGATGGCCGGGAGCAGATTGTCGGAATTGTTTTTTCGTCGGATTTTATCGGTCGGCCTTTTGGTCAACAAAGCCCGTATAGCGTAACCGCGCTGACCGATGCCGAACTGTGCATATTTTCGCGATCCACCTTTGACAGCTTCGCACGCCAACATCCTGAGCTAGAACATAAGTTGCTGCGCCGAACGTTGACTGAACTTGATCGTGCACACGCATGGATGCTGCTGCTTGGAAAGAAAACCGCGACGGAACGGATTGCAACTTTGTTGCTCGAAATGTCTGTTCGTCTTGGCGACACGGGCTGCACAGTTGATGACGATGCATTGGACACATTTGAATTGCCACTTGATCGCCAGCAAATTGGTGACGTTCTGGGGCTAACAATTGAAACCGTAAGCCGCCAGTTTTCAAAGTTAAAAGCCGATGGTATTATCCACCTACCAGACCGTCGAAGCGTATCTATACGCGACCGCGCGCGGCTTCAGGAACTTTCGGCTGCTGTTTGAATGGCGGTTTAAGAGGGCACTCAGTTTGGTTTAGCCGGGGATATTATCCGCCGGACCGCCGATGAGTACAAAATGCCGGTCGCAATAGCCGCAGTCGACATAGCCTTTTTCATCAATTTGAAGCCAGACTCGGGGATGGCCCAATGCGGCTGGAATATCTCCACTGCCGTCGCAAGCGACACGCGGTTCGCGGACTCGAATTGTTTCAGGGGCGTTGTTGTTCATGTGGGCCGCTTAGCAAAGCCGCATCGTGGCTGCAACGGCTGAGAAATAGTGATGTAACGATAATCATGCGATCACGAGTTTCTCCTATGCATAGATTCCATGTGATTGCGCTGAGACCATGCGTTCGCTATCGCAACAACATGTCCGAACAAGCTATCTCGATCCAAAACCTTTCCAAAAAATATGCGGGGGGGAAACAAGCGTTAAACGACGTCAGTTTTGACGTCGCGCAAGGGTCGATTTTCGGCCTTCTTGGGCCCAATGGTGCGGGCAAATCTACGTTGATTAACATCCTAGCAGGGCTGGTGACGAAGACATCGGGCAGCGCTTCTATCTGGGGTTTCGACATCGACGCCCATCCGCGCAATGCCAAGGCGTCCATCGGCATTGTCCCGCAAGAAATTATGTTCGACCCCTTCTTTACGCCGAAAGAAGCGCTGGAGTTGCAAGCGGGTCTGTATGGCGTGCCCAAGTCGAAACGCCGTACGATGGAATTGTTGAAAGCTGTGCGGTTGGAGGACAAGGCGGATGCCTATGCGCGGACGCTATCGGGCGGGATGAAGCGTCGTTTGCTGGTGGCCAAGGCAATGGTTCACGCGCCACCGGTCATTGTTCTTGATGAACCGACGGCTGGCGTCGATATCGAGCTGCGTCAGCAATTATGGGATTATGTGCAGGAACTGAATCGCCAAGGCGTTACGGTTGTGCTCACCACCCATTATCTCGAAGAAGCCGAGCAATTATGCGACCGGATCGCGATTATCAATCATGGGCAGTTGATTGCCAACAAACCGACACGTGAACTGGTTGGCATGGCGCGCGAAAAAGCTGTGGTTTTGACGCTGGACCGCGATGTAACCACTGCGCCTACGCATGAAGCTTTTGAAAGGGCGGATTTGGTAGGCGATCGCACCGTTGAGATTACTTACAACAAAGACCGTATGAACGCTGGTGAAGTGCTTTCCGTCATCCAAGCGCTTGGGTTGGGCATTGTTGATGTAACTACCAAAGAGGCTGACCTCGAAGATGTCTTCCTCCGCCTAACAAGTGCCCCTTGATGGAAGCGGATGTTCTGATCATTGGGTCGGGCGCTGCGGGATTGACGGCGGCGTTGCAATTGGCGGCGACGCGCAAAGTGGTGGTGCTAGCTAAAGGTTCCATTTCCGATGGCGCCACGGCGTGGGCGCAGGGTGGGATTGCCGCGGTGCTTGAACCCGGCGACAATTTTGCGAACCATATCGAAGATACGATGGTTGCGGGTGCGGGGCTCAATAACCGCGCCACGGTTGAATTTGTCGTTGAGAACGCGCCACTTGCGATTGAACGGCTGGCAAAGCTTGGCGTGCCCTTCAATCTGGAGGGCAATGACTGGCACCTGACCCGCGAAGGCGGACATAGCCACCGGCGTATCGTTCATGTTGACGACGCCACGGGCTGGGCCGTGCAACAAGCGCTGGAGGCCGCAGCCCGAGCGCATCCGAATATCCGTTTGGTTCCGGACATGGTCGCCGTCGATCTGATCCTGGGGCGGCATCAGGAACGTTTTTCGACATCAGGACGCATCCACGGCGTATACGCACTCAACCGCAAAACCGACCAAGTCGAGACCTTCACTGCGCGTGCGACCATTCTCGCGAGCGGCGGCGCTGGCCGGACATATCTATACTCCACTGCTCCGCGCGGTGCGACGGGTGACGGCATTGCCATGGCGTGGCGCGCCGGATGCCGCGTGTCTAATATGGAATTTATGCAGTTCCATCCGACCTGCCTCTATAATCTGGAAGTCAAAAATTTCCTGATAACAGAAGCGGTTCGCGGCGAGGGCGGGATTCTAAAAAACCCGAAAACTGGGCATCGTTACATGCCCGATTATGATAATCGTGCAGAACTTGCGCCGCGTGACATTGTCGCCCGTGCTAATGACGCTGAAATCAAGCGCGATGGACTGGACTATGTCCATCTCGATATCAGTCACAAGCCGCCGGAATTTGTGAAAGCGCATTTCCCAAACATTTATGAAAAGCTGCTCGGTCTTGGCATCGACATCACGCGCGAACCCATCCCTGTGGTGCCGGCACAGCATTATACCTGCGGCGGCGTGATTGTGGACCTGGATGGCCGCACTGATGCGCCGGGGCTGTATGCAGCAGGCGAAGTGACGCAAAGCGGCCTGCATGGTGCAAACCGTCTGGCCTCTAATTCCTTGCTTGAATGCTTCGTCTTTGGGGATGCTTGCGCCCGCCATATCGACGCCAATTGGGATAGTCTACCACCACCGCCGCAGATACGGCAGTGGGATGAAAGCCGAGTAATCGATAGTGACGAAGAGGTCGTGATCGCCCAATGCTGGCGTGAAATTCGGCAGTTCATGTGGAACTTTGTGGGCATTGTGCGAACGACCAAAAGGCTCGAGCGCGCAAAGCATCGCATCGATTTGCTGCGCAGCGAGGTCGAGGATTATTACAGCCATTTCCGTGTGACCCCTGACCTCATTGAACTGCGAAACCTAGTTGAAGTCGCCGCCTTGATTATCCGTTCGGCGCTGGCGCGGCATGAGAGCCGAGGGCTGCACTTCACACTCGATTATCCCCAAATGGCAGAGGACGCGCGCGACACGATTTTGATGCCATAGCTACAAAACACTTTCCTAGAGACGGCAAACTAAGGCAATGTCGCATCTGGTTATTTGGAGGTTATTATGGACGTTCGAAATCAAGTTGCAGCTGTTCATATGCGTAATTTTTTGCGTCTACCGGCCTTGGTGCTTCTGGCGTCCACGGCAATGCCCGCCGCTGCCGCGACGCCCGAGGAAACCGCACGCGAAGTGCTAGCCAAATCGCCTATCATTGATGGCCATAATGACACACCACACCAAATTGCCGAGTTGTTCGACCGCGATTTTTCAAAATTTGATCTGTCTGCGTTGCCCACGGACGTGCTTGCTAAAACGCACACCGACATAAAAACGGCGCGTGCCGGATATTTGGGCGGACAATATTGGTCGGTCTACGTCGATGCCGCTTTGCCCAAGCACGAGGCGGTAACGCGCACAATTCAGCAGATCGATGTCGCCCGACAGATGATCGTGCGATACCCCGAAACATTCACCTATGCAGGAACGGCGGCAGAGGTTGAGGCGGCTATGAAAAAGGGCAAAATCGCGTCGCTCATTGGCATGGAAGGCGGGCATTCCATCGGTGGTTCGCTGGAAATTCTGCGGCAGACTTATGCCCTTGGCGCGCGTTACATGACCCTCACACATAGCCTGACCACCGATTGGGCGGACAGCGCAACCGACGCGCCTAGGCATGACGGATTGTCGCCCTTTGGTTTTGAAGTGCTCGCCGAAATGAATAAATTGGGCATGATTGCCGATATCAGCCATGTGTCCGAGGCAACGATGCACGATGTGTTGGATAAGAGCACGGCGCCTGTTTTGTTCACGCACAGTAACGCCCGGGCGGTAACGCCGCATCCACGCAATGTGCCCGATTCGGTTCTGAAGCGCCTGCCGCAAAATGGCGGCGTGGTGATGGTAACCTTCGTGCCCGGTTTTACCTCAGCCGAACGGCGGCAATGGGAATATGAACGTTCAGCTGTTGGGGGCCGTGCCAAGACCGAATTTTCTGGAAATCCAGTTGGTGAAAAGGCCGCTGTAGACGCATGGATCGCTGCTAACCCGCAACCGAAGGCAAGACTGGCGCAAGTTGCCGATCATATCGACCATATCCGCAAAGTTGCAGGGATTGACCATATTGGCATTGGCGGTGACTTTGGCGGCGTAGACGAACTTCCAGTTGGGTTGGAAAATGTCTCCACCTATCCGGCTTTATTCGCCGAACTTGTCCGCCGTGGCTATTCGAAGGCGGACCTCGCCAAAATTGCTCAAGGCAATGTCCTGCGCGTGATGCGCGGAGTGGAGATAGCTGCGCGAAAGTAATTTAGGCGGCAAATCCTTCCGCTAGATACCGTTCGGCGATGGCGGCATGAAGGGCGGCGCCTCGCGCCATTACGCTGTC
This sequence comes from Pseudomonadota bacterium, assembly GCA_041175465.1. GTDB lineage: Bacteria > Pseudomonadota > Alphaproteobacteria > Sphingomonadales > Sphingomonadaceae > Sphingorhabdus_B. Next base: position 57,937 of record JBEDEX010000018.1, on the reverse strand, counting down.
GTCGAGGACCATGCGGTTTGAGTGCAAGCCACAGCAGGCGCGCCAGTCATCGCCTTCATGCGATGCGCCTAGGAAGAACATCGCGCCGGGAACTTTTTCAAGGACATAAGCAAAGTCCTCCGCACCCATAATAGGCGTGTCGAGCGTGATCCAGCTTTCGGTGCCGAAAACATCCTCGACGACAGCCTTCCCGAATTGGACGGCGCGGTCGTCGCAGATGGTGACCGGAAAACCTTGTTCAATATGAACCTCCGCGCTGCAACCATGGGCTGCGGCAATGCCGGGGGCGAGGCGATGCAGTTCCTCAGCTACCCGCGCGCGTGACTGCGGCGACAATGTGCGGATGGTGCCAAGCAAATGTGCAGTTTCTGGAATGATGTTATTGGTCGTGCCCGCGGATATCTTGGCAATGGTGATGACAGCCGGATTGAATACCGAAATTTTGCGCGTCACCATCGTTTGGATAGCCGATACGATTTCGCAGGCGACGGGGATGGGATCAATGGCGTCATGCGGCATGGAGGCATGGCCGCCAGCGCCCTTAACGGTGATAGTCAGAATATCGGACGATGCCAGTAATGGACCACTGCGTCCGCTGAACACCCCGCGCGGTGCGTTAGGCATGATGTGCAAGGCAAAGGCGGCATCGGGCAGGGGATCAATTAAACCGTCTTCGAGCATGAAGCGTGCGCCATGATGGCCCTCTTCGCCCGGTTGAAACATGAACTGGACCGTACCGGCCAATTGGTCGCGCTTCGCGCATAGCATCTTGGCCGCGCCAACGAGCATTGCGACATGGGTGTCATGCCCACAGGCGTGCATAGCGCCATCGGTTAGCGAGCTATAATCAAGTCCCGTATCTTCATGGAGCGGCAATGCATCCATATCGCCACGCAGAAGCACATTACGCCCATTGGCAGGGCCTTTGAGTGTGGCGATAAGGCCAGTGGTAGATGGTCCCTCACGCAACTCCAGCGGAAGGCCCGCAAGCGCGGCCTTTATCTTTGCCAGTGTCTTGGGATTTTGCAGACCCAATTCTGGCTCGGCATGAATAGCCCGGCGTAGACCAATAAGGTCGGGAAGAATGTGTTCGGCGTCGGCGCGCCAGTCTGTGCAGATTAAGTCCATAGCTTAACTAGCACTAGCCTGACGCGACCGACAACCGTCTTTACTTCTCCAGACGCACAGTCACATATTGTGTCGCCGCACCGCGACGTTTTACACCAAGCAGGATTGCGCCGCGCCCAGCGGCCTGTGCGTCCTTAATAGCAGCTGCGAGTGCGGCAGCTGTGCTCAGATCCCGGTAATTGGCTGACACGATTACATCACCGCGCCGCAAACCGACCTGCGCACCTGTGCCAGCACCTGGAACGTCGATAACCACACCTTTAACGTCTGCAGTCATGCCAAGCGCTCTGGCTATTTCTGCATCCAACGGAATGACGCTGAGGCCAATCGAGTCGCGAATGACCTTAGAATCAGGTGTATCGGTTTGCTTGTCGAAGTCCTTATTTTCTTCTGGATTGAAGTTGCGTTGGGCCAGCTTCTCTTCCGGTGGACGCGCGCCAACCGTTGCTGTCAGCGTCATGGGCTTACCTTCGCGCAAAATGTCGAGGGGAATGCGTATCCCGGGTTTGATGTTCGCGACAATGTAAGACAAGGTTACTTCAGGTGTGACTTCGCGGTTATTGACGCGCAGAATAATATCGCCTTCTTTTAGGCCAGCCTTGTCTGCTGCCTCACCGGCGACAACACGCGCAACAAATTCACCGCGGTTCTTTTCAAGACCAAGTGCGTCGGCAAGATCTTCACTCACAGGTGTGATGCTTATACCAAGATAGCCACGCTCCGGCCGAACGCCCTTTTTCAGAGACTCAACAACGGGAATTGCTTCTTCGGCCGGGATGGCAAACCCAACTCCAATATTCGCGCCGACTGGCGAAATCAGGCGGTTATTAATGCCGACAACTTCACCCTTCAGGTTGAACAACGGGCCACCCGAATTGCCTGGGTTAATTGCGGTGTCGGTTTGAATGAAACGGTCATAGGCGCCACCAGCGCCGATGTTACGCTGAAGCGCTGAGATGATTCCTGCGGTTACCGTGTTGCCAAGGCCAAGCGGGTTGCCAATGGCGATTACCCAGTCACCCACGCGGCTTTTCTGCGATTCTACCATTTTTACAAAAGGCAGGCCCGATGCGCGGATTTTCAGTAAAGCAATGTCCGATGACGGGTCACGGCCAACGATTTCGGCCTGATATTCCTTACCATCGAAAAGTGTGACGGTCACGCGGTCTACCGCGTCGCCAGTCGGGCCACCAGCCACGACATGGTTGTTGGTGACGATGTAGCCGTCAGACGAGATCAGAAAACCTGAGCCGCCACTTGCTTGTTCCTGCGTCACAGGGCGGCGTTCGCCCGTCATCGGGTTGAAGCTGGTTGCGACCTGCACCTTTTGCCGTGTGGCGATGTTGACCACCGCTGGTTGCAATTGCGCTGCAAGATCCGCAAAGCTCGAAGGCGCGCCGCCGGGGGCGAGATTGACCTGCTCCGAAACCGAAAGTCCGGTTTGCGCGGTGACGGGGTTGTCGTTGACCAGAGCAACTGTGCCGCCAGCCATCAAAAGCGCGGTGGTAACTGCATAAGCGTAACGCACGGATATCATTCCTCTCGTTTATTCAATAGGGCAACGGCCCAGAAAATCTGTTCATCTTTGGGGCAGTAAAGCTGAACGCCGATTGAACGGAAGCCTTTCAACCGGCCATCATCATTTGTCCGTCAATTAAATGCCTTTGCGGAATTTTTCCAGATAGGCGTTCTGCGGTGACAAGATGATATTGCTTGCACCTTCACCATTCTGGAACGTCTGTCGATAGCTCTGCATCGCGCGGTAGAAATCATAGAATGCGGGATCCTTGCCATAGCTTATCGCGTAGATGCGAGCGGCTTCAGCTTCAGCATCAGCGCGAATTATTTGGGCTTCCTTTTGGCCTTCTGCGTCAATGGCGATCGCTTCCTGATTTCGGGCGCTACGCATTCGGTTATACGCCGATTGTAAGGTCGCCGCAGGTAAGTCGGCACGCTTGATGCGTACGTCAATGACTTCGGCACCATATTTGCGCGCTTCGCGGTTTAAGGCGGTCTGGATATTCTCCATCACTTCGCCGCGCTCGGCGCTCAACAATGCCGCAAACGTCCGCTTACCAAGCTCGTTGCGTAGGGATGAGCCCAAAATCGTCCGCAATTGATCACGCAGGCGATCTTCCGTGCGGATAGTTCGGTACATTATTGCGGGTTTGGTAATACGAAAACGGGCGAAGGCATCGACCTGAAGCCGCAGCTGGTCGGTGGAGAGCACCTCTTGCTGCTCCATCTGGACGCTTAACACGCGCTTGTCGATCATCTGGATTTGTTCGACAAAAGGAATGCGGAATGTAAGCCCGGCGCGTGTTCGGCCGAACTCTTCGCCCGGTTCATACGGGTTCACGATCCGGTCAACCTTACCATAGCTGCTGATAATGGCCTGTTGCGTTTCGGGAACAACGTTCACCGACATGCTCATCAAGATGAGCGTACCGATTATGCCAACCGCGAGATAAATCGGGTTGCGAAGGAGGTTGCTGATCATTGCTTGGCCCCTCTAACGGTCAGTGGTTCGGCCTTTGGAGCTGTTCTTTTCTGAAATTCGGGAATGGGAAGGTAAGGCGTTACGCCGCCTGTTTCGACAATGGTTTTGTCAACTTTACCCAGCACTTGCTCCATCGTTTCATAATATAACCGGCGCTTGGTAACCTCAGGTGCGGCACGATATTGTACATAGATTTTGTCAAACTCTGCCGTTTCACCCAATGCAAGCTCTGTCACGCGGCTGGCATAAGCGCGGGCGTCGTTTAGATAGCTTTCGCGCCGTTGCTGCGCCGCGTTTACTTCGCGGAAGGCGTCATTAACCTCGGCTGGCGGGTCTGACTGGCGGATTGAAATACTCTGGATTAACACACCTGCCCGATATTCATCGAGCACCTGTTGCATCCTACTACGCACTTGTAGTTCGATTGCGCCACGACCGGGGCCAATAGCTTGTGTTAGATCAAAATTAGCAACCTCGGCGCGCATGGCGCTCTCCGCAACTTCTTTTACGGTTTCCTGTGGGCTGTCGAGTTGAAACAGATACAGCTTGGGTTCTTTAATCGACCAGCGGACATCATAGGCCATATCGATGATACTTTGGTCCTTTGTTAGGACCAGATTCTCGCTGCTTGCCTTTGGTGAGCCTACAGATGTCGTCTGTATCTGCTGCGTATCAATTTTCGTGATGCTTTGCAGTGGCGCAGGCAAAGTGAACTGGATTCCAGGTTTCACTGTGCGGTAATATTTCCCCAATTGCGTCACCACACCTTCTTGTTCGGGGCCAATGCGATGAATACTGGTCCAGACAATCCATAGCGCTACGAGGACACCAATGATCAGCGGGAACCAGCTTTTGCCGTCGGGGCGTTGCGGTAATCCCCCAAATCCGCCGCCCTTTCTGCGCAGTAGTTCCTCAAGCGATGGGCCGCGCGAACGCGCCCGTCCGCTGGGTTCGGGTGTAGGGTCCCACGGATTTACGGGGTCGGGCTTCGCCCCCCCACCGCGTCCCGTTGGGTTGCTTGCGCCGTTTGTTTCCCCAGAATCGGGTGAATCCCAAGGTCCTTTACCATCTGTTGCCAAGATTACGGGTCCTTGCTTGTCAAAATTGGTGCTCATAAAACCTTTATAGGAACGGTTTTTCAGAAAAACAGTGTCAATCCCGCAATTCTGAATCTATTCGGCAAGTCATGTCCGATTTTGCTATATTTTCCGATGCTATTTTCGCTGTCGTAGGAAGCCGCGCAAGTGGCTTAAAGGTAACCGATAATGCGGTCTCGCTGATGCTTGACGTGTCAGGCTTAAATGCTGAGCAGCGCGCTGAGATCGAAGCCGATGTCCGCGCAGCCGCAACGCAAGCAGGTGCGCAATCGGTACGCGTTATGTTGACCGCCGAACGCATTACGCCGCGCCTGATTGCGGTGGCGAGTGGCAAAGGCGGCGTAGGAAAATCTACGCTGTCGACCAATCTTGCCATTGCCATGGCGCGCGCTGGCCGTTCGGTTGGTCTGGTGGACGCAGATATTTACGGCCCATCGCAGCCGAGGTTGATGGGGGTCGAAGGCGTGAAGCCTGAAGCCGAAGGCAAGATGATGATTCCAGTAATGGGGGCAGGCGGTGTGCCCTTCCTTTCGATGGGGCAATTGGTCAATCCAGGGCAAGCCATCGCCTGGCGTGGACCAATGGCGGGTAATGCGCTGTCGCAACTTGTGGATGCAAAATGGGGCAATGTCCGCGATATCGTTGTCGATATGCCGCCCGGCACAGGTGATATCCAACTGTCGATGATCCAAAAACACAAGCCGATCGGCGCTTTGATCATCTCTACGCCGCAGGACCTTGCTCTGATTGACGCGATGCGCGCAATCAGCTTTTTCGACACGGCAAAAGTGCCCATCATTGGTCTTGTTGAAAACATGGCGGGGTATCTGTGCCCACATTGCGGGGAAATGAGTGATCCTTTCGGCTCTGGTGGAGCAGAAGCGGCGGCGAAAGAGTTAGGCATTCCATTTTTGGGGCGGATACCACTTGATATCAATATTCGCATGGAAAGCGATGCTGGAACGCCGCCTGCATTGGGGGAGGGGCCAATCAGCGACGCTTATGGTGCAATTGCGCAGATGGTTGCGACTTGGATTGATGCACCGAAAGATACCGCCGCATGAATGATGCGCCAGCGGCAAAGGATGGCATAAGCCGCCGGAAGCTGTTGGTCGGCGGCGGTGTAGGCGTAGGGCTTTTGGTGGCATGGGGCCTATGGCCACGCCGTTATGCGCCAAATATGCGTGCTGCGGATGGTGAGCATTTTTTTGGCCCATGGCTGAAAATTGCGGAGGATGGCAAAGTCATCGTCGCCATACCGCAAAGCGAGTCTGGTCAAGGCGTTTATACGGCGCTGGCGCAGATCGTGGCCGGCGAATTGGGTGCGGATTGGCGCTCGGTTGCTGTGCAGCCGGTTTCGGCTAGTCCGATTTTTGCCAACACATTACTGGCGCGTGCGTGGGCCCCGGCATTTTTATCAGAAAACATCGCCATAGATGCAGATATAGGGCCCATTGCCAGCAGCATAAACGAAATCGCCCACCGCGACATGTTTGTAGTGACAGGCGGGTCATCCTCAATCCGGCAGTTCGAAAAACCATGCCGCGAGGCTGGCGCGGCCGCGCGGACCTTATTGTGTCAGGCAGCGGCCGTGCGATGGGGCATCGCGTGGGAGCAATGTCAGACAGAGCGTGGTTTTGTCATTGCTGGGCAACGGCGTTTGTCCTTTGCAGAATTGGTGGTGGAAGCATCAGCACTTGATCTGCCGTCGCCCATTCCGCTCAACCCGTCGGCGCGTAACCATCTGTCTGGGCGAGATGTCCCGCGTCTTGACCTGTCGGCCAAGGTTGATGGTAGCGTAAGCTTCGCAGGCGATATCCGTTTGCCCGACATGTTGTTTGCGTCGGTACGTGCCGGCCCAGCGGGCAACACCAGTCTGTTGTCTGTGGATGAAAAAGCGGGACTGAACATTCGTGGCGTACTGCAGGTGGTAAAGACCGATAACTGGGTCGCGGCGGTGGCTAGCAATTGGTGGGCCGCAAACTATGCCCTCGATGCGATGGCACCTGTGTTTCGCACCAAGGGGCGGATGGCAAGCAGCACAGAAATAGCTCAGTCCTTACCCAACGCAATTGCCAGAGGTCCTGGCTTTCGCGCCACCAGTATTGGAGATGTTGAGGCGGCCATGGCGCCCGAAGCGGGTGCGCGGATATTCAAGGCGGATTATTCCGTCGGCGCTGCCGTTCACGCACCGATTGAGACACGCTCTGCAACCGCAGATTTTCGGGATGGGCGCTTACAGTTATGGCTCGCAACACAAGCGCCGCAGGCCGCGCGTCTAGCTGCGGCAAAAGCCATTGGGATTAACGTCGATGATGTTGTGCATTATCCTGTGATGGCCGGTGGCAGTTTTGATCGCAATTTTGACAACAGCATAGCCGCGCAAGTGGCGGTGATTGCGAAGGCCGTAGGTAGGCCCGTCCAATTGACATGGTCGCGTTCAGAGGACTTCCTTCGCGATCATGTGCGCAGTCCAGCACTGGCAAGGCTTTCGGCAGCCATGAACGCCAAAGGCGCGCTGACGGGCTTAGCCGCTCGTGTCGCTGCAGCGTCCACGATGCGTGAGCTTGCTAACCGCATAGACGGACAATCAACGGACGAGGCACGTAGGTCGGCATCCGGTCAATATGATCTGTTGGCGCTGGAAGGCGCGCAAATTCCTTACGCCATACCAAATGTCACCATCGACCATTTTCCTGTGTCGATGCCCATGCCAACAGGGCCATGGCGCGGCCTTGCCAACAGCTATAACTGTTTTTTCATCGAAGGATTTATCGATGAACTGGCGCATAAGGCAGGGGTTGAGCCATACTTGTTCCGTATGCAGATGCTGGCTGGGCAGCCACGTTTGGCCCGATGCCTCACAGGTGTGGCTAACATGGTTGGCTCGGATGGAGGCGTGTTGGGCAGTGGGCGTGGCATTGCGTGCCACAGCATGCGCGATAGTCATATCGCCGTCATCGTCACTGCCAGCAATAGCGAGACTGGCGTGCGTGTGGATAGCATTCATGCCATGGCCGATTGTGGTCGCTTGATTAACCCTGATCTTGCGCGCCAGCAGATTGAAGGCGGCATCGTGTTTGGATTAGCGCAAGCCTTGGGGGCCGCTACGGACTTTGAAAGCGGGCTTCCCACTGCACGGCGGTTGCGCGACATTGATCTGCCCAAATTGGTTGATGTGCCTGAAATTACCGTCGCACTTGCCCGTAATGATGAAACACCGGGGGGGGTGTCTGAATTGGGTGTTCCCGCGGTTGCGCCTGCGATTGCCAATGCTATTTTCTCTGCAACTGGTATCAGGCTGCGCGAATTACCTTTATTGTCCAAAGGACTATGATGACATTACCGATTGAGCATCCCCCCGTAGCAACACCGAAAATTGGTGTGTTGCTTGTAAATTTGGGAACGCCGGACGCGCCCACAACGTCGGCCGTGAAACGCTACCTCAAGCAGTTTCTATCCGACCGCCGCGTCGTGGAAATTCCGCCGATCATTTGGCAGCCAATCTTGCGCGGCATCATTTTAAATACGCGTCCCCAGAAATCTGCACAGGCTTATGCAAAAGTGTGGACCGAAAAGGGGTCGCCTCTGGCATTTTTCACGGCTGGACAGGCTGAGGCGCTGCAGGCGCGCATGGGCGTTAGCGCCGATGTCCGTTACGCCATGCGCTATGGCAACCCCTCGGTCGCTAATCAACTTGCCGCCATGAAGACCGCAGGCTGCACCCGCATTTTGATCGCGCCAATGTATCCGCAATATTCTGGCGCAACAACGGGGACTGTGTTGGATGAAGCCTATGCCGCGCTAACTGCGATGCGCTGGCACCCCGCTATACGAACGCTGCCTGCCTATCATGATGATTCCGCCTATATTGGTGCGCTAAAAACGTCAATTGAGGCGTCGCTTGCCGGACTTGATTTCGAACCCGAGGCTATCGTTATTAGCTTCCACGGCATGCCCGAACGCACATTGCATTTAGGCGATCCTTATCATTGCCATTGCCAGAAAACGGCGCGTTTGCTGTCTGAGGCTATGGGGCGCGAATTGGTTGTCAGTTTCCAGTCACGTTTCGGTCGTGCCAAATGGCTTGAGCCCGCAACGGACGACACGCTGATGCGTTTGGCGCGCGAAGGCACCAAAAAGGTCGCAATTTTTGCGCCAGGCTTTTCGGTCGATTGCCTCGAAACGCTGGAAGAATTGGCCATGCAGGGCCATGAGCAGTTCGAAGAAGCAGGCGGCACCCATTATGCATATATGCCATGCCTAAACGACAGCGATGTCGGCATGGACATGGTAGAAGGCATAATCCGTCGTGAACTTGCTGGCTGGATTTAATATCTGATACAGCGGCTTATGAATTTTTCGGGCTAACGTTAACGGCAACTTGCGCTTGCAGGCGTGCGCGGTAATCATCGTCAAGAATTGAGCTAGGAGAGCGGCGCATGACAAGGGTTGCAGTGGTTACCGGGGGAACCAGAGGCATTGGAGAAGCGATTAGCTTAAAGCTGCAAGAAAAGGGCCGTTTGGTCATCGCCAATTATGGTGGCAATGACGCTGCAGCGTTGGCCTTTTCAGAGCGTACCGGCATTGCCGTTCGCAAATGGGATGTCGGCGACCATAAAAGTTGCATTGATGCCTGCGCCGCTATTGAGGCCGAATTTGGCCAGATCGATATCATGGTCAACAATGCGGGCATTACGCGGGACGCTACGATGGTTAAAATGACCTTTGAGCAATGGGACGAGGTTATTCGCGTTGACCTTACGGGCTGCTTTAACATGGCCAAAGCGGTGTTTACGGGCATGCGAGAGCGTAAATGGGGGCGCATTGTGAACATCGGTTCGGTCAATGGCCAAGGCGGACAAATTGGGCAGGTGAACTATGCCGCTGCCAAATCAGGCATTCATGGCTTTACAAAATCCCTTGCGGCGGAGGGCGCACGACATGGCGTGACCGCCAATGCCATCGCCCCAGGATATATTGGCACGGAAATGTTATCGACGATTCCGGAAAATGTGATGGAGAAGATTGTCGCGCAAATACCCGTTGGCCGCCTTGGGCAACCCGAAGAAATTGCGCGTGGTGTCGAGTTTTTAACTAGCGATAATGCTGGGTTTATCACCGGGTCGACCTTGTCGATCAACGGTGGCCAGCACATGTATTGATGGTCGTTTGAACTTGAACGATTTTTATCACCCGCCTGTGAAACGCAGCATGACCGTCGCTGGGCATCAGACGTCAATTAGTCTTGAACCATTATTTTGGGATAGGCTTCGGGCAGTGGCGGAAGCAGATGGCCTGCCGATTAATGCTTTGGTCGCGCAGATTGATGTTGCGCGGTTGGAATCGCGAACGCCCTGTGGCCTTGCAAGCGCCATCCGCCTCTGGCTCATGGCGCGGGCGTAAATCTTCGCCACATGGGTGATGTGACAACTTAAACGTACTATGCTAGTTTATCTATGTGAAAGGCCGAATTTGGCCAATGGCTTTACCTATGAGGCAGGATTAAAGACCTGCTTCGACGGCAATTCTTACCGCGTCGGCGGCATTTGACGTTGCAAGCTTTTTAAACATCAACATGCGGTGCATTTGAACCGTTTTTTCACTCAGGGAAAGACGGTAAGCAATTTGTTTTGTACGGAAACCGCGCGCCATTTGCTGCAATATCTCGCGCTGGCGTGGTGAAAGACGATCCACAATTTGTGCTGCTTGCTGTTGCCGCACCAGCCCAATGCTCTCTTCTTCTGGAAGAACCTCAATTTGTGACCCGACGAAAAGCTCTAGCTTTCCTTCGTCATCAAATAACGGCGCAATCATAACCGCATTGCGAAAGGGTGATCCATCTTTGCGATAGTTGATAAGTTCAGCCAAAGCCGGTCGTTGCCCATAAACTGCTGAACGCAATTTCTCGGTTTGACTATTTTCGGTGTCGGGACCGCGCAAAAACCGGCAGTTGCGTCCAATCGATTCCGCCGCGGAATATCCTGTCAGCGCGCAAAAAGCATCGTTAACCGCAATCAGAGGATTATCTGCCTGTGTAGGGTCGCTAACAACTGTTGCAATTGGGCTAAAGCGAATCGACTCCAATACAGGATGTCGATTAGAAGACGCGGAATTCAGGAAAACTTTTTTTGTCACTTAGGGATTAATACTGTAGAAAACGGCCATTGGCAACCGTTCCTACTCAAAATCTATCAATATGCAGGGCTTCGCATCATTCTGCGCCGACGCGCTCAACGTCCGCGCCGACCAACTGAAGCTTTTCCTCAAGCCGTTCATAGCCACGGTCAAGATGATAGAGACGGCTGACATGCGTTTCGCCCTCTGCGACCAATCCAGCTATCACAAGGCTCATCGAGGCCCGCAGGTCGGTTGCCATGACGGGCGCGCCAGTAAGCTTTTTGACACCATGAACAATTGCCGTGCGGCCCTTGGTCTCGATATGCGCGCCCATTCGGTTGAGTTCGGGCACATGCATATAGCGATTTTCAAATATGGTCTCCGTTAGCACGCTAGCACCATCTGCCATACAGAGCATTGCCATGAACTGCGCCTGCATATCGGTGGCAAAACCAGGATATGGCGCAGTGGAAATGGTAAGTGGCTTCAACTTGCCATCTGAAGACACGCGAATACCCGTTCCCGTGTCTTCGACTTTCACGCCCGCTTGACGCAAGGCATCTAGCGTTGCGTCCATCTCGCTAGCCTTTGCACCAACCAACTCTACATCACCGCCAGTCATGGCGGCGGCACAGGCATAACTACCTGCCTCAATACGATCGCTCATTACGCGGTAGGTTGCGCCATGTAGGCGGTCTCTGCCTTGAATAATCAAATCCGATGTACCGATGCCTTCAATTTGCGCGCCCATGGCGACGAGCAGATTGCACAGGTCGACAATTTCTGGCTCGCGCGCGGCGTTATGCAATACGCATGTGCCTTTGGCGAGGCTCGCCGCCATCAGCGCGTTTTCCGTCGCACCGACCGACACGACGGGGAAAGTATATGTCCCGCCCGGAATTCCCTTTTTGGCGATGGCTTTGACATAGCCGGCAGCGACTTCAATCTCGACGCCAAAGGCCTCTAGCGCCTTTAGATGAAGGTCAATTGGTCGGTTGCCGATGGCGCACCCGCCCGGCAGCGATACAGTTGCTTCACCGGCCCGCGCCAGCATCGGACCAAGCACTAGGATAGAGGCGCGCATTTTGCGGACAAGGTCGTAAGGCGCGACGTTGCTGGTAATCCGCGTAGCTTCCAGTGTCATTACGCGGCCAAAATCTTCGGGGCGTGACCCTGCAACTGTTGTCGAAATGCCGAACTGGTTCATCAGATGCTGGAAGCCGTCAATGTCGGCCAAGCGCGGTAGATTCCGCAAAGTTAGCGGTTCATCCGTCAGCAACGCGCAAGGAATCAGCGTCAATGCGCTGTTCTTCGCACCTGAAATGGGAATTTTGCCTTTAAGTGCGTTGCCGCCACGTACGATGATTTTATCCATCGCACGTATTTAGCGGGAATTGGATGCGGCGCAACTTAGGATTTGGTGAGCTCTACCTCAATCTGTCCAAGCCGTTCCTTGCCCCAGAACATCTCGTCACCCACAAAGAATGTCGGCACACCAAAAGCACCCCGCTTTGCTGCGGCTTCTGTATTCGCCATAAGCTCTGCCTTAACTTCAGGGTTTTCCGCCAGAGCGAGCAAAGCAACGCTGTCGAGGCCGGCCTTGTCGAGAACATCGCGGACAACATTCAGATCACCCACGTCCGCCCTGTCATACCACATCGCCGTCATGACGGCGTCCACATACGGCACTAAGCAGTTCAGCCGCTGTGCTGCAACTGCGCCGCGCATCACGTATAGCGTGTTGAGAGGAAAACGTGGGTTCATGTTAAACGGTATCCCGTGCGCTTTTACGAAGCGTTGGAATTCCAGCATCTCATATTTTTGTTTGGCGGGCGTTTCGGCATAGCGCATCATTGGTGCCTGATTATTGGTAAGCTTGAACAAGCCACCGAGTAGGATGGGCACATACACAATTTCTGCGCCGGTTCGGGCGCAGAGGCCTGGCAACATTTTATAAGCCAAATAGCTATTCGGTCCGCCAAAATCGAAAAGAAATTCAACGCGCTTTGTCATTAAAAACTCTCCGTCCAGGGACGCAGATCCATTTCATGCGTCCATGCACTGCGATGTTGTTTGTGCAAGGCGACATATTGCAGCGCAATCGCATCGGGAGACAATATGCCATCAGCTGCTTTTGCTGCCTCGAAGTCTGGGCGGATACCCCGGATGAAGGCGGTATCGATGCCGCCGTCGATAATGACATGCGCGACATGAATGTTCTGCGGACCCAGCTCACGGGCCATAGATTGCGCCAACATCCGCAGCGCGCCTTTTGCGCCGGAGAAAGCGGAGAAGCCTTTGCCGCCACGCATACTGGCCGTTGCGCCTGTGAAGATGATGGTGCCCGATTGGCGCGCTACCATTCTGCGCGCGGCCTCACGCCCCATTAGAAAGCCAGCAAATGCTGCCATTTCCCATACCTTGCGGTACACTTGCGCGGTCATATCGAGGATTGAGAAGTTTACGTTCGCACCGATATTAAAAACGGCAATTTCAATTGGCCCGACATCGCGTTCAATCGCGTCGACCATTGCGACAACTTCGTCTTCTATACGGGCGTCGGCAGGATAAGCGTGGGCTTCATAACCTTCTGCGCGTATTGATTGGGCGAGCGCTTCAAGTTGGTCCGCGTTACGTGCACGGCGGTTGACGCAAGCAACATAACCTTCGCGCGCAAACGCCTTCGCGATTGCGCCGCCTGTGGCGTCACCTGCACCGACGATTAGAGCTGCCTTACTCAATCTTTCTCAAGCGTGCATTGTAGGGGATGTTGGTTCTTCTGGGCAAAGTCCATAACCTGCGTGACTTTGGTTTCCGCAACTTCATAAGTAAAAACACCACAGACGCCGACGCCTTTTTGATGGACATGCAGCATCACGCGGGTCGCCTGATCGGTGTCCATTTGAAAAAACGCTTTAAGAACATGGACGACAAATTCCATTGGGGTATAATCGTCGTTCAGCAACAACACTTTATAGAGGCTTGGCTTTTGTGTTTTAGGACGCGTGCGCGTAGCAAGGCCAACCCCCGGGCGGCCGCCATTTTTATCGTCATCGTCTTGCGCCATAAATATTTGCATAAAGCTAAAATAGGATAGTGGAGGGGGACTCCGCAAGTCCCGTTTGCGATGTATTCTTATCCGCCAAAAAGAAACCGCCCTTTCCTTAACGGAAAGGACGGTTTTCTGTAGTCTTGCACCGGGTGATCTCGACGTCCTGCCACCAAAAGGAGGAGAGAGAGGGAGGCAGTTGGATGACCCACCGGCGCAATATCGTAAGGCGGCTTATGCCGCTTTCTTGAAAAGTTCCGTCGTCGCCGCGATGCGGTTCGAGATTGGCTGGAACATTTCGTTCGCCAACTTAACCATCGCTTCGGTGTTCTTCGAACCCTGAGCAACAGCAGTATCGAAACCCTTACGCGCCAGTTCACCCTGAAGCTTGACGAATTCGGTTGGTGACTTGACCGAAGTCAATTCCTTGACGGCACCCTGAACCTCTTGGAAATTCTTTTTGGCGAATTCCATGTTGGTCTTGCTGATTTCCTGAGCGCCCTTGGCAACGATCTTGCCAGCTTCGACAACGGCTTCAACATTGGCTTTGTTAAATTCAACGGCTTCAGCAGCAAACTTCTTGCCCTTTTCCGCAGCTTCGTTTGCCCTTTCACGGACATCGACGAAAAACTCAGTCGCCTTTTCTGTAGTCGCTTTAACAGTGTCAGTCATGTTTGATACTCCTTGAGCAATCGATGTTGTTTCAACAGACATGGATTGGGAATCCAACGAAGCAGCAGGTGATTTCACCTTAGTCTTCGCATTGGTGCTTGGAGCATTTTTCGCAGCCATGTCCTTTGGCGCTGCAACTTTTGCAGTTTTTGCCAGGACATTGGGTTCTGTTTTGCGGGCCATGTGTACGCACCATTTCTGTTGTGTTGCACTGCACAATAAGTGTGAATGCAAACTATGTCAACAAAAAATGGTGCAGTGCACAAAAATCAGTTTGAGTAGTTTAATCCGCCAAAGTCAGACGTTCAAATCGCTCATAATGGTGATCCGCAGAGCCGAATTGGTTTTCAATCATCGTCGCCCGCTTAAAGAAATGGCCAATGGCCAGCTCTTGCGTGATGCCAATGCCGCCATGCGTTTGAATGGCGCTTTGCCCAACAAATTTTGCTGAGCGCGACACCTTCGCTTTGCATGCCGATACTGCCGCCATGCGTTCGGCCGCGGGGAGATCAAGTTTAAGCGTTGCCATCGTGGTCATGGACTTTGATTGCTCAACCTCCATGAACATGTCGACCATGCGATGCTGAAGCACTTGGAAGCGCGAGATAGGCTGTCCAAATTGGTTGCGCTGACGCGCATATTCCAATGTGCCTTGATGGAGCTTGGCCGTTACGCCGCACGATTCCGCGCAGACAGCGACCGTTGCTTCATCAACAATACGTTCGATAAGCGGCAGGCCTGCGCCCTCGTCACCCAACAACGCGTCTGCAGGAATTGCGACGTTTTCGAAATAGATTTCAGACGCCTGGAAACCATCCACAGTTGGGTAATCGCGGCGGACGATGCCCTTCGCATTGGCATCAATCAGGAACAAGGACACGCCGTTTACATCGGTGGTCGCGCCGCCCGTCCGTGCGGTGACCAGCAAATGCGTGGCCCATGGGGCTGCGTACACGACGCCTTTATGGCCGTTAAGCACATAGCCAGCGCCGTCCTTTTTCGCGGTCGTGCGGATATTGGCGAGGTTATAGCGGCCCTGTGGCTCAGCATAAGCGAAAGCAATGATGACATTGCCATTGATGATTTCGGGTATGACCGCATCCGCAACGGCGCCGCCGACGGCCTTTAACGCACCGCCGCCGAGCACGACGGTCTGGAGATAAGGCTCAATCGCGATGACTTTGCCCAATTCTTCCATGATAAGCGCATTTTCGAGATGTCCGCCGCCAAGGCCGCCATGTTCTTCGCTGAAGGATGCGCCCAACATACCCAGATCTTGGGCCAGTGCCTTCCAAATAGACGGATCACGTCCCGTGCCGCTGGCGATCATCTTGCTGCGGCTATCGAAGTCATAAGTGTCCGCCAAAAAACGGCTCAATGTGTCGCGGATCATGTCCTGCGTTTCGGTGTAGCTGAAATCCATTATAGTTATCCCGTTTAATAACCCATCATGCTGACCTTATTTCAGCATCTTACTTTCGGCGCTGCGAATTAAGACCCTGAAACACGTTCAGGGTGACGGTGCAATGTTAGCTTAAATCCCCAATACCATCTTGGCGATGATGTTGCGTTGGATCTCGTTTGATCCGCCATAAATCGTCGTCTTGCGGGTGTTGAAATAGGTCGGTGCAGCGCGGTGTGCGTAATCTGGACCAATCGGGTGTTCATTGTCGCCTTCACCAAAGCCACGGAAATATGGCGCGCCATAATGGCCGACCGCTTCCAACGCGAGCTCGGTAATGCGTTGCTGGATTTCTGACCCTTTGATTTTCAGCAAGCTGGATTCAGGGCCAGGGCCCTTGCCCGCTGCTTCACCGGCAAGGCTGCGTAACTCAGTGAATTCAAGTGCGGTGAGATCAATTTCAAGTTCCGAGATTTTGCGCTTGAAAAACGGGTTGGCAATCAACGGACGGTCGCCATCCTGTTCTGTGCGTGCAATCGCCTTGATCTTCTCCACGCCCCGCTTGGAGCGTGCAACGGCAGCAATACCGGTGCGCTCATGCGCCAGCAGGAACTTAGCGCAGGTCCAACCCTTGTTTTCTTCGTAAACGCGATTTTCTACTGGTACGCGGACGTCTTCTAGCCAAACTTCGTTTACCTCATGCTCGCCGCCTAAGGTGATGATCGGACGGACGGTCACGCCAGGCGACTTCATGTCGATCAAGAGGAAGCTGATGCCCTCTTGCGCTTTGGCATCAGGATCAGTGCGCACTAGGAAAAAGCCCCAATCGGCATGCTGTGCCATGGTTGTCCAAGTTTTCTGACCATTGACGACATAATGGTCGCCGTCACGAACGGCCTTGGTGCGCAAAGATGCAAGGTCGGAGCCAGCGCCGGGTTCGGAGTATCCCTGACACCACCAATCATCACCCGACAAGATACCAGGAAGGAATTTGGCCTTCTGCTCAGGCGTGCCAAATGTGTAGATAACCGGACCGACCATAGACAGACCAAATGGCATCGTGCCCACGCAATCTGCTGCTGCGAGTTCTTCGGACCAAATGAAACGCTCGGTCGCGGTCCAACCGGTGCCGCCATATTCAACGGGCCATGCAGGGGCGATCCAGCCCTTTTTGGCGAGAATGCGATGCCATGACAAGAAATCTTCCTTCGAAAGATCATGTCCTTCGTCCTGCACTGAACGGAGATTCTGTGGGTAATTTTCGGCGATGAATGTGCGCACTTCCTTCTGGAAGGCGATTTCTGCGGGGCTGAATTCCAGTTGCATCACGATTCTCCTAAAAAGCTGGAACTAAACTAGTCGACGTTTACGTAAACGTCAATTGAATCTCATCGTGCCTTCACATAGCTTCCTGGCGCCGATTCTAAGGCCTTCAGCGGGCCTTGGCCTGGTTGACGCGGCCCTATCGCCGCCGCGCGCGAGGTGCCCTTCTCTGTAAGCCAGACGAGCCAATCGGGCCACCAGCTTCCTTTTGTTTCGGTCGCCCCTTCAATGAAGTCGGCGAATGAAGGCGGCCTAGCGTCATTAGTCCAGTATTGATATTTCATCTGCGCAGGCGGGTTGACTACACCCGCAATATGGCCGCTGCCCGCCAGCACAAATTTGGTCGGACCCGTGAAATGCTCTTGAAGTTTCCAGACACTTTCGGCGGGTGCAATATGATCCTCGCGGCCGGCCTGAATATAGGTCGGTGTTTTGACGCGGCGCAGGTCAATTGGGGTGCCAAGTGCCGATAGATCATTTGGCTTCACGAGCCGGTTTTCGCGATAGAGGTCTAAGAGATAGTTGCGGTGCCATTTAGCGGGTAGGTTGGTGACGTCACCATTCCAGTGCAGCAAATCGAACGCAGGATAGTCTTCACCCAGCAGATAGTTTTTGACGACGGTGGACCAAATCAAATCTTTCCCGCGCAGCATGTTGAAAGTCAGTGCAAGGAAACGGCCATCTAAATAACCCTGCGGTGCGCTCAGCGCCTCTGTCATGGCAATCTGCTGATCATCAATAAAATGCAAAAGTTCGCCGCTGGAACTGAAATCGACCTGCGCGGTAAAAAAGGTCGCACTGCGTACTTTATCGGCAGCGTTGGTTGCCGCGAGGACCGCAAGCGTTGCCGCTAAGGTCGTGCCCGCAACGCAATAACCAATCGTATGGACGTCGGGCACATCAAGGGCACTGCGTACTGTGTCAATCGCATCAATCTGCGCTGCGATATAATCGTCCCAAATAATGTCCTTCATCGAGGCGTCTGCCGATTTCCAGGACACGACAAAAACTGTGATGCCCTGGTCGACGCAATATTTGATGAAGCTTTTTTCTGCAGTCAGGTCGAGAATGTAAAAGCGGTTGATCCATGGTGGGAAAATGACGAGCGGCGTTTCTAGAACATTTTCCGTGGTCGGGTCATATTGAATCAGTTGATACAAAGGCGTTTGATGCACGACCTTGCCCGGCGTTGATGCGATGTTTTCGCCAAGTATAAATGCGCTAGAGTCGGTATGCGTCAATTGCCCGCGCTGCATGTCCTGCATTAGGTTCTGCACGCCTGACATCAAGCTCGCGCCTTTGGTCTCCATGGCACGTTCCAGTGCAACGGGGTTGGTAAAAAGCGCGTTTGCTGGGCTCATCGCGTCGATGATGCTGCGCAGCGCAAAACCCATTTTTGCTCTGTCTTGTTCGGCTAAGCCATCCAATTGATCAGCTGCGGCCAACATAAATTCGGACATGGCCTGATAGCTTTGACGAACCAAGTCGAATACGGGATGTTCCCATTGTGGCGCGGCAAAACGGCGATCTGTTGTATCGACCTTGTCTCGACCAGCTTTCGCCAGCGGTTCCAAAACGGTTCCCCAGGCATCTAACACCGCACGATAGGCTACTAACGGATCCGTCGTTGTTGCACCCGTTGGCGCGAACAACTTCATGAGCTGCGCGGGGTCCATAAAAGGCGGGAATTCAGATGAGTCGGCCATTTGGATAGGCATATCAAAGCAAATGAAATTGTCGAAGATTGTTTTGTTGTGCGGCGCAGCGTGGACATTTGATTAAAAAGAGCGCAAAGGCGCGGCATAATGACATTTGAAAACATTCCCCCGCTTCTCGATGAAGCGCTCACCGCGCGTGGATATACCACGCTGACCCCCGTTCAAGACGCTGTAATTACAGAGGAAGCTATCGGACGCGACCTCGTCGTGTCGGCACAAACCGGATCGGGCAAGACCGTTGCCTTTGGTCTCGCTATGGCACCGCAAATCCTTGATGGCGGGTTGGTTAGCCTCGCACGCGAGCCTGCGGCGCTGATCATCGCCCCGACCCGCGAGCTTGCCTTACAGGTAAGCCGCGAATTGATGTGGCTTTATGGCAAAGCAGGCGTTCGTATTGCGACCTGCGTCGGCGGAATGGATGCGTCGAAAGAGCGGCGGGCATTGAACCAAGGCGCGCAGATAGTTGTCGGCACCCCCGGACGGTTGCGTGACCATTTGGAGCGCGGCGCGCTTGACCTGTCGGCATTGAAAGTCGCGATTCTCGATGAAGCGGACGAAATGCTCGACATGGGCTTTCGCGAAGAGCTTGAGGAAATATTGAACGCTACGCCAGAAGGTCGGCGGACATTATTATTCTCGGCCACTATGCCAAAACCGATTGTGTCGCTGGCAAAACGATATCAGCGCGATGCGTTGCGTATTTCAACCGTTGGCGAAGACCGCGGCCATGGCGACATCAGCTATCAAGTGGTCACAGTTGCTCCGCCGGACATCGAAAATGCTGTCGTTAACCTGCTTCGTTTGCACGAGGCGGAGACGGCTATCTTGTTCTGCGCGACGCGCGAAAATGTGCGCCGCTTGCATGCCAGCCTGACCGAACGCGGCTTTAACGTTGTGGCTTTGTCGGGTGAACATTCACAGTCCGAACGTAACCATGCGCTGCAGGCGCTGCGTGACCGCCGTGCCCGCGTTTGTGTGGCCACTGACGTTGCCGCACGCGGCATCGATTTGCCGAACCTTTCGCTGGTTGTGCACGTCGAGCTGCCGCGCGATGCCGAAGGCCTTCAGCACAGATCAGGCCGTACTGGTCGTGCAGGACGCAAGGGTACTGCCGTGTTGATCGTACCCTATCAGCGCCGCAAACGTGTGGAATCCATGCTGCGCGGTGCGAAGATTGAGTCGGATTGGATTAAGGTTCCGACCGCTGCCGATATCCGTGCCAAGGACCATGAGCGCCTGCTTGAAACGCTTCTGACGCCTGTGGATGTAGAGGAGGAGGACCGCGCATTGGGTGCACGGTTGCTTGAAACTATGTCGGCCGAAGATATTGCTGCCGCTTTGGTGCGCGTACACCGTGCCAAGATGCCGCAAGCCGAAGATTTGCTGGATGATGGTAGTCGTGAACGTCAACGCGACGATCATCGCGCTGGCTTTGATGATTCCGTCTGGTTCAAACTGAACGTCGGCCGCCGCAACAATGCTGATCCCAAATGGATATTGCCATTATTGTGCCGCCGTGGCGGCGTGACCAAGAACGACATTGGTGCCATCCGCATTGCGGCGAACGAAACCCATGTCGGCATTGCCGCAGCTGCTGTTGCCAAATTCGCCAAGTCGATTGCACAACCGGGACATGACGAAGATAATGACGTCGAAATCGTTCAGGCCAATGGCCCGCCACGAGAAGCTGCACGCGAAAACAAGCGTATGGCCCGCGACGGTGAACGTCCACAACGTGCGCAGCTTGGTGTCAATCCACGCGGCGATGGGCCGCCAAGGGGTGGCAATTTCCGTGGGGACAGACCACGCGGCGGTGGTGCAAGCCGTGATGGGGCACGTCCTTTCCGCAAAGATGGCCCCCCACCGTCAAAGCATGGCGTCAAGCACAAGGCAAAGGGCAATCGTCCGCGCTAATGGGCGCGCCAATAGCTTTTTCTGGAAATGCACGAAAACTTCGCGCATGAGAGTGGTTCTGTAATTAACTAACCGGAAACGGGAGCCAATGTCCGAAGAATTCTACCGCATCAAACGCTTGCCACCTTATGTCATCGCTGAAGTTAATGCGATGCGTGCGGCGGCGCGGGGCGCGGGTGAGGACATTATAGATCTCGGCATGGGCAACCCCGATTTGCCGCCACCGCCGCATGTGATCGAAAAACTGTGCGAAGTCGCGCAAAAGCCTGATGCCCATGGCTATTCCGCATCGAAGGGAATTCCAGGGCTTCGCAAAGCTCAAGCCAATTATTATGGCCGTCGTTTTGGGGTCGATGTGGATCCTGAACATGAAGTTGTCGTGACGATGGGGTCGAAGGAGGGGCTGGCGAGCCTCGCCACGGCGATTACTGCGCCGGGTGATGTCGTTCTGGCGCCGAACCCGAGTTACCCTATTCACACTTTTGGTTTCATCATTGCAGGCGCAACGATCCGTTCGGTGCCAACCACGCCCGACGAAAATTACTTCCGTTCGCTGGAGCGTGCCATGGCCTTTACCGTGCCGCGTCCGTCGATATTGGTCGTAAACTACCCGTCAAATCCTACTGCGGAGACCGTTGATCTGGCCTTTTACGAACGGCTGGTTGCATGGGCGAAGCACAACAAGGTTTGGATTTTATCTGACCTTGCTTATTCCGAGCTATATTTTGACGGCAACCCGACACCATCTATTTTGCAAGTCAAAGGCGGCAAGGATGTTGCAGTCGAATTTACGTCCTTATCCAAAACATATTCGATGGCCGGATGGCGCGTTGGTTTTGCCGTTGGCAACCGTGACTTGATTGCGGCGATGACGCGTGTGAAAAGTTATCTCGATTATGGTGCTTTCACCCCCATTCAGGCAGCGGCTTGCGCCGCGCTGAATGGACCTCAGGATATTGTTGAGCAGAACCGTCAGCTGTACCACAAACGCCGCGATATTCTTGTCGAGGCTTTTGGGCGGGCAGGCTGGGATATTCCGCCGCCGCGTGCATCGATGTTTGCTTGGGCACCCCTGCCGCCTGCGTTGGCGCATTTGGGCAGCCTTGAGTTTTCCAAGCAGTTGCTGACCGAGGCAAAGGTCGCCGTTGCGCCGGGCGTTGGCTATGGCGAAGATGGCGAAGGCTATGTCCGCATTGCTATGGTCGAAAATGAACATCGGTTGCGGCAGGCGGCGCGCAATGTGAAACGCTATTTGCAATCCATGGGTGTGAATACCCCTGCGCAGTCCAAGGCGATCTGACATGGCGCGTGGCGACTTTGCTTTTCATCATAGCTTGCGCGTGCGCTGGTCGGAGACCGATGCGCAAGGTGTTGTCTTCAACGCTCGATATCTCGATTATGCTGATATTGCGATTACCGAATATTGGCGCGCCGTGAAGTTTCGGGACTATGCCGATAACGCACCGATGGAATTTCATGTGAAGAAAGCCACCGTCACATGGTTTGCACCGATCAAGCCTGATGAGATGATTGAAGTCATGGCGCGGACCATTGCAACGGGACGCACAAGCATGACGCAGTTCGTTGAAATTCACGGCCTTACCGAAGATGGTTCGGACGATTTGCGCGCAACGGTAGACTTGGTCAGCGTACATGTGGATCTTGACGTACATCGTCCCATCCCCTTGCCCGATTGGGTGAAGGGCGTTTTTACCGCATTCGACAGCCAAGCAATCAACAAGCCGTCTGCTCTAGCTGAGGCTTGAGACGTTGGGCGGCCATGTCACGCCCCCGAAGATTATTCTTCTAGCGCTGGCGTTGATGCTTGTCGGCGGTTGCCAGCAAAGTGCCTCGGACGAGCTAAATGCAACCGCGATGGAATTTCCGCGTCCTGATCGCACGGTATCGGCGATTGGTGACACTGAATTTTCAACCGAGGAGGCCCGTGACGAGGCCGGCGAAGCCGAATATGTCATGGATTGGGCGGGCATTCAGTTGGGAACCACTGTTGCCGATATTGGCGCTGGCGAAGGCTATTACACCATACGCCTTGCAGACCGCGTTGGCCCGAAAGGCCGCGTCTTGGCGCAGGACATTAATCGCGGCGCGCTGAACCGCCTTGGGGAGCGCGTCACCCGTGAACAACTCGACAATGTCGCCATCAAAGAAGGGGCGGTGGATGATCCCCGCCTGCCGGAGAACAGCTTTGACCGGATATTCATGGTGCATATGTATCATGAGATTGAAGAGCCTTATGCGTTTCTGTGGCGAATGCGGCCTGCGCTGGCAAAAGGCGGGCAAGTGATTGTTGTCGACCGCGACCGCGCGACGCATCAGCATGGCATAACGCCAAAGCTGTTATTCTGCGAATTTGAAGCAGTGGGATACCGCCTGACGGGCTTCACTGAGCAATTGAAACTGGGTGGCTATATCGCGCGGTTTGAAGTCAGCGGTGTGCGACCTGCACCATCGGCAATCCGCACCTGCGCCAGTCGCTACCCGCAATCCTGACGTTTCTTAAGTATCGCCAAACCGGCGTACGGATATAGTCGAAGCGCGCTTACTGCACAAAAAAGGGCGGCCTATTGCTAGACCGCCCTTTTGTATATCCCGAAAGGGAGACTGAATTACTTCAGTTCTACGGTTCCGCCAGCAGCAAGGATCTTCGCCTTGATGTCTTCAGCTTCTGCCTTGTTTACGCCTTCCTTGATCGCCTTTGGCGCGGACTCAACAAGAGCCTTTGCTTCGGTCAGACCAAGGTTCGTGATTGCGCGAACTTCCTTGATGACTGCAATCTTGTTTCCGCCGTCGCCGGTCAGGATAACGTCAAATTCAGTCTGCTCTTCAGCAGCTGGTGCAGCAGCGGCAGCAGGGCCAGCAACAGCAACAGCAGCAGCGGCGCTAACGCCCCACTTTTCTTCCAAAGCCTTTGCAAGGTCAGCCGCTTCAAGAACGGTCAAAGCCGAAAGTTGGTCTACGAGCTTTTCAATATCAGCCATTTAAATAACACTCCGATTTTCTGTCATATCTGTAGGGCTCGCCCAAATGGACGCAGCCGGTTTCATGTAAAAATTTATGCTGCCTTTTGGTCAGCATAGGCACCAAAAACGCGTGCCAATTTCGCAGCTGGTGCGGTCGAAAGCTGAGCGAGTTTCGTTGCCGGTGCTTGTACAAGCCCGATAACCTTCGCGCGCAGTTCGTCGAGCGATGGCAGTGAAGCCAACGCCTTTACACCGTTTACATCGAGGAATGTGTCACCCATCGCACCGCCGACAATTTCAAGTTTGTCATTGGTCTTGGCGAACTCGACCGCAATCTTTGCAGCGGCGACCGGGTCCGACGATGTGGCGAGCGCTGTAGGGCCGGTAAGCAATTCAGCTACCGATCCATAAGGCGTTCCCTCAAGGGCGATTTTGGCAAGACGGTTCTTGGCAACCTTATAGCTTGCGCCCGCATCGCGCATCTTCAAACGAAGGTCGGTCGATTGTGCAACTGTTAGCCCGAGATTACGGGTAACGACAATAACCGCCGCTTCATTAAAAGTGGCGTTCAGCGATGCAACTGTTTCGGTCTTTTCAGAACGGTTCATGCATTACTCCTTATTCGGACTGTTCCAGCGAACCGGATCAGCCCAACACGAAAAGCGAAGCACCCGGATGGGCACTTACGCTGACTTAGTCCGTGGGGAAGTTTCATGCCGAACGCACACGACAGTTTGTCGGAGCAGTGGCGAAGGATGGCAAAGCCAATCCTGAAATCTCTATCCCCGTCTAGGCTGGACATTAAGAACGGCACATTCCGTTCACCAACTGTCTCGGACGGTTGCCGGTGGGACCGTCGCCCCACCGAACAGGGCTGCCACTAGCAGGGTTGGGGGCAGAGTCAAGGGCGTTACGGAAATCTGCGCGTTTCAAGGTCGCTGCTCGTTCGAAAACTTGTGCAGCTTTGGACAATTTATCTTACTGGACAAGCTTTGCCGCGCTGACTTAATCAGGCCGTTCTAATGACCCAAGGCAAGATAGGAGCAAACATGCCGGATGTCCGTGAAAATACTATGGCCCTAATCGCGCGTTATTATGCCGCGTTCAACGCCATGGACATTGAGGCTATTTTGGCCTGTCTAACCGACGATGTGGCGCATGATATCAATCAGGGGGAGCGTGAAACCGGCAAAGACGCGTTCCGCGCGTTTCTGGGACGGATGGACCATGCCTATAGCGAGCAATTACGCGACATTGTTGTTATGACCAGCACAGATGGCGCGCGTGCGGCCGCCGAATTCATGGTGCACGGCGTGTATAAGGTCGCCGACGAAGGTTTTCCACCGGCCCATGGGCAAAGCTATGTTTTGCCAGCTGGCGGCTTTTTCGACATAAAAGATGGCAAGATTGCGCGCGTCTCGGTCTATTATAATTTGGCCGACTGGATCGCACAGGTTTCATGACCATCCGCGTCCGCAGTTTGACAGACAAGCAGGAACGCCATGCAGCGATTCCGGCTTTGTCGGATCTGCGGATCCGCATCTTTCGCGGCTGGCCCTATCTCTATGACGGGACGGCGGACTATGAAGCGGCATATCTTGCGGAATTCATTTCTGAGCCCAATGCGGTGCTCGTCGTCGCAACCGATGATGATGTGGTTGTCGGTGCAGCAACCGCCTCGCCAATGGCGGGGCAAAAGCCGGATTTTCAGTTACCTTTGCAAGCTTATGGCTTGGATGTTGCGCGGATTTTCTATTTCGGGGAGTCGGTTTTGCTGCCCGAATATCAAGGGCAGGGCATCGGCCATCAATTTTTCGATGCGCGGGAGGCGGCAGCCCGTGCGGCAGGTGCTACCCAAGCCAGCTTTTGTGCCGTTGTCCGTCCAGACGACCATCCGATGCGACCGCAATCCCCCCGCGATTTGGCACCCTTTTGGCGCGCACGGGGCTATGCACCAGTGGAGGGGTTAATAACTATGTTGAAATGGCAGGACCTTGGCGCTGCTGACGAAAGCGCACATCCGATGCAATTTTGGATGCGCGACCTGTGACCGCGTCTGTGCGCATCGCCGCCGCCCAATATCCCATCGGGCAGCCGGAGAGCTTTGACGAATGGCAAGCTAAGATCGCGGCATGGGTCGCCGATGCTGCGGGGCAAAGCGCGCAGCTATTGGTGTTTCCCGAATATGCGGCAATGGAACTGGCGGCAATTGACACAGCAACCGCCAGCGACCTGCACGCCTCGTTGCGCGCGGTGGTCGCGTTGGGGCCGCAGATTGATGCCCATTATGCCGATATGGCGCAGCGCTTCGGCGTCATGGTGCTAGCCGGAACGCGCCCCTTTGGTTTGGCCGACGGGCGGATCGTTAATCGGGCGACCATATACCTGCCGGACGGGCAAAGCGGACATCAGGACAAGATCATGATGACACGTTTTGAGCGGGAATCTTGGGATATTAAAGGCGGGACCGATTTGCGCGTTTTTCGCACGCCTTTGGGTATGATCGGCATTTCGACCTGCTATGATGTCGAATTCCCCATGATTGCGCGGACGCAGGCGGCTGCGGGCGCGCAGGTCATCCTTTGTCCTTCCTGCACCGACAGTTTGCAAGGCTATCATCGGGTTCGCATCGGCGCGCAGGCACGGGCATTGGAAAACCAGATTTTCGTGGTGCAAGCGCCAACTGTTGGCATGGCGCCTTGGTCTCCTGCGCTCGACGAAAATTACGGCGCGGCGGGTGTTTTCGTGCCACCCGATGGCGATAGTCCGGACGATGGTGTGATGGCCATAGGGACCGAAGGGCAGGGGGAATGGGTCTACGCCGATGTGAATGTTGCCCGGGTCGAACGCTGGCGCAGTGCGGGTTCGGTGCGTCCCTTTGCGCATTGGCCTGAACAATATTGCGGGGCAAAGACCTATGATCTGCCGGTAGAAATTGTTCCGCTCGATTAGGGTCTGATGCAAAATAGTTCGTAAAAATCGGAAGAGTGACTATGGCGTCGGGCATGCCGCAAAATTCCATTGTGCCCCGCCTGCATCTTCTGCTCGCCTTGGCGGTGATGGCTGTGTGGGGAACGAATTTCGTTGTCATCAAATTGGCGCTGACACATTTGCCACCCTTATGGCTCGCCACTTTGCGCTTTGCTTGCGCGTTCTTGCCAGCCGCGTTTTTCCTGAAACGGCCGGCAGTGCCCTTGTACAATTTGGCGGCCTATGGCGTTCTGATCGGTGCCGGACAATTTGGCCTACTTTTTCTGGCGATGAAGAGCGACATTACGCCGGGCCTCGCCTCGCTGGTGGTGCAAATACAGGTTTTTTTCACCATTGCCTTGTCGATGCGGTTGACGGGTGAACGGGTGCGAGGGTTCCAATGGACGGCGTTGGCGCTGGCGACCAGTGGGCTTGCGGTTATCCTGACCCATTCGAACGGCAGCGCAACGCCCTTGGGGCTGGGTCTTGTCGTTACCGCGGCCTTTTGCTGGTCAAACGGGAATATGGTCTCGCGGGCGGCGGGCAAAGTAGACATGCTCGCTTATGTGGTTTGGGCCAGCATTTTTGCTGTGCCGCCCTTGTTCTTTCTCGCCTTGCTGTTCGAAGGTGCACCCGCCTTGGTCGCGGGAGTACAGGCCGCGACGGTGACAACATGGGCCGCTGTGGTATGGCAAGCGGTGGGCAATACAATGTTCGGCTATGGCGTGTGGGGATGGTTGCTGGCCCGGCATCCGGCGGCAACGGTGGCGCCAATGGCCTTGCTGGTGCCGGTATTCGGCATGGGGGCGTCAGCCTTGTTTTTGGACGAACCCTTGCAAAGTTGGAAATTGGTGGCGGCGGCGCTTGTCATGGGCGGCTTGGCCTTAAGCCTTTTATGGCCGCGATTTGTTCAGCCTATTTCGAAAATGGAGTAAATGGGCCCGCTCGCTGTGCGTTCGCCCGTACCGACCGCTACCACATTGTTCAGCCAGCTATAGCGCGCATCACCACATTCGAATTTCGCCGAAATAGCCAAGGAATATTCCGAAGCATACAGTGCCTCGCCTTTTGCAAAGCGGGCCATAGCATCGGCATTTGCAAGGAAGCGCCCTTGATACGCCAGATAGATTAGCGCGTCATCATCGGTTTGGAGCGTCAGGCGAACGTCGATAACCATGACACCGTCATTCCGGTTAATCACCCAATCATTGCCCCCGGGCAGCACCGTGCCGTTCAACCGTTCGCCAGTGAAATGACCGCCGGTGACAGGCGCGATGCGGCGCATGCCGGCTGGGGTCTGGCCAATACTGACCATGCCGGCAAAATCAACGGTCAGGGTCATTTGAATGAGGTGGCGATGCTGTAAATTGGTCATTGCAGTGTTGCTACCATGGCGGCAGGATGGTGCAAGACATATTGAGGAGAGTGAGTTGGACAACATCATTGCGCGCCGTCCCGGCCCATCGGTGCAGGAGATATTGGATAGCGATAGGAACGCCGCGCCGGACATCATGCGCGTTGAGTCGCCTGCAATTGGGCAAAGCAGCGCAGATGTGTCGATTGACCGGTATTTTTCTAAAGACTGGCATGATCGCGAAGTGGAACAGGTTTGGCGCAAGACATGGCAACTTGCGTGCCGTTTGGAGCATATCCCCAATGTCGGCGACCATGTCGTGTATGACATCGTCCATGATTCCTTGATTGTCGTGCGCACCGGTCCTGATGAGATTAAAGCCTATATCAACGCGTGTCTGCATCGCGGCACGATGCTGCGCACCGAAGGCGGATGTGTGAAGCAATTTCGGTGCCCATTCCATGGCTGGACATGGAAGTTAGACGGCGCATTATCCGTTATTCCGGGGCAATGGGATTTTCCCCATGTCGATAAGGATAAGATGAGCCTTCCCGAAGCACGGGTTGGCACTTGGGGCGGTTTTGTGTTCATTAATTTCGACGCCGATGCCGAGCCATTGGAGAGCTATCTCGAAAATTTGCCCGAACATTTTGCGCCCTTCAATCTGGAGGATCGTTACGTCGCGGCACATGTAGCTAAGATTATGCCCTGTAACTGGAAACTGGCGATGGAGGCCTTTGTCGAAGCCTATCATGTGCCATTCGCACATCCGCAAGTGCTCGGTTATTATGGCGACAGCAACACCCAATATGATGTTTGGCCAGGCGTGCGACATGTTAGCCGCATGATCAGCGTGCAAGGCGTCGCCAGCCCGTCAAAGCCAGCGACAACGCCCGAGCAGACCATTGACGAAATGCGTCGCGACGTGCCCTTTTTCGCCGGTAAACCTATTGAGGTGCATGCTGGCGAAACCGCCCGCGGCAAGCTGGCCGAACGCGCGCGTGAGAAAATTTCGCGCTCCATTGGTCGGGACATGTCAGGGCTTTCGGATTCGGAATCGCTCGATCTCATCGAATATATGCTGTTTCCCAATATGGTTCCTTGGGGTGGGCAGGCGTTACCGATTACCTACCGCTTTCGCCCGAATGGCGATGATCCGGAAAGCTCGATCATGGAAATCATGTTCCTGTTTTCCAAGGCGCCCGATGGATCGCATCCGGAACCAGCAAAAATGACGATGCTTGGGCCGGATCAAAAATGGGCCGACGCGCCGGAACTCGGATCAGCGGCGATGGTCGCGGATCAGGATACCGACAATTTGATGCGTATTCAGCGCGGCCTGCGCGCTTCGAAAAAGCCGGGCGTGACCCTTGCGCGCTATCAGGAAAGCCGTATCCGCCATTATCACGAGACGCTGGATCGCTATATGGATAAGGCGACGTAGCGGATTTGAACACACAGGCATGTTCCGTTAGTGGCTGCGTCTTAAGGGAGCATGCATGCCATTAGCATTTACCATTTACGACTGGGGCATTTTGTTGGCCTATGTCGCATTGCTGGCTTTTGCCGGCTATCAAGCGACGCGACGGACCAAAACGGCTGATGACTATTTCCTGGCTGGCCATCATGCGCCGGTCTGGCTGGTGGCGGTGTCGGTTCTGTCGACGATGCAGTCTGCGGCAACATTTCTCGGTGCCCCAGATAACAGCTATCGGGGCGATTACAGCTATCTCACAAGCAACTTTGCCGCGATTATCGCGGCCTTTGTTGTCGCCCGTTTCCTAATTCCCCGTTTCTACGCAATCGGTGCGACCACAGTATATGAATTGCTGGAAGCCCGTTTCGATGCGACGGCACGACGCGCGGCGGCGGGGATGTATCTCGTCGGTCGGATCTTAGCGAGCGGCGCGCGGCTGTATATTGCCGCTATTGCAGTTTCGATGATCATTTTCCTAGATGTCGAGCCGCAGCATATCCTTATCGCATCGGCGGTGCTTGTCGTCTTCGGTATCGCCTTCACACTGTTTGGCGGGCTGAATGCCGTTATCTGGAGCGATTTGGTGCAGGTCGTGCTCTACCTTGGCGGGGCTGTACTGGTGCTCATATTTTTGCTGGTTAAAATTCCCGCACCCGCGCCGGAAATCTGGAACGCGCTGCATCATGCGCCGGGCGGAGTGAACAAGCTGCTATTGTTTGACTGGTCGTTCGACTTTACAAAGCCGTTTACTGTTTGGGCCATCCTAACCGGATTGGTGCTGCTCAATATCGGTAATGCGGGGCTTGATCAGGACACGACACAGCGCTTCCTTGCATGCGAAAACGTCCAATCGGGCAAACGCGCTTTATATGCGAGCATGTGGGGGGCAATCCCTGTGGTGGCGTTATTCATGGCGATAGGATCGCTGCTCCACATCTTCTACAACCGCCCCGACCTGATGGGCGTTAGTGTTGGCGCGACCAATGCGTTTGCAGGCGAAAAAATCACGGTCTTCATGTCTTTCATCCTGTCCGAAATCCCGCCCGGCCTGCGCGGGTTGGTTACCGTAGGCGTCATCGCCGCGGCGGCGATCAATTCGGGACTCATCTCAATGTCAGCAGTGGTTGTGAATGATTTTTATCGTCCTTGGCGGGAACGGCGTGGCGCACCGTCAAGCGCACAACATTATGTCAACGCCGGACGGCTGGCGATGATATTACTCGCGGTTGCGCTGTTCGCGATGTCGATACTCTGTTTCTACTGGCAGCATTATAGCGACACGCCTTTGCTCGAATTTGTGCTCGGCGTTATGATTTTTGCTTATTCAGGCCTGCTCGGCGTCTATGGTACCGTCGTGTTTACGAAGCGTGGGGCAACATGGTCTGTGATTGCCGCTTTGCTGGCGGGCTTTGTCACAATCCTGATGCAACAGCATTATGTCGTGGATAGTCTTGGTCTGCCAACGGCGTGGAAGGCGCTGGCCTTCCCATGGCAATTATGCATCGGGACGGCGGTCGCATTTATCGTGTGCTGCGCAGGTCGTAATATCAAGGATATATCAGATACTGAGCGCGCACTTGCTTAAAAGCGTCAAGTTCGTGTTGCCATTGACGTTCAATATCGCTGACGGATTTTCCGTCCAAAATGCCTTTACGGACATTGTCGGTTCCGGCCAGTTGATCGAAAAAGTACGGAGCGCCGGGGCTGAATACAAACATGTCGGGGTACAATTCATGGACCGCTTTTACCAATGCTATGCCAGTGCGGAATGGTTGGAATGTCTTATTGTTGGTGGGGATGACCCACACGCCATGACATTGCTGTCCGGCATATTTGGAAAAATTAGGTGTAAAGGAAATTGGCTTAAATTCGACGCCTGGCAATCCTAACGCATGTAATCGTTCCGCTAGTACCGCGCCATCAATGAAAGGTGCGCCGATATATTCGAAGGGCTTTTCGCTGCCCCGTCCTTCGGAAATGTTGGTGCCCTCGAACAACGCCGTGCCGGGATAAACGGCTGCGGTTTGAGGTGAGCGCATATTGGGCGAGGGTGGTACCCAGGGCAAATCCCAACCGATATATGGCGCCAAGTTGCGACGCCAGCCGCGCATGGGAATGATACGAAGGCGCGTGCGCAGTTTATCCTCGCCGACGAACATCTGCGCAAGCTCGCCCAAGGTCATACCGTGCCGTATCGGCATAGCAAAACTTCCGACGAAAGAGGTAAATGCAGGTTCGAGCATCGGCCCCTCGATCATGATACCGCCTAGCGGATTAGGGCGATCCAGCACGATGACTTCAGCCCCCGATGTCTCTGCAGCGCGCAACATGTACAACAGCGTTGAGGAATATGTATAAAAACGCGTGCCCACATCCTGCAGATCGACAAGCACGATATCAATGCCGTGCATCATCTTTGCCGTCGGCATTTTGGTTTCACCGTAGAGGCTGTGGATGGGCAAGCCGGATTTGAAATCTATGCCCGAAGCCACTTTCTCCCCCGCTTGCGCCGCGCCGCGCACACCATGTTCTGGGCTAAAAAGCGCGACAAGATTAATGGTGGAATGCGCGCGCAGCAGATCGACATTACGGACGCCTTTGCGATCAACGCCGGTCTGGTTGGTCAATAATGCGACCCGTTTTCCTTTGAACGTCTCCAGTCGGCCGGACAGCAAAACTTCGATCCCGGGGGTGATATGCCGGATGAGGGCCGCGCCCGATTTGACGGGTCTGGGGGCTTTTGACTGGACCGGTTCAGCCGCAATGGCGGTGATTGGAAGCAGCGCAATAAAGAAAGCCAATAATAATCGCATCATGAAAGGCTATTGGATAACGGCATGCGCCGCAAAGAAAAAGGGCCGGAGGTTTCCCTCCAGCCCCTTTTTTGTTTCGTATAACGCAGCGCGTTATGCGCCAGCGACGTCTGCCAGATTAATCTTGAGGCCTGGGCCCATTGACGAACTGATCGCAACGCGGCGGACATATTTGCCCTTTGAACCGCTTGGCTTGTTCTTGATGACAGCATCGACCAATGCGTCGAAATTTTTGCGCAGGTCAGAATCGGAGAAGCTTTTCTTCCCGATGCCGCTGTGGATGATGCCTTGCTTTTCAACGCGGAATTCAACCTGACCGGCCTTTGCCGCCTTAACGGCTTCGGCAACGTCCATGGTGACGGTTCCAAGCTTCGGGTTTGGCATCAGGCCCTTTGGACCCAAGGTCTTACCCAAGCGGCCAACGATACCCATCATGTCCGGCGTTGCAATAACGCGGTCATAATCAAGATTGCCAGCCAGCATATCTTCCATCAGGTCTTCTGCGCCGACTTTGTCAGCACCAGCAGCTGTTGCTGCAGTCGCCTTGTCGCCACGTGCGAATACGGCAACCTTCATTTCCTTACCGGTACCAGCAGGAAGCGAAACCATGCCGCGCACCATTTGGTCAGCATGACGTGGGTCAACGCCCAAGTTCATCGCGACTTCGATGGTTTCGTCAAATTTGGCGGTCGCCAATTCCTTGATGGTCTTCAGCGCTTCATCCACGCTGTACAGCTTGTCAGCATCGAGATG
This sequence comes from Pseudomonadota bacterium, assembly GCA_041175465.1. GTDB lineage: Bacteria > Pseudomonadota > Alphaproteobacteria > Sphingomonadales > Sphingomonadaceae > Sphingorhabdus_B. Next base: position 24,666 of record JBEDEX010000018.1, on the reverse strand, counting down.
CGCGAGCGACTTTGCTTTTTTGGTTAGCTTGGCCATGTTCTCAACCCTCCACGACTTCGAGGCCCATGGCGGTAGCCGAGCCTGCGATAATTTTTACGGCCGCGTCCATGTCGTTCGCGTTGAGGTCGGCCATTTTGATGGTCGCGACTTCTTCCAATTGTGCACGGGTAATTTTACCAGCAGTCACCTTGCCTGGTTCTTTCGAACCGGACTTCAAACCCAAAACCTTCTTAATCAAAAAGGTCGCAGGCGGTGACTTCATCGCAAAGGTGAAGCTCTTGTCCGCAAAAACGGTGATCTTGGTTGGAATCGGCGTGCCTTTTTCCATGTCGGCGGTTGCCGCATTGAATTGCTTGCAGAATTCCATGATGTTCACGCCGCGCTGACCCAAAGCTGGGCCGATTGGCGGGGATGGTGTGGCTGAACCTGCAGGAACTTGCAGGCCGATATAGCCGTCAATTTTCTTTGCCATATATGGCGTCCTTTCATTCTTTCCCCAAAATTGCCGAAGCAAAAACGGGTCAAATTAAGCGGTCAAACAGTCATATCCAAATCTCTTTGGTCACAACCTCCCGCACGGGCTCTTCTGATTCTCATCAGCAGAGGTGCGCGAATAGGTGAAATGCGCCGGAAAAGCAAGCCGAGCCTGTGGCTGGGCTGATTGCCGACATCCATCTCTACTCCCACGAAGGGAGCAGGTCGTCACTTCATCAATTCAACTTCTTCAAAGTCCAGCTCGACCGGTGTTGCACGGCCAAAGATGCTGACCGATACCTTCACGCGGTTCTTGTCGAAGTCGAGTTCCTCGACCAAACCGTTGAAGCTTGCAAATGGTCCGCCAAGCACCTTAACCTGATCACCAATTTCATAGTCGACCGAAACGCGCTTCTTGGGTGCGGATTCGAGTTCTTGCTTCGTGTTCAAGATGCGAGCGGCTTCGGCTTCGGTGATGGGCTGCGGCTTGTTGCCCGCGCCCAGAAATCCAGTGACCTTCGCCGTGTTCTTGACCAAATGGTACACATCATCGTTCATGTTCAGCTTTGCGAGAACATAGCCGGGGAAAAATTTGCGCTCGGCCTTGATCTTCTTGCCGCGACGCACTTCGGTAACCTGCTCGGTCGGAACCTCTACAGCTTCTACCAATTGCGAAAGACCGATGCGCTCGGCCTCGGCCAGAATCTGGTCACGAACCTTGTTTTCAAAGCCCGAATAAGCGTGAATGATGTACCAGCGTGCCATAATATTATTACTTCCCCAAAACTCTCTGTAGGGTCTGCGCTTAGCCTTCGGCGAGCGCGAGCAATCCCTTTACGATTGCGGCAAATACCGCGTCGACGCCTAAAAAGAAGACGGCAAGGATGATTGTCATGATCAACACCATAATCGCGGTCTGCACGGTTTCCTGCCTTGTTGGCCATACTACCTTGCCGATTTCGGTCCGCACCTGACGGATGAATTCACCGGGGCTATTTTTTGCCATATCGTTTCTTCCTGTTCGATCCCGAGGATAGCCGCCAGCGCTCCGACCGGTTGGTCGAGAGCGATATAGGTTCCTATTTCGGAAAGACTAGGCCTTTAGCGATGGATTCGTCGCAGCGCAAGATACCAAACAAAACTGGGCAAGTCCGTTTCGGAAAGGGTGTCTCCCACATAAGCGATTTTGAAGTGCCTTGAACTATTGGGCTTTTGGGGTATCTCCCCAACTTAAACTTTGCCAAGGAAACGCCCCAAATGCCATCCGGTCTTGCTGCTTTACTCGACGATATTGCCACGATTGCAAAAGTGGCTGCCGCTTCGGTGGATGATGTCGCGGCCGCAGCGGGTAAGGCGGGAAGCAAGGCCGCAGGGGTTGTCATCGACGATACCGCCGTGACGCCGCAATATGTCACGGGCTTCACCCCTGACCGTGAATTGCCGATTATCTGGCGCATTGCCAAGGGGTCATTCTTTAACAAGCTGGTGATCATCTTGCCGGTTGCTTTGTTGCTTAGCCTGTTCCTGCCATGGGCGATTACGCCCATCCTGATGCTGGGGGGCGCCTATCTGTGCTTTGAAGGCGCAGAGAAGGTGTGGGAGAAAATCGTCCCGCATGAGGAAGAGAGCCTCCTCGAAGAACTGGCCGAGCTGACCAGCAGCGAACATGAAGCGGCGATGGTAAAGGGCGCTGTGCGCACAGATTTCATCCTGTCCGCCGAAATCATGGCAATTGCCCTGAATGAAGTGAAAAGCCTTGCGGCGACATCGATCTGGCTGGAGGCGGGGACCTTGGCCTTTGTCGCTATCGCCATCACCATCGCAGTCTATGGCGTGGTTGGGCTGATCGTGAAAATGGACGATATCGGTCTGAACTTGGTCGGGCGCGAAAATGGGGGAGCGCAAGCCATTGGTCGCGCGCTTGTAAAGGGCATGCCCCAATTACTCGCCGCCTTGTCTACCATCGGCACAGCCGCGATGCTGTGGGTGGGGGGGCAGATTATCGTTCACGGCTTTGGCATCCACCCAGCGGAATTTTTGGGCCTATATGAAGGCGCTTTGGCATGGGTCGCAGATGCGGCGTTGAGCGGTGTTGTCGGCCTTGCCATCGGCGCGGTGATTGTGCTGGCGCATCACATGGTTGCCAAGCGCAAGACGCATTGACGCTTCCCCAGTCACCATTTCTAAATATGTAAGAAAATGGCAGGAGTTGGGGGACTCGAACCCACGACCCTCGGTTTTGGAGACCGATGCTCTACCAACTGAGCTAAACTCCTGCACGCCGCTTTTCAGCGACGAAGGGTGCCCTTAACGCCGATATGCGAACGGGGCAAGTCTGCTTTCGCACACCCGCCCCGTTCTTAACGCATATTCTTTGAATTTAGAATTTGAACCCGGCTTCAATGCCCCAGACGCGAGGTTCGTTGACGAAGCCGGTCAGGTTGTTGAAGTCGATGCCGCCAACGGCAGACGTATCCTTTGTGATGTTGCGGACAAAGGCCGAAATATCGAATGCGTCGGTTTTGTAGCCAACGCGAACGCCGCCTTCGAGCATGCGCTTGTCCTGGAATTCAACCGATTCATACAAGAAGAAGTTGATCTTCGAACGATAAGCCCAATCAGTGAAGGCGTAGACTGCGCCATCTCCTACAGGAACACCATAACGTGCGGTCCAGTTGGCGATCCACTTAGGACTTTGTGGCAGGCTGTTGCCATCGATGTTGACGATAGCAGCGGAGAAGGGCGCTGCGGCAACGACGATTGGGTCAAGCGGGGTACACAAGGACACGTTCGGGAATGTGTCAACACGCGTTGCGCCGCAGGCTGCGGTGGTCAGGCCCGTATCCTGAATTTTGGTATTGTTGTAGCTCAAACCAGCGGTCAGCAACAATTGCGGCACAGGCTTGAATTCAACATCTGCTTCAAAACCATAGCCACGGACCATATCGGCATTGATCAAGCGGTTGGCGTTGACGCCACCGCCCACTGCGGTCAATTGCGCATCTTTCAGCTCATAGTAAAAGCCGTTGATGTTGAAACGCGCACGTCCGTCGAGCAAGGTCGACTTGATACCGCTTTCATAGGATGTGATCGTCTCCGATTTGCCGACAGTTACACCGTTTTCCAGCGGATTTGTTGTGCCCGCTGGCGGGAAAAGGATGCGGCCCTGAATCGACGGCGCGCGGTAACCACGCGCGATACGCGTATATAGGTTTACGTCGTCGGTTGCTGCATAAGTGCCGCTCAAATCCCATGTCAGGTTATTGTCGCTGACATCACGGCGCACTGTGCCAAGTGGATTTTGTAGGAAGCCGGGGAACTGGGTGTCCCTGCTCCGCACGGCGACAAAGTCACGCTTGTCATCATTATAGCGAAGTCCGCCGGTGACGCTGAATTGATCGCTCAGTTGATAGGTCATTGAACCGAATAGGCCATAAGCCTTGCTGTTCTGAACCTGCGACACGAGGATATTGACGCCATCAACCGCATTATTCGGGTCACCCAAGGTTGAGTAGTTTTCCGAAACAATCTTCAGGTCTTCGTCAAAATAGAAGACGCCGGCTTGATAGCTCAAGGGGCCGTCATTGTTGCTCGCGATGCGGAATTCTTGCGTGAACTGCGTCAAATTTGGCACGCTGTCGCGAGTTTCGGCGGTGAACGGAATGTCGCCGGGGCCATAGAGATTGCGCGGCAAGAAGTTCGCGCCAAAGCCACCATCGACATCGCCGACGGAGGTTGCATCACCCTTCCAATAGCTTGTGACCGAAATGAGCGATACGGGGCCGACATCATAAGTCATGCGTGCTGTCAGATTTTTAGTGTCGACATTCTGTTCGTTCTTGCCGTCGGTAGATACGCTATACCGGTCAAAGTTTGCGTTCAGTCCCTCTTGCCCGCGTGTAAACACATTCGCGCGGAACACGCGTGCCGTGCCGTCCAACGAACGCAACTGGCCCGTGAGCAAAATGTCGAAAGCATCGCTTGGCTTGATTAGGAGCTGCACGCGCGCTGCATATTCCTCATAGCCTTCAAAGGCGTCCTTTGTGGTCTTGGCGGGCACGACATTGTCGACATAATCATCTTGGCGTTGATACATGCCCGATACGCGGACGCTGACTTTTTCGCTCAATGGACCGCCAACGGCGCCTTCGACATTGACCGCGTTAAAGCGGCCATAAGAAATTTTGCCATAGCCGCCTGCGACATCGCTTGGTTTTACGCTATCGAACTTGACGATACCGGCCGTGGTGTTGCGGCCAAATAAGGTACCTTGTGGCCCGCGCAGCACTTCGACGCGCTCCATATCAAAAATTGGAAAACCCTTGAGGATTGGGTTTTCCAGAACGACATCATCATAAATCAAGCTGACAGGCTGCGACGCGTTAAAGTCAAAATCGGTGTTGCCAAGGCCGCGGACATAGAAACGCGGGAAGGTGCGACCGAAGGAGGATTCTACCAATAGGCTTGGCACGCGGCCCGACATGCCGCGAATATCAACGCCACCTGCGGTCAGCGCTCCAAGCTGGTCACCGCTGACGGCGGTGACGGACAATGGAACGTCCTGCAGGTTTTCTTCACGACGCTGTGCGGTGACAACAATCTCACCCAAAGTTGCGCTGTTTTGCGCTGTTTCGTCCTGCGCAAAAGCGGCGGGTGCAATGAAAATACTCGCAGTTGCAACCGCGATAGCGGTGCTTGATGCCATGAGTGAGCGTATCGAACGCATAAATTTCTCCTTAAGGTGACGAATGAAAGGAGGCGGAATCTGTGTCGCTCTCCTGATACTCGGCCAATCCTTTAAGCCGCTCAGTCATAGAATCAACATAGCTTTGCAGCAAAAGTGCAATTTACCTCAAGTGTGGCAGTTAGGCACTGGAGAGCTAGAAGCTCATCTCATCATAGACGCGCGACACATCGCCGCCCCATTCGCCGTGATATTTCTCCAATAACACTTCGGATAGGGTTTTGCCGCTGGCGACGATTTCGCGCAGTGGGTCGAGATATCCGGTTTCATTGTCACCGCTGGCGTTCAGGCAATTACGCGCTGCCAAGCCAGATGACGAAATGTCGAGAATGCGTCCCGCCAAATCGAGTAGCTTACCTCCGCCCGGTATCGCGGCGTTTAAGCCTTGTCCGGGTACGGCACTGCGCAGAGCCTCGCGTTCTTCCATCGTCCAATGCTTCACTTCGTCCCATGCGGCATCAAGCGCGCCTTGATCGTACAGCAAGCCTACCCAAAAAGCGGGCAAGGCGCAGATACGGTTCCACGGGCCACCATCGGCGCCGCGCATTTCAAGGAAACTTTTCAATCGCACTTCTGGGAAAGCGGTGGACATATGGTCTTCCCAGTCGCTGATAGTGGGCTTTTCGCCCGGCAACACGGACAATTCGCCCTTTAGGAAATCGCGGAAATCCAACCCCGCCGCATCAATATATTTGCCGTCGCGATATACGAAATACATCGGCACTTTGAGCATATAATCGACATATTGTTCATAGCCGAAATTGGCGTCGAACACGAAAGGTAACATACCCGTGCGTTGGGGGTCGGTGTCGGACCAGATATGGCTGCGATAGGACAGATACCCGTTGGGCTTGCCTTCCAAGAAAGGCGAATTGGCGAATAACGCGGTGGCCAAAGGTTGCAGCGCCAGCGATGTGCGAAATTTATGCGCCATGTCGGCTTCGCTGGAATAATCGAGATTGACCTGTATCGTGCAGGTGCGCAGCATCATGTCGAGACCCATGCTGCCGACGCGTGGCATGTGGCGCAGCATGATGTCATAGCGCCCCTTGGGCATGATCGGCAGTTCAGCGCGCGTCTTGTCGGGCCAAAGCCCAAGGCCGAGAAAGCTGGTGTTGGTCTTGTCGCCAATGGCCTTCACCTGCTTCAAATGCCGTCCGGTTTCGGCGCAGGTTTGGTGCAGGTTTTCCAGCGGCGCACCCGATAGCTCGAGCTGGCCAGCAGGCTCAAGGCTGATGGCACCGTCGCTACCGCTCATTGCGATAACCTTGCCATTTTCGTAAACAGGTTCCCAACCAAATTCGGTCATCGCCATTAACAAATCGCGAATACCGCCCGGTTCATCATAAGATGGGGCATGATGGTCGACGCGATTATACACGAATTTTTCATGTTCAGTGCCAATGCGCCAGCGATCCTTGGGCTTTTCACCCTTGGCAATTGCGGCGACCAATTGATCGCGCGTTTCGATAACGGGATCTATGCGGTTGGAAACGGTTTTTGTGCTCATCGCGCGGGTTTAGAAATGTCGTGACAATATTGCCAGTAGATTAATGTTATCGCGTTATGACGCATAAGTCGGGCAAATTATATACAGCCCTGGATCGCTTAAGCTGCCCAGTCGCCATTTTTGGCCATCCAAATAGATATTGCAGATATAGCGGCGGTGTCTGCGCGCAATATACGCGGGCCGAGAGATACGGGACGCGCATACGGATGGGCGCGAATAGAGGCATTTTCGCTATCGGTGAAGCCGCCTTCGGGCCCAATCAATATCGCCGCTGGTCCAGCGCCTATGGCGTCCAAAAACGGTTCGCCGCCGCGTTCGTCGCAGAAATATAAAGTACGCTCGGCTGGCCATTCCTTCAACAAAGCGTCCAGTTTCGTCAGCGGCGCAATTTGAGGCAAAGCGGTGCGTTCGCATTGCTCGGCAGCCTCAATCATATGCGCGCGCAGGCGGTCGTCCTTGACCTTATCGACCACACAGCGCGCGGTCAGCAAAGGCACAAAGCGCGCCACACCCAATTCGCACGCCTTTTCAGCGATCCAGTCAAAGCGGTCTTTTTTAATCAGCGCTTGGGCAATCCATAGATCGGGTGTCGTTTCGCGGTCGCGGAGTTTTTTCTCGACGGTCAAGTCAAGGTCGCGCTTGCCGATATGCGTGACGGTGGCGAGATATTCGCCCGAAATGTCGTCGAACAATTTGACCGGCGCACCTTCTTTCAGGCGCATCACTCCCAATAGATAATGTGCGCTGTTGCCGGATATGTTCAAGGTCGCCCCAAGCGCCAGTGCTTGTTCCACAAACAAGCGCGGTGTGGATTTTGGGGGCCAGGCGGGTGTTGCGGGCATATGTAACGTCTAACCGCAAAAGCAGGCGGCGTCATCTATCAACTTATACTGCCGCAACTTCGCAGATGACGGGCCGGATAAATTTTGGCAGGAATGGCCTTATGTCTTCGAAACTTGTCCCTGATAGCGAATATACAGGCATCATTGCCCTGTTACCGAATAAGCTGCGCGCTTTGCTGCTTTTGGCGCGGTTAGACCGCCCGATTGGCTGGTGGCTATTATTCTGGCCTTGTATCTTCGGCTTGGCACTTTCGGGTGGACTTGTTGCACGATGGGATCTTGCCTTGTGGATGCTGCTGGGGGCGATTGTGATGCGCGGGGCAGGGTGTGTTTATAATGACATTGTCGACCGCAAGCTGGACGCGCAAGTGGCGCGCACGGCGTCGCGGCCATTACCAAGCGGCGCGGTCAGCGTGCGCGGCGCATGGGCGTTCCTGCTAGGTTTATGCACGCTTGGCCTATCGGTGCTTTTCCAGCTTCGGTGGGAGGCGCAGATTGTTGCTTTAAGCAGCCTCCTTCTGGTTGCGGCATATCCTTTTATGAAACGTATTACATATTGGCCGCAAGTCTGGCTTGGGCTGGTGTTTAGCTGGGGGGCGTTGGTCGGCTGGATGGCAATTACGGGACAAGGCAATGCAGCGATGTACTGGCTATATGCGGGCACGATATTCTGGGTCGTCGGCTATGACACCATATACGCTATGCAGGACCGAGAAGATGACGCGTTGGTAGGGATTAAATCGAGCGCCTTGCGGCTCGGCGGCAGCGTCCGGCTGGGCTTGGCGGCATTCTATATTCTCACCATCACGAGTTGGGGCATGGCGATTTGGAGCATTCGGCCCGAAAAGCAAGCTTTGGTTGCGCTTCTGCCAGTAGCCTTTCATTTGGGTATGCAAGTCGCTTCGCTGAAATCCGACGGCAGCAACGCGCTCGGCCATTTCCGTTCAAACCGTATGGCAGGGTTGCTTGCTGCGCTCGCATTTTTGGTCGTTGGCGCGGCCGGACAATATTAGGGAGAGAATTATGGAACATCGTCGTATCGGCAAAAGCGCCATTTACGTGTCTGACATTTGCATGGGCACCATGACCTTCGGGTCGCAAACCGACGAGGCGGAGGCGCACCGGATTCTCGACAAATGTCTGGACGCGGGCATCAACTTTTTCGACACAGCCGAAGGCTATCCCGTGCCGCCTGATATTAAATGGGTCGGCCGGACAGAGGATATTGTTGGCCGTTGGATGAAGGGTAAGAACCGCGACGCCATCATCATGGCAACGAAAGTTTCGGGCCCAAGCCACAGTTGGTTCAAATCCCCCAAGCGCGGCGGCATGACTACGCTGGATCGCCACAACATCATTACCGCGGTCGAAGAAAGCCTGCGCCGCTTGCAGACTGATTATATCGACCTGTATCAAACGCATTGGCCCGACCACGGCCTTGCTTATGACGAAACGATGGAGGTGCTCGACGAATTGGTGCGGTCGGGCAAAGTGCGCGTCTTGGGTTGTTCGAACGAGACCAGCTATGGCCTGATGAAGTCGCTCGCAACGTCGGAGCGGCTTTGTACAGCGCGCTATCACAGCATCCAGAATAATTTTTCCATCAACAACCGCCGGTTTGAGGATGAACTGAAACAAGTCTGTCGTCAGGAAGGCGTGTCATTGCTGCCTTATTCGCCCTTGGGTGGCGGCGTGTTGTCGGGCAAATATCTTGATGGCGCCCGCCCCGAAGGCGCGCGTTTCTCGCGTTATCTGGAAATGGCCGGATCACGCCAAGTCGAGATGGCGCAGCGTTTTGCGGGGCCCCGCGCGCTCGAAAGCACGATGCGAATCGTCGAGATTGCCAAGGAAGCGGGAATGTCGCCGGTGACGCTGGCAACGGCTTGGTCAAAACAGCATGACTTTGTGGCGTCCACAATTGTGGGCGTGAGCAAGGAAGATCAACTCGATGATATATTCGCGGCGATTGACCTGAAGTTAAGCGCCGAAGTGATGACCGCGGTGCACAAGGTGACGAAAGAGATATTATACCCGATGGGGTGAGGTGTGATGAAGAGGTGGTTACTCGAAGTCCGCTTAACTGCCCCTCAACCCATAATCTCCGTCTGTGCGTAGCCCAGTGCTTCGCCGAGCGTTTGCAAACGACGCGCGACACTGTTGGACTGCAACCTTACGGCTGAGCGGCTCAAATGGAGCTTTAACGTCGCGCCGTCGCCGTCGATGCGGCTGTCGGGCAATGCGCCGCCGGTGCCGCCGTCGAGGCGATGGGCCAAACGGATGGCGAGGCCCCAGATGACAGCTTGCGCCAGCGCGCCGGGCTTGGCCAAGGCCGTCAGCATTTCGGGCAAGGTCCGCTTTCCGGCATGCACCGTCCACAAGGCGGCGGCGATGACCGCGCGGTCGCTGGCGCTGACGCCGGGCCAACTGCCGTCCAATGCGAGGTCAAGCGCATGGTCGGCGCGATATTCGGGGTTTACGTTCCACACGCTGTCCGACAGCAAGCACGCCGCGCGGCACAATCGTGCGTCATGCGCGCTTTGCCCCGCAAAGGCCGGTGCAATCCATTCGGCAAGCGCGTCGCCATGAAAAGGGAAACGTCCCAGCCGTTCGCCCTCAAACCGGGCTGCCGCGATCAACGGGTCTTGGCTGCGCTCCTCTGCGGTCAGTTGTTCGTACAACAATCCCTCGCGCAGGCCATAGATGCTCGTCACAAGCTTGCTGGGTTTTAGCAACCCGATTATGCCACCTAATAAAGCCGTCGCCCCGGCTAGTTCCGAAATACGCCCCGCCGCGACCACATTCGAGCGCATCAGGGCTTCGCGGTCTTGGGCAAGCGGCATGAGTAGTTCGGGCGCTGCAGGCGGCAATTCATAATTGGACAATATGGTCAGCGGATAGCCTGTTGCATGCATGTGCAGTCGTGCGAATGACCGCCACGAACCGCCAATCATGTAAAAGGGCAAACCAGTTTCCATGGGAAAAGCGATCTTGCCCATAGTTTGCGTAATATTGTTGCGTAGCAATTGTGTGATTTGTTTGGGCGATTTCCCCGTCAATATGTCATGCCGCAACGTGCCGAGCGGTAAGGACACGCGCGCACCCAATTTTCCGTCGGCTATGCGAATAAGCTCAAGGCTTCCGCCGCCCAGATCACCGACATAGCCATTGGCGAAGGGATTATCGCTGAGCACGCCATAGCCCGCTGCCGTAGCTTCTGCGTCGCCGTCGAGCACATCTACATCTATGCCAAGTGCAGCGGCCTTCTCGACCAATTCATGCCCGTTTTTGGCTTCTCGCGTTGCAGCGGTGGCGACCACACGAAGGCTGTCGACCTTCATCGTGCGCGCCAGCGTTTCAAAGCGGGCCAATGCGGCCAGCGCCTTTTTCATCGTCGCTTTGTCAATTTCGCCGTCGCCTGCGAGACATGCGCCCAGTTTTACGCGGCTTTTTTCGTTGTAAATCGGCAAAGGCGCGCGCGGCGACCCTGCATAAACCACAAGCCGGACAGTGTTGGAGCCAATATCAATGACGGCCTGGCGCACCGCCCTCATCTTTGTCGGACAAGGCTCAAAGTTGGAACCTTCTTGTCATCTGCGAGTGCGCCTCCGCGTCCAGAAAGCGACGCATTTGTCATGAAATAATGATGCAGATTAAATGGCATGCTACCCGCTTTTACCCTTTCATACCGTCCGTCTGGACGCAGCATCCAGCTTTGCTGGTTGTCGAGCAGGTTTGCAACCATAACCTGATCAAGGATCTGGTCATGCACCGTCGGGTTCTCAATTGGCAGCATATATTCGACGCGGCGGTCGAAATTGCGCGACATCCAATCGGCCGAGGAAATGAAAACCTTGGCCTCCCGATTGGGCAAATCCGCGCCATTGCCCATCGCCCAGATACGGCTATGCTCCAAAAAGCGACCGACAACCGACTTTACCCGGATACGCGACGACATACCCTTCACACCAGGCCGCAAACAACAAATGCCGCGCACGACAAGGTCGATTTCCACACCGGCCTCGCTTGCCTCATATAATTTGTCGATGACAGCCTTATCCACCAGCGAGTTGAGCTTGGCCCAAATCGCGCCGGGCCGCCCAGCTGCGACATGGGCGATTTCATCGTCAATTAACGACATGATTTTTTCGCGTAAGCCAAGCGGGCTCATGGTCAACAGCTTCAGTTCCGATGGCGGAATATAACCGGTGATATAATTGAAGATTTGCCCGGCATCATGGCCGACGCGCGGGTCGGCGGTGAAGAAACTGATGTCGGTATATACTTTGGCGGTAATCGGGTGATAATTGCCCGTACCCAAATGGCAATATGTGCGGAAACCATCGGCCTCGCGCCGGACAACCAATGAAATTTTGGCATGCGTCTTCATATCGACAAAGCCGTAGACCACCTGAACGCCCGAATTTTCCAACTGCGACGCCCAATGGAGGTTTTGTTCTTCGTCAAACCGCGCCTTCAGTTCGACAATCGCGGTGACCGATTTTCCAGCCTCGGCCGCCTCGCACAAGGCGCGGATGACGGCGGATTGTTTGCCGGCACGGTATAATGTTTGTTTGATGGCGACGACGTCGGGGTCCAGTGCTGCTTGTTGCAAGAAAGCGAGCACAACGTCGAAGCTTTCATACGGGTGGTGGATGACGATGTCTTTTTCGCTGATCGCTGAAAAACAATCCCCATTATGTTCCAAGATGCGTTCGGGGAAGCGCGGCGAATAAGGGGGGAATTTTAAGGATGGTCGGTCTTCGTCCACCAATTGGCCTAAATCACCAATGCCCAAAAAGCCGACGGTTTCGACAACAATGGACGCGCCAGCGCCGAGTTCGGAACGAATCAATGTTGCCAAGTCGCTTGGCAGCCCTTTTTCCAACTTTAATCGAATGATCCGCCCGCGACGGCGGCGTTTAATCGCGCTGCGGAAATAGCGGACGAGGTCTTCGGCCTCTTCTTCTACCTCAATATCGCTGTCGCGGATAATGCGGAACGCTCCAGCTGCGACCAATAAATAATCCGGAAACATCTGGCCCACAAAATGTTTGATCAACGCCTCAATGGTCACAAAACGCGTACCGGGACCGGGTAGTCGAACGAAGCGGGCCAGAGACTGGGGAATCAAGACCAATTGCCTTACGACTTCTCCATTATCCTTTCGCCGCATATCGAAAATGAGGCTTAGGCCTTGGTTGGGAATGAAAGGAAATGGATGGGCGGGATCAAGCGCTTGCGGGGTAAGGACCGGCAAGATTTGTTCACGGAAATATTTGCCGACTTGCATCTGCAATGTCTTGCTCATCGCAGATGGTTGAACAATTTTAATGCCTTCGCGCGCCAATTCGCCCATCAGCTTACGCCACAATTTTTGTTGCTGGATCATCAGCCGGTCCGCCGCCGCGACCGTGTCGGCAAGCTGTTCGGACGGTGTGCGGCCATCGATCGACAGCTCTTCGATTTGCCTTTGTTGCTGCCCGCGTAAGCCAGCGACACGGACCATGAAAAATTCATCCAGGTTCGTACCTGAAATCGACAGAAAGCGCAGGCGCTCGAGCAACGGATGCGCTGGATTCGATGCCTCTTCCAGCACGCGCTCATTAAATTTCAGCCACGATAGCTCGCGGTTAAAATAGCGCGCATCGGTTGGCGTTTTGCGGGCTTTCAATCTGCTCGGACTTGGCACGGACTTCACGAACAATTTCCTTCTTCAACAGCTAAGGCGCGGTGCCATGAAAACATTACATATTTACGGCAGCGGAAACGCTAATCGTAACAGCATTGTCGCTAATTTGTCATCGCTCATATGCTGGCGAGTCACAACCCCCGCCTAAGGGCCGATTATCACAATGGGCAAGTTTAGGGGCTAGATATATGCAAGCGCGTTCTACATATTCACGAAAACTCTCACGCAATGCAATGCTTTGCGGCGCGGCTTTGCTGGCCATGCTGCCGTCATCGTTGATGGCGCAGGCTGCACCAGCGGATGCGGCAGAAGGTGATGCCATTGTCGTTACGGGCTCGCGACCAATCGCTGAATCTGAGGCAGCAGCCTTGCAAGTTCAAAAAAACTCGGATTCGTTGGTAACCGTTGTGGCGTCGGACTCGGTTGGCCGTTTGCCCGACCAGAACGTTGCGCAGGCCACTGGTCGTCTTCCTGGTGTCGCCGTAGAACGCGATCAGGGACAAGCGCGTTACATCAGCATCCGCGGCGCGCCAAATTATTGGACGACCCTTTCGTTTGACGGCATCAACGTCGTCAGTCCAGAAGGCCGTGACGCGCGTTTTGATTCCATCCCATCGGCTATCGCGGCGCAGATCATTGTTTCCAAGGCCGTAACGCCCGACATGCCTGGTGAAACAGTGTCGGGTAATGTGAACGTCATTACCCGCTCTGCCTTTGACTATAGCGGCCTCCACTTTGCCGGTAAGGCTGGCTATGGCATTGCCGAACTCGGCAACCGGCCGCAATATGAAGGTTCAGCCGTCGTCTCGACGCGTGTTCCTGCTGGCGAAGGCGAAATCGGCGTTCTTGTTTCAGGCAGCTATTATCAGCGCGACATGATTACCGACAATTTCGAGACGGATTATGAACGCGTTTCACAGGACCAGCGTCCCGGTGCGCTTACGCGTTTTTGGGCGCATGAAACTGAGAATAAGCTGTATCGTTTAACACGCCGTAACTGGTCTGTTTCGGGGCGTCTGGATTGGAAGCCCAATGCCGACAACATGGTATCACTGCGTTCGATTTACACGACCTTCACCGATGACGAAATGCGTGACAACTTCCGCTTTGACCTTGATGATCGTCAGGGTGAGCTGGTTGCCAATAACGCAGAATGCCCGATTGCAGTAAATGCGACTCCGGCAACAACGGGTTATGCTGATGTCTGCATCGGGAATACGCCGTTTAAGGGTACGGTCTATGGTATAGACATTCGCCAACGTTCAACGTTGCGTGCTTTTGAACAATCGATTTTTACGAACACCCTTGAGGGCACGCATGAATTTGGCGATGGCTGGAAAATCAACTGGCTAGGTAATGTTACCGAATCCAAAGACGACCGTTCGGTCGTGGGCGAAACAACTTGGGATAGCCCAAGCACACGGAATTTGCGTCCATCGGTAGCTTATGATTTTAGTGACCCCAATTTTGGCCGCTTAGCTTTGTTCAACACCATACAGCTGAGCAGCCCGACGCGCTATCAGGCTGGTACGTCGGTTACGGATATTGATAGCTTCACCAAGCCACTCACGTCGCTCAACGTGCTTGACGCCGTTGATACAACGAAAGCGTATACCGCAAAATTTGTTGTATCGCGCGAAACAGAATTTTTGGGTGGGGATGCAGTCTTAAAAGCGGGCTTCCAATTTGACCAGCGTTCCAAGACGGTTGATGAAAGCAATATTTCCCTCAACACTGCGGCTCAATTTGCAACGATCGGTATCTCAACCACCTATAATGGCTTCAGCCTTGATACACCGTTCAAGGGCGAGATACCGATGGGATACACTTTCCGCTATTTCGATGCTGATAAAATGCGTGCAGCCAGCGAGGCAGCGCGCAAGAATTTTTCCTTCGTCCCTGCGCTCGGAAATATCTACGACGTCGAAGAGGAGGTAATCGCTGGCTATCTGATGGGGACAGTGCGTTATGACTGGGGTTCAGCCATTGGCGGTGCGCGGATCGAACGCGTGCGGAACAGCGGAACTGCGGTGGCAACGATTGGCAGCGTTACCGGGCCTGTGACTGCCGAAAGCTCCGGGACCCTTATATTCCCAAGTATGCACCTTAATTTCGACGTCGATACGGACAAGAAATTGCGCATTGGTTTTACCAGCGGCGCGGCGCGTGCCGATTATGACCAGCTGCGCCCGAATGTGACTGTCGATGACAGTAATCAGCGGATTTCTGGCGGTAACCCGGCAGTAAAACCGGAGCGCGCATATGGTTTGGACGCATATTATGAATATTATGTCCAGCCGCAGGGTTACTTCATGCTGGGTGCATTCTACAAAAAGGTGGAGGACGTGTTGTACACGTCGCGCAGCATATTTGGTTCCAATGCGCTCGACACCAATGGCGTTGACCGTTCGGGTTACGCCTTTAGCGGGATCACCAATGGCGGTTCAGGTCGAGTGTTTGGCGTTGAAGCGGCTGCACAAATGCAGTTAGACCCATATGTCAGCGACTTGGGCCTGCCCGATTGGATGGGCGGCTTTGGCATTACTGCCAATGCCACCTATAATGACAGCGAAGTTACCAAGCCCGCGATACTTGATGCCGCAGGCGCCATTATCTCACCGGAACGTAAGGTGCCGCTGCCTGGCACATCCGAGGTCGTTTACAATGTCGGCGCATATTATGAGAAATATGGCTTGTCGCTGCGGTTGCAGTATCAAAACCGTTCAACATGGGCGGACGGCTTTGCCGACAATCTCGATAGCGCCGGTGATACTTATTGGGCCGATGATGATGAGCTCGATTTTTCTGCACGTTATGAAATATCAAAGGGCATAGAGATCTATTTCGATGCGTCGAATTTGCTCAACAATCCGGGCCGTCGTTATTCCGATCCTTCAAACATTTTGAATGCGCAAGGCATCACGACGCCATTTACCAGTGGGTATACCATTGAATGGGAACGCTTTGGTCGCCGTTACTCCGGGGGCATTCGCGTTAACTTCTAATGCATAAACTACTCCTCCTGTTGCCCTTGTTCATTACCGGTTGCGCCTCGACGCAGCCGGTGATGAGTCCGTTGCCGACTGCTTCGGTAACGGCGAAGGTGGAGACGCAGCCTGTTGCTACGATTGAGGATGCAGCCGATGATCCTGCCATTTGGCGTAACATCGCTAATCCAGCCCAAAGCCTAATCATCGGCACCGACAAGCGCGCAGGCATTCATGTCTATGACCTGAAAGGTCGGCAAATCAGCTTCACACCATCGCCGCGCCTCAACAATGTTGATCTGCGCGATGTCGGCGGCAACATAGGTGTCTTGGTGGCCGCCAGCGACCGACAGGATCTCGCGCAGGCACAAATGGCGTTGTTCCGGCTCGACACTGCCGCCCGGAAACTATTGCCGTTGGTGACCCTTCCTGTGGGCGCTGGGGAGGCCTATGGAATGTGCCTGTGGCAACGCGCCGCTGACAAAGCATTGTTCGGCTTTGTCGTGCTCAAAGATGGCCGTATTGATCAGGTCGCGATTGATTTAAACGGCGCTGAACTGAGCGGTAAAGTTTTGCGTAGCATGAAATTGGGGACACAATCCGAAGGTTGCGTTGTCGATGACCGTACAGGAATTTTATATGTGGCCGAAGAGGATGTCGGTCTTTGGAAATTCGATGCTGCACCCGATGGGTCCAATGTCCCGACAGCTATTGCCAAGGCAGATGGCAAGGAAATCGTGATGGATGCCGAAGGCGTGGCCTTGGCACCTTCCGGTACCGATGGCGGCTATGTCATCGTATCAAGCCAAGGCGACAATGCGTATACCATCTACAAATTGCCCGAGGCAACTTATGTTGGCCGTTTTCGCATCAATGATGGCCCGATTGATGGTGTTCAGGAAACCGATGGCATTGAATTAATGCTGGGCGACTTCGGTGCGGATTTTGCCGACGGGCTTTTCGTGGTGCAAGATGGCGATAATCGCCCTGCGACACAGAATTTCAAGCTCGTTGATTGGGCCGAAGTTAAGCGCGCATTTGGTTTATAAAGGCAAGTTGCCCTAGACAGTTTCGGTTGCTTCGCGCATGGAGATTGCATGACTGTCTGGTTTCACGAAAAGCTTGATCTTGCGGCGCTGACCGCAGGCAGCGCGCATTGCATGCCCGGTTTTGTCGGCATCGAATTTGTCGATTATGGGGACAATTGGATAAAGGCGCGGATGCCCGTCGATGACCGCACGAAGCAGCCTTATGGGCGACTTCACGGCGGTGCGTCGGTGGTCTTGGCCGAAACCGTAGGTTCGACGGCGGCAGCTATGACGGTTGATCCCAGCAAGTTTGCTACCGTGGGCATGGAAATCAACGCCAACCATATTCGCCCTGTTAAGGACGGCTTTGTCTTTGCCACGGCAACGTCGGAATCGATTGGCCGCACGACACAAATCTGGTCAATACGGATAGAGGATGAGGCGGGAAAACTGGTCTGCATCTCACGTATTACAATGGCGGTTATTTCCACCGACCGCGCATAAATTATTGCGTAAGAGACAGTAAGCGGGCACGGATGGTCAAAATATGACACCGTTAGACAGAATTTGGGGTTTAGGCGAATGTCGCTGCGTTATGTAAGAGAATTTAAAGGCTTTGCAGGCATCAGGCTGGAGGCCGACGATATTGGTTCCGCCGATGATCCGTCCATTGTCCTGCTGCATGGCTTTGGCCAGACCCGCAAAGTGTGGGAAGATGTGGCTATTGGTTTAGAACAGGCCGGACGCCATGTCATCAATGTCGACCTGCGCGGTCATGGCGGCAGCGAATGGCCGTCCGATGGTCGGTATGACTTTAATGCTTATGTCGAAGATTTGCGTGCAGTCCTTGGCCAAATGCGGACGCGCCCCGTTGTTGTTGCTGCGTCCCACAGCGCATGGATTGCGACCATGGCCTTAGCCGAAGATGCCGCGACCTTGGCATCTGGCCTGATTTTCGTTGATCCGCCTGCGGACCATGATGCACAGGCTGTGCGTGCAGCGGCAGACCATATGTCGGCCGCGCTTGGGCAGGGTTTAAACCGCGCGGATTATGACAATGCCATATTTGCCGCGTTCGACACCCATGACATTGGTGAAGCCCTTACCGAAGCTGCATCGCATATTGCACTGCCTTCGCTCGTCATTCGTGGTGCCTTGGGGCAAGTCGACCCGGATACGGCGCAGCCCGCTTTTGTGGACAGCCTTCCCAATGTAGAGGGCATTGACGTCGATGGCGGCGGCTTGTTGATCGTGGCAGAACGGGCAGAAGCATTTAACGGCGTGCTCATCGACTTTTTGGAACGTAAACAACCGCGCTTCATTCCGGAATATCGCTCCGGTTCCGACGCGCGAACGTTGCGGGATGCGATGGGCTGTTTTGCGACCGGTGTTACTATCATCACCGCGCATGCGCCCGATGGCCGACCCGTTGGCTTGACCGCCAATAGCTTTACCAGCGTGTCACTCGATCCGCCTTTGTTATTGGTGTGCATCGCCAATAATTCCGGCAGCGCTGAGGTTTTGCGCGGCATTGACGATTTTGCCGTCAACGTTCTGCAAATCGGGCAGCAACCCGTGTCCAATCTGTTCGCTGGCAAAAGCGAGGATCGCTTTGCCGGAACGCGTTGGGAAGTGGGTGAATATGGCGCACCTATTTTGCCGAGCTCGCTTGGCATATTTGAATGCAAGCGCCATGACCTGCATGAGGCTGGCGACCATTTCATCTTGGTCGGTCGCGTGGAAAAAGCGAGCTTTGAACCGCGCCGTGACCCATTGCTCTATTTCCGCGGTAAATACCGCCGTTTGCACTTTACCTGATCCGTCAGGCAGATTGACGCGCGGTCCGCGATGACGTAAATTGGTTGCAAATGTAACCAATTTTGCAGGAGCGCATATGGCCGATCTGTTCGAAAACCCGTTGGGTCTCGATGGGTTCGAATTCATCGAATTTTCCGCGCCGGAAAAAGGCCTTCTGGAACCCGTGTTTGAACGCATGGGTTTTAGCCGTATCGCGCGGCATCGGTCGAAGGATGTCGACCTGTGGCGGCAAGGCGAGATCAACCTGATCGCCAATTACGAACCCAAAAGCCCTGCGGCCTATTTCGCGGCGGAACATGGCCCATCGGCATGTGGCATGGCATTTCGTGTGAAAAATGCGCGCCTGGCCTATGACGAAGCGATTGCGCGTGGCGCGGAACCCGTTGAAACGCGCACTGGGCCGATGGAGCTACGCCTGCCTGCCATTCGCGGCATTGGTGGCGCGATGATTTACCTTGTGGATCGTTACGGCGATGCTCTGTCGATTTATGATATTGATTTCGACTATCTGCCCGATGTGGACCGCCATCCTGTGGGCGCGGGATTCAAGATCATCGATCACCTCACGCACAATGTCTATGGTGGGCGCATGGCGCATTGGGGCAGCTTTTACGAGCGCGTATTCAACTTCCGCGAAATCCGCTATTTCGACATTAAGGGCGAATATACCGGCCTTACCAGCCGTGCCATGACCGCGCCGGACGGCAAAATCCGTATCCCATTGAATGAAGAAGGCCGCGGCGGCGGCGGGCAGATTGAGGAATATTTGCGCGCCTATAATGGCGAAGGCATTCAACATATCGCCTTTTCCTGCGATGATTTGCCAGCTTGCTGGGACCGGTTGAAGGCGCTGGACGCCCCCTTCGCGCCGCCACCGCCCAAGGCCTATTATGACATGCTTGAGGAACGTTTGCCGGGCCATGGTGAGCCGGTTGAAGAACTGCAATCGCGTGGAATTTTGCTTGATGGATCAACGCAAGACGGCGATCCTCGGCTCTTGTTGCAGATATTTTCGCAAACCATGATCGGCCCTGTGTTCTTCGAATTCATCCAGCGCAAGAAAGACGAGGGCTTTGGTGAAGGCAATTTCACCGCTTTGTTCAAAAGCATCGAACGCGATCAAATACAACGCGGTGCTCTGCAAGTATCGGAGCCCGCGACATGACAGCGCCGATTACACTGAACCGTATTCACCACGTCGCCTATCGGTGCAAGGACGTGCAGGCAACGGCAGATTGGTATGCGCTGGTTTTGGGCATGGAACTCACCACTGCTTTTGCCGAAGATCATGTACCGTCCACCGGCGAGTATGACCCCTATATGCATATTTTCTTGGATTGCGGTGGCGGCAATGTCCTCGCCTTTTTCGAACTGCCGAACCAGCCCGAAATGGGCAAAGACCTCAACACCCCGGCCTGGGTTCAACATATCGCTTTTGAGGTTGCGGACCTTGAGGCCTTGTTGGCCGCCAAGGCGCATATTGAGGCGCAGGGCATAGATGTGGTCGGCCCGACCTTTCACGGCATATTCCGGTCGATCTATTTCTTTGATCCCAATGGGCATCGGTTGGAGCTTGCCTGCAACATTGGCACGGCGGAACAATATGCTGAATTGAAACGCGTCGCGCCGTTGATGCTGCAGGAATGGAGCGCGACCAAAAAAGCCCCGCGCCATGCCGATTGGCTGCATGTAGATCCGGAGAAGCTGTCATAATTCATCACGCCCGTGCAGGCTTGAATCTCAGGCGGCCAATGCGAAAGATAGCTGCGTGGACATGTGAACATCGGCGCTTGCAACATCGCATGCGTACCGCCTAACGTAAACGCAACTGATAAGGTCATGCTTCATTGATGTGCGGAGTCATCAACGCCAATGTATCGATGATGGATAGTTCTTTAGAGTTTCTTTGTGCGGTGGGGATAAAATGGCTGATAAAAAATTTGATATCATCGTGTATGGTGCCACCAGTTTTGTAGGCCAGATCATAACGCGTTACATGCATATGCAGTTTTCAGATGGATCCATCCGTTGGGCCATCGCAGGTCGCTCCTATAGCAAGCTTCAAGTTGTCAGTGACGCGATTGGACTGTCCGGTGTTGAGATTATCGTTGCGGATGCGGCGGACGAAGATGCCTTACGGCAAATGTGTGCCCAGACCACTGTCGTCATGTCAACGGTCGGTCCTTATGCGCTTTATGGTGATGCGCTGGTAAAGGTCTGCGCCACAACGGGGACCCACTATTGCGATCTAACGGGTGAGCCACAGTGGATCCGCAAAATGCAATTACGGCATGAAGCCGATGCAATTAAAAGCGGCGCTCGGATCGTGCATTGTTGCGGCTTTGACAGCATTCCGTCCGATATGGGCGTTCATTTTCTACAACGCAACGCATTGGAACAATTCGGCCAGACATGTGCGCGGATCGATATGCGGGTGGTCAGCATGAAGGGTGGGGCGTCGGGCGGCACCATCGCCAGTATGATTAACATGGTGAAGGAAGCCGTCAGCGACGCCGATCTGCGACGCGAACTTCAAGACCCTTACAGCCTATGTCCGCAGAACCATCAATTCTCGGTCACGCAGCCGGAAGTGAAGATCTCATATGACGCGGCCGCCGGCGGCTGGATTGCGCCTTTTATCATGGCGGGTATCAACACACGGGTCGTGCATCGATCCAATGCTCTGAGTAACAACAGCTACGGCGTCGAATTTAAATATGAAGAAGCCGTCGTGACGGGCCAAGGCGGCTCCGGCAAGCGGAAGGCTAAAGCGGCGCATTGGAGCGTGAATGCCCTTATGATTGGTCTAGCTGTGCCGCCAATCCGGTGGCTGCTTGAAACTTTTGTCTTGCCGAAGCCTGGTGAGGGGCCAAGCGAGAAAGCTCAACTTGAGGGCCAGTTTGATATTGTTTTCCTCGGTTCAACTGCACAGGGTGAGACTATTCAATGCCGCGTCACGGGAGACCGCGATCCGGGCTATGGATCTACTGCAAAAATGCTTTCTCAAGCGGCTGCCTGCCTTGCCAAAGACGTGTCTGACGCGGTTCCGGGCGGCTTCTGGACGCCAGCAACAATTTTAGGCGACAAGTTAATCGAACGGCTTGAGGCACATGCCGGACTTAGGTTTGAGAAAATTAGCTTAGGTTGAAATACACGCCTAATCGGTGATATCTGAAAATGGTAGACGCTGAGGGGTTCGAACCCACGACCCGCTGATTAAGAGTTAAAAAATCCTGACAATCGTGAGCTAACAATGTAAAACCATTTTTACAAATAAAAGTGATGATTTACAATGGTTAAATGCATGTGTTAGGTAGTGTTTATAACGCAGGGTATCAAGACAAATCACAGCATTTTGATACCCCAGCGTTACCCTCAATGACAAACGGGTAACACTGCAAATGAGTAAACGACTAACCGATGCGTCGATAAACAGCTTGCCCAACCCTGCTGCGCGGCGAGAAATCCCTGCTGGCATCACTGGGCTGTATTTAATCGTTCAACCATCTGGCGTGAAATCTTGGGCTGTGCGGTATCGCTTCAATAGCAAATCCATCAAGATGGTGCTGGGCCGTTATCCGATGATGACGCTGGCAGATGCTAACGCTGCCGCGGTGGCGACCTTGCGCGAAGTGGCATTAGGAAACAACCCTGCTGCGGATGCGTTAAGGGCGAAGGCTGCCAAGAGTGAGATAGAAACAGACAGGCGAAACAAGATGGATACGCTTGTCGCAGAATATCATCGTCGTGCTCTTTCCAAGCTAAAATCAGGCAATCAGGCTTTAGATTTCCTTACGCGCCTCGCCCTGCAACCATGGGAAGCCAAAGGGATAAAACACGGCGGTTGGGCTGACAGCGACATACAGAGCATTCACAAACGCGATGTTCGCGAACTGGTGGAAAAAATCTCCGATAGCGGGCGCGACGTGAGTGCTAACCGTGTGCTTGCGCATTTGTCTGCCTTTTTCAACTGGGCAGTGCGGCGCGATGTCATTGAGGCAAATCCTGCTTCCAATGTTGCAAGGCCAGTGAAAGAGGTGGGGCGCGAACGGTTCTTGTCCGAGGAGGAGATAAAGCTGTTCTGGCAAGCGTGCGAGCGCGTAGGACAGCCCTTTGGTGTCTTGTTCAAGGTTATGCTGCTGACAGGCCAGCGGCGCAGTGAAGTTGCTGGCATGACCGACGCAGAGATTGACGGTGCGATGTGGACGCTGGAAGGTAGCAGAACGAAGAATGGGCGCGCACATACCGTTCCGCTATCCGGCCCAGTCATAGACTTGCTGAATAGTGTGGTGCGATATCCCGGCTCGCCGTTCATATTCACCACCACAGGAAAGACACCTGTAAGCGGCTTCAGTAAGTCATTTGCAACGCTGTGTGCCGCGATGCTTGAGCTTGGGCAGGGGAGCGCCCCCCGTATTGATATAGCCCCTTGGCGGCTTCACGACTTGCGTAGGACATGTGCGACAGGACTAGCCAGCCTTCGCGTGCCTGTTCGCGTTACTGAGGCCGCGCTGAACCATGTTAGCGGCACAGGCGGAGGCATCGTGGCGCTGTATCAGAAGCATGACTTTGCAGATGAAAGGCGCGAGGCGCTCGATGCTTGGGCTGGTCATGTTATGGAGCTGGTTGCATGAGCGGAGCAAACTACGGAAAATACGCTGCCCAAGCAGCGATTGCGCAGATAAAAGAAAATGGAAGAATTTGCGCCACCCGTGCCGAAACAATCTGGAGCGCTATAGATAATGGCAATCTAGATGATGCTGATACAGCGTATTGGTGTCGATTAATTGCCAAGGGTGTAGTGAAGGACGTTATTCAAAAGCGGGAAGAAGGGCGAGATGACCGTGCCTTGCAGGCATTAAAACTGGCTGGCAGACGACACACGACGTTAACCGAGCAGGCTTTCGCATGGAGTTGGCTACAATTACACGCGCAGGATGCGCCTACGGACAAGATAGAACGCGATAAACGCCTATTAGCGGCAATGCAGGCGGCTGGGCTTTACTCTGGCGTTTCAGTGAAGGACGCGATGAAGCGGTTAAAGCGATTGCTACAGCAAGATTAGCTCCCGCAAGCAGGGTTTATGAGCGGGAGCAGGTGTCGGGTTATGGGGCTGAATGTCGTAACCTGAGGTAAACCAAAATGACTACAAGCAACAATATGCTAATCGCCGCTCAAGTCCGTAAGATGTGTGGTGGCGTGTCTGATATGATGATTTGGCGCTGGACGAACCAAGGCCATGCAGACTTTCCACAGCCCATTTATATTGGCCGTCGCCGTTTCTGGCGCGAAGAGGATATCGCGGCATGGTGGAATACACGCGAAAGCGCAAATAAACCGTCCGTCGCACAATTAAGTAAAGGCAAGGCTGCCAAAGCATCCTTTCGTTAAAAACCCCCGCACTGGGATAAGCAGCGCGAGGGAGATAACGGAAACATCTTTTAATGCGAAATGCTGTCTGGTGCAAGCCAAGGCACGAAATAATGACATATCAATTTCAGATAATAACCCCTGAATGCCAGAAGAAATTACGACTGATTGAGCTTCAGGGATTAGCGTCGCAGCTAAGTAAAA
>JBEDEX010000017.1:0-100827 GCA_041175465.1 Pseudomonadota bacterium | reverse complement strand
ACATGTATATGACCGGCAAGATCGAGATTGATCCCATGATCACCCATGTCATGGGTCTCGAAGAGATCAACAAAGCGTTCGAATTAATGCATGCGGGGACAAGCATCCGCAGCGTGGTGGTGTTTTAATCCAAGGGAGAAACGAATATGTTTAGTCACATGATGGTCGGCAGCAATGATATTGCCCGTTCAAAGAAATTCTACGATGCAACCTTTACCGCCATGGGTGGAAAGCCCGGAATGCAGGATCCCAAGGGCCGCTTAATCTATATGCATAATGGGTCGCTGTTCATTGTTACCAAGCCAATCGATGGCAATCCAGCAACGCATGGCAATGGTTCCACTGTTGGCTTTGCGATGACGCCAGACCAAGCCAATGCGTGGCATCAAGCTGGTGTCGATAATGGCGGTGAAGCGATTGAAGATGCGCCCGGCATTCGCGAAGGCGGCGGGATGAAAATGTACCTTGCTTATTTGCGTGATCCGGACGGCAACAAGCTGTGCGCCTTGCACCGCATCACAGACTAATAAGGTTTAAGCTATGACCGATGCCGAAGCGCAGCTTTATAAGGACCTTGCTGCGCTCGGCGTCGCCTATAAGGTCTATGAACATCCCGCCGTGTTTACTGTGGCCGAGAGTAGCGCCCATAATGATGCTATTCCTGGTGCGCATACAAAGAACTTGTTCCTAAAGGATAAAGCGGGAGACTATTATCTCGTAACTGTTCCGGCAGACGCGCGCGTCGATTTAAAAGCGTTACCTGCAGCGGTTGGGTGCGGCCGTGTCAGCTTTGGCAAAGCGGAGGATATGGAGCGTTTGCTGGGCATCACGCCGGGTTCCGTCACGGCCTTGGCTGCGATAAATGATACCGCTGACGCCGTGGGGTTCGTGCTTGATGAAACGTTGAGCACAGCGGAGCTTATCAATTGCCACCCGCTGCGCAACAGCGCGACCCTTGGCCTTGCACCCGAAGACCTTGTTCGGGCGCTGACTTTTTGGCGCCACCCACCCTTGATCAAATCTATCCCGATATTGGAGTCAGCATGACCATAGAAACTGTGTCCACCAACGTTGCCTTTGGCGGCGTTCAAGGTGTGTATCGCCACGCATCGGCGGCCACCGGCACCGACATGACCTTTTCGGTCTATGTGCCGCCTCATGAAGAGGGCGCGTTGTTGCCGATCGTCTGGTTTCTGTCGGGCCTCACTTGCACCCATGCCAATGTGACCGAGAAAGGCGAATTTCGCCGTGCCTGCGCAGAACTCGGTTTGATCTTTATCGCGCCGGACACCAGCCCGCGTGGTGAGGGCGTTCCTGACGATGCGGAAGCTGCTTATGACTTCGGTCTCGGCGCGGGCTTTTACGTCAACGCGACACAAGCGCCATTCGACCAGCATTACCGGATGCAAGATTATATCGAAAATGAACTGCCAGCTATCATTGCGGCACATTTCCCAGCCGATATGCAGCGGCAAGCGATTATGGGCCATTCGATGGGCGGACATGGCGCATTGACCATCAGTCTGCGAAACCCTGGTCGGTTCCGTTCCACATCCGCGTTTTCGCCTATTGTCTCGCCATTGAGCTGCCCATGGGGCGAAAAGGCGCTGGGCGGCTATATCGGGCAAGACCGGGCCCTGTGGCGCGCATATGACAGCGTTGCCTTGATTGCTGACGGCGCGCGCTTGCCTGACCTTTTGGTTGACCAAGGCGGTGCCGACAATTTCTTAGAGACGCAGCTTAAAACACATTTGCTGACCGAGCAGTGCGCCGCCGTAGGTCAACCGGCGACCATCCGTATGCAGCCGGGTTATGACCACAGTTACTATTTCATCTCGACCTTCATGGGCGAGCATCTTACTTGGCATGCTGAACGCTTGAAAGGCTAGGATTTTGGGCGTTGGCAAAATCCTATCTAGCAGGATAAAATGCGGAATGTCGTG
Source organism: Pseudomonadota bacterium (assembly GCA_041175465.1). Lineage (GTDB taxonomy): Bacteria > Pseudomonadota > Alphaproteobacteria > Sphingomonadales > Sphingomonadaceae > Sphingorhabdus_B. Next base: position 98,884 of record JBEDEX010000017.1, on the reverse strand, counting down.
CGGGTGTAGCTCAATGGTAGAGCAGCAGCTTCCCAAGCTGAATACGGGGGTTCGATTCCCCTCACCCGCTCCAGCCGCCATCAACATATGATCCCTAAAGAGGGACCTTTCGTTCTGCTTGATGATGCGCGGACGCACGGTGCATCGCCAGCACGACTGTATACAAATCCGGTAGAAGTCCTGACCGCCCATGATGGTGATGGGCTAAGAACGCTGCTGGAATCGCTGCGACAAGCGCAGCGCGGTGGCCTACATGCGGCTGGATTTTTGAGCTATGAGGCTGGCGCACATTTCTTGCCCAACCTGACGCCTGCGCCATCTGGATTGCTGGCATGGTTTGGATTATTTAATAATTTCAGAACTATAGATGTGCGTTCTGTTGCGTCACTGTTACCCGACCCTGCGGGTATGTGGTTGTCTGAACTGCGGCCAAGCATATCGCGCGACGACTATCATCGGGCTTTTACCATGGTGCAGGAATATATCCGTGCCGGGGATATCTATCAGGCCAATCTGACATTTCCGCTGACGGCGGATTATGCTGGTGACCCGCTCGCATTATACGCCGCGTTGCGCGCCCGCGCCCGCGCTGGCTATGGTGGAGTGATCTCGACCGGACAGACACATTATCTGTCCTTCTCGCCTGAGCTATTTTTTGCATTGAAAGACCAAAGGATTACAACAAAGCCCATGAAGGGAACTGCGCAGCGGCAGACCGATCCGGTCGAGGATGCACAAGCCGCAGAACATTTGCGCATGGACCCTAAGCAACGGGCCGAAAATCTGATGATTGTTGATCTGTTGCGTAATGATTTATCGCGCGTCTGTGCGGCTGGCAGTGTAAAAGTGCCGGAACTCTTCCATATCGAAAGCTATCCCACGGTGCACCAAATGACATCTACGGTCACCGGCGTGCTGGCCGAGGGGCGTGATGCCATTGACGTCATAAAGGCATTGTTTCCCTGCGGCTCTATCACGGGCGCGCCGAAAATTCGTGCTATGCAAGTGGTTGACGAGGTCGAAGCTGCGCCACGTGGCATATATTGCGGCTCCATCGGCCGGATAGATGACAATGGCGACGCCGCATTCAACGTTGCGATTCGGACGTTTACGCTGTGCGAAACACCACAGTCACTTTCGCTTGGCTTAGGATCTGGCGTAGTGGCCGATTCCGTTGAGGGAGATGAATGGGCTGAGTGTTTGGCCAAAGGGGATTTCGCTAAATTGAAAAATCAGGGTTTTGACCTCATCGAAACGATGCGGTTCGAACCCGCCACGGGCATCTTGCGGCTGGAGAAACATCTTGACCGAATGAGCTTGAGCGCGGCCTCCTTTGGCTTCGAATTTAATCGACATGAACTGCGCAACCGCTTGCAGGCAAGTGTTTGCAACCTCAAGCATCTCTCTAAAATCCGCCTGATGGTATCGCGGCATGGTGCGCAAGCAATTGAGATTTGGCCGTTGGAAGATGTAACCGAATGGCGGGTTGGTGTCGTACCATTGCCCGTCGACGCAGGTGATTTCCGGTTGCGGCATAAAATTTCTGATCGCGCCTTTTATGATGACGCACGCAGGGCGCGACCAGATTGCGATGAAGTGGTGTTTGTAGGCCGTAACGGCTTGCTTACTGAGGGCAGTATCACTGCGTTGTTTGTTGAGCGCGATGGCAAGTTGTTAACCCCGCGACTGAAAACCGGGCTGCTGCCCTCCATTTTACGTGGCGAACTGCTTGAGACGGGCAAGGCTTTAGAAGCCGACCTGACAATAGAGGATGTGGCTGATGGATTTTGGGTCGGAAACAGCGTTCGGGGCCTGATAAGGGCTAACAGGGTTGCGTAACTTTTGATGACCCATTAGGGGCAGACACGCAATTTCTGTTCAATAATTCCGCGAAAGTATGATGATGATTAACCATCTGTCGGCTGCCCTCGGGCGGATTGCCCCCTCTGCAACGCTTGCTATGTCAGGCCGCGTAATTGACCTGAAATCGCAAGGCATTGATGTCATTGGCCTGTCTGCAGGAGAGCCGGATTTTGATACCCCGGACTTCGTCAAGGACGCTGCCATTCAGGCTATCCGCGACGGGATGACAAAATATACGGCCGTCGACGGCATCGCGCCGCTTAAGCAAGCGATCATCGCCAAGTTCAAGCGCGATAACAATATCGAGTATACGCCGAAGCAAATCACCGTCAACTCGGGCGGAAAGCACACTTTATTTAACGCGCTTGTTGCTACAATTGATGTCGGCGATGAGGTTATCATCCCTGCGCCATATTGGGTGAGCTATCCCGATATTGTGCAATTTGCAGGCGGTACGCCTGTCATCATCATGGCCACTGCGGCGCAGAATTACAAAATCACGCCAGAGCAGCTTGATGCTGCCATCACGCCAAAGACGCGTTGGCTCATCTTGAATTCGCCATCGAACCCGACTGGTGCGGCGTATGATGCGGATGAACTCAAAGCTTTGGGTGAGGTGCTATTAAAGCATCCGCATGTCATGCTGTTGTCCGACGATATGTATGAGCATATCTGGTATGCATCCAAGCCATTTGCGACGATGCTTCAAGTCTGCCCAGACTTGTATGATCGCACGCTAACCATGAATGGCGCGTCCAAATCCTATGCGATGACGGGTTGGCGGATTGGCTATGCAGGCGGCCCGGAGTGGCTCATTAAGGCCATGGCAGATTTACAGTCGCAGTCGACCAGCAACCCCTGCTCAATTAGCCAATATGCTGTGTTGGCGGCGTTGAATGGTCCGCAAGATTTCTTGCGCGAACGCAATGTGGCCTTCCGTGAACGCAGGGACCTTGTGGTTGCGATGCTGAATGACGCGCCAGGTCTCAGCTGCCCTACTCCCGAAGGCGCTTTTTACGTCTATCCTGATGCGACTGGCGTGATGGGTAAGAAAACGCCGCAGGGTAAAATCATTCAAACCGATGCCGATCTCATCGATTATTTCCTCGACGAATATCGCGTTGCGGCGGTGCACGGTGGGGCCTTTGGTTTGTCACCCGGTTTTCGGATTTCTTATGCCACATCAGCCGACATTTTGAAGGAAGCATGTTTGCGTATTCAAGCGGCCTGCGCTGCCCTGACTTAAGCATATCCAATAGAGGAAATGGAACCCGTTAAGCGGTGCTTAATCCTGTCTCTGTTTAAAACATTTTAGAAGTCTGGTGCGTGACCGCATCGACTTTTTCATTGGCGGCAGGAAAGAGACGACGGATGGACGGCATTTTGAAGTTTCTGCAGTCAGACCTGTTTCTAGGCCTCTTTGGTGGATTTGCCCTTGGTGTGGCTGGACTGACGTTGGTCAAGCCTGCCATTGCAAGCCATAAAAAGGTTGAAGTCTCGCACTCCATTACCGTTGGCGCATCATGAAAAATCGATATCGCGCTACTAAAAGTATCATTCACACCTTGAATGCGGCGATGCTGCTAGGCTTTGTGTCGGCATGTGGATCTGATTTTGATGGGCCAATTGGCAGCGCGTATGCCACTGAGGGGCTGCGCATAGCTGCACCTGCCGAACGCATTGTCGAGCCCAAATCACAGCAGGTCGCTGTATTAGCCGGCGGCTGCTTTTGGGGTGTGGAAGCAGTATTTGAACGTGTGAAGGGTGTCACCCGCGTTGAGTCTGGCTATTCAGGCGACACCAAAGCGAAAGCCAATTACGCTCTCGTCAGTGCGGGCCGGACGCTGCACGCGGAATCCGTGCGGATTTATTATAACCCGTCGCGCATTAGCTATAATGATTTGTTGCACATATTCTTCTCGGTGGCGCATGATCCGACGCAGTTAAATCGCCAAGGGCCGGACCGGGGGGCGCAATATCGCACCGCTATTTTCCCCGCGAACGCAGCCCAGCGAAATGCGGCAAGCGCCTATATCGCGCAATTGGATAAGGCCGCTTATTGGAAGAGGCCGATTGCTACAAAGCTTGAGCCCTTCAGCTTCTTTCCTGCCGAAACCTATCACCAGGACTTCATGACAAAGAACCCAAGACATCCGTATATTGTCCAATGGGATAAGCCAAAAATCGCCAATCTTAAACGACTATTCGCAAACCAATTGCGCTAGCTATCCGCGATAGGCTGGGATCGCCCAGCCTTTCCAAATAGCCATTGCGCGTAAGGCAAAGCCAGCCAGTGCGCTTATTCCGGCAGCTGGAAGCACGGGTATACTGAGATATAAAAACAGTCCAAAAAGGCCTGAGGCGAGCGCGGCTGCAGTCACATAGATATCAGGTTTAAGGAGAATGGAAGGCTCACCCGCCAAAACATCGCGGATTATCCCGCCAACGCAGGCGGTAATGACGCCCATCATCATTGCGGGTAATAGAGGCACGCCAAGGGTGAGTGATTTCCATGCGCCAAAGACCGCGTAAATGGCAATTCCAACGGCATCAAACCAGTCGAGAGCGCGTGCGTTCCAGACAGTGCGCGGCGTAACCCAGACAAGCACTGCTGTAATGAGGCACGTGGCAGCAACGCGCCAATCCTGTATCCAGAATACCGGCGCGCCTATTAACAAGTCGCGCACGGTCCCGCCGCCAACGCCCGTAATGAGGGCGAAGAACGAAAAAGTAACTAACGTCTGTTGCCGTTGCGCTGCTGCTAAAGCGCCAGATGCCGCAAAAACAGCGATACCAAATAGGTCCAGCCATGAAATCATGGCAGGCGCAATTAGGACCGCTTGGTTTACCATCACATATGAATCGGCTTACCCGTCACGGCCATGGCCGCTTCCTTCAACGCTTCAGCATGTGTCGGGTGCGCGTGACAGGTATAAGCAATATCTTCCGACGTTGCCCCAAATTCCATCGCAGTGCAGGCTTCAGCGATCATACTTCCAGCAATCGAAGCAATGATGTGCACGCCTAGGACGCGGTCAGTTTTCGCGTCTGCAATCACCTTCACAAATCCATCGGTGTCGCGGTTAGTTTTTGCTCGGCTATTCGCCATCATTGGGAATTTTCCGACTTTAATCTCTCCGCCCACCGCCGCTGCTTTTTCTTTGGCTTCTTCTTCGGTCAGGCCAACGCTCGCGATTTCAGGGTAGGTATAGACCACACCTGGAATGACGTCGTGATTGACGATTCCGGTCAGGCCAGCGACAAATTCTGCGGCTGCAATACCTTCATCCTCGGCCTTGTGCGCAAGCATCGGGCCAGGGCATACATCGCCAACGGCATAAATACCGGGAACGCTCGTCTGGAAATCATGGCCGATCTCAATCTGGCCACGCGCGTTGACGGTGAGCCCTGCCTTGTCCAGCGCGAGGCCGTCGGTGTTCGCACGGCGGCCAATGGCGACGAGAACGCAATCGGCTTCGATGGTTTCGCTTGTGCCGCCTGCAGCAGGTTCGACAGTGAGTGTTGCAGTTCCGCCTTTGACGCTCGCGCCAGTAACTTTCGTTCCGGTGCGGATGCTGAAGCCCTGCTTCTTGAAAATTTTGGCTGCTTCTTTGCGAACTTCGCCGTCCATGCCGGGCAGAATTTGGTCAAGATATTCCACAACGGTAACTTGCGCGCCAAGGCGTAGCCACACACTACCAAGCTCAAGGCCAATAACTCCGCCGCCAATCACCACCAAATGCTTTGGCACTTTCGGTAAGGCCAGCGCGCCGGTGGAATCGACGATGACTTTCTGGTCAATCTCGACGCCGGGCAATGGGGTGACAGAGGACCCCGTTGCGATCATGATATTTTTTGTGGTGTAGCTTTTACCAGCAACATCCACGCTGTTAGCAGACGTAAACGCCGCACGGCCCTTCAGCCAATCGACCTTATTCTTCTTGAACAGAAATTCGATGCCGCCAGTCAGCTCGCCAACGGCCTTTGCCTTTTCGGCATGCATTTGGTCGAGATTGAGCGAAACGCCCGAAAAATCGATGCCGAATTTGGCCAGCGAACCCGATTGCGCTTCATGAAAAATTTCGGATGCGTGAAGTAATGCCTTGGATGGAATGCATCCAACGTTCAGACATGTACCGCCCAATGTCTCGCGGCTTTCGACGCAAGCGGTCTTCAGCCCCAATTGTGCCGCGCGGATTGCCGCGACATAGCCACCAGGACCCGCACCAATAACGATGAGGTCGTAATCATGTTCTGCCATGGCTCAGGCTCCTTAAAGGTCGATCAACAACCGAGTGGGGTCTTCAATCGCCTCTTTGACGATTTTCAGGAAGGTAACAGCTTCGCGACCATCGATGAGGCGATGATCATAGCTTAACGCCAAATACATCATTGGACGCACCACGACTTGTCCGTCACGCACAACTGCCCGGTCTTCAATACGGTGTAGGCCAAGTACTGCCGATTGTGGCGGATTGATGATAGGTGTCGACATCAGGCTGCCAAATACACCACCATTTGAAATGGTGAATGTACCACCGGTCATGTCATCCATTGTCAATGTGCCGGCCTTCGCCTTTGCGCCAAAGTCGCCAATGGCCTTTTCAATTTGCGCGAAGCTCATGGCGTCGGCGTTGCGCACAACAGGCACCACAAGACCGTTAGGTGCGCTGACTGCAACCGATACATCGATATAATTGTGATAGACGATTTCATCGCCCTCGATTTTCGCATTAACAGCCGGCACATCGCGCGCGGCCAAGGCTACTGCTTTGGTGAAGAAGCCCATGAAACCCAAACGGACACCATGCTTCTTCTCAAAGAGATCTTTGTAGGTTGCGCGCGCTTCGATGACTGCCGACATGTCAACATCGTTGAACGTGGTCAGCAACGCGGCGGTATCTTGCGCAGACTTCAGGCGCTTGGCGATGGTCTGGCGCAGACGTGTCATTTTTACGCGTTCTTCCTGACGCGCGGCGGTTGCTTGCGTTGTAGGTGCAGCGGTAGCGGTGGTGTCGGCAGATGGAGCAGGTGCGCCCTTGGCAGCAGCCAAAACATCTTCCTTCGTTAGGCGGCCGTCCTTGCCGGTGCCTTTGATCTTGCTTGGGTCGATCCCCAGTTCCAGCACAAGGCGACGTACGGAGGGTGAAAGCGGTAGGTCGCTATTTTCCGCTTCGGCAGCAGGAGCAGCGGTGGTTGTCACTGCTGGCGCGACTGACGCCGCGGCCTTAGCAGGCGCGGCTGCAGCGGTTCCAGCCTCGATGGATCCGATGACAGCGCCGACATTGACGGTTGCGCCCTCTTCGACGGTATAGGCGCCCATGATGCCTGCAACAGGCGACGGCACTTCAACCGCAACCTTGTCAGTTTCAAGGCTGGCAATCGGCTCGTCGATAGCGACCGCTTCACCGGGTTTCTTCAACCATTGACCAAGCGTCGCTTCAGTGATGGACTCGCCCAATACGGGGACTTTAACTTCAGTGCTCATAATCTAATCCTCACGCGGATGGAGGGGTGATTGGTTTTTTGCCACCTGAACGCTGGCGGCGGATTTCTTCGCGGACATTATGGCCTAACGCTTCAGCGACCAATGCGGCCTGTTCGGCCTGATGGCGCTTCGCCAGACCCGTTGCAGTCGCGGCTGCTGCCTTGCGTCCGGCGTATCGTGCACGGGTGGGGCCAACATTAGCTTCGGCGAGGCATTCTTCCAAATAAGGATCAACGAATGACCAGCTTCCGGCGTTGCGTGGCTCTTCCTGTGCCCAAACCAGCTCTTCCAAATTGGTCATACGCTTAAGGCGTACAATCAACGGTTCCGATGGGAATGGATATAGCTGCTCAACACGGACGATGCTGGTATTTTTGTCTCCGGAGGCGTCTCGGGCTTCCATCAGGTCATAGGCGACCTTTCCAGAGCATAAAATCAGCCGCTTCACGTCCTTGTCGGCAGGCGCATTTGTGTCGGACAATATCCGCATGAAATGGCTATCGCCTTGGAAATCTTCTGCTTTGGAAACCGCGAGCTTATGACGCAAAAGCGACTTTGGCGTCATGACAATAAGCGGTTTGCGGAATGGTCGTGCCATTTGCCGACGTAGCAGGTGGAAATAGTTAGCTGGCGTAGTGCAATTGGCGACTTGGATATTGTCCTCTGCGCATAATTGCAGGAAGCGTTCCAACCGCGCCGAGCTATGCTCTGGCCCTTGGCCTTCATAGCCATGCGGCAACAGCATCACGAGGCCATTTGCGCGGAGCCATTTGGCTTCACCCGATGCAATGAACTGGTCGATCATCGTTTGCGCGCCATTTACGAAGTCGCCAAATTGCGCTTCCCAGAGAACCAATGTTTTTGGCTCGGCACCGGCATAGCCATATTCAAAGCCCAATACGCCGAATTCAGACAAGGGGCTATCGAGGATTTCAAAGCGACCATGTGGGAGCGTTGAAAGCGGCACATATTTTTCTTCAGTGGTCTGATCTACCCAAACACCATGACGCTGGCTAAATGTGCCGCGACCCGAATCCTGACCCGACAAACGCACGCCATATCCTTCGGAAAGCAGCGAACCAAAGGCAAGCGCTTCGCCGGTCGCCCAGTCGAAATTTTCTCCAGAACTAAACATCGTTTTCTTGGCATCAAGCACGCGGCTTAATGTTGGGTGGATGTTATGGCCCTCGGGGACAGTCGTTAGCGAGCGACCAAGGCTGTCGAACAATTTGCGGGAGACACCCGTTGGAACATTGCGTCGTGCAGTTTCTGGGTCAGCAGGCTTCGACAAGCCTGACCAGCGGCCACCAAACCAATCGGCGGCGTTCGCCTTATAATCTGCGGCGCTGGCAAATTCCTGTTCAAGCGCCTGCACATAATGTGCCGCATGTTCATTGGCCCAATTAACGTCAATGACGCCTTCGGCTTGAAGGCGCTGCGCGTAAAGAGCGCTAACGGCCGGATGGTTCTTAATGACTTTGTACATCAATGGTTGGGTAAAGCCCGGCTCATCGCCTTCATTATGGCCAAAGCGGCGGTAGCACCACATGTCGATGACAATATCGCGGTGGAATGTCTGACGGAATTCAATCGCAATCTTGCAGGCGAAGGTTACCGCTTCGGGATCATCGCCATTGACGTGAAAAATCGGCGCCTGAACGCCTTTGGCAACGTCGGAAGGATAAGGAGATGACCGCGCATATTGTGGGCTAGTGGTAAAGCCGACCTGGTTGTTGACGATGAAATGCAAGCAACCACCCGTATTATACCCACGAATACCGGAAAAGCCGAGACATTCCCACACAATGCCTTGGCCTGCAAAGGCGGCATCGCCGTGCAGCAGCACAGGCAATACCTGTTCATGCTTGCCCAAGTCGTCACGTGCCGTCTGGTTGGCGCGCACCTTACCCAAGACGACAGGGTTTACCGCCTCAAGGTGCGACGGGTTCGGCACAAGGCTCATATGCACCTTGATGCCGTCAAATTCCCGGTCAGTGCTGGTACCGAGGTGGTATTTCACGTCGCCGGAGCCGCCGACATCATCGGGATTGGCGCTGCCGCCAGAAAATTCGTGGAAGATGATACGATAAGGCTTTGCCATCACATTGGCGAGGACGTTCAAGCGGCCACGATGCGGCATGCCATAGACGATTTCACGTACGCCAAGCTGGCCGCCATATTTGATAACAGCTTCCAACGCCGGAATCATGGATTCGCCGCCATCAAGGCCGAAGCGCTTCGTGCCTACATATTTGCGGCCAAGGAATTTTTCATATTGCTCGGCTTCAATAACCTTGCCGAGAATAGCCTTCTTACCCTCAGGCGTGAACTGGATGGCGGCATCCTTGCCCTCCATCCGTTCCTGCAGAAACCGGCGCTCTTCGACGTCGGAAATATGCATATATTCAAGACCGACGGGGCCACAATAATTGGCGCGCAGCGTATCAACGAGCTCACGTACAGTGGTCCACTCAAGCCCAAGCGTGCCACCAACATATACGCGCTTGTCGAGATCGGAACCGGAAAAGCCATGATATTCAGGCGTCAAGTCGGCTGGAATGTCCTGCTTTGATAAACCCAACGGATCAAGGTTGGCGGCTAGATGTCCGCGCACGCGGTATGTGCGCACCAGCATCATAGCGCGAATGGAGTCGCTCGCCGCAGCAACGGCGTCTGCCTCTGCCATGGGTTTACCAGCTGCCTTTGCCGCAGCCTTTACCTCGATCGCCATTTGCGTGGGGTCAAGTGACGCAGTCAAATCGTCGGTTGCTGACAATGGCCAGTTTGCACGCCCCCAGCTCGGCCCGCGCTCTAATTCGAAATCCTGGTTTTCTACGCCCATTTTTCTTCTCCAAATCCTCCCCGAACCGGGGAGGTGGCAGTCCGCAGGACTGACGGAAAGGCACATGCGTTTAAGCTCTCGCTATTTGGCGGGTGCCCCACCGCCATGCTGCGCATGGCTTCCCTCCCCGTGACGGGGAGGGTTACCTTTTAACCCTTCAATACTTCTACCAATGTCTTGCCGAGCAAGGATGGTGATGGCGATACGCGGATGCCCGCAGCTTCCATGGCCGCAATCTTGCTCTCAGCGTCACCCTTGCCGCCCGATACGATCGCGCCTGCATGGCCCATGCGGCGGCCTGGAGGTGCGGTACGTCCGGCGATGAAACCCGCCATCGGCTTCTTGCGGCCCTTTTTGGCTTCGTCGATCAGGAACTGTGCTGCTTCTTCTTCTGCGCTTCCGCCGATTTCGCCAATCATGATGATCGACTTGGTGGCATCATCCGCGAGGAATAGCTCAAGGCAGTCGATGAAGTTTGTGCCGTTAACCGGATCACCACCAATGCCGACCGCAGTCGTTTGGCCAAGGCCTTCCGCGGTGGTCTGGAATACAGCTTCATAGGTCAATGTGCCTGAACGTGAGACCACCCCGACCGAGCCCGCTGAGAAAATGCTGCCGGGCATAATGCCGATTTTGCATTCATTGGGTGTCAGAATGCCAGGGCAGTTTGGGCCAATCAGGCGCGACTTCGAACCCGACAATGCGCGCTTCACCTTTACCATGTCAAGCACAGGAATGCCTTCGGTGATGCAGACAATCAAAGGAATCTCTGCGTCGATGGCCTCCAGAATTGAGTCAGCAGCAAACGGAGGCGGCACATACACAACTGAGGCATCTGCGCCTGTAGCTTCTTTCGCCTCAAGCACGGTATCGAACATAGGCAGGCCGATATGCGTCGTTCCACCTTTGCCAGGAGTGACACCTCCAACCATTTGCGAGCCATAAGCCAGAGCCTGCTCGGTGTGGAATGTACCTGTCGCGCCGGTCATGCCCTGCGTGATGATTTTGGTATTTTTATTGACTAGGATGCTCACAAACGTCTCCTGAAATCTTTGGTTTGCGCTTAGTTCAGCGACGGGTCGATAGCCTTACATGCTACTAGAAGTTCCTTCACGGCATCCACACTCACGGCGAGGTTCGATTTGGCTTCGTCGTCCAGTGCGATTTCGACGACCTTTTCAACGCCGCCTGCACCGATTATTACAGGGACGCCGACATACAGATTGTCTACGCCATATTGGCCCGTCAAATGAACGGCCGCTGGAAGGACGCGTTTTTGGTCGTAGAGATAGGCTTCTGCCATCGCGATGCCGCTCGTGGCGGGCGCATAATAAGCTGAACCGGTCTTGAGCAAGGCGACGATTTCGCCCCCGCCGCTGCGCGTGCGCTGGACAATTGCGTCAATGCGCTCTTGCGTGGACATGCCCATCGCGATCAGGTCAGGCACGGGAATGCCGGACACTGTGGAATATTGAATGACGGGGACCATCGTGTCGCCATGACCGCCTAGCACAAAGCTTGTTACGTCTTTCACTGAAACGTTGAATTCATCGGCGAGGAAATGACTGAAGCGAGCCGAGTCTAGCACGCCCGCCATGCCAACCACCATGTTATGCGGAAGGCCGGAAAATTCGCGCAATGCCCAAACCATCGCGTCGAGAGGGTTGGTAATGCAGATGACAAATGCTTTTGGTGCGTTTGCCGCAATGCCTTCGCCAACGGCCTTCATCACTTTTAGATTAATGCCAAGCAAATCATCGCGGCTCATGCCAGGCTTGCGCGCGACGCCAGCCGTAACGATGATGACGTCGGAGCCAGCGATATCAGCATAGTCATTGGTGCCGGTGATTGTGGCGTCAAAACCTTCAACGGGGCCGCATTGCGACAGGTCCAACGCCTTGCCTTGGGGAACGCCTTCAACAACGTCAAAAAGGACGATGTCGCCAAGGCCCTTTAATGCTGCGAGATGGGCGAGGGTGCCACCGATATTACCGGCGCCAATGAGTGCAATTTTCTTGCGAGCCATGAAAAACTGTCCTTCCCTTAGGGCTTTATAGCGGAATTATCCCCGCGTTACGCTGAATCGCTGTGGATAACAACCCAATAAAGGTTCGAAATAAAGGGTTTTTATGATAATAGTTCGCAATAGCTTTAGTAATTATTGGGTGCCAGCTACCCGCCGCAGCATCTCCATCCAGATAGGGATCTGACTATGAAATCCCTCGGCCCATACGCGTTCATCTAGACCATGCGCGCCTTCCCGTTGGCCGACTATGCCCCATAGGCCGCCAAAGCCATAAACGGGAATGCCGGCGGCGCGTAAAAATGCGCCATCGGTTGCTCCAGCTGACTGGAACGGCAGAACTGGCGCATTGGGGAAGCGTACGGCCACTGCTGCCCGATAGGCCTGTACAAGGTCATCGCGCATTGGCGATGGTGCGGTTTCGGGAGTCTGCGATCCCTCAACCGCGGATACGGTTACATCTGGCCCTGCAAGCGACTGTAATTGCTGGCGGACGTCTTCAATTTTGACGCTTGGAAAAATGCGGCAGTTCACATTGGCTTCGGCTTTTTGCGGCAGGGCATTTGGCGCATGCCCGCCTGACAGCATGGTCGCAACGCAACGTGTGCGCGTGCTTCCGGGATCCATAGACTCCAGTAGATCCGCCGTCTCGCGGTCCTGCGGATCGGCAAGGAAGCGGCGCAGCAACTCGCCATATTGGCCGCTATCGCCCTTTGCGAGCATCTCAAAACTGGCACGGGTGGCGTCGTTAATCATGGCGGGGAAACGATTCCGTTCAATTGCCGTCAATGTATTGGCGAGCGCATAAATTGCGTTGTCGGGCCGCGGTACGCTGCTGTGCCCACCCCGATTGACTGCCGTTAGGCGAAAATCGGCATAAGTTTTTTCTGCAATCTGAATCCCGAAGCCTTCAACCCGCCCGTCTGGAAATACCGTCCCGCCTCCTGCATCGCCATTTAATGCATATTCGGCGTCAATCAGCTCGCGCCATTCACTTGCTGCGCGCCGGGCACCATTGCCGATGGTTTCTTCATCTCCTGTAAATAGGACTATGATGTCCCGCGTCGGCGCAAATTTTTCGGCGCGAAGATATTTCAGCGCTAAGACAATACCAGTTAATGCGGCCTTGTTGTCATTCGAACCACGCCCCAGATAATAGCCATCTTCTTCGCGGAACTGAAACGGTGGATATTTCCAATCACTTGCCTTGGCTGCGACCACGTCCATGTGCGCCATGAGCAAAATAGGCTTTTTGCCAGATGGTTTGGCTGCGGGCCATCGCGCGATCAATGTCTGCGTATTATCATGGTCCTTGATGATAACATTACTGATGCCCGCCTTGCGGAATTCCGCTGATAACAGGGCGGTTAGCTTTTTGAATTCTGCAGGTTGTCCATCAACAGTAGGAATTTCAACAATCTTGGCGAATAGATCACGTTCGGCGGCATGCTGAGCACTTTTTGCTTGCGCGTTAGAAGTTGTGGTCAAGGCCAATAAGCCTGCAAATAGTAAAGTCTTCCGTCCCATCATCTCTCTCCCTTTTTTGTCACGCTAACGCGGGCCATGCCCTTCCGCCAGATAATCTTCAGACTGCATTTCCATCAGGCGGGATACGGTGCGGTCAAATTCAAACCGCCCGTCGCCATGCGGGTATAAATGGTCAGGATCCGCAGCAGCGCTCGCCAGAAATTTCACGCGATATTCGTACAACGCATCGATCAACGTCACAAACCGGGCGGCTTCATTTCGATTGTGTGGTCCCAATACCGGAATGCCTACCATGATAACGGTGTGAAAGCGCCGCGCGATGGCAAGGTAATCGGCTGCCCCGCGTGCTTCTGCGCAGAGCCGGTTAAACGAAAACACAGCAACACCTTTCAGCGCCTTGGGCACATGCAGTATGCGTCCGCCACCAACATCTAGCTCCTTTGCGGGCACATGCGCCCGGTCCTCGGGTGGATAGTCCGTCATACGGAAAAATGTATCGGATAGAGCCGTAGTGGCTTCTGGCCCATTGGGCACGAGCCAGGTCTTAGCGCTGCCCAATCGATCGCGCCGATAATCGGTTAGCCCGTCCAGCGCGATGATATTTAGACTTTCCTTCACAAGCGCGATGAATGGCAGAAACAATTGCCGGTTCAGGCCATCCTTATACAAATCATCAGGATGGCGGTTTGACGTGGTCACAACGGTAACGCCCGTGGCAATCAGACCGGAAAAAAGGCGCGACATGATTGCCGCGTCGGCCATATTGTTCACGACCATTTCATCAAAGCACAACAACCGCGCTTCGTCTGCCAGCGCTGCGACGATAGGAGGGATCGGGTCACCTTTTTCTTTTACACGCTCGGCCTTTAGGCGCGCATGAATGTCGAGCATGAATTCGTGGAAATGTGCGCGCCGCTTATGCCGAATTTGCACGCTGTCGAAAAATAAATCCATCAGCATGGATTTACCACGCCCGACACCGCCCCATAGATAGAGACCTCGCGCCGGTTCTGGCTTGCGTCCCAGCAACCGCCAAATCCTGTGGCCGCGCGCGGGGGCGGCTTCAAGTTCAGCTTGCACTTTAGCAAGCGCGCTTACCGCCCTGACTTGATCTGCGTCTGGCCTGAGTTCACCGGCCTGAACAAGCGCAGCATGACGATCCAGAACCGATGTCGGCATCATTTTTTCGTTGGTTTTCGTATCGTTCCTGAAAATGCAGCAACACGCGATTCGCCCTGCATTACAATGCCGCGCATGAACAACAGTCGTCCGGTTTCCTTAAGAAGCTCAACTTCTGCCTCCAGCGGTTCGCCGATCACGCCAGCACCGATAAATTGCACGGAGAGGTCTAAAGTGACCGCCGCGCCAGCCTCAATCAGGCCGAACATGCGAGACGCGCCGAACATAGCTACGTCGATAAATCCCAGGGTAACCCCGCCATGCACTGCGTTACGCAAATTGCTGTGCCGGTGTTCGGGATACATACGCAAGCGCGCTTTGTTAACGCCCTCACTGCGGACCAGCATTTTGCCGAGCACCGTGCCGTTGTAGCGGCTAGCATCGGTCATCTGCCAATTCAGCCAACCCGGATTGTCGGGGTCGGGGCTGCTGTCAAAAGCGGGTGTATCCAACGGCAATCCTAACCGATCAGAGCCTTGTGGCGCATTGAAACGTTTAAAGGTGGCGTTCGGCGACCATTTTTTTTGTTTCTGCAATTGCCTTTGCGGGATTTAGCCCCTTGGGGCATGCGTTGGCGCAGTTCATGATAGTGTGGCAGCGATAGAGCCGGAATGGATCTTCCAACTCGTCAAGGCGCTCACCAGTCATTTCATCGCGACTGTCTGCCAGCCAACGATAGGCTTGCAGCAATATAGCTGGCCCTAAAAATTTGTCGCTGTTCCACCAATAAGATGGGCAACTGGTCGAACAACAGGCGCACAAGATGCACTCATACAAACCGTCAAGCTTCGCGCGATCTTCTGGCGATTGCAGGCGCTCCTTGCCCGATGGCTCTGGCGTTACAGTCTGCAGCCATGGTTTAATCGACGCATATTGGGCGTAAAAATGTGTGAAGTCGGGAACAAGGTCCTTGATGACTTCCATATGCGGTAGCGGGGTGATGGTGACCTCGCTTTTGCAATCTTCAATCGCGGTCGTGCAGGCTAGGCCATTCTTGCCATCGATGTTCATGGAACAAGATCCGCAAATGCCTTCGCGACATGACCGACGGAAGGTTAGCGATGAATCCTGTTCCCCCTTCATCTTGATCAACGCGTCGAGGACCATTGGACCACAATTATCGGTATCTACCTCAAATGTGTCGTAACGTGGATTCTCCCCGCTATCGGGATCATAGCGATAGACCTTGAATTTTTTGGTCTTGCCGCCGGTTTTAGTGGCGTGAACAGTGCCCTTCTGGACTTTGCTGTTCTTAGGGAGAAAGAAATCGGCCATATCAATATCCTGTGGACTCTAACGACTTAGTATTTCGTGTCACCAAATGCCCTAACCAAGCGATTAAGCAATCACAAGCCCTCAACTGCGTCTTCTCTGGTTGCCTTTTCTGCAAGTCGGACACGAAGCTTGTCAATTTTGCGCCCGTCCATGTCGACCACTTCAAAGCGCCAGCCTTGATCGGTGAATGCCTCACCTTCAGCAGGGAGATGCCGCAATATATGCAAAACATGCCCTGCCGCTGTCGCGTAATCGCGGTCCTCGGGCAGGTCGATGGATAATGCCTCTGCCATGGCGTCGGCCGACATCGATCCTGAAACCAGCATCGATCCGTCATCTAGCGTCACGATATTGGGCGCGCTGCCCTGTGCTTGGTCGGACGCAAATTCACCAGCAATAGCGGCCAAAAGATCATTCGGCGTCACAATGCCTTCAAAATGGCCATATTCATCATGCACCAAGAGCATCGGCACATCCGACGAGCGCAAAATCTCCAATGCGTCCATGGCGTCAAGCTGATCCGGAATAATCTCGGCACGGCGCATTAAACTGCGAATGTCCAGCACTTCGCCACGAATTTGCGCCGCTACGATATCGCGTGACTGGACGACCCCAATAATATCGTCGCCGTCTTCGCCTGTCACAGGCAGGCGGGTGTGGAGTGAGTTTAAGAGCGAATCGCGTACCGCTTCTTCAGATGCATCGGCGGAAATGCGGTCCACATCGGTACGCGGCGTCATGACTTCACGCACCGGACGGTCGGCAAGGCGGACAACGCCCGCAATGACCTTATGCTCATGCTCCTCAATGATGCCTGCATGCGTAGCTTCAGCAAAGACCATGCGCAACTCTTCGGCGCTCAGCGCGTCGCGCGTGTCACGACGAAGCCCAAGCGCGCGAAAAATGATCGCGCTTGATTTGTCGAGTATCCACACGATGGGGGCGGTGAGACGCGCAAGCAGCTCCATGGGGCCAGCCATGATAACTGCGATTCGCTCGGGTGCGATAAGGGCAAATTGCTTTGGAACCAGCTCACCCACAACCAAAGATGCATATGTCGTAATGCTGATTACGATGCCGAACCCGATGGTTTCTGACCATGCATGGTCGACACCCCATAAGGCAATGCGTTCGGCAACTGGCTCACCAAGCGTCGATCCTGAATAGGCGCCTGCGATTATGCCGATAAGTGTTATGCCGATTTGCACAGTGGACAGGAATTTTCCGGGGTCGCGCCCAAGGCGGAGTGCGGCCGAAGCACCGCGCTTGCCGTCTTCCGCCATCGCTTTCAACTTGGCTGTTCGCGCCGAAACAATGGCAAGTTCCGACATTGCGAACACACCATTTAGGGCGATGAGCGCTAATATAGTTGCGGCATCAAACCACGGGAAAGGATTAAGAGGTTCCATAAGGACGCTTGCGCCATAAAGCGAAAATTGGGGTTTTGGCAACAAAATGCTTTAAAATGCGTTATTGTGAATTGAAGTGGCTAGTTGAAAAAATCATCGCAGGTTCATCATGGGTGTCGTTTAAGCGACACATCAGTTGAAAGGAAGAATTATGAAAAAAAACCAAATGATGACGATAGGACTTGTGGCAGCCATGCTCCCGCTGTCAGCTTGTGTAACGGACCCTGAAACTGGGAATCGTACTATTTCCAAAGCTGCCATCGGTGGTATCGGAGGCGCATTGGGTGGTTATCTTCTGGGTGACCTTGTCGGCGGACGCCGTGACCGTACCGAAAAAATCTTGGGCGCCGGTATTGGCGCCGTGGCGGGTGCCGGCGTTGGATATTATATGGATGAACAAGAAAGAAAGCTGCGTCAGCAGACTGCAGGCACAGGTATCAATGTCATTCGTGACGGTGACAATCTTGTTCTTGATATGCCATCGGAAATTACTTTTGGTGTTGATAGTGCAAATATCGACCCTAGCTTTCGCAGCACGCTTGATCAGGTTGCGTCGACACTAATTCAATATGAGAAAACCTATGTCGACGTTTTTGGCCACACGGATTCCACCGGATCTGACGCTTATAATCAGACATTGTCCGAGCGACGTGCATCTGCGGTGGCGGATTATCTCTCCACACGCGGTGTGCAATCGGCGCGTTTGGCAACGCGCGGTTATGGCGAAAGCCAGCCAAAAGCGAGCAATCTGGATGCAGCCGGGCGCTCGGCCAACCGCCGCGTTGAAATCCGGCTTGTTCCGGTAACCTAAGTGTAGCTGGCCTTTAGACCGCAACACCCTGCAGCATTTTGGGCAGCGCGCCACTTTCTCCCCGTGCTTCGGCCATGAAAAAGGCCTTGGCGGGTGCCGCGCGCTGCACCATTGTCATTCCGAAACGCCGGACCATCGATGCAGTTTTTCCAGGTATGGAAAACAATCGGTTTAGCCCGTCTGTCGAAGCCGCGATCAGCAACGTGTCGATACTGCGCCACCGGCTATAACGGTCAAGCAACTGCGCATCGCCAAAATCCAGACCAAGACGCATGCCGTCCACCAGTACCTCAGTTAACGCCGCGACATCGCGCAACCCCAAATTCAGCCCCTGGCCCGCAATAGGGTGAATGCCGTGCGCACTATCCCCAATCAGCACCATGCGTTCTGCCGTAATCGATGCCGCATGGTGGAAGCCCAACTTATAGGAAGATAGAGGCGCAGATAACTCGACCTTACCCAGCAACCCGCCCATGCCTTTTTCAAGCTCGGCAGCGTAGCCACGTGGCGATAGCTTTAGGTAGCCAGCAGCATCTTTGGATTCGACCGACCAGACAAGTGCCGAGCGGTGGCGACCTTGTTTGTCGTCCAACATGGGCAGCACGGCAAATGGCCCCGTGGGGTAAAAAATTTCATAGGCAATATTGTTGTGTGGCCGCTCATGATAAATCGCGCCAACAATTGCGTGATGGTCATATTGCCAATGGGCGATATGAATTCCGGCCTCTTCGCGTGTCTCGCTCTTGCGGCCCTCGGCAACGATCATCAAGTCTGCGGTCAACACTTTTCCGCCTTCAAGCGTCACCGTGACCGCGCCAGCATCTCGTGATTTATCGATGATGTTTGCGGGCATGTGCAGTTGGATTGCCGCATGCTCTTGTGCTGCTTTGTAAAGCACACCGCGCAAATAACGACTTTCAAACATCTGGCCTAAAAATCCATCCTCTTCCGCCGGCGTGAAATCGAGTGACCCCGGTTTTAACCCGTCGCTTACCCAAATTTTTTCAATGGGGCAGCCGTTTCCGGCCAAAGCATCACCAAGGCCCATCGCTTCAAATAATTTATAGCTTGAGCTTGAGATCGCAAAAGTCCTGCCGTCAAAGCCTGCCTCGAGCATGTTGGCTTGGTCTGCGCGGTCAATGACATGGCTGCTAATGCCTTGCGATGCGAGCGCCAGAGCTTGTGTGAGACCAATGAGGCCACCACCAATGATGATTACATCTGCCTTGTTTTTCATAATGTCCTTATGGCGCAACAAAGCGCGGGATTCAAAGCAGGATTTTGAACGTATAAAACCGGTCACGTGCCTTTTGCCCTCTAATACTTGACGAGGAGTCCGCTGACGCCGAAAAGGGTCGAATTCGGTCCATAGTGACTTCAATAACTAATACATATCGGCATTCGTAACATGGCCTTGCGCATTTCAAAATTTAGTCCGAAATCGAACCTTGGCAATTGGCGGCAGGTGATGCGTGCGTCGTTGATCCGCAGCGGCGCCTTGTTTGGTGCTGGAGCTTTAGGGTTCTTCGCCATTTTCTTCGGGTTAGCCGTGCTCAGCTATTCAGCAGGTGACGCCGCCCTTAACAGTGCAGCGGCAGATGTGCAGCACAATTGGATGGGACAAAGCGGGGCTTATGTCGCAGATGTAGCGCTTTTCCTCTTCGGCGTTCCAGCGATATTTTTGTTGCCGCTTATGCTGGTATTCGCGCGGCGTTTGTGGCGCGATGTCCCCCAACCGCAATGGAAATGGCAATTATCATTATGCTTGATCGGCATGCTGCTGATTGGGTTTGGCATGGCCTATTGGCAACAGGGTAGTGACATTGGGCTTCCGGCGGGATGGGGCGGGTTGATTGCCCTGCTATTGGGTAATGCAGCCAGTGTACTCTTGAGCCAAGTTCAGGGCATATTAGGAACATTGCTTAGGGTGTCTGTCATACTTGTTGCTTTTGTGGGCGGGGCAGCATTGGTAATCCGGTCACTTCAACTGGAACGACCATTGCTGCGCATCCCGACACTGACGATGCCTAAATTTGGAGCAGCAACTGCTGGCATTTCGGCCTTAGCAGGCGACGATCTGCCTGCACCCCAGATTGTTGAACCTAAGCCGCCACGCAAGGCCGTGGAGCCAGACCAACGCAAGCCGCCGGTGATTGAGGACCGCACGCTCGCACCTAAAAAAGCCGCCTTTTCAACTGGAGCGCGGCAAGGTGATTTTTTTGGCAGCTTTACCCTGCCATCGCTTGAGTTGCTCGACCCGCCCTCAGCGATTTCAGTGCCTAAACTCGATAAGGCGGCTTTGGAAGCCAATGCACGGCTGCTGGAGTCGGTGCTGGATGATTTTCATGTGAAGGGACAAATTGTAGCAGTTCGTCCCGGTCCTGTCGTAACGATGTACGAGCTTGAACCAGCGGCTGGCATCAAATCTAGCCGTGTTGTTCAATTGGCCGAAGACATTGCGCGCAATATGTCGGCACTGTCCGCGCGCGTCTCTACTATACCTGGTCGAACGGTGATGGGCATAGAGCTTCCCAATGCGCATCGGGAGGCTGTTGTATTTCAAGAGATGGTCGGCTCGGATGCTTTCGCGGAACAAAAAGGCGCATTGCCGATAATTTTGGGCAAGAACATCTCGGGTGACCCCGTTATTGCTGACCTCGCGCCCATGCCGCATCTACTGGTTGCAGGGACGACGGGTTCGGGTAAATCCGTTGGCCTGAACTGTATGATCTTGTCGCTGCTCTATCGCCTGACACCTGACCAATGCCGGATGATCATGATCGATCCCAAAATGCTGGAATTGAGCAGCTATGACGACATTCCGCATCTGTTGTCGCCTGTTGTGACAGAGCCTGCAAAAGCCATCCGTGCGCTAAAATGGGCGGTTGAGCAGATGGAGGAGCGGTACCGGATGATGTCCTCGCTTGGCGTACGCAACCTTGCCAACTTCAATGAAAAGGTACGCGCTGCAAAGGCCAAGGGCGCGCCATTGGGCCGCAAGGTGCAGATTGGTTATGATCCGATGACTGGCCAGCCGCAATATGAGGAAGAGAGCCTCGCTTACGAACCGATGCCGCAAATTGTGATCATCGTTGATGAGCTGGCCGACCTGATGATGACCGCAGGAAAGGAAGTTGAATTCCTGATTCAACGTCTGGCACAAAAGGCACGTGCGGCGGGAATTCACTTGATTATGGCAACGCAGCGCCCCTCGGTCGATGTTATTACGGGCGTTATCAAGGCCAACCTACCTACCCGTATTTCCTTTCATGTGACGTCAAAAATCGACAGCCGCACCATTCTTGGGGAACAAGGTGCAGAACAGCTACTTGGCAAGGGCGACATGCTTTACATGGCAGGTGGCCGTGGATTGACGCGTATTCATGGACCTTTTGTCTCCGACGATGAAGTGCGTCGCGTTGCCGATCATTGGCGAGGCCAAGGGCAGCCTGAATATATTCAAGCTGTGACCGAAGAGCCCGAAGAAGGCGGTTTTGACTTTGGCAGCATGGGCGGCGACGACAGCGAAGAAGATTCGCAGTATCGCAAAGCGTGCCAGATTGTGTTCGAAAGCCAGAAGGCTTCGACAAGTTGGATTCAACGGCAATTGCGTATCGGTTATAACAGCGCTGCACGGTTGATTGACCGGATGGAAGAAGACGGCTTCATCAGTCCACCAAATCATATTGGCCGCCGGGAAGTATTGCGAGACCGCAACGGCGACCCAGTTTAACCGTTAAGACGGGGTTCAAGGCAGTTTGGATAGTGATTGCGGCCACTCGTCCCTAGGAAACATTGATGATTCTTTCAAAATATGCCCTGTTGTTTGTTCCTGTTGCGTTCGTTGCAACGTCGCTTAGTTTTGCGCAGTCCTCGTCCGAGCAGATGACCCGGGTGGTAGAGCATATGAAAGCGGTGGGAACGATGTCAGCCACTTTCACGCAGACAGACCGGAGCGGCGGGACACTGACCGGCAAGTTACTGCTGAAGCGGCCTGGGCAAGTGCGTTTCGAGTATCAAAAGGACGTTCCTTTATTGATAGTCGCTGATGGTCGTGCGCTGACAATGGTGGATTATGAGGTAAAGCAAGTACAACGCTGGCCGATTCGGAACAGTCCGTTGGCCGCTCTCCTGGACCCCGGCCAAGATCTTGCCCGCTTTGGCAAGATACTTCCAACGTCGACTAAGGAGGTGGTCAGTGTCGAAGTTCGCGATCCAAAGCGCCCCGAATATGGCACTATCACGATGATATTCGTAGGCAAACCTGGCGCACCAGGAGGATTGACTTTGAATGGCTGGGTCGCGCTGGATTCCAAAAACAACCGAACAACTATTCGACTCAGCAATATTACTTATAATGGCGCTGTCGCAAAGAACGCGTTCACATGGAAAGATCCGCGACCTGTCAGACGAAAATCATAAAATAGGGCGATGAACGGAAGTCTGCCACCGACAAGTTGCGCCGCGCGCGTGTTTTGTTCATCTGAATGACAGGAAAGCCGCAGTATAAAAGCCTCTATCAGTGGCTGAACGTTCGTGTGGTTTCCCCCTGTTGCCCGCGACTTTAATAATCGCTGATATCCGCGTGACGAACGCAAGCTTAGCCCTCATCCGAAATGCCCCCAGGATGAGGGCTTTGCTTTTTTGAAGCAAATGGCTTCACCGACTTGCTCCAGACGCTTCAGGCATCTAGGGCTTTCATCTTATGTCTCAGACCATTCGCATCGCTTCGTGGAATATAAACTCGGTCCGCGCCCGTATCGACATTGTCGAACGCTATTTGAAAGAAGAAGCGCCCGACGTTTTATGCCTTCAGGAAACCAAAGTGATCGACAGCCTGTTTCCGGAAGGATTGTTCCGGCAGTTGGGCTATCGTCATTTTGTTGTTAATGGCATGCCCATGCATCATGGCGTGGCCATTGTCAGTAAACTGCCTTTAATCAACCGCAGGGTTGAGGATTGGCAAGCCAATGGCGAGGCACGCCATGTTGGCGCAGAGTTGAATATCGACGCAGCCAAGGGTGTTCGGATCGACAATGTCTATATTCCGGCTGGTGGTGAGGTTCCGGACAGTGAGGTTAATTCCAAATTCGGTCAAAAATTGGCATTTTTGAAGCGTATGGCCGAATGGTCGCGTAATGTTACGCAACCGACAATCCTCACGGGTGATTTCAATGTTGCGCCGCTTGAGCAAGATGTCTGGAGCCATAAACAATTGGTCAATGTCGTCAGTCACACAAAAATTGAAATTGAGCATCTGGCGGAAATTCAGGCTGCGGCAGACTGGGTGGATGTTGCGCGGCACTTTGTTGAGCCATCAAAAAAATTATATACATGGTGGAGCTATCGCGCACAGGATTGGGAAACATCCGATCGCGGTCGTAGGCTCGATCATATGTGGGTTACGCCAGATCTGAAAGAAAAGGCCAAGGCGCATATCGTGCACAAACATGTGCGCGGCTGGGGCAAACCATCCGACCACGCCCCGATAGTCACGGAATTCTCCTTTTGATCGGGGCGAGCGCAGCGTTGGGAGACTCACGCCGCGCAGCGATGGCGATTGATGCCCTACGCCGCGGCTGGCCAGTCACCGTCGTGGATATGGATAAAGCGCTGACAGTAATTGCGGTTGAAACGGCGCAGGATATTTCCGGCACGCATGCGATACTGCTATCGGCAAGTCGCGCAGCGACGCTGAAATTAACCAACCAAAGTGCCGCGGCCGATGGCGACCTTCCGGTACTTATTAAGGCACCCGCCGATCTGGATTTGCGGCTCGCGTTGGCCTTAGCTGACCCAAGCCTGGACCTTGCCTATCCGATGAAGGGACCTTTTGCGGCGCTGCCGCTGCATAATGGCCCGTCGGCCACGGCTGCTATAGAGCTTGCGCGGTTGGCTGGTTTGTTGCCTGCTTTTCTGGTGTTGGAAGACACGGGCGAGAACGGGGCCTGCGTTAGCCCGCAAGACGTCGCTGCCTTTGACGATAGCTGCGCTTTGCGCATAGCTGCGCGGGCCAAGCTTCCGGTTGCAACCAATGCCGATGCCGAAATTGTAGCATTTCGGACAGCCGTGGATGCGTCCGATCATGTGGCGTTGCTTATGGGGACGCGCGATTCATCGGCGCCAGTCGTACGGCTGCACAGCGAATGTTTGACGGGCGATGTCCTTGGCAGCCTCAAATGCGATTGCGGACCGCAATTGCACGAAGCTTTACAACAGATTTCGGACGCAAATTGGGGGATTTTGTTATATTTGCGGCAAGAAGGTCGCGGCATTGGCTTGATCAACAAACTGCGGGCATACGCTCTGCAGGATCAGGGATTTGATACTGTCGATGCAAATACCCGATTGGGTTTCGCCATAGATGCGCGCGACTTTTCAGTCGCAGCAAGGATGCTTGAATTGCTCGGTGTGGAACGTGTGCGCTTGTTGACCAACAATCCTGAAAAGGTGGACGGATTGCAAAAGGCGGGAATCATGGTCGCAGAGCGGCTACCGCTTAAAATCACAGCGAACCCGCACAATGCCCATTATCTCGAAACCAAAAAAAGCCGGACTGGCCACGCACTTTAAGTTGTTACGGGCGGACCTTGTCGACGGCGAATCGCCGAGCATGCCTTTCGGCGTTAGTTACTGATCGCGTCGACCGTTTAAGGCCCTTTCGATAAACGCATCATCCAGCGGCTCTGGCTTAAGCTCCGGCACAACATTGGGGTCTTCCATTAGAGGCGCGCCCTCAATCGGCATGCCGTTTTCGTCGAACAGCAGCATTTCTTCCCCGTCCAGCAATGTCTCCTCACCCTCAAGAGCTTCTGGGAACGTTACCTCAGTTGCGAATTTTTCAACTGGGCGCTCAGCCACAGCGACGCGCATATACGCTGCCCAAGCCTGCGCAGGGGCCCGACCGCCCTCAAGGCCTCCAATCGACCTAGCGTCGTCACGCCCCATCCACACACCTGTTGTAAGGCCGCTGGAGAAGCCCAGGAACCATCCGTCCTTATTGCTTGATGTTGTTCCCGTTTTGCCAGCGACAGGGCGGCCTATATTCGCGGCCCTCCCGGTGCCCGTGGTGACAGCGCTTTGTAGCAAATCAGTCATTGCGCCAGCAACCCAGTCATCAACCAACTGCACGGAGCCTGATGGCTTCGCCGAATATAGAAGGTCACCATCAATCGTTGTGACCTTTGTAATGCCATAAGGCGTGACATTGCGCCCACCCGCTGCAACCGCCGCGAACGATTGAGTCATATCGATAACGCGCGTATCCGATGTGCCTAAAACCATCGACGGCTGAGTGTTGATAGGGGTAGTGATGCCAAACCTGCGCGCCATATTGGCGATGCTGCTAGTGCCAACGTCTTGCCCAATCTGCGCAGCGACTGTGTTTTTGGAATAGGCAAAAGCGGTGCGAAGCGAAATTGCGCCAGCAAATTTACCGCCGCTATTTTTAGGTTGCCAGCCCTCGATTTCTACGGGCTTGTCTTCTACCATGTCTTCGGGACGGTAACCCGCTTCCAACGCGGTGAGATAAACGAATAGCTTCCAAGCAGAGCCAGGTTGGCGGACAGCGGTGACCGCGCGATTGTAGTTGCTGCTATTATAATCGGTGCCGCCGACCATCGCCTTTACTGCACCGTCGCGATCAATTGATACCAAAGCGCCTTGAGACCCGCGTGGTGCATTCGCCGCAATCGCCGCGGTTGCGGCGCGCTGCATTTTAAGATCCAGCGTCGTCCAGACATCGATGGGCTTTTCAGTTTCCTCAATAAGGCCATCCAATTGTGGCAAAACCCAATCTGTGAAGTAACGCACGCTGTCTTGAGGCGTTTCAGCGGCCAAGCGCACTCCGGTCAGATCGACGCTCGCGGCTTCAGTGGGGGTAATCATCCCCGCATCTTGCATGACGTCAACCACCACCTTTGCCCGGTCCAAAGCGGCCTGCGCATCGGCCGTGGGCGCATAGCGTGAGGGTGCCTTGACAAGGCCGGCGATAATGGCTGCCTCAGCAAGGCTGATATTTTCGGCGCCATGGTCAAAGAAACGACGACTTGCGGCATCGACCCCATAAGCACCGCCACCGAAATAAACTTTATTCAAATAGAGTTCGAGTATCTGGTCTTTGGAGAATTTGGTTTCCATAGCCAACGCAAGGATCACCTCACGAATTTTACGACCAAATTCCTTGTTGCTATTCAAATATATGTTGCGCGCCAATTGTTGCGTGATGGTCGAACCACCTTGGGTCCAGCGACCTTCAACGGTCCGGACATACACAGACCGCGTAATGCCAATCGGGTCGACGCCAGGGTGTATATAATATCGTCTGTCTTCGACGGCGACCATTGCATCTTTCATTTCGGACGGCAGTTGGTCGATGGTCAGCCAACGTCCGAAACTGGGACCAAGAGATTGAATAACAGTGCCGTCTGCGGCGCGTATGCGTATCATCTGCCCGTTGGGAGACGCCTTCAGATCTTCGAAACTGTCAATTTCGCCACGTGCAATCGCGACAAAAACACCAAGGAGCATGACACCCAGCAACGCTGCGATGACGCCTGCTTTGACGATGTGGAATATCCATGTTCCCATTGGGCCACGTTCTTTCGAAATCTTGCCTGCGCGTGCCATGGTTTGCGTGTTACCCAGTCCCGTAACCGCCGACAAGCGTCTTGTTATTCAGGATCGAATGCAAGCGCTGCACTGTTGATGCAGTAACGCAGTCCCGTCGGTCCTGGCCCATCAGGAAAGACATGACCCAAATGCCCGTCACATGCGGCACAGCGCACTTCGATGCGGACCATGCCGTGCGATGCATCGCGATGTTCTTCGACGGCATCATTGTTTGTTGGCCCGGTAAAGCTTGGCCAACCCGAACCGCTGTCAAATTTCGTGTCTGAAGCAAACAGGGTGGTACCACAGCCAGCGCAGCGAAATGCGCCTTCGCGCTTTTCATCGGTCAGCACCCCAGCAAAAGCGCGTTCCGTGCCTGCCTCACGTAAGACATGATATTGGATGGGGTCCAATTCTGCGCGCCATTCCGCGTCAGATTTGATAATTTTTTCCATGAAAAGACACCTTTCGTGTACATGATGTGGGGGTAACAACAAAACGGTTCACGGTGCTAGCGCGAGAGCGGCTTCATGAAATATGCACAAGTCGCGTAGGGCAACTAGCCGCGGCGCGCTGCCGCACGGGCAATACGGACAAGCTCCTCTTCCAATATAGTCACGGCAAGCCCGTCGCGGACGTGCATCAATTTTGACTCGACCTCAAGCAAATGACTGTTCAACCCGGCAAGCCGCACTGATGGCCAACGCATAAGCTGCTGTACGTAACTGTCGGCATCTTTCCAGAAGATCGAACGGGTGGCTTTAACCACGGCGCCGGGATTGGCACCATTGTCGACCTTTGCCCGCATCGCGCTGAGCATTGTCACGCGGCGTTGCATGGCGCGAATGATGCGAATGGCATCCACACCCATGTCGCGTGCGGCGGCTAACTCACGGCCCGAACTGCGCAAATCCCCGCCCATCACGACATGGACGAGGCCGTTGATATTTTCCTCACCAGTTTCCGCTGATAAAGCTTCAAATATAGAAATTTCCACCGTGGCGGGACGCTGCGGTGACGCATCATAATAAAGAGATAGCTTGTCGATCTCGGCCTGTGCAAGCTTGCGGTCTTGTCCAGTGTAACGCGCAATACGTGCGGCAAGTGGCCGTTCGATTTTCAAACCAGTGGTGGCGGCATAGGCCATGATTGCGGCTGCGGCGTCGCCCTCTTCGGGTAAATAGCAAATGTGCGCCATGGCACGGGGATGCGCCTCCAGTAACTTCCGTAATTTGCTCGTCTTGGTCAAGTTACCGGCGGTGGCAATAACTGGGCTAAGGTTCCCTTCCAGTTCCAGCAGATTCTCCACCGCGGCTAGCCCCTCTTCGCGGCGGAAATTGAGGCGGATATGTCTTTTGTCGCCGAACAGCGATAGGGCAGATGCCTCATCGGCTAATAAAGCCGGGTCATTGCGGATACGGTCGCTGTCGATATCAATACGTTCCGAACCCGCTAGCTGCGCCGACATTTGTCCAGCAATATCCGCTACAGCCGATTCATCCTGCCCGAATATGAAAAACAGCCGAACATCAGGTCGGGCACTGATGGCATTGATAAAACTACGTTCTTTTGCGTTGCTCATTCGCCGCGCGCATAAATGGAAAGCCGAGTGACAATCTGATCCGCAACCTTTTGCGTCAGGTTTTCAAGCGCGCTGTTTTCACCAGCAATCGTTGCATATTCTGAGCTGACGACGTCAATGCCCGCATCCGATCCGGCGGTCGTATCCAGCACAGTCTCGCCCGTCGCGACCGAAACAAGCTGATAGCGCGCACGCAGTGTCCGTCGTTCCCGCGTGACCGTATCATCCGCGCGCACACCGAAGCCATCAATTTGGTCATCCAGCACAACAACGAGGCGGAATTGAGCAGAATTACTGTATTGAGCGCCAAGCCGATCGGTCAATGCATGGCGCATCAGCCAACCATTTTTGCCCTCGATTGGCGCAACGCTGATGGTTCCCAATGTATGCGCGACCGCCCCATTTGACCCACCGCTATACAAAGGTTGCAAACTGCACGCTGGGAGCAGGAAAGCAAACATCACGGGAGCAAAGAAACGATTCATAAGACGATGTTGACCAGCCTATTGGGAACGACGATGATTTTCTTAATGTCGTCGCCGTTAATGGCATGCTGAACCTTTTCACTGGCTAGAGCAAGCGCCTCTATCTCGGGTTGCGGCAAGCCCTTGGTGACCGTGAGCGTATCACGCAATTTCCCCCTGACTTGAATGGCGATAGTAACCTCGTCTTCTTCAAGGAGTGTCGGATCAACCGTTGGCCATGCCGCGTCCGCAATCAAGCCGCCACCCATTTCTGCGCCAAGTTCAGTCCAAGCCTCTTCGGCCAAATGCGGCACCATGGGCGATGACAGCAAGAGTATCGTACGAATGGCAGAATCGCGGCTGGCTGAAGGCGCGGCTTTTTCAATGGCGTTGGCCAAGTCGTAAATCTTGGCAACGGCCTTGTTAAAGGCCAGCGCCTCAATATCTGCACCGACACCAGCGATTATCTGATGGGTTTTGCGGTCCAAGGCCTTGTCCGCACCCTCCGCACCGCTGATCTGCGAAGTCAGGCGCCACAGACGCTGCACAAAGCGCCAACAGCCTTCAATGCCGGCTTCCGACCATTCCAGATCGCGTTCGGGCGGGCTGTCGGACAGCATGAACCAGCGCACGGCATCGGCGCCATATTGATCCACAATGTCATCGGGATCGACGACATTCTTTTTGGACTTGGACATCTTCTCGATACGGCCAGCAACTGCAGGTGCGCCGCTGTCGATGATGGTCCAGATATCACCTTCGCGCCGCACCTGATCAGGGCTTAGCCATGTGCCTTTTGCGTCTTGGTAGGTCTGGTGCGTGACCATGCCTTGCGTGAACAAAGACGCAAATGGTTCTTTCACGTCAATCAAGCCAATATGGCTCAATGCGCGCGTCCAGAAACGGGCATAGAGCAAGTGGAGAATGGCATGCTCGACGCCGCCAATATATTGGTCCACCGGAAGCCATTTTTCCGCAACTGCGCGATCAAATGGCTTGTCATGTGGCTGGCTAGCAAAGCGGATGAAATACCAGCTTGAATCGACAAAAGTGTCGAGCGTATCGGTCTCTCGCCGTGCAGGATTTCCGCAGCTTGGGCAATCGACCTTACTCCAGCTCGGATGACGATCCAGCGGGTTCCCGGGAATGTCGAAACTGACATCTTCAGGCAAGGTTACCGGCAATTGGTTATCTGGCACCGGCACTGCGCCGCAGGTCTGGCAATGAATGATAGGGATCGGTGTTCCCCAATAACGCTGACGCGAAATGCCCCAGTCGCGTAAACGATATTGCGTCTGGGCCATGCCCCAACCTTCGGCCTGTGCGCGTGCGATGACATCGGCTTTCGCCTGATCAATCGACATACCATTCATCCAGTGTGAATTGACGATTGTGCCTGGGCCAGTGAAGGCAATATCGCCAATAAAGACGCTATCGGTCACATCGCCATCGGCAACAACGCGGGTGACAGACAAATCATATTTGCGGGCAAAATCAAGGTCGCGCTGGTCATGCGCGGGACATCCAAAGACGGCGCCCGTGCCATAATCCATCAACACGAAATTCGCGACATAGACTGGCAAATGCCAGCTTGCATCGAGCGGATGTTCGACAGTCAGGCCTGTATCAAACCCACGTTTTTCAGCGGTTTCAATATCGGCTGCGGTGGTACCGCCCTTGCGACATTCGTCAATAAATGCCTGCAAATCGGGCGCGTTGCTAGCTAGTTTTTGCGCGACGGGGTGGTCCGCGGCAATCGCGACAAAGCTTGCGCCGAACATGGTATCAGGCCGTGTTGTGAATACGTCAATACCGCCATCCCCGCCTGGGAAACGGAAGGTGCATTTCAAGCCTTGTGATCTGCCGATCCAGTTTTCCTGCATCAACCGCACCTTGTCGGGCCATTGGTCCAGCGAACCAAGGCCTGTCAGCAGTTCATCCGCAAAGTCAGTAATTTTGAGAAACCACTGGCTCAACTTGCGGCGTTCAACAGGCGCGCCTGACCGCCAGCCTTTGCCGTCGATGACTTGTTCATTGGCCAGCACGGTCATGTCGACCGGATCCCAGTTCACTGCGGATTCCTTGCGATAGACAAGGCCTGCGGCATACAGTTTCAAAAAAAGAGCTTGCTCATGACCATAATATTCAGGCTCGCAGGTCGCGAGCTCACGCGTCCAGTCAATCGCAAAGCCAAGACGCTTAAGTTGCGCCTTCATGTTTGCGATATTATCGCGCGTCCAGCCGCCGGGATGGACATTTTTTTCCATCGCCGCATTTTCGGCAGGCATGCCAAATGCATCCCAGCCCATGGGATGCAGCACCTCATGCCCAGTCATCCGTTTGTAGCGCGCGAGGACATCACCCATTGTGTAATTGCGAACATGGCCAATATGGATGCGGCCTGACGGATAGGGAAACATCTCAAGAACATAAGCGCGAGGCTTGGGCGAATTGTCATCCGCGACGAAGCTGCTGCGTTCTTCCCAAATATTCTGCCACCGCGCGTCGGCGACGTGCGGATTAAAGCGCTCTACATTGGACATAGAAATTACCCGGTGATGGACGACCGACGAAGGTCACGCGCCTTGGTGAGGATGACGGCTTCAAGCTTTTGCACTGTAGCAGCGCGTAATGGTGCCGCTACCCACTGACCATTTTGTGAAACTTCGCGGCTACCTGCCACGCGCAAAGCGTCGGCGCGCAGGTCTTGGTCAAGGATAGAAATCGTTAACTTTACACGCTCACCAGGGCTTTGCGGATTTACATACCAATCGGTGACGATGACGCCACCCGCTGAGTCGGTTTGCACCAATGGCATGAAAGACAAGGCATCAAGCGATGCGCGCCACAAATAGCTGTTGACGCCAATAGTGGTGACCTGGCTGGCTGCGAGGTCCGCCTTTGGACGTTCCTTGCCGCCGCAGCCGGAAAGCAGGCCTAAGCTAATTAAGCTACTGGTCGCAACGATGAGTGCCAGGCGAGTGGTGCGCATAAAATGTCCTTGAACAATGGAATATCGGAAACCTCTATAGCGGCTTGCTGTCGGGGGCAAGCTTTCTGGCGGCTGAACGACGCGCAATTAATGCTGCAGTCAGTTCCCATGTGCTACCCGATTGTGGACATCGTGCAACAACTGGTAACAAAACGTGTCATTGGCGTGATTTTGAAATTACCGCTCTTTTGAATTCCTGAAATGAGGCGTATGATACTCCCCAAGAACTAAGAATCGCTCAAAATAAGGCTATGATCGTGAAGCGGGTACAGAAAGGAAAATATGCGACCATTGCAGCAGCCATGCTGACAACGGCTTCGCTTACCCTTTCACCGATGATTGTCCCTGCTTTTGCCGCGAAGGCATCCGGTCCGGAACAAAAAGACATGCCTTCGTGGATCGCTATGTTCACGCCAGCTGGCGGTGATAGCGTTCTTGCCCAAAAATTCGCCGCCACGCAAATTGCTGCCAATGCACGGTTTCCATTCACGCCAGCGAGTGCCGGTGACGTTCGAAACCGTACGATTACCGTTGCGGCGCGCGCGAACTCGCGTTTGAGCGCTGGTGCCGTATCTATACGTAATGTCATTGCGCCAAGCGACGTGGGCGCTGGCAAGGGACTTCGTTTGGCCGCGGTCGACTATCGTCTGACTGCCTCCAGGGGTTGGCAGGATTTTGCTTTGCCTAAGGCGCATGCACGTGCTGCAAAGACACCTCTGAGCGATGTTGGCAAGGGCAGTTTCCGACTTGATGAGTCTGCACAGAAGCCAAGCAAGTTCAGCACCAATATTAAACTCGACCAGAATAAAGAAATGGCTCCGCCTGCACGCGGTAGTGCAGCTTCTGGCGATTATAAGTTGGATGTCGGCGGCAGCTTCTCGATCAGCCGCAAGATCGACGTTACTGCGGGCGTTCGGTACGCCAGTGAGAATGATCGCGTCATTCCCTTGGCTGACAACCGCAAGGACAGCGAAGCTGTCTATGTTGGAACTAAAATCCGCTTCTAAGCGGTCTTTTTCCTGAAAGCATCAATCGCCGCCCAACCATGGATTGTCCGTGGGCCGAGCATATGCGCGCGTTGACGGGTCATGCCCCCCAAAGCGATGATGCGCTTTGGGCCGACAAGCTTTGCGAGCCGTTGAAACATCAAGGGGCCGAGTGGCCGTGCGCCGGGGTGGCTGTTGGTATCGAAAAGCGGTGAGAGAAATAAGAGGTCGGGATTGTTGCGCTTTACGTCCGCGATTTCCCGCGCATTGTGAACAGGCCCGCTGTGTAGCAAGCCTGGGTGGCCACGCCCGCGTTGATGAAAACCATCGGCATGCCAGCGTAAAGCCGTCCGCGCATCACCCGCCAACAGTAATAAATGCCCGCGCCGACGACAAATGCGTAGCACTTGGATGAACAATGCACGACGTTGTCGAGTAGCTAAATGATAATGACGGAAAACCACGCCTGACCGTGCAGGCAGCTGTTGAATAGCGTGCAGCTGGTCATCACCAAAACGTGCATCGGTCATGAGCCAGATTTTCGGCAAGGGGTGGCATCGCGGCATACAAATGCCTATAGCGACCGGCTATGCAGGAAGCGACAACAGAAACATCCGCCGACCGTTTGACGGCCATCCGTACGCGCATGAACGCCGCCGCCAAATTGGCGCGCCGTCCGGTGGAGGACATGCACCTCATCGCCGTATCGAAAACGCGATCGGCGCAAGACATTGAACCGCTCATCTTCGAAGGCCAAAGGCTGTTTGGTGAAAACCGTGTGCAGGAGGCGGCCAGCAAATGGCCTGCACTGAAGGAACAGCATCCGGAGGTTGAACTGCACCTCATTGGTCAGTTGCAATCCAACAAAGCCGAAGAGGCGGTCGCGTTGTTTGACGTGATTCATGCTGTGGATAGGCTGTCGCTTGTGACGGCGCTGGGCAAGGCGATGCAGAAACTGGAGCGTGCGGTGCTTTGCTTCATTCAAGTCAATATTGGCGCGGAAGAGCAAAAAGGCGGTTGCTCCGTGGCGGAGCTCCCTGACCTGTTGAAGGCTGCGCAGGATGCGGGCCTTCCGGTGGCTGGTCTTATGTGCATTCCGCCTGCGGATGTAGAAGCGGCGCCTTTCTTTGCGCTCTTGGCCGAATTGTCCGCGCGGCATGGTCTGGCGCAATTGAGCATGGGCATGTCCGATGACTTTGAAACTGCTATCATGCTGGGCGCAACATATATCCGCGTCGGCACCGCCTTATTTGGCGAACGTCCCAGTTTTGTTTAGGGCAAAACGCGCATAGCCGCTTTGTGTGGCGACCAAGGCCTCCGCGATTTCACCATGCGTCAGGTCGCATGCGTTCAGGATTGCAGCATCCTGCACATCCAGCCCGCCGGTCAGCGCGCCAAAGGCGGGCATGATCATCTTGCGCGGGGTTTTAACAAAACAACGCCGTTTCACCATCCGTCCGCGCAGCACCTGACGGAACTTGGGATGGAAATGTCCGGAGATTTCGGGATTGAGATCGCCCTTTAACGCTTCGTGACGAAGAGTAATGCCCGACAATGTCAATTCGTCCAATGCCTCGCCACCCCAGATGCCCGACACTGCGCGGTCATGGTTTCCCGTAATCCAAATCCATTCGGTGGCGCGGGTCAAATCGACCAATAATGCCGCAGCGTCCTCGGCCAGTCGACATTCACCATCATCGTCATGGAAATTGTCACCCAGTGATATGATTTTGGCCGGGCTATATTTGCTGCAAAGCGCCGCAATATCCTGCAGCGTCGATACGCTGTCATAAGGCGGCAGCATCTGGCCATATAAAGCAAAGGCACTGGCCTTTTCGAGATGGAGGTCAGACACCAATAACGCATCTTGCGCGCGCCAATATAAGGCGGCCTCTCCGGCCACCTCAAATGTCTCGCCACCAAATTGGAAATCATGCGTCATGGCCGCAGGCTATGCGGATTGTGGTGCGCGACTGCAAGCGGATGTGCGTAGTTGCCTATGGCCCAATCTTTAGGCGCTTATGGCGTCATCGCCACGCCAGCCAAGCTCTCTGCCTCCATTAACAAAGCATCGTCCACCGATCCTTGCGCCACACTCTCGCGACCAATCATCACCAGCAACGGCACCGCCAGCGGGCTGACGCGCTCCAGATCCACGTGCAGCATCGTATCGGCGGCGCGGCCTAACAAATCACCCAGCCGCCCGACATCGGTCAACCGCGTCCGCGCATCGGCCCATGCCGCCTCTAGCAATAGATGGTCGGGTTCATATTTGCGCAGCACATCGTAAATAAGGTCAGTGGAAAAGGTGACTTGCCGGCCCGTCTTGCGCTTGCCGGGATGTTGTCGTTCGACAAGGCCGCTGATCACCGCCACCTCGCGAAAGGCGCGTTTGAGCAAATAGCTCGACTCCACCCAGTCGACAAATTCATCGGCCAATATGTCGGCAGAAAATAAGGGCCTTGGGTCTGCAATGGGTTTGAGGCTCCATACGCCCAAGGCGTAATCGCTCGCGACAAAACCCATGGGCATCAAGCCACGGCTCTCCATCCGCCGCGTGATGAGCATGCCCAGCGACTGGTGCGCGTTCCACCCCTCGAACGGATAGGCCACCATATAATGGCGTTTGTCGTGCGGGAAGGTTTCGACCAGCAACTGCCCTGCCTTTGGTATTTGGCTGCGATAGGCCTGCATCTCCAGCCATTCGCGCACCTCGTCGGGAAAGCGGGCCCAGCCCGGCCTGTCGGTCAGCATCTGGCGCACACGTTCAGCCAGATGCGTGGTTAGCGGTAGGCGCGCACCCATATAGCTGGGGATATTGGTCGCTGGCTTGGTGGCGGCGCGGACGATGAGGTCGAGGTCTTTGATCGATTCGACCTCAAGCGCCATGCCGGCAAAGGTGAAACAGTTGCCGGGGCTTAAAGTGGCGGCAAAAGCCTCCTCCACCTTGCCCAATTTGCGGCCATTGCGGAACCGGATCTCCAGCATCGGCGCATCGACGATGATGCCCGCGTTAAATCTATGCTGCGCCGCAAATTGCGGGTGCGATAGACGCCACCGGCCATCGGGGTCTTTGACCAATTTCTTGAAGCGGTCATAGGCTTTGAGCGCATATCCACCCGTTGCGATAAAGGCGATGACGCGTGCAAAGGTTGCAGCATCGATGCCCGAATAGGGCAAGGCCGATTGCACCTCTGCTAGCAGTTCGCTTTCGTCAAATGGTCCCGCGCAGGCAATGCCCATGACATGTTGCGCCAATACATCATAGCTTCCAGGGCGGAAGGTTTCGCCGTCGCGCACACCCTCTGTCACCGCGTCAAAGGCGGCCTGTGCCTCCAGATATTCAAACCGATTGCCGGGAACGAGAATGGCCTTGCTGGGTTCATCCATGCGGTGGTTCGACCGACCAATACGCTGCAGCAAGCGCGACGAACCCTTGGGCGCACCCATTTGAATGACGCAGTCGACATTGCCCCAGTCAACACCCAGATCGAGGCTGGCGGTGCAGACCAAGGCGCGTAATTTGCCTTCGGCCATGGCGCCCTCAACCTTGCGCCGCGCCTCCACTGATAAAGATCCGTGGTGAATGCCGATGGGAAATTTGGGTTCATTCGCGTCCCATAATTTCTGGAAGATAAATTCGGCGAGGAAGCGTGTGTTGCAGAAAATCAGCGTGATTTTGTTGCGGCCAATTTCGTCGATGAGCTGCGGTATCGCATGATGTCCGCTATGTCCCGCCCATGGCACGCGGCCCTCTGGTAACAGGATTGTCAGATCAGGCTCCGCCGCCGTTTCTCCTTCAACCAGACGCACTTGGTCCATGTCGCCATAAGGCGCGAGCCAGGCGCGATAGTCATCGGGGTCGGCCACGGTCGCCGAAAGCGCCACACGTTGCAGCTTGGGTGCAAGGGTCTGCAACCGCGCGAGCGACAGGCTGAGTAGATCACCGCGCTTGCCATTGGCGAAGGCATGGACCTCATCCACAATGACTCGTTTAAGCGTGGCGAACATGTACGCGCTGTCTTCATGGCTGAGCAGCAACGATAAAGATTCAGGTGTGGTCAACAATATATGCGGCGGTTTAACCCGCTGCCGCGCTTTGCGGTCCGACGGCGTATCGCCCGTGCGGGCCTCAACGCGGATCGGCAGGTCCATTTCTGCAATCGGGATCAGCAGGTTCCGGCGGACATCAGTGGCCAACGCCTTGAGCGGGGAGATATACAGCGTGTGGAGGCCGTCGGAGGGGGGGACAATCAAATCATTGAGGCTTGGCAAAAATCCGGCCAGCGTCTTGCCTGCGCCCGTCGCGGCCACCAATAAGGCATGCCGTCCCTCGGCTGCCGCGTCCAGCATTTCCAACTGATGCCGTCGCGGTTGCCACCCGCGCGCGGCGAACCAGTTGAGGATGATGGGCGGTAAGTTCACAATGGGCTTAATGCCCGACAGTCTCCCCGCGTTCTAGCCCTGAAGCTGCCAATTGCGCATCAATTTGCGCCATCAGCCTTTCGAGACCTTCTTCGGATGATGCTTCGGCGCGGGCGACGAGCACGTCTTGCGTGTTAGATGCACGCAACAACCACCAGCCATCGGGCGTATTGACGCGCGCGCCGTCGGTGTTGTTCACATCCGCGCCGTCTGCTGATAGCCGCGCCAGCACTTCATCAATCACAGCAAATTTGAGGCTCTCATCGACTTGGAAACGCATTTCGGGGGTGTTGATCATCTCCGGCATTTCGCCGCGCAACGCCGTCACGCTTTTGCCGAGCTTGGCTGATGCCGACATTAGCCGAACCGCCGCATAGATAGCATCGTCAAAGCCATAATATTCATGCTTGAAGAAAACATGTCCGCTCATTTCACCCGCGAGCGGCGACCCTGTTTCTTTCATTTTGGACTTAATCAGGCTGTGACCGGTTTTCCACATCATGGGCTGACCACCCAATGCGCTGACGCGGTCGAACAAGGCCTGAGATGCCTTTACATCGGCGATAATCGTGGCGCCTGGGACTTCGCCCAGCACATCTGCGGCATAGATTTGCAGCAATTGGTCACCCCAAATGACGCGGCCCTCGCCATCAATTGCGCCGATGCGATCGCCATCGCCGTCAAAAGCCACTCCGAAATCGAGTTTCTTTTCCGCGACAAGCCGCTGTAAATCGACCAGATTCGCAGGGTCGGTGGGATCCGGGTGATGATTGGGAAATTGGCCATCCACTTCCACGAATAAGAGATGGTGCTCGCCGGGTAACATCTTGACCAGCTTTTCAATTGCCGGTCCCGCCGCGCCATTGCCTGCATCCCATCCGATGCGAAATGCCTGTTGTGGTGCGGCTTGCGCCACGCGGGCAACATATTGATCAAGGATGTCGAGTTGTTCCGAAGTGCCTGTACCGCTAACCCAATCCTCGGCCGACGCCATGCGGCCAATTTTTTGGATATCTGCCCCGAAAAACGGTTTACCCATAAGGACCATTTTGAAGCCATTATAATTGGCGGGGTTGTGGCTGCCGGTTATCTCTATGCCGCCATCGACATCATCCAATACGGCCTCAGCATAATATAGCATGGGTGTTGGCCCCATGCCGATGCGCACGACATCGACGCCGCTGTCGTTCAGCCCCTTGACCAAGGCCGCCTCAAGCATCGGCGAGCTTACGCGGCCGTCATAACCTACCGCTGCCTTTTTACCGCCAGCGCGCACAAGGCAGGTGCCGAACCCACGGCCAATGGCATAGGCGTCCGCCTCCCCCAAAGTTTCGCCGATAATGCCGCGAATGTCATATTCACGAAGTGAGGTGGGGTGGAAATGATGGGCCATGAACTGTCCTATACGTGCGGGGGAGAAATTGGCTGTTAGAGCCGTTTATTATGCAAGTCATCCAACAAAAGGTCGCGCGCTTTGTTCAATATGGCGGCGCGTTCGGCGCTGCCGCCCATGTCTGGATGATTTTGCGCAATGAGAGTGCGGTGACGTTCGCGAATGCGCTCGGCATTGTCGAAACGTGACACGCCCAGCAGGAAGCGGGCATCGTCAATCTCTGACGCCTTGCCCTGTTTGGTGCGAGAACCGAACAGCCGCATTGTCAGGCCGCGATACCAGATGGCGGCTATTACTATTACGGGCACACCGATTAGCAGGCTTCCCCGCGCCGCAAGAAATACGCCGGATAGCCCAAGTAAAACGGGCAGCAATGCTTGCGCTTGCAGCTTGCCCGTCCACACGGCCCAACCAAGGGCAAGAATGGCCAAGATGGCCAGAAACGTCATTACGCCAGTGCCAAC
The DNA here is from genome assembly GCA_041175465.1 of Pseudomonadota bacterium. Lineage (GTDB taxonomy): Bacteria > Pseudomonadota > Alphaproteobacteria > Sphingomonadales > Sphingomonadaceae > Sphingorhabdus_B. The sequence continues at coordinate 59,590 of JBEDEX010000017.1, read as the reverse complement.
TGACCGACGTCGGGCAGCGCAAGCCCAGTGACCAGTTCACGCAGTTCCTGTCGCGCGACAATATGTGCGGTCGCCAACTGGCCCAGATGGCCCTTGTCGATCAACGTAAGGCCGGACGGAAACAGTTCACGATAAATGACGCGTTCATTCAGGCCCGGCACCGAACGGAAACCAACCCGCTTGGATAGTTCGGTCAGTGCGTCGGTCATGCGCTGCTGATTGCGCGCCTCCATATTGTGTAGGCGGTTGCGGACCACGACCCAGTCGATGGTCACGCCATCGGCCTTTGCACGTTCCTTGCGTGCGTCCCAGATAAGCTCTGCATAGAAGCTTAATTTGCGCACTTTGAAATTTTCGGCGTCCACTTGGCCAATCAGGTCAAAATCAACAAAACTGTCGTTGATGGGGGTGACCAATGTATTGGCACGCGTTGCAACAAAGCGGGCATAAGGATCATCGCGTCCGGGCGTATCGAACACGAGAAAATCATTTTCGGCGCCGAGACGTTCCACCTGACGCTCCAGCGTGGCCTGCGAATCATGTTCGAACACTTCAAACACAGGCATCGGCAAAGTGACTTTGCGCCGCGTCATCGTGTCGCGCCGGTTTTCGAGATAGCGGTACAAGGTGCGCTGGCGCGAATCCAAATCGATGCAAGCCACCCGCGCGCCGCGTGACGCCAAAGCTATGGCGACATGGACAGCGGTGGTTGATTTACCGGTCCCGCCCTTTTCATTCGCAAAAACGATGTGATGTGCCTTTGCCATAATCCCCCAAATCTGCTTCAAATATAATGCGCGGCGACATTTGCCTTGAATTGTCGTTCTACCCTCCCGCATAGGCGGGTTCAACAAAGGCCAATAAACAAGGCGACGTGGACGTGCAAACCATCAATCAGCTTGACGCATTGCGGCACCATATTTCGGCGCTGCGTGACGCCAAGGGCCGCGTTGCGTTGGTCCCGACCATGGGTGCATTACATGACGGGCACATGACGTTGGTCGCAGAGGCGCAGCGGCATGCCGATGCGGTTGTTGTGTCGATCTTCGTCAACCCCACACAATTTGGGCCAAATGAAGATATCGACGCGTATCCCCGCACCATGGAACGTGACGCTGAATTGCTACGCGCTGCCGGAGTAGACATTTTATGGGCGCCGCATGCGCATATTGTCTATCCGCCGGGCTTTGCCACGCATGTCCATATTGATGGACCAAGCAATGCCTATTGCGGCGCCGCGCGGCCCGGGCATTTTGATGGCGTTGCTTTGGTGGTCGCAAAATTATTTAATCAGGTGCAGCCCGATGTTGCGTTGTTTGGAGAAAAGGATTTTCAGCAACTGGCGGTCATCCGGCAAATGGCCCACGATCTGGACTTCGCATTGGACATATTGGGGGTTCCAATTGTGCGTGACGCAGATGGCCTCGCTCTGTCATCGCGCAATGCCTATCTGACAGTTGATGAACGTTCGGCGGCCTTGGCTTTGCCCGTTGCGTTGGGTCGAGCCGCGGCGCAGATCCGTGCAGGTGATGATGTCGGGCAAACGCTTGCCAATGCTTCGGCGGATATCCTTGCTGCCGGTTTTGCGCGGGTGGATTATTTTGCGCTTGCGGATGCGGTTACGCTCGAGGAACTGCATCATTTTGACGGCAGACCGGCACGGTTACTGGCGGCCGCCAAAATGGGCAATACGCGGTTGATCGATAATTTGGCGGTTTAGGCGCTGGTATGCTTTTCGTAGGCTTCGGCTTTGCGCGGATTTTGCTTTTTATAGCTGAGGATAGTGTTTGATATGTCGGCTCCCATCCTTGTAACTGGCGCCGCCGGCTTTATTGGCCACGCGGTGGCGCACCGGCTTCTTGCGCGCGGTGAGCGCGTTATCGGCGTCGACATCGTTAATGACTATTACGACACCGCCTTGAAAGAATCGCGGCTCGCGACTTTTGCCGGAATAAACAGCTTCGCCTTTGAACGCCTCGACATTGCCGATGCTGACAAGATGAAGGCGCTGGTACACGACAATAAAATCGTGCGCGTCGTGCATCTCGCGGCGCAAGCAGGTGTCCGCTACAGCCTTGAAAACCCCTTCGCCTACGAACGGTCCAACCTAGCGGGCCATTTGTCAGTCATGGAGGCGTGCCGGCACGCCGAAGGTTTTGAACATCTGGTATATGCCTCGTCGAGTTCGGTCTATGGCGACAAGCCAATAAGCGGTGCAGGCTTTAAAGAAGATGAGCCCGCCAACGACCCTGTATCGCTCTATGCCGCGACCAAACGCGCGTGTGAGTTGATGAGCCAATCTTATGCCAAGCTCTATGGTTTTCCGCAGACTGGCCTGCGCTTCTTTACCGTTTATGGGCCCTGGGGGCGGCCCGACATGGCCTATTTCAGCTTCACCCAGAAAATCCTGCGTGGCGAGGCGATTGAGGTTTACGGCAATGGAAACATGGCCCGCGATTTTACCTATATCGACGACATTGTTGACGGGATCATCGGGTCGCTAGATCATCCGCCCGCACGTGGGGAGCACAGGGTTCTCAACATTGGTGATAGCCATCCGGTTGGCCTGATGGACATGATTGAGACGCTTGAAAAGGCGATTGGGCGAGAGGCGGTCAAGGTCATGCGGCCTATGCAACCAGGCGATGTCACTGCCACCTATGCCGATGTGTCGAAACTACATGCGCTCACGGGTTATAAGCCAAAGGTCATGCTGGCCGAAGGCTTACAAAAGTTCGCCGACTGGTATCGGCAATATTACGGAACCAAAGTCTAAGGCTTTAACTGCGCCTGCATCGCATCGAATGCCGCCGAGAGCTTTCGGCCAGCAATCTGTCGTCCCGCTTCGCGTGGCAAGCCAAGCGATGCCGACAGTGGTCCGCCGAGCAGCGCATCGCCCAGCGCCATCAGTACCATCTCAAGTGTCAGCTCATGCAGCGATGTGTCCGCATGGCCGTCTTCGGCAATTTCATCCACCAGCTTGTGGATAGCCTCGACAATAGGATCGAGCGCATCTTCATTTCCGGATAGCAGCATCCACGACGCGAGCGCGCCGGCGCCTTCCCGGTCGAACTGGTCAAAGATTAAATCGGCAAGCTCATGCGGGGTCACCACGCCACCGCGCATTTGGGTAATAGCCTCCGCCACCTTGCTGCAGATATTTTCGCCCATATATGCTGCTAGAGCGCGCTGGAGGCCCGATGCGGACCCAAAATGATGCAATAAATTGGCATGCGTTCGACCGATTTGTCCGGCCACCGCCTTTAACGTGACGGCTTGCGGCCCGGCCTCAAGCAAAAGGCCGCGCGCCGCTTCAAGCGCGGCCATCCGGCTCGCCTCCGGACTTAATCGGCGCGGCATGCCAACGTCTTTGAAATCAATAATCTTAGACGCCTCAGTCGCCATAATCGCCGTTACCCCCGGTTGATTTTACAACGCTACGCCAATTGGCGGGCATATCCAAGTGTGTTGCACTGTAATATGCGACGGGAAACCGGTCGGCCTATCGCCAATAGCGACGCCCTATCGTTCGATGATGTCGCGGTGCATACTCGTGAAAGGCGGTTGAAAATATGTAAGCACTTCACCCACTGCGCGACCTTTGCGGGTCCGGGCGTTCTTAAACAGCAATTCTTTCAGATTAACACCAACCCCCGCAAAAACATGACGTTTGGGCGAAATGCCTGCAGCCCTGTCTTCATTTAAAAAATCGTCAGCCCGATAACCGAGATGGAGTTCTACATATCGTAGTGGGGTTCGTTCGAATGCTTTAAAGCCTGCAAGTTTCATCGCAAAAAGATAGCGCTGCTGCTGAAAATGTTCCTTTCCTTTCACTGTATAGATATCCTCGTTCGGCTGGACCAGGAGCCGAAAATCAAGCTTATCCTCTAAGCCTGGGACGGAATTGCGCACCACAGAAAAACCTGCGCCAAGGGTATTGAACGTAACATCTTCCCAAGACCAACCGCTTGTTGGTTCAATGCTGTCAAAAGCTTCTGACCATAGCATTATTCCGGACGCCAGGGCGGCTGCGGTAAGCTCTATTCCCGGCGCATCGCCGACTTTACGTTTAATCCTGCCGTAGAGCAGTTCGCTTATGATATACGCAGAATAGGCGTGTGCGAGTTTGTCGACGCCCAGGTTTCTTGTTGAGCGACCGAACCAACCTTCTGTCTGTGTTGTTGGCCAGCGCGGATCTTTGAGCAGCTTAGGTGCATTTATTGCAGTGTAATAGCCTGCCACTGCAGCAAATTCCCATTTTATAGCCTTAACATCCTCGCCAAATGAGGCGTAGGCGCGCGGCGGGGTATCCACATAGAAATTGGCGCCTGTATTCTTCGGTAAATGTGGCTCGTCCTCTAATGGTCCATTCCAGCCATGCGTGTTCGTGTCGCTCGCCGGCTCAGAATCAGGGTCTGTTAAAAGACTGTCCGAGACCGCATTCACTTGATCGGCAGCCATCAGCTTATCGATCAATTCGAAATCGACGGGAGCAATATCTTCCATCCCGTGGGCTGTGGCGGAGAATGATAGCGCGACACCTAAGGCTATTGCGCCGCGTATAAATTTCAATCGGTGCGATGAGGACGGTGCTGAAGCTGCGTTGATCTTAGACATAAGCGACCTTGTTCATGGGATGAGGTTACAGCAATGTAGCATGTCACCTCAAATGTTTAGCTAGCGGCTGGCTTAGTCGTAACAGTCGGCACATCGCCTGCGAAATCTCTTACTTTCTGACTTGTCCCGCGGGGCATGATCATCACTTCATTGCCGTTCGTGATGATAAGCAAGTCGTCAATCCCATGCACCGACACGCGAATACCGTTTGCGTGAATGAGGTTGCCATGACTTTCATGGATTCGAACGACACCAGACAGGACGTTTCCATCCGCGTCCTTGCCGCCGATATCGTGTAGCGCGTCCCAGCTGCCGACGTCCGACCAACCCATGCTGACGGGAGCGACGGCTACTTTCGATGCTTTTTCCATAATGGCATAATCGATGCTTTTATAAGGGCATGCAGCGAAACTGTCGGCGTCAGGACGTATGAAATTACCGCTGCGCTGTGCTTTCGACATAGCGGCACGAACGCCGGCGCCCACGTCTGGGACATGGGTCTCCACTGCGTCCAAATAGGTGTCCGCGCGCAACAGAAAAATGCCGCCATTCCATACATGATTTCCAGCCTCAATCATTGCAGCAGCCCGCGCGACGTCAGGTTTCTCGACAAAACGCTGTACGGCATGAACGCCGGCACCAACGGTGGAACCCATTTGCATGTAGCCATAGCCTGTCTCTGGGGCGGTTGGATTAATGCCGTACGTGGCGAGCCAACCTTCTTGAACTACGGGCAAAAGTGCCTCGGTCGCCGCGTGAAATGCGGCTTCGTTGGTGATCACATAATCGCTGGGCATCACCAGCATAACCGACTGTGGCGCATTTAAGGCGAGCGCTGCCAGTGCAATTGCCGGCGCTGTATTGCGCGCGCAGGGCTCAAGCAAAATGGTCGCATCAGCTACACCGATTTCGGCCAATTGCGCTGTGACAATATCGGCATGCGCTGCGTTGGCGACGATAATGGGTGCGGTGAAGCGTTCGCGGTCCATCACCCGGAGCACCGTCAACTGAAACATTGTGCGCGCATCGGTAAGCGCCAAAAACTGTTTCGGCGTTTGCGGCGTGGATAATGGCCAAAGCCGAGTGCCGCCACCACCCGATAAAATTACAGGAGAAATGATCACAAAATTTCCGAATTACTTATACTATAAAGAGATATCGCTGAGGAAATTGCATCGGTCAAACACCAATATTCAATTTTCTATAGCCGAGTAGCGAGGTAACCCAAAATGCATGTAACGCTTGTTACATTTCCTATGGCGGCAACGCGATAATATGGATCTGATTATTTTCAATATTTGACTGGATGCGCGGCTATAGCCATGATGACCTCCGTTACTATGCAGATGCAAACCCACAACTGTAACCCTCTGGCACAGCCCATAAACCTCGATATTCACCCTGCTTAAGCCGCCTGAAGCCGTTCCATCTGCGTGCGCATGTTGAACGCCGGAGGGCTTAATCGTGGGCGCGGTTCTGCACCTGCGCTATCCAATGCCTTTTCGTACAAAGCACATGTCATTGCCGCGCTGCGGCCGTTGCTGTGCCGCAAGGCGGTTTTTCCGGTGTTTTGAAAGCCGAGCTTACGCAGCACATTGCCTGATGCGAGATTGTCGGTGAAGTGGCTGGCGATAAGCTTTTTATGGCCAATGGCTTTGGCGATGTTGACCACGGCGCGACCGGCTTCGGTGGCAAAGCCAAGGCCCCAATAAGGCCGCGCTATCCAATAACCCAATTCGGTGCTGCCGTCATAATTCCCAAGACCACATGCGCCAATCAGGCGAGGGGCACCATGGGTCCGCAGCATCAGTAAAAAGGTGGGATATAGTGCGTCATGCACTTGCGCTGTAAAGGCCGCAGCGTCATCCGCTGTATACGGCCAAGGTGCCCGCGCGAGGTTGCGGACGATGCCTTCATCGGCAATCGCCTGATGCAATTCGGCTGCATCCTCTGGCCAGTTTGGCCGCAACAATAATCTTTCCGTTCTCGCGAACATCGTTTCTCTCCGGTTCTGCGCTGCCCCTTGCATGACAAAGCGACAGCCATGTTACAGTTCCTCCGCAGGAGGCTGAGAACAGGGAGAATGAGACAAAAAGAAAGGGAGATCGGTTGACCCGTCTCCCTGTTCAAAGGTGGAAACCACCTAACATGATTTCCGGGTCATCCGTCTGGACAACCCGGCATCGATTGTCCTGTTTATTCGGCGGCCATCGCTGGCATATCGACCGACACATATTTGCGGCCAAGTTTACCAGCATGGAAACGCACGCGGCCTTCGACGAGCGCGAACAATGTGTGGTCTTTGCCAAGGCCAACGCCCGAACCAGGATATACCTTGGTACCGCGCTGACGGATAATGATGTTACCGCCGATGACGCTTTCGCCACCGAACTTCTTCACGCCAAGGCGACGGCCTGCTGAATCGCGACCGTTGCGTGACGAACCACCTGCTTTTTTATGTGCCATGGTCTAAACTCCTACGTCAGAGCGTTGCCGCTCAAGCTTCCTTAGGGGCTGCAGCCTTTTTGGGCGCAGCGGCTTTCTTTGGTGCGGCTTCCTTTGCAGGAGCGGCAGCGGCAGCAGCCTTCTTATCTTCCTTGCCAACGGCGAGGATGCGCAGAAGCGTCAACGACTGGCGATGACCTTGCTTACGACGATAATTGTGGCGGCGACGCTTTTTAAAGACGATAACCTTTTCACCGCGCTCTTGCGCAATGATTTCGGCCGAAACGGTCAAACCGTTCACGTCCTGCGCCTTGTCACCGTCACCGGCAAGAAGGATGTCACCAAGCGAGATTTTGTCACCCGCTTCACCAGACAGTTTTTCAACTGCGATTTTATCTCCGGCGGCGACGCGATATTGCTTGCCGCCTGTGCGCACGATTGCGAACATGGCTTTAACTCATCCGTTTCTACAGCTTAGCGCCTTATAAGGGCGGGTTGCTCAGGCGCGTGACATAGCGAAGACGAATCTCAACAGGGTCACGCAAGAATGGGCGCAGCTAGTGCAAGCAAATATCTATGTCAACGTATAATCCAGCGTTTTGGCGCTTATGATGCCGCCCGCACCACCACGGAGATGCGCTTGCATGCGCCCTCAAGCAGGCTTAGACGGCGGATATGTTGAATTTCAAGCCTGCATCTCCGTTGCTTCTGATCCTTATCCTTTCCGCATGTGGCACGAAAGAGGTTGGATTTCCGTCGCTTGAGCGTCGGAGTTATGAAACAGATGCGCCGATTTCTGCGCCCATTGCACCGGCAGCTGCGCCATCTATTTTATCAGGGGAACCCGCGGCAAAAGCCGACGCGCTGCGCGTGCGACACCAAAAGGCGCATGGCGCCTATTTGCGTGGATTGCCAGCATTGCAGGCGATGGTGTCACGGGCGACCGGCACGGCTCCCGGTAGCGAGGCGTGGGTGAATGCGCATCTTATGCTGTCACGGCTCGACCAAATGCGGTCCGATTCGGTGGCTGCTTTGCGTGACTTTGATGGGTTGATAGCAGAGGCCGGTGCGCGCGACCTGGGCCTTGCGGCGCTTCTGACCGAGGCGCAGCGACCTGTTATCGACGACGTCGCAGAACAAAATGCAGAAATCGCACGGCTTTCAAAGGTGATTGGGGAATAGCTATTCACCGATGCAGGCGGGCGGATTGGCTTGCACCTGCGGTGTCCATGTGCACTAATCGCCCCATGAACGGTCAAAACACACACGCCATATCGCAAAATCCCGACATCCGCTTTCTCGGTAAGATGCTGGGGGATGTCATTCGCGCTTATGGTGGTGAGCAATTATTCCGGCAGACCGAATATATCCGATCGACCAGCGTTGACCGCTTTCGCAAAATAGAAGGTGCCGATTCGAGCGACCGTGGACTTGGGGCGCTGAGCCTCGATGACACGCTCAATTTTGTACGTGGGTTCATGCTGTTCTCGCTTCTGGCGAATCTAGCGGAGGACCGCCAAGGCCTTGCGCATGAAGATGGCGCGACGGTGGCCGAAGTCTGCGCACGGCTTGCGGCAGAAGGTGTGCCGCTGACAGAGATTCGGGAGCTGCTTGCGCACAGCTTGATTGTCCCGGTGCTCACCGCGCATCCAACCGAAGTGCGGCGCAAAAGTATCATTGATCACAAAAACCGCATCGCGCGGCTGATGACGCTGCGGGACCAAGGACAAAAAGTCACCGAAGATGGTGATGATGTGGACGCCGCGATTTACCGACAAATTGCCTTGCTGTGGCAGACGCGGCCCTTGCGGCGGGAAAAGCTGTTCGTCGCTGACGAGATTGAAAATGCCCGCGCTACGATGCAGGAAGTGTTCCTGACGGCTTTGCCCAAATTATATGCCGGCTGGGAAAAGGCGCTTGGCAGCAGGCCGCCCGGTTTTGTTAAGCTTGGCAGTTGGATCGGTGGAGACCGTGACGGCAATCCGTTTGTGGATGCCGAAACGTTGCAATATGCGGTCGCGCGTAATGGCGGCACCGCGATCCGGCATTATCTTGAAAGCATCCACAGCCTTGGTGCGGAGATTTCGATTTCTTCGTTCATGAGCGATACGCCCGAAGGCGTGCGCGCACTTGCCGAAGCCAGTGGCGATAGCGCCGCAAGCCGTGCGGACGAACCATATAGGCGTGCGCTGTCGGGCATATATGCGCGGTTGGCGGCGACGCATGTCAAATTATTGGGTGACCAGCCCCCGCGTCCATCCAAGCTGTCTGGCGTGGCGTATAGTGGTCCAGATGCGCTGCGGAGAGATCTTGTTACGGTGGCATCTGGCCTTGCCAGTGATGGCGATGGCGCATTGTCGAGTGGCGGGGCATTATCGCGGCTTATCCGGTCAGTCGAAATATTTGGTTTCCATTTGGCGACTCTCGATTTGCGTCAGAATAGCGACGTGCATGAGCGTGTTATATCCGAACTGTTCCGCACTGCACGGGTTGTGCCGGATTATCTGCAACTGGATGAGGCAGCGCGCGTGGATTTGCTCGTTGCGGAACTCTCGCATAATCGCCCGTTGGCCGGCGCGTGGACGCAATATAGCGAAGAGACCGCAAAAGAACTCGCAATCATCCGCGCTGCGGCACAGGCGCAAAGCGATTTCGGCTCTGCCGCGATTACCACCTATAATATCAGCAAGACGACCAGCGTGTCCGACATGTTGGAGGTTTATGTCCTGCTGAAACAGGCGGGTTTATATCATGTGGACGATGACGGCACACCGCATGCAACTATCATGTCCGTGCCCTTGTTCGAAACCATCGCCGATTTGCAGGCGGCGCCTGAAACGATGCGCGCATTTTTTCAAATCCCGTTGATGCGCGCGTTGACGCAGGCGCGCGGGCATCAGGAAGTGATGATCGGCTATTCCGATTCGAACAAGGACGGCGGATACCTGACCTCCACATGGGAGTTATTCGAGGCATCGAGCGCGCTTGCGGGCATTTTTGCTGAGGCCAATATTGCCATGCAGTTGTTCCATGGCCGCGGCGGCGCGGTGGGTCGAGGCGGTGGTTCGGCCTTTGGCGCGATCCTTGCGCAGCCCAAGGGCACGGTGCAGGGCCGCATGCGCATTACCGAACAAGGCGAAGTTATCGCCGCCAAATATGGCACCGTCGACAATGCCGTCACCAGCCTGGAAACCATGGCGTCCGCCGCGATGTTGGCGACTTTGTCCAGCGACGCCATTGCTGACGCCGATGTGAAGCGGTTCAAGGCGGCTATGTCAGAGCTCTCCGCCAGCGCCTTTCAACATTATCGCGGGCTGGTATATAACACGCCCGATTTCCGGACATTTTTCCGGCAAATGACGCCTATAAATGAGATCGCAACGCTAAAAATCGGATCGCGCCCGTCCAGCCGGACAGCGTCGGCCGCGATTGAAGATTTGCGCGCCATTCCGTGGGTGTTCTCTTGGGCGCAGGCACGCGTCATGCTGCCCGGCTGGTATGGTACGGGGCAAGCGCTGGCCGGTTTTGCGGACAAAGGCCTGCTACGCGCGATGGCGGGGGAATGGTCCTATTTCCAGACTATACTCGCCAATATGGAAATGGTGTTGGCCAAATCCGACATGGCTATCGCCGGGCATTATGCGGGCTTAGTAGAGAATCAGGAGCTGGCACGCGATATATTCGGTCGCATTAAAGACGGCTGGCAGGCGTCACGCGACAGCTTGCTTGACGCCACAGGACAGGGCTATTTGCTCGAGGCCAACCCCGCGCTCAACAATTCGATACGTTTGCGTTTGCCCTATATTGAACCGCTTAACCTGCTGCAGATTGAACTGATGAAACGCCACCGCGCCTGTGAAGCCGATGAACGGATTGGAGAAGGCATTCAACTGACGATTAACGCCATCGCGACGGCGCTACGCAACAGCGGCTAGGGTCTTCACGGGTCAAAACCATCGACAAAGACCGTTGCCGTTTCGACAAGCCACGAAATCATAGCTTCCTCTTGCGCATCGGACTGATATGACGTTGCGATAAACAAATCAGGAGAGTTTCGATGCGTATAACCCAAACCGCCCTTTCTGCCGTTGCTATGGCGCTGGTATATATGGCCACACCGGCGATTGCGCAGACTGCCAATGCAGCGCCGACCGCTGCTGCTGCAGATGTCGACCAAAATGCCGCAATCATGGCATTTTTCGAAGAGTATGACGCGCAACAGCTTGCACGATCGCCGCTTGGCAAATCCTATCGCGGCATCAAGGACAGCGATTATGGCAAATGGGACGATGGTTCCGACGAAGCCGAGGCCCGTTATTATGACGCCGAACGTTCGGCACTCAAAGAAATGCGGGCGCGCTTCAACCCTGCTAAGCTCAGCAGCGAAAACCAACTCTCGTACCGCCTTTTTGAAAAGCGCGCCGCGCGTAGCGAGGGTGCGTATAAATATAATGATTATGGCTATGTCTTCGACCAGATGAATGGCGCACAGAGCCAGATTCCTGCTTTTCTCATCAACATTCACCGTATCGACACGAAGTCCGACGCGCGCGCTTATGTGAACCGGCTCTACGGCATTGGCCCCGCTATGGCTGAGGCCCTAGGCCAAGCCAAAACACGCGCTGCAAAAGGCATCATGCCACCCAAATGGGTCTATCCTTATGTCATCAATGACGCGCGTAACGTCATCACGGGTGCGCCCTTTGGCGATGGTTCCGATGCGCCTTTATATGCAGATTTCAAGGCCAAGGTGGCCAAGCTTAACATCAGCCAGATTGAAAAAGACCTGTTAATCGCGGATGCAGCGCAAGCGCTGAACAGTGCCGTAAAGCCTGCTTATGAGGCGTTGATTGCCGAAATGACGGCGCAGGAAAAGGTCGCCGGAACCGACGACGGTGTCTGGCGCTTCCCTGACGGCGCGGGCTATTATGCTGAGCGTCTCTCAAATTATACGACGACCAATATGACGCCCGACCAGATCCACAATTTGGGCCTCGCGCAAGTGGCGCGCATTCATAAGGAAATGGGCGTTGTCCAAAAGAAGATGGGCGTGAAAGGCGATCTTCAAGCCTTCTTTAAATATATGCGCACCGAACCCAAATTCTATGCACCTGAAACCGCCGAAGGTCGCGCGCTCTATTTGTCGGAAACGCAAAAGGCGAAGGATGCAGTCACCCCCTTGCTGCCCAAATGGTTTGGCGTTTTGCCCAAGGCACCTTTGGTCGTAAAACAAGTTGAGGCATTCCGCGAAAAATCTGCGGGCAAGGCATTTTATCAGCGCCCAAGTCCCGACGGTTCGCGCCCCGGTACTTATTACGCCAATCTTTATACAATGGCCGATATGCCGCTGACTGAGGTTGAGGCATTATTCTATCACGAAGGTCTTCCTGGGCATCACTTGCAATTGGCAATCCAGACAGAATTGAAAGACGTGCCCGCATTCCGCCAATTTGGCGGCGTCACGGCTTATTCTGAAGGCTGGGGCCTCTATTCGGAGAAGCTCGCGAAGGACATGGGTCTATATACCGATCCGGCGCGTGACTTTGGTCGTTTGCAACTGGAATTGCACCGCGCCATCCGCTTGGTGGTTGATAGTGGTTTGCACCACAAACGCTGGACCCGCGAACAAGCCATTAAATATGTCGAAAACAATAGTGCTGACGCACCGGGCGGTATCGTAAAGGCGATTGAACGCTACATCATCTACCCCGGTCAAGCGACCGCCTATATGGTTGGCCGCCTGAAAATCAGCGAACTGCGTGACAAAGCGCAAAAGGCGCTGGGCAAGAAATTCGACATTCGCGGGTTCCATGACACGGTGCTGAAATCAGGTCCGGTGCCATTGGATGTGCTCGAAGAGCAAGTCGATGCCTGGATTGCCATGCGCAAGTGATGGTGTTGGGGGTTAGCGCCCCCTTCGTCCGCAAATAGTCGGCACCGTCGTTCCAGCTTGCGCTGGGGCGACGGCTGCTTTCCGGTAAGATGGTTACTCGCTTTCCCCAACAACTGCCCGCACGCCAAAATCGAAACGGATCCGCACCCACACGCCCAATTGCGGCTTGTTGTCGATGCGCGGGGGCTTGACCAGAAATTGCCAGGCGGCGAGGCGTAATGCCTTGGCAAGGCCGGTGCCCCGAGGATTTTCGCCAATGATCTGGCAATTTTCGACACGGTTACGTTCAATCATGCGGCAGGCGATTTCGGCTGATGCGCCCGGCGGGATACGTTTGACCGCCGCGAGATAGGGTGTAAGTTCACTGTCATACGGTTCGCGCAACCACGCCACAGGGTAGAGCTGCGCCCCGCCAGGGCCGAGACCAGGGCCCATCATACCCTTTGCGCCCTGCCCACTGCCTTTGCCCTCACCAGTGCCAGCGCTGCCGCTGTCGGGCAATTTAGATAGATCCATAGCATCAAAGTCTGACTTACTAACTTTGATAAAATCTGGGCTGGGCGGTGGCGCTTTGACTGGGTTAACGGGTGGCAGCAAGGGCTTTGGAATAAGCGGCGTGAAGGTGCTTTTCTGCTCTGTGGCGACCTGTGTTTGCGCTTCGCTCTTTTTTGCGGAAGATGCAGATTCCGCCTCAAGGGAAAAGGTGCTGAGGCCAGATTTGCCTGCTGCGGGGCCGCCTGCGCGCATACTCAGGCTCAGTATCGCGAATATGATGATGACCTCAAGCAGCACGGCGATAGCGAAGCCAAACCCACGCCGCCGTAGGTCGTCACGGCTCCAATCTGTCTGTTCTGAATAAGCCATGTTTGCAGCGCGCAGCTTTAGTGCGGCAGGCGCTGCTGGCAATCCCGCATTATAAAGGCGTGAATCGGACCTTCAGTCCATCCTTGGGTTTGGGGATTGGCCAAGCTTGCCAATCGGGCGCATAGCCATCGGCAATCTCGACCTTAACCGACGTCAGCAAATGGTGCATGAACAGCTTTGTCTGCATATACGCAAAGTGCAGGCCAAGGCACATATGCGCGCCGCCGCCAAAAGGCACCCACGCATATTTATGCCGCGCCTTCACCTTGTTCGGCGTGAAGCGCATCGGATCGAAAGTTTCGGGGTTCTCCCAATATTCGGGCATCATGTGCACATAAGACGGGCTTATGCTGACCGACGTGCCCTTAGGGATATGATATCCCATAAATTCGAAATCTCGCAACGCACGGCGCGGGATTGACGGCACGGGTGCAATCAGGCGGAGCGATTCTTTAAACGCATATTCGGTCAGCTCGAACTTATCGAGGTCGGCAAAGGCGATATCCGATCCGGCGGGCGCAATGGCGAGGCACTCTTCGCGCAATTTTTGCTGCCATTCGGGATGCTTGGCAAGATACCAGATCATTGATGTTACCGAGGACGTAATGGTGTCATGCGCGGCCATCATCAGGAAGTTCATGTGATCGATCAACTCGCCATCCGACATATATTCGCCGTCTTCACGCTTTGACCGGCAGAATTGGCTGAACATATCTTGCCGGTTTTCATTGCGGCGGCGTTCGGCGATTTGCGGACCAAAATAATCGATAAGATATTTGCGGCCGGCAACGCCTTTGCCCATCGGCGTGAAGGGCAAGGGCGCGCGGATCGGCGCGACCGATGCTTGCACCATGTCGACAAAGGCCTTGTTAATCTTGTCTGCCTCAGGTCCCAATGGGATACCTAAGAAACTGCTCGCCGCGACATCAAGCGTCAGTTGTTTGATCGCCGGATAGAACAACATATCGCCGCGCCAGTCCTTCAACTGCTCGGCAAAGATGCGGTTCATGTCCCGCGTATAGGCGCGCATCGGTTCCGGCTTGAACGCGATACCCAATGCGCGGCGGTCCATGCGGTGATGGTCGAAATCCATCAACATCAATCCGCGCGGGAACAAGAGGTTCAGAACCGGGCCCCAGCCTTGCTCCGATGAAAACAGCTTTTCACGATCAAACAGCAACAGCTCATTAGCCTCTGCGCCGACCAGCGACACCGTCGGATTGCCAAAGGCGTTGGTGCGGAACACTTTGCCATAGGTTTGGACCATGCGCGCGCCATACGCAGGCGGGTCGCGCAACACGCGGAAGGTCGTGCCAATGATCGGCGGGCCATTTTCGCCGGGAATATGGGCAAGCTCATGTATCTTCTTGCGCGGCACCCAATGTGGGTTCGCAGCTTCGCTATGGGCAAGGGCCATGGGCTTTTTCCTCATTTAATTGCGCGGTTAAGGGTTACTGCCATGGATGTCAGTATGGCGCAAGTGGGGTGTGGGTGTGGGGAATGGGGCGGTGCCGGGCGATTGGAGAAATGTGCAATTCATCAGCGTGTTTTGGTCTAAGACTAAGGCGTCTGGACAATCAACTAATCAGCTTAGTATAGAGATGATTATGAAAAATCATTCATTTAAAATAAGAAAAGCGGTGTTTCCTGTTGCTGGGCTGGGCACGCGGTTCCTACCCGCAACCAAGGCGATGCCCAAAGAAATGCTACCCGTCGTGGATCGACCGCTCATTCAATATGCAGTGGATGAAGCGCGCGAGGCGGGTATTGAACAAATGATTTTTGTAACCGGACGCGGCAAAAGTGCGATCGAGGATCATTTCGACGTTGCCTTTGAGCTGGAACACACGATGAGCGATCGAGGCAAGGATTTATCTGTGTTGGTGTCAACGCGTCTGAGCCCTGGCAATTGTGTTTATGTACGCCAGCAAGAACCGCTCGGTCTGGGTCATGCCATTTGGTGCGCGCGCGACATTATTGGGGATGAACCTTTTGCCATTTTTTTGCCTGATGAATTTATGGTCGGGTCACCCGGCTGTATGAAGCAGATGGTGGATGCCTATGAGCAGGTGGGAGGTAACATCATTTCGGTGCTGGAAGTGCCGCAGGACAAGGTGTCTAGCTATGGTGTGATCTCCCCCGGCGTCACGCTGGGCGACATTATCGAAGTCAAAGGTATGGTTGAAAAGCCCAAAGCAGAAGAGGCCCCCTCTAATCTCATCATCTCAGGCCGCTATATCCTCCAGCCAGAGGTGATGCGCATTTTGGAGGATCAGGGAAAAGGGGCAGGCGGAGAAATCCAGCTGACCGATGCCATGGCGCAGATGATTGGCACGCAACCCTTCCACGCCGCTAGATTTCATGGTGATCGTTATGATTGCGGTGATAAGATTGGCTTCCTTGAGGCATGTGTGTCTGTTGCGCTTTCGCGGGAAGATATGGCAAGTGATGCGCGCGCTGTAATTGAACGCGCCCTGCATCGGAGCTAGGCATTGAAAATTTTTGTAACTGGGGGTGCCGGCTATATTGGCACCCATACGGTACTGGAGCTGCTGCGAGACGGCCACAAGGTTTGCGCGATCGACAATTATTGTAACAGCTCGGCGACAGCATTGGATCGGGTTCGCCGTCTCGCCAATGCCGACTTCAGGCAGTGCGAAATTGATATTCGAGACCAAAGCGCGCTGGCGCAAATACTGTGCGATTTCCAGCCCGACGCGGTGATACATTTTGCAGGTCTAAAGGCGGTGGGAGAATCAAATGAGATTCCACTCGACTATTATGACAATAATGTAGTTGGCTCGCTGCGCTTATTGGCGGCCATGGATCAAGCGGGGTGCACGAGGATTGTTTTTTCGTCCTCCGCCACAGTCTACGGTGAGCCCCAGTACCTCCCTTACGATGAAGGACATCCCCTAGCTCCCACCAATCCCTATGGACGCACAAAGCTTATGGTCGAGGATATCATCCGGGACTGGTGTCGTTCAAAGCCTCAAAACTCGGCTGCCTTGTTGCGCTATTTTAATCCTGTTGGCGCGCACGCCTCGGGCGACATGGGTGAAGATCCACGCGGAACGCCCAATAATCTCATGCCATTTGTAGCCCAAGTCGCAGTAGGTCGCAGACCGCACCTTAGTGTATTTGGGAGAGATTACGCGACCGCTGACGGGACTGGCGAGCGGGATTATATTCACGTCGTTGATCTCGCCCAAGCCCACCTTGCGGCAATCAAATACACGTTAGGGCATCAAGGCTGCGATGCATTCAACATTGGAACGGGCTCGGCCTATTCTGTTCTGCAAATCGTAGCAGCTTTTGAGAAGGCGTCAGGCCGTGCAATCCCTTACAAAGTATCCGGACGGCGTGCGGGCGACATCGCCATCAGCGTTGCACGCGTTGATAAGGCGCACGAAATACTTGGCTGGAGCTCAAATCACACGCTTGACGACATCTGTCAGTCTAGTTGGAATTGGCAGTCGAAGAACCCAACTGGATACAGCGACATTGAGATCTACAAGTGAATTCTCAACACAGAAACCTAAGCAGCACTAAAAATTTGTAGCGTTTTGCAGCGATAGCAAAGGTAAAAATAGCTGGCTGACGATCTGCACTAGCTTTGTGGGTTGGTTGGCTACAGCATTGCCCACGTACAATACGTCTTTGTCCGTCATGAAAAAACGTTGCGCCAAAAGATAGGAACTACTCTGCATCATGTTGAAGTGATAGACTACGGGCGTTTCCTTCCCATCTGCACCCCTTACGAACCGGAATACAAAGATGGCTCTTGGGTCACCTGCATTAGGGTTTGATCCACCGGAAAGGGCAATGGCTTCAGCCAAAGAAACGCTCGCGGTCGGGAATGGTACCTGTTCTGCCCTACCTGCGGCGCCTAGGACGGAGAAGCTGCGGGGCATCCGAACAATGGAAATACGATCGGCCGGGAAGACGCGCACATCGCGTTCCGGATGGCTTAAAATATCACTTAAACGGAATTCACCATTTTCTCCATCGCGCTGTACCCTAACGAGCATATCCTTGATTTCGCCACGATTTCCGCCAGCAAGCGCGATAACATCTGAAAGCGTTTCGCGATTTGTCGGCAAGACGAGCCGACCGGGCCGAGCAACATCGCCCCCAATAATGACGGAATTGGTTAAGCCTTCCCGTATCGATACCAGCACTTGTGGGTTTTGAGATTTCCGACGAAGTGCCTGACGCAGGAGGCGTTCCACCTCCGCTGTGGTCCGGCCAGCAACATTGACCTCACCAATAAAGGGAATGTTGATCGCACCATCATCTCCCACGCGCGACGGAGGCAAACGTTCGGCTTTCGCTGAAGTATCGGCGTTTCCGTCTCCAGCTGCGGAGGCTGTGCGGCCGAACAGCGTTATGCCCGACTCATAAATAACAATATCAAGGACATCGCCTGCACCCAGCAAATCGGTTGATGGGGTGGGGGTATAGTTTGAACTGAAGACGGCTGAGGGCTCTGCAGCAATTGGCAGGTCAAGGGCAGTTTTAACTTCCAAAAGCGAGATACCAAGATGGCTGGTGTCGGCCTTTATTTCCGACCTAATCTGAGCACCTGTTGGGCCGCTTGATGGAATAGCTGCGCATCCTGATAACACCAATGAAACTATGCAAAGAGGAAGCAAATGAACCCGCGAGCTACTTAACAAAATCGATTTGGACAATTGCACATTTATTTCCTTTTCAGTCCGGCGGACACTAACCCTTCTGAGTTTGCCGGGCAAGCACTGCTACCTTCACTTGTTTTACCTGAACGCACGTTTCATTTTCTGCAGCAGCGTTAATCTTGGCGGCGAAGAAGCAAGGGGCGCAGAAAAATTGCGGATTGAAGCATCACCAATCTCCGCACCCAAATAGAGATTCGGCCGCAGAACTCCATCATTAACAGCGCGAATAGACCGCAACTGCAGCTGCCCCGTCGCTTCGTCAGAAAAAGCTGGCGTATAATAGATACAGTCATCGAAATAATAATGCGTAACCTGCGACCACCTCGTCAAACGCGGGTCATTTTGGTGGCTCCCACCGTGTAACAGGTTGGCGCACCAGATAAGTGCTTGGCCTTTGCGCGCCAAAAAGACTTCGGAAGACGCACCATATGCATCACACAGCGCACGCCACGCTGGCGCAAAAGGATCCTGCGCAGAACTCAGGTCACTCCCAAAACCTCGGCGCCCGATCATGGCGTTGCTCACCGTTGGCCATGTGTGTGAACCGGGATAGTAAAAAAGAGGTCCTGCATCGGCACTTACATCTTCCATCGCAAGCCATACGCCACACATGAACCTCTCCGGTAGGCTGGAGAAATGGACGGAGTCTGAGTGGGCGTCTTGCTGCGTGCCAACAGGGAAGTTAAGTGTTTGGAACGGAAAGGCGGTCCGCCCATATAATTTTGTTAGAAGGTCGATAACAAGCTGGTTTGCGGCGATCGCTCCGACGTCGTTATCAAACTTCCAAGCGTCTTGAATGCGCCGTTCCGCAATTGTTTTGTCGCTTTGCGGGTTTGCAAAATCAATTCCATAGCGGGGCCCCAAATTATACTGCATGCGGTCAATTCGGGCGTCCAAATCAACATCGGGAAAATCAAAGACAGCAAAGCCTTTATGCCGCAAATCATTGGCTATGCGCGCTTCCTCAGCTGTCAGACCAAGCGAAGGCTCTAGCATCTCGAAAATCGGTGACTCGATGAGTGGAATGCCAGGAAAGATGTTTGTCACAGCATTTTTATCCTTTTTTGAATGGCATCGCGCCCCTGATCGACAATGAGTTGTGCCGCGCGTTTTAGTCCTTGCGTGCTTTGACTAAGACTTGCCGCGAGCTTGAAGAGATCATGTCGAATTGTACTGCGGTCGTTAAGGGTTGAGTAAATATTCCAGAATTGGTCACGGCCAATCACATTTGGCATATGCCAGACGCCATGGAAACCAAAGCTGGAATCGACGCATCCTTTGCGTTCCGCCGAAAAACTGTCTGCCATCGCGCCATTGGCGAAGCGCATGCCAAGCCTTTCTAGCCAATCCCTATTAACCCTTCCTATCGCCACATCCTCTGGATGCGAGCCTTGAAATTTTGGGGACTTGCACGCTTCCATCAGCCGGCGACTTCGAAGAGAAAAACCGCCATTGCCCACATCATGGCCATCCGAAAACTGAGGCCATCGTGCCCCAATATAGTCGAAGTCCAGAAAGCCGCTCTGCCATTTAGACGCATCGACGACATGTCCATCCCATTGCGTGATTAAGCAATGCGGTGTGTCAATTTGCTCAACTAGGTTATTCAAAATGAAATCCGAATAGGCCGCAGCACTGTTCAGACGAGGAATTTTGATAACGGTAATACCTATTGGAGTGGGCACGATCTCTGAATCTGTAAAAAGCTTGCATGCCGCAAAATGTATCTGTGCCATGCTTCGCTCAAGTGCCCGAATGGTTGCGGAAACATTGACGGACGTGACCGCGCAGAGCGTAACCTGCGGCAATGCCAGTCGGTTGAGAGAATGATCAACACGCATACCGTCAGATCGCAACAGCAAATCGTTCGGCGGCTCGGCTCAGATACGGGTGGTGAAAAGGGTCTACAATTTCGTCAGTTTTCCAGATCCGTTTCAATGCGGCAAGTTCCCCTGCAAAGCGCGCGGCTCCAACTGGATCGAGATCTTGGCCCCGCGATACGGATTCGTGATGGATCAAGACGGCCCTGGGTTCGTAAAGCGATTGCCAGCCGCGCTGATTGAGCCGCAGACAAAGATCAACATCATTATATGCAACGGCAAAATTGCGTTCATCGAGCCCACCAACGGCCAAAAAACGCTCTCGATCTACCACCAAACAGGCGCCCGTGACCGCTGAGGTGAACTGAGGCAGCATATGCCGGCGAAAATAACCTTCTTCCTGAGGCTGCACAAAACGATGTGCATGTCCTGCTGCATTGCCAACACCAATGACAACCCCTGCATGCTGAATGCGCCCATCGGGATACAGAAGTTGAGCGCCTACTGCGCCAACATCATCTCTTATCGCTTGCTTGGCCATAATCGACAACCAATCGGGCGAGGTGACTTCAATGTCATTGTTGAGCAAGCACAGCAAATGCCCCTGGGCCTCACGCGCGGCTCTATTGTTGATGGTGGAATAGTTAAATGGACCTGGATGCCGCAGCACGCGAATGTGAGACACTTCTAAAGCAGCAAGATAGTCTATCGTTTCCGGGTCATCGCTGCCATTATCGACGACAATCACATCGAGCCGAGGATAGGCCGTTGATGCGACGCCTTCCAAGCAAGTGCGCAAAAGATCCACCCGATTGCGCGTGGGAATAATCACCGTGACAGAGGGTGTGTCCCCGTTCAAGACTGCCGGCGACGCGGCAATAGGCGCGCAAATTCGATGCTGTCGGTGATGCAGCACACGCCGCACATGCGTGACCTCACCTTCCTGCGTTGCTTGCTGCACAAGCAGTGACGCCCAATCGGCCTTATTGGAAGCAAGTAGAAAATTTTCTTGCCTTCCCTGCAAAATGCAAGAGCCGGTCAAATAATCGAAATGGCGAAATAGCTCCTTATTCCAGTCCGGTTTGAAATGCGGGGCCGTGCGCCGACCGAAGCGATCTAATTGGTCATCATCTGCATAAATCAGGTCCAGAACCTCACAAGCTATCGCAGCACGGTAAGCGGCCGCAGCGCCCGGCGCAAAGATGTCGCCCGCAACCATGGGCATCAGCCAAGGCCCGGCATCCCACGCAATAGCAGCGCCAGCAGACGCAAGGTCTGAGGCAAAATCATCGCCAATCAGGAATGTGTGTACGCCTTCTGCTTCAAGGCTTTGCAATGTTGCATCAAGCGCCGCCTCATGGGTGCCGCTCGCGCTACTTACATCAACAAGGGCAACAATAAGAGGCGATTGTCCGCGCGGACTATGGAGCCTATTTTCCTGCTCATCGCGCAAGCCCCATAACATATAAGCTTTGGGCGATTGGCTGAGCAGTGGCGCCAGTTGTCCGCGAGCTCGCACGCGTTTGCGTAAAGCGCGCCACATGATCGCTTTCGCATAGACGGCGGGGCTTATTTTAAACGCGTCAAAATGGATGCGTACCAAGAGCAAGGCATTGGCCAATACCCTTTGAAACCCAGTTGTCGGACTTATTTGCATAGATAGCGCCCGTACTACTTCTTATGTTCACTTTAAAAGAAATTTTTTTCAATAGGTTTGGGCAAAAATCACAAACAGTGGTCAAATATATGGCCGTGAATGGCCTGTGGACAAAGTCCTGATTGGCATAATATAGAGCCCTCATGAAAAATCCATCTAATCCGCGGGTGCGCTCGTCGACGTCGAAAAAGCCACTTACTTATCCAAAAGGTATTTTGGTCTTAGGGATGCATCGAAGTGGTACCAGCGCGTTCACCAGAGTCTTAAATTTGCTGGGTTGTGCGCTTCCGGATAACTTGATCGGGGCGGGCGATGGCAATGACACGGGACACTGGGAGGCTGTTTCAGTCGTTTCGCTGAATGATCAGATTTTTATGTCGGCCGGGTCTCGATGGGATGATTGGGGGCCGCTAAACGATGACTGGCGACAATCATCGTTGCGGGACGAGATGTTGCAAAAGGCGGTCACGCTGATTGAAGAACATGTTGATTTGGGTTCTCTTTTTGCGATCAAAGATCCTCGTCTTTGCCGCCTAGCTGATGTGTGGCTGGCCGCTATGGAGGAAGCCAAAGTGGAGCCGTCAGCCGTTCTGATGGTGCGAAATCCCGCGGAAGTGATCGCATCATTGGAAAATCGTGATCTAATGGCGCCTGGATATGGCCAACTTTTATGGCTGCGGCATGCTCTCGACGCTGAGTTTTTTTCGCGCGGGAGCAACCGGATTGTCTGTCGTTACGACCAGCTAATGACGAACTGGTTTTCAGTTATTGACCGGGTTCGAACCGGCTTGGGTATTACCCTGCCGCGCAATTCTACATCCGTGCATCTTGAGATTGAACAATATCTCAATGGCGAGCATCGCCATCACGAAATTCCTGCAGAAGCTGTGATTGGTAACCCTGCACTTTCGGAATGGCTGCGCAAAACTTTTGCGATTATGATGCGATGGAGCGAGGATGGTGAGAAGTCTTCTGATTATGCTGAGTTAGATAAAATTCGGTTGGAGTTTGATCGGTCTTATTCGACTTTCGCCCGACTGCTTCTACCCGACGACTTGGCCGGAGAGCCTGGTCTTGGCCCCCGCATGAAGCGGGAACTTGCGGGGCAAGTTATCGCCGCGCAAACTGCATCTGAGGAAGCCGAAGGACGCGTTTATGCCGCTGCTGCAAGGGAGACGGAGTTGGCAGCGGAAATAGCGCGGCTTGAGGCGGCGACGGCAGCTGCCAATTCGGATGTGGAGAGAGAGGCGCAGCATCGTAAGGCTATCGAAGCCCAACTGGCTGAGGTGCAGCATGCAGCACAGAATGCGCAAATTGCATTTGAAGAAGCCGAAGGTCGTGTTTCGGCTGCTGTTGCACGGGAGGCAGAGTTGGCAGCGGAAATAGCGCGGCTCGATGCTGTTTCGGCTTCCGCCAATTTGGATGTGGAGAGAGAGACGCAGCATCGCCAGGCTATCGAAGCCCAACTGGCTGAGCTGGCAGAAAAAGGGCGTGAACATGAATTGCGAAACGCTGAGCTGGTGGGTAGGTTGGCCGTCGCCGAAAGCACGATGATCCAACGCCAAGAAGAGCTTGCGCAGCTCTTGGCGCAGTTTTTAGAATCCGAGGCCGCGTCGGCGCAGGCAATTGCCCAAGGCACAATTGCGCAAGAACAGCTTCTTGACGCGAAGCAACATATTGCCGAGGCCGCTGTACAATTTGAGGATCTGGCCCAGTGTAGCGCAGCGGAACGTGAAGCCGCCGATATCAAGATAGCCCGACTTCAGACTGAAATCGTCCAGATAACTCAGATGCTTCAAAAGCAAGAAGAAGAAGCCAAGATAACACAGGACGCGCGGGAATTTGCTGAGGAAGCATTAGCCGCGGAACAAGAAAAAACGAACCAACTCGATGCACAGCTCAAACAACTGCAAGCTGCGAAGCAGTCAGCAGATTCTGCAAGGGTTATGGCGGAGCAGAAGCTTGGAGATCGATTTACCGAAATAGCCCGATTGACCACTATGCTTGCAGACGAGGGCGCAAAAGTTGACCACGCGCGTGCAAATGAAGAATGGTTACGCAGCGCCCTGCAGCTTGCTGCAAGCTTTCCGAAATGGTGGGCAATGATGCCTCAAAAATGGCGCCGCAAACGGGAGCATGCGCGTTATCGCAATAGCGGACTATTAGATGCAGAGAGCTATCTGGAGGCCTATCCCGACGTAGCAGAATACGGGATGGATCCTGTCCGACACTATATTTTGCATGGCATGGCAGAGGGGCGCGATATAACGCTTTAGCATTTTTGGAAGATAAGCGTAGCAACTAAGATTGCGTTAAAGTTCTAACTTTGGGCTTATTGTTTCAGCAATTATATTTGTAGAATTTTGGGTGTAGTCGTATCATGATTATGAAATCTAAATGGAAATATTTGCTCAATAGATGGGCGTTAAGACATCTATTTAACGATGATTTTTATCTCGAAAACAATGAGGACGTACGTAGCGCTCGCCACAATCCGCTCAAACATTATCTTGAATTTGGCTGGAAGGAATTGCGTGATCCTTCAAATAGCTTCAGCACAAAATACTACCTCGATAGCTATCCTGACGTAGCGCGCAGCGGGATGAACCCGTTACTTCACTTTGCACGCTTTGGGATGCGGGAAGGCCGTTCTCCATACCCTGATAACAGCGCATTATTGACCGCTGCGGACAATCGCCAAAAAACCCCATCCAAACTGCCTGATAGCTCAGATTTTGATCTGGCCTTATCGGTAATAGCGCCTAGTTTTGACGCAGATTTCTATTTGTCATCCTATCCAGATGTAAAAGCTGCAAAATTAGACCCATTGCATCACTATCTCCATTCTGGATGGGCAGAGGGGCGCAATCCTAATCCTAATTTTCAAACATCCTTCTACCTCGACACCAATGATGACGTAAGGCAAGGTGGTATCAACCCGTTCGTTCATTACCTGTGCGTCGGTCGCAATGAGGGGCGGCCTGCAACATCACCGATCATCGATCGAATCATGCTGAAGCCTGTCGCAGAACCTTGGTGCTCGCCAAAATTGCTAAAAAGCGACCTTGATATCAGCGTTGTGATTCCAACTTACAACCGGTCTCACATGTTGCCGGCATTACTGGAATCATGGCGAGTGGCGCATGCCGAGACGCGTTACAAATACGAACTCATTTTTTCAGATGATGGGTCAGAGGACAATAGCTGCGCGATCCTAACTGAGGCGAAGGATTTGCCAATCACACTGCTGCGCAATGAACACGGTGGAGCTTCAGCAGCACGAAACGCCGCAGTCAGGATCGCTCGCGGCACAAAAATACTGTTCATGGGCGACGACATATTTCCTGATCCACAAATAATAAATTGGCATGTGGAGAAATTGCGCGAACTGCCCATAACAGCCGCTGTTCTGGGAGAATGCGTCTGGCACCCGGCCTTGACGGTCAATCATTTAATGACCCACATTACAGAGGTTGGCTGCGAACAGTTTTCATTTCTTGCCTTGCCGCGAAACGCGTACACAGATTTCCGTCACTTCTATACGTGCAATATTTCATTGGATAGGGAGTTCTTGCTGTCCGAAAAAATCATATTTGATGAACGTTTTTATAAATGTAACTTCGAAGACATCGAGCTTGGGTACCGCCTAGCCTCAAAAGGCATGAAAATCTTTTTCTTGCCTGACGCCCTGGGGTATCATCACCACTCGTATAGTGAAGTACGTAAATTTTGCAGTAGGCAGGAGGCCGCCGGCGAACTTGCTAGAGTTTTTGAATTGCTACACCCCGAGTTAAGTCATATTATCCCATTGCGAAAATGGGAAACCTCCTGGCATTCAAAAATTGAATCGGGACGCACATCTGGCTTCGATTATTACGAAGCACTGATTAGGATCTGTCAGTATGTGGACGATCGCCATGCAGAGCTTGCTGCAACCCAACTGGAAGATCTCTCAATTGTTTATCGAGCCCTATTTTCGTTTTCACTTGAATTTGGATATGTACGAACAGGTCGGACGGGTATTCCGTCAGGGATTACCAATCAAATTTTCGCCGATCTGGTGCTAACGGCCCCGGTTGTAGATGCGCTCAGTCGGCTACATGAGGTACTAATTTTACCTGATTACAATACATTGAGCGCAGCACTTGCAGACCCCCGCAGTCAAAAGAACTCCCCTGAACAGGCGCGTGCGTCGACTATGCCAACGCCTCCTGCTTTTTCATCAGATACAGCAGTCTTAACCGTTGAAGTTGAAAACTGGGATCATCTCCAAGAGATAGCAGCCTGTTATGTTGGCTTGATTCCTGCCATTTCCTTTAAACTTAGATCAGAAAGCTTGAAGTCGAGGGGATGGACTTATGCCCCTGTCCGTGGGGCTCACGTTAGCCGCTCTGTCTTACAGCAATTACTCTTACTGCTAGATCGCCATCCCGAACTAGATTGCATCATGTTGTCTTTTGGACTTTTTGACATTCCTAAGATTGGCGTCAGAAGAGAGCATGGAGTTGAAATGATAAAAACCGCTGGACAATCTAGGCGGGGAAAGGTCGTTCGTGTATTTGAAGGCTCCGATGTAGAGGCTGTACAATTCGAGCAAGCAACCAATAACGTATTCTGTTTACCCGATCATCATGGCAACTTCACTGCAGTAAATGCCTGACTGATTCAATAAGATCGAGAACATTAAAATGAATTCTGACTCAGCCTTTAAGTGTACGCGGCCAACCGTATTCGTATTTCCTACATTCCTCGCGGTTGGTGGGGTAGAACGAAACACGGTAGAGGTCATGGCCCGCCTTAAAGATGAATATGATTTTGTTGTCGTAACTTTCGAGCGATTGGCCATGGGTCATGGCTCGTTACATCATCAGTTTTTGGAGCACTCTGTTGGTATATACGATCTTGCAGAGATAGGTATGCCTGAAGAAATTGCGTCTTATCTTAGTATATTGAATATGCGATACCAGCCCGCGCTGGTGTGGATTTGCAATGGCTGCCCGTGGCTTGCTGCGCAAACAAGTCTCGTGCGACAAATCTTCAGCTCCGCTGCCATTGTTGACCAACAGGTATATGATACTCGAGAGGGATGGGTCAGCCTCTACCGAGAGCGCAACCAAGGCATCCTATCATATGATCGGCATATTGCTATCAACTCGAAGATACGCGACCTTTTCTCCGAAAGCGTTGGAATTTCGGACCAAAAAATTGACCTCATTTACCCGGCTATTTCATCAGAAAAGAGAGAAATGGCATTAGCTCAAGACATTGAATCGCTGCGTTTGAAATTCGGGTTGCCACGTGGTCCGAGATATTTTGCGTCAATCGGTCGATTGGCGATGCAGAAACAGCCTTTGGCACTGATTGATTTGATCAGAGAAGTTGTCAATATGGGGTATGATGATATCCATTTCCTGCTGATTGGCTCGGGCGAGTTAGACGCTGACGTTGATGATCGAATTAAAGCATATGGCCTCGAGGGCCGAGTTCAACGATTTAAGTACGTGCAAAATGTGTTTGAAATTATTCGACTACTTGACGCTGTCATTTTCACGTCTTTGTTTGAAGGATTGCCAATTGCCTTACTGGAGGCACTTTCTTTAGGAGTTCCTGGCCTGTGCACAAAGGTCGGTGATATTGATATCGTGTTTAATCAGTACGGCAATGGAGCACTGTTCGATAGCATCGGTGACATTCGTGCTTATTCAGAGAATTTCAGAAATTTCATTGAAAATTACGATACTGTTAAGGCCGCTGCGGAAACGTCTTCCATAGAAATCGCATCTCGCTTTTCGATGGATAATATTGCGCAACAATACAAGCAATGCTTCGGCTCAGTAGTGACCGGAAATCATTAGTCACAAACCTGATCTGCCATTCAATTCATACATAGAGTTTAATTACATGTTTAGCGTTGTTATCCCTAGTTACAATCATGCCCGTTTCATCAACCGCTGCATTGACAGCGTCCTCAATCAATCTATGCAAGACTGGGAATTGATAGTTATTGATGACGGATCAAGCGACAATTCTAACGAAATAATTGCGGACTACGCAACTCAGAATAATCGTATAACACATGTGCGGCAAACCAATCAAGGAGCGCATGCGGCTATAAATCGCGGGCTAGCTATTGCGCGCGGTGAATTTTTGACAATATTGAATTCCGACGATGAATTCAGTCACGATCGGTTGGCGAGTTGCCTCCGCGTTTTTGGCGCAGAACCTGATGTTGGGTTGGTATCAAGTTGGATTGACGTTATTGATTCCGAAAATAACTCGTTGGGTGTTAAAATGGGCTGGGAAAACATGGAGCCTTGGCCCATTGCTAACAAGGCTGCTAGCTTCGCGGGAACGGATGACTACTCGCTCAATGCCCTTATGAGTAATTTCGTTTCAACCACAAGCAACATGGTTTTTCGTCGCGAGCTTTATGAGGCAATCGGGGGAATGAGAAACTTGCGCTTTGCACATGATTGGGATTTTTTGCTCCGCGCATGCGCGACATTTCAAGCCAAATCCATTCCGGAACCACTGATGCGCTACCGCATACATGGTAACAATACAATTTCGAGTAATCGAAAATGGATGCTTTTTGAAATTTGTTGGGTTCTTGCCGCCAACTTGGATCTATTTGCAGCAAAATTGATGCCTAATTTAAGTTTAGACTATTTTAAAAATAGTCATTTTAAAATGCTTGAATCATTCAATCTACAATCAAATGACAATATTTTTTGGGTATTATATTGGCACATCAATAGGGCCCGTCAAATGGGACTGTCAAATCCCGAAGAAATTTATTTACACGATAATGATTTTCGTCAATTATTATTGAAATTCATTCAAGATTGATATCTGCATGAATGATGTTTGGGTTCTTAGTTTTTGGAGAAATTATGTCTAAATCGAGTGAACTTCTCCGAGGCCGCGCCCTAGTATCGGGAGGTAGTGGATTCTTGGGTTCACATCTTTGTGAACGCCTGATTGAGCGAGGCAGCGAGGTTCTTTGTGTAGACAATCTGTTCACGGGGCAGCGTCGCAACATTGAGCATTTGCTCGCAAATAAAAAATTCGAATTTATTCGCCATGATATTTCGTTTCCACTCTATTTAGAGGTGGATGAGATTTTCAATCTCGCGTGCCCCGCGAGTCCCGTTCACTATCAACATGACCCTGTTCAAACCACGAAAACATCCGTTTATGGTGCGATTAACATGCTCGGCCTTGCAAAACGGCTGCGTGCTAAGATTCTCCAAGCATCTACGTCGGAAGTTTACGGAGATCCAATCGTCCATCCTCAACGCGAAGACTATTGGGGCAACGTGAACCCTATCGGTCCCCGCTCATGCTATGATGAAGGCAAGCGCTGCGCCGAGACATTGTTCTTTGATTATCACCGCCAGCATGATCTGCGTATCAAGGTGATGCGTATATTTAACACCTATGGTCCGCGTATGCACCCTAAAGATGGTCGGGTTGTCTCCAATTTCATTATGCAGGCTCTTGCTGGCGAACCGATTACAATCCACGGCAAGGGTGAACAGACCCGCGCTTTCTGCTATGTCGATGATCTTATTGAGGGCATGCTCCGTTTAATGGATTCTCCAGATGAATTTACGGGCCCTGTAAATATCGGTAACCCGGGTGAATTCACAATCATCGAGCTCGCAGAAATGGTTATCCGCTTGACTAATTCGAAGTCTAAGTTGGTGTTTGAAGCCCCAGCAATTGACGATCCAAAACAACGCAGACCTGACATAGAGCTCGCCCGCACGAAGCTTGATTGGCAGCCGACCGTTTCGTTAGAAGAAGGTCTGCAGCGCACCATAAACTATTTTAGGTCTACCTATTTCAGCTAATTTCTAAACAACCTTAAGCTTTAGCTGATGGTGGTTTCACCACGGCTCATCGATTGCTAGAGCTGTTCCGATAGATTAACTGATACTCTCATCTTAAGGCAAAAAGCGTTTTATATGAAAATTACTATGATCGGTTCCGGCTATGTTGGTCTTGTTTCCGGTGCCTGCTTTGCCGACGTTGGCCACAACGTAACCTGTGTCGATAAGGACCACAAAAAGATAGATGCATTGAAAGGCGGCGCAATTCCCATCTTCGAGCCCGGCTTAAGCCAGATCGTCGCCAGGAACGTTGCAGCAGGTCGCCTCTCTTTCACGACTGACTTAGGCGACTGCGTCGGAAAATCTGACGCAGTATTTATCGCTGTAGGTACCCCAAGTCGTAAAGAAGACGGCCATGCCGACCTCACCTACGTTCACCAGGCAGCAGCAGAAATTGCAGAAAAAATCGAGGGATTCACTGTTATCGTCGACAAATCAACGGTTCCTGTCGGAACGGGCGACGAAGTTGAGCGCATCATACGAGAGGTAAGTCCAAACGCTGATTTCGCCGTCGTATCCAATCCGGAGTTCCTGCGTGAAGGTGCCGCGATAGATGATTTTAATCAGCCGGATCGCATCGTTATCGGTGGCGATGATCCCCGCGGTTTAGATGTAATGCATGCCATCTATCGGCCACTCGTGACCGGCCGCTCACCAATTATTCAGATGAGCAGGCGCGCCGCTGAACTGACCAAATACGCTGGCAACGCATTTCTTGCGACAAAAATCACTTTCATTAACGAGATGGCCGACCTGTGTGAAAAAGTCGGTGCAGATGTGCAAGATATTGCGCGCGGCATAGGGCTCGACAATCGGATCGGTTCAAAGTTCTTGCACGCTGGACCAGGCTATGGCGGCTCATGTTTTCCTAAAGACACGCTTGCACTGCTCAAGACAGGCCAAGACAATTCGGTTCCGCTTCGTATAGTCGATGCCGTCGTTTCCGCGAATGAACAGCGTAAGCGAGAAATGGGCCAGAAGGTTATCTCCGCTATGGACGGAAATATTTGTGGCAGGAAAATCGCCGTTTTAGGCTTGGCATTCAAGCCCAATACGGACGATATGCGGGATTCTCCCGCTATTGCAATCATCCAAATTCTTCAGGACGCGGGGGCCTCAATTCACGCGTTCGACCCAGAAGCGATGGACCAGGCTGCACGAATCTTAAACGATGTGACATATTATGCTGATGCCCAAGGTGCCCTCCAAGGTGCCGATGCCTTGGTGATCGTCACCGAATGGAATGAATTCTGTGCGCTAGATCTGAAACATACAAAAGAAAGCATGGCTGGCAATGTTTTCGTTGATTTGCGCAATATATATCCTCGCGATCAGGCGGAGAAAGCGGGCTTTCTATACTTCGGCGTCGGACGTTAGCGGCCTTGCAACTCTCCTGACATCTGGGCACCGGACCGGTTGACGCGGCCAGCCAAGTGTATGAAAATGTTTTACTTTCTCAGAACAGGCTCATCACTGATATGATCGCGCGCAAAAAATCAGTCTGAATGCAGAGTTTAATGCCATCGGCGGATGGCGTTTGATCTATATCGCTCGCCTCAGGCCGCATGTGCGATCAAGCCCTATGCCAAGGCCAATTAGAGACGGGTGGATACATCCCGCAACGCCTGATAGTTTGCAATCATATTCAACCACATTTAGCTTCCGCAACCATTAGACCTACCAGATCTAAAAGTAGGCAAGCCTAAATTCAAAGTTGATCGTAAAAAGAAATTGCCTCGTTTATATCCGAGAAGAGTTTGCCCTCGCCATTGTGAAGTACGATCGCGCGCGAGCAATACTCGCGGACAATATCCATGCTATGACTGGCGATTATCATTGCCCTATCGGCCCGTTTTTCGAACAACTCGTAATGGCACTTGCGATGAAAATTCTGATCGCCGACCAGAATGACTTCATCAATCAAGTAGCAATCAAATTCAATAGATAGCGACAACGCAAATGCAAGGCGCGCCCTCATGCCTGATGAATATGTCTTGACCGGCATAGCTAATGCACCGCCCAATTCAGTGAAGTCAGCCACGAAGTCCCGAATCTCCGAATATGATTTGCCATAGATTCGGGCTATGAATCGAGCGTTATCAAACCCCGTCAAACTACCCTGAAACCCCCCGTTGAAGCCGATTGGCCAACTGTTTGTCATGTGCCGCACCACCCGGCCACTATCGGGTAACTCAACCCCACCTATAAGCTTGATCAAAGTTGATTTGCCTGCTCCGTTTCGTCCTAGAAGGGCCAGCCTTTCTCCCGGATTCAGAGTAAAGTTAATAGACTTCAGAATCTCCCGGCGCCGATGTCCCGCAGGATACGTCTTGAGGATGTCCTGACAGATAATCATTCCACTACCAACCGCTTGCGAACTATTCGGCAGAGCAGCAGTCCAAGTGCTAAACACGGCAGACAAAAAATCAATGGATAGAGATAATCAAAACGCGGATCAATTGAAGGGCCAAAAAGCCCATAGCGCATCATTTCCATGCCGTGTACCGGCGGAGAATAAAGAACTGCATTCGCAGCTGCATCGGTAAGTGCGCTTACAATGAAGAAGGCACCCGAGAAAGGTACCATTAGATAGACGGTTACGGGCAGAAATTTTTCTATGGTTTCACTGATTTCGCTGAGAGGCGCGATTACCAAACACACAGATAACGTGAACAGTGCGTAATAGAACCATCCCAACAAGAATATGCTCATATCATAAGGCCACGGGAAAATGTCGAATGCGCCCAAAACGAGCGCAATAAACAAATACGCCATCATGTGCCCCACGAGCTCAATAATGAACCGTACTAATATAAAATCTAAGATTTTTACCTGTCTATGGTACATCAAACTACCGTTCGCAGTGAAGCTGTTCAGGGCCCGGGACATTGTTGTACGAAAAAGTACCAGTGGAATATAGCCGCTCACAACAAAAGCAAAAATACTCACTCCGTACTCTGTTGGACCTTTCATTACCCGCCAAAGAGTACCAACTAGAAGCGCAAACAAGAGCGGTTCCGACAAAATCCATAAGAAGCCGATATTTTCTCTGCCAAACCGCGTTGTCAATTCGCGGAGCATAAGGGCGTGGATAACGCGCTTCTGGATATCCCAACCCTTGCGGAGCGATGCCACCGATCAATCCTCCGGTGCGTGCTCAAGAATACCAACTATGAACATCCAAGCGATGAAATAGAGGCACAGTGCAAAGCCAAGAATTGTTAGAACATTGCGCCATGCGTGTGGATATTCCGGAAGGTCCGGTACGTTCGGGTCGACGACGCGCTCAAGGTAAAATTGTTGCTTCAATGCGTCTGTTCGCGCTTGTTCGAGGGAAGCCCGCGCCAGCATCACCAGTTGGGACGACAATTCTTGTTCTAGTGCTAAGGCCTCATAAGCAGGAAGCTTTCCGCTAATAGTATTGCTACCACCGACAATGCGCGCTGTCTGCTGATCAATCTCTTGCGTTAGGGAGGCAATGCGCTCACGCAGCGCACCGATAGATGGGTGATCTGGCGTCACGCGTCGCAATGTGGACAATTGCGCCTCAAGTGCCGCCCTCTCGGTGATTAAACGGTTGGCAATCTCAACAACGCCGCCCGCTTGCTTGAGTGGATCGACCAGCTCGGCTTTATTGCGATAGCTGGCCATCGCCTTACGGGCTGCCATCGCCCTAGCTTCAGCCTCTTGCACGCGGCTCTCGGACTCGGAAATTGCACTTACACGGGCGCGCTCGTTCAATTCGTTGACAAGGGTCTCACTCTGGCGAAGGAGGCTTTCGTTGATGCGCGCTGCGTCTTTCGGATCAAAAGCAATGGTGCGCAAAACAACAAGCCCTGTATCCGCATCACGATCGATCACTACTTTTTCACGATAATAATCGTGCAAATCTTCCCGCGCATCTTGTTGCCAAGGTTTTGGAAACCGAGAGAAGAAATCTGCGCTGTCGCTTGCATAAATCTTACCCAGCGGTACTTCCTTAGAAAGCGCCTGAAGAGCAGATCGGGACCGGACATAATCAATGACTTGATTAGATTGCTCTTGCCCGCCTGAGAGGCCAGTCGTCTGGATCAAATTTGCAAAGGTCGAAATTTGGCCGCTGCGTTGATTGGGTGCTTTAATGACAAAGCGAGATTCTGACACATATTGATCGGACGCGATAAGGAAAAAGTAAATCGCGCTCACCAAGACAGGCAGAACAACGCCGATCAGAAACCAAGGATTACGGGCAGCTTTTTCACGCCAATTTAGTGCTAGTATCATGCTATTCCCTTGCCGTACTTAGGGGGCCAGCGCCAGTAAAATTTCCTTAGACCTTCAGCTTTGGGGGGTAAGGTGACCATTGAGTTGCAGTTTTGAGTGTGCTGCGCGGGTTAAAAGACAAACGCAGCGCGCGTCCAATATCGCAATCACCCGTTCTTGGTTGAACCTGCCTAGCTTCATTCTTGCCCAACCCCTTGTGCCAGGCTCTATCAAAAAACTGTCAGATTACAGACGGGCACGTTCAACAGGCAAAAGTGGATCAGGCAGTTGTCAACTTCGTGTCGTGATGGCAGAATCTCAATCGAGATTGGTCTGCACCCTAATCTTAAATTTGATACAGAAAGCGGGCGAATGACCAGCAGTACAACCTTTGTTTGCATTTATCTTTGCAGGGCTAACAGTGATTTTCTAGAAGCCTTTTATAGCTCGGAAATAGGCTCTTTTCTGAGAAACGTACCAGATGTCAGGATATTTGAAGTTTACGCGGATCCCGACTTACCCCAGTCATTTCATGACTGCACCCGCATTGTTTTGCGAACACCGGAGCGGTATAATGCGCTGAGCCTCAAGACAAGTGAGATGATACGTTATGCAGTCCGGAATTTCCGATTTCAACGCCTCCTTAAAATCGACGTGACCTGCATCAGGACTGATTTTTCTGAGCCACAATATAAAGGCCGCGTGCCGCTTGATGTCCACCGACTAAAGGCCTTCCTCAGAGATACGAATCCAAATCAAGATTATACAGGGTTCGTGCTGCATTCTAATGCATCCCAAGGAGATGCAGAAAACTGGGCGACGAAAAAGGGCGGCAAAATAGATTATCGCCACGTGTTTGGTGAAGGCGCTATGCCGCCATTTTACAGTGGAGTGTGCTATTTTGTTAGTCGCGCATTTGCAGAATATATCGCCAGTGAAAGTCCTCCAATGGCGAAAGAGCATGCTGAGAAAATGTGGGGATCAGAAGACACTATGATAGGCCGTCTCTACACCCTGTTCAGAGCCAACCGGTCAAAATCCGCTTCTTTGACGAGTGGGGCTTTTTAGGATCCCGTGTTAAAATATGGATTTTTGTTTTTCTTGAAGGATCTAACGATTTGATATCACATCAGTTTGATGTGGTTGCCGTACTCTGTGTTAGGAACGAGGCAGCCACTTTACCACATAGCCTGCGCCATCTTGTTCGTTCGGGCATCCCATTTGCAATTATTGATCATGAGTCCTCTGACCTCACTAGCGATATTGTGTTGAGTGACGAGTTTCGACCGTGGCTCGTGTCGTTTGAAACGCTTCCCTATCGCGGATGGTTTGACCTCGCTGAGCAACTCGCTTGCAAGGATGCCCTAATTAGGAAAATAGATGCGAATTGGGTCATTCACCTCGACGCAGATGAGGTGCTTCAGTCGCGTGCAAGTGGCGAAGGATTGCGCGAAGCAATCGCTAGGGCCGATGGAGCCGGGTATAACGTGATTAACTTCGAGGAATTTGTTTTCCTTCCAATCGATGCTGAATTCGATAGTGGTACGCTTGATTTCCAACCCATGGTTTTCTACTATTTTTTCGAGCCCAGCTCCCAACGCCTGATGCGGGCGTGGAAAAGGTCGCTGGCATTGTCCGGACGAGAAAGCGGCGGGCATCGCCTTTCAGGTGATGGAATCCGCATCTTTCCAGAGAACATGATCCTCAGGCATTATATCTTTCGTGATCAGCAGCATGCATTTGACAAATATGCCAATCGAGTTTTTTCGGATGGTGACTTGGCCCAAGGCTGGCATTTTAATCGGCTCAATCAACCTCGCCAGCGCTTCAAATTTCCCCTCCCTCATGAACTTGAGCGCCTTAGCTCCCCGAGCTCCGTCGAGTTTTCGCGCAGCAATCCGAAGCAATCCCATTACTGGCAATGGTAGTTTTTCTGTTTTCCGGATTAAAACTCTGTCCAAGCTTTTAAATTCGTCGGTTAGGTTGCCAACAACGGCCGCCACCAATCCTCATGCTCAAGATACCAACGCAGCGTTCCGCGCAGGCCTGTCTCAAAGTCATGCTGTGGTACATAGCCTAGCTCTGAGCGTGCCTTGGTCTCGTCGATTGCGTAGCGCCGGTCGTGACCTTTGCGATCTTCAACAAATGTCTTGAGCTCCGCAGTGGAGCGGCCCTTTGCGGCTGGCGCGTCGGGATAGCGATCGGCGAGGCCATCAATCTCTACAAATGCGCGGTCAACTTCTGCGCAGATCCGGTCGATGACAGCCATATTGGGAAGTTCTTCCCCGCCGCCAATGTTGTAGGTTTCGCCAGGCTGACCGCGCAGCAGGGCGGCCTCAATGCCGCGGCAATGGTCTTCAACATACAGCCAGTCACGCACATTCATGCCGTCGCCGTAAATGGGCAGCGGTTTACCCGACAATGCATTGAGCATGAATAAGGGGATAAGCTTTTCAGGATAATGATAGGGTCCATAATTATTGGAGCAGTTCGTGGTGGTCACATTGAGGCCATAGGTGTGGTGATAGGCCCGCACCAAATGGTCACTCGCTGCCTTCGATGCCGAATAAGGTGAATTGGGGGCATATTGGGTGGTCTCGCTAAATGCCGGATCATTGGGCCCAAGCGAACCATAAACCTCATCGGTAGAGATGTGATGAAACCGATGTTCACGCCCGGAGCCCTGATCAAGCCAAACGCTGCGCGCGGCCTTTAGAAGGCTATTGGTACCCAAAATATTAGTGTCGATAAACGCGTCCGGCCCTGTGATTGAGCGGTCGACATGGCTTTCTGCTGCAAAGTGCACAATCGTTGAAATATCGCGCTCCCGCAGGAGGCTTTCAACCAGATCTGTGTCGCGGATATCCCCCACAACCAGTTCCGCTTGGGGCACATCGGCAATCGTCGAGCGATTGCCGGCATAAGTCAGGCAGTCGAGCACAGTTATCGTGTCATCGGGATGCGACTTGCCCCAATAATGAACGAAATTGCCGCCGATAAAGCCGGCGCCGCCCGTCACAAGTAAATTAGCCAAGTGCTTTTTCCTCTTTTAGCATTGTTCTCAAGTTCGATCGCCAATGCGTCGATACATCACCTAAGGCTTCACGCGTTGCTGTGACATCCAAGACTGAAAACGCTGGCCTGCGCGCTGGCGTTGGATACTCCGAAGAGGCAATCGGGTGGATAGCAGGAATGCGGTCAAGTAATCCAATCGCGTGTGCCTCTTCTGCAATGGCGACTGCAAAATCATACCAACTGGCAATGCCCGCATCGCGGTAATGCCAAATACCTATCGCATCCTTTACAGCCAAACCCCAAATGGCAGCTGTGAGACCTTTCACCCAAGTCGGCGAACCAATTTGATCCGCAACCACGCGAAGCTCATCGCGTTCACGCATGAGCCGCAGCATGGTCCGCACAAAATTTGCACCCCCTGCCGCATAAACCCAGCTTGTTCGCACAATAATGGCTTTATCACCCGCCGCGTCCTCACCGGCCGCCTTGCTGGCGCCATAAACGGACTGGGGGTTGCGGATGTCATCGGGCAGGTAAGCATGACCGCGTGCGCCATCAAACACAAAGTCGGTCGAAACCTGCACTAGGCGGCCAGCATTGCCCAATGCCTTCGAAAAAGCCGCTGGCGCGCGGGCATTGATTGCATAAGCAAGTTCTGGCGCGCTCTCTGCGCGGTCGACTGCCGTATAGGCCGCAGCATTCAGGACCAGATCTGGCTGTTCAGCATCTACCATGCGAGCAATTGCATCTGCATCAGAAAGGTCGAGCGCGGCGCGGTCAAGAGCCAGGCAAGTCCAACCCGCAGGCGCATCTGCAAGTAAGGCCTTGCCCAACTGGCCATTCACACCCGTAATCAACGCCTTCATATAAAAGCCTGCACGCGTGATAACGGCACGCCTGCCGCATCTTTCGCAGATAAAATGGGTTCAATCCCCTCAAGCGGCCACGCAATGCCGACCTCTGGATCGTCCCAAGCCAGGCTATGTTCATTCTGCGGCACATAATATGACGTGCACTTGTAGAGAAAGTCCGTGTCATCCTCGAGCGTCAGAAAGCCATGTGCAAAGCCTTCTGGCACCCAAAACATACGTTTATTTTCAGCGGACAGTGTGACGCCCGTCCACTGACCAAATGTTGGGGAAGAACGCCGCATGTCCACTATCGCATCAAATACAGCGCCGCGGACAACGCGCACAAGCTTCCCCTGAGGCGCAGGATTTTGAAAATGCATCCCCCGCAACACGCCCTTTTGGGACCGGCTGTGATTGTCTTGGACGAATGTCACATCAAGACCAATTTCGGCGAAGGATGCCGCGTTCCAGCTTTCTAAGAAGAAACCGCGCGCATCTCCGAATACTTTCGGTTCAAGTATAAGTGGGCCCTCAATATCGCATGCTATGACGTTCATGCTAGGGCTTTCTGGGCAAGGAGTTGCAGCAAATATTCGCCATAGCCAGACTTAACTAATGGCTGGGCAATGTTCTCAAGTTCCGTATCTGAAATAAAGCCTTGCCGCCAGGCGATCTCCTCTGGGCAGCAAATTTTTAATCCCTGACGTTCTTCTGTGATCCGCACATAGGATGCAGCGTCAAGCAGCGATGCGTGCGTGCCCGTGTCGAGCCAAGCATATCCACGGCCCATGATTTCGACCGAAAGTTGACCTTCATCCATGTAGAGCCTGTTAAGATCCGTAATTTCCAACTCACCGCGCGGCGAGGGCTTTAGATCGCGAGCCCGATCAACAACGGTGTCATCGTAGAAATATAGCCCTGTGACCGCGTAATTCGACTTCGGCTGAGATGGCTTTTCTTCAATGGTGGCTGCGCGACCATTGCCGTCAAAAGAGACAACGCCATAATCTTTAGGGTTGTTGACGCGGTAAGCAAAAACGCTTGCCCCTGACGTCCGTTTATTTGCATTACTCAGTAATTCCGAAAGGCCGTGTCCGTAAAAAATATTGTCGCCAAGTACGAGCGCACTCGGATCACCAGCGATGAAGTTGGCTCCGATGTGAAACGCTTGTGCGAGGCCCTCCGGGTTCGGTTGGATGGCATATGACAGCGCGACGCCAAAGGCCGCCCCATCACCTAGAACGCGCTGAAACTGCGCGGCATCTTCGGGTGTGGTGATAATTAAGATGTCCCGAATGCCAGCAAGCATCAATGTACTGAGCGGATAGTAAATCATTGGCTTATCGAACACGGGCATGAGTTGTTTTGAAACACCCCGCGTGAGAGGATAGAGACGCGTTCCGGATCCGCCCGCCAGGATTATGCCTTTACGGTTAGAGGTCGTGGGCAGTAACATTTAGAATCTTTCTTTCGGATAAATTGGAGCTAATGCACGCCATAAATCCATAAATAACGATACCAGCTACAAGTCTTGTCAATGTTTTTCAACGATAAATAACCATGGCTTCGGCGCATTTGATTGCAGCGGACGGCATGTTGCTGTGGCAAATGTTTTATCGATTCTGCTTACCGTACTTTTATTTAACCTCCATGAAACTTTCATTCATAGCCTAGCGTGCACATGCAATTTTTACCGTCTGGTTTCGAGAAGGCTAAGAGCTATTAAGCTGTTGCGCGATTTATCTAAACTCAACGCAGATAATGTTGACATTCGATAGTTCATTCTCGTAACGGATACACATTTACACGTTATTCCACATATCTGCGTTTATCATTATACAATTATAGAACCTACTGCATTTTATTTTTATTTTTAATATTCATTGGAAAATAAAAAATTTAGATCGAAACTGGCATAATGTTAGAAAATAAATTCGATATACTTAAAATAGGACAATCCGTGCTCGCAAAAGAAGCGGCGGCATTACTTAAGCTTGAGCAGTCTTTAGATGGTTCATTTGTTGCGGCCTGTGCAGCAATCTATCAAGATACGACGCGCCAACTCGTCGTCACGGGCCTCGGCAAATCGGGTCATATTGCGCGCAAGATTGCAGCGACATTTGCCGCGACGGGAACTCCGGCCATTTTTGTTCATCCCAGCGAGGCTGGGCATGGCGATATGGGCATGATTGCCAAAGGGGATGTGTTGCTCGTTCTGTCTAATTCTGGAAATACTCCAGAATTGCAGCCAGTTATGAAATATGCTCAAAAATTGGGTGTGCCCATCATTGGCATGGCAGCGGGGCGAACGTCTAAGGTTATTCAATCTGCCGATATTGCGCTGCTTCTACCCAATGTGCGAGAAGCCTGCCCCGAGAATATTGCGCCGACCACGTCCACCACGATGCAACTCGCCCTGGGCGATGCGTTGGCCATGACCGTTATGGAAATGCGCGGCGTGACACGGAAGGATCTTCGAAAGCTGCACCCTGCAGGTGCCATTGGACTAGCGCTAACGCCCGTGCAGGAGGTTATGGCGACTGATAAGGATCGACTCCCTCTGGTGAGCCATCAAGCCGATATGCCGAAAACAATCTCCGTCATGACATCGGGCTGTTTTGGGCTGGCGGGCGTTTTGGATGACGCAGGCAGGATAATCGGCGTTATCACGGATGGCGATTTGCGCCGCCACTTTGGCACTTTGGAAACAGCCTTGGCTCATGAAGTGATGACCCGAGCCGCTCGTTTCATCTCTGCAGATATGCTCGCGGATGAGGCGCTTACTTTCTTAAATGACAATAAAATTAACGCAGCATTTGTGGTGGAAGATCCATCCGCTGGTCCACAGTTGCCGCTAGGGGTTATCCATATCCACGATCTCCTGCGTCTTGGGTTAGGTTAAGCCGAGACCATGGTTTCCGACTTCGCCATCATCATCCCAGCACGTTATGCATCGCAGCGCTTTCCTGGAAAACCATTAGCTGAATTGCGTGGCGTAGATGGGCAGCCGCGCAGCCTTATCCAAAGGTCATGGGATGCAGCGCAGGCGATTGCAGGACCTACACGCACATGGGTAGCAACCGATGATGCGCGCATTGCTGAAGCCGTTCAGCGCTTTGGCGGACAGGTGGTAATGACGCCGCAGTCCTGCCGCAACGGCACAGAACGCTGCGCGGCGGCGCTAGATGTCTTAGGAGATATTGCTCCGATTATCGTCAATTTACAAGGCGACGCGCCATTGACGCCGGATTTTGTAGTGCGTGATTTGGTAAAGGCACTTGAGGCAGATGTGGCCGCAGTGATGACAACGCCGGCCGTTCGCTGTTCAGAAACACTCTATCATCACCTTGTCGCCGATCAGAAACAGGGGCGTGTGGGCGGTACAACGCTTGTTTTCAATGCTGCGCTGACCGCCCTTTACTTCTCAAAGCGGATCATTCCCCATATCCCAGTAACACTGGTCGACGCCCATCGGTACGTCCACCTCCATCTCGGCGTCTATGCCTATCGTCCGGATGCGCTCCGAGCTTATGCCGCGACGCCTCCTTCACCGATTGAAAATTTGGAGGGGCTGGAGCAGCTTCGGTTCTTTGAAACTGGTCATCGCATTCGGGTTGTTCCGTTCGATCCCATCGGGTGGGACTGTATTGAGCTCAATAATCCCGAAGACATTCCTGCAATAGAAGAGGTTTTGCGACAACGCTTAATGCGCTAAGGCGACTTTATGAGCATATCGAGCGTCTCGTTGGCCAGCGGCCTTACCTTTGCGAATGATCAGCCTTTGATGCTGATAGGTGGCATGAATGTCATCGAAGACAGAGACACGCTTTTGCGCGTGGCAGAGCATATGCAGGGCGTGACCGATAAGTTGGGTATCGGTTATGTTTTTAAGGCGAGCTTTGATAAGGCAAATCGCTCCTCCATTCATTCCTATCGCGGGCCGGGCCTAGAAGCAGGATTGCGCCTGCTGGAAGAGGTGAAGCAGCTATTTGGGGTGCCGATCTTGACGGATGTGCATGAGCCCGATCAGGCGGCATCGGTGGCGGAAGTCGCAGACATTATTCAGCTTCCCGCTTTTCTGGCGCGGCAGACCGATTTGGTGACGGCCATTGCACGCACCAATGCTGTCATCAATATCAAAAAACCGCAGTTTCTGGCGCCGCTGGAGATGCAGCATATCATTACCAAATGCCGAGAAATCGGTAATGAAAACGTCCTTCTGTGCGAGCGCGGAACGAGCTTCGGCTATAATAATTTGGTCGTTGATATGCTGGGCCTTGACCTGATGAAGCCTATGGCGCCGGTCATTTTTGATGTGACCCATGCATTACAAAAACCGGGTGGTCAGGCAGACAGCGCAGATGGCAGAGGTTCTCAAGTAGATGCCCTTGCCAGGGCGGGGGTTGCTGTGGGCATTGCGGGGCTGTTTCTGGAAGCGCATCCAGACCCAGCGCGTGCCAAATGCGATGGCCGCTGCGCCCTTCGATTGGACAATCTGGAGACGTTCTTGCGTCCTCTTTTGTCGATTGACGCCATTGTAAAGGGCTGAGGCCCATAATGCCGGACGGCTATTCTTCATTCCTTCGTATCCCGCCTTTCCCTGGCCACAAGGGAGGTCCTTTAACACGCACCGGCAACAGCGATGTTGATGTGCAAGAGATTGCGGCGGCCATAATTGCGGAGCGGGTTGGCGGCGCTTTTTGGGGCGCTCAGCCGGACATTAGCGATAACGTCATTCTGCTTGCTCCAGATAGCGAAGACCAGCTGCAGGCCATGCTGGCGCTCTTGGGCAAGGAGCAGGCATGTGCCGTAATCGCGCCGGGTATACGTCTCCCCAGCCACTGCCAGCGGCTTCCTGCTGACTGTGATCCCTGGCATTTGGCGGCATCAGCCTGTGGAATTTGGGCTGGCGCAAATCAAGAGCTTGCTTTAGCCGCGTCCCTGAGTGGAGCGTCGCTGCGCCTTTTTGGCGACGGTCGTTTTGCAGGATGCGACGTCGCTCCCAAGGCTGTGCTAGCCGACGCTGTTTTGGGATGGCGCTACACCAGCCCTTTTACGGGTGAGGATTGGAGTCCAATAGACGCCATTATGCAGCTTGCTGCGTGGCGGAAACTTATTGATGCCAACCGAAAAATTGATGCTGTTTATGGAGTCGCTGGGTGGAAACGCGTCACGCTTGATGCGATGCTGTGGGATGGGTCCTCGCCCGTCGCCTACGCCCGCGGGTTTAGGCCCATTAGATCCATGCGCCCATATCAAATTGCTTGGAAATCGAGAACATCTCCACAGGTGCTTGCCAAGCTGGTCAATAATGGCGCGCATGTCGGTGAAATTGAGGATGGCTTTATTCGCTCTGTCGGCTTGGGAGCGAATTGCGTGCCACCTCTCTCAGCCATTGTAGATTTTACAGGAATTTACTTTGATCCAAGCGAAGAAAGTGATTTAGAGAATATATTACAAAGAGATAGCTTTAACGAAAATTTGTGCCGTCGCGCCGCAGCATTGAAAAACCGCCTTGTTGAAGCTGACATTAGCAAATATGGTCAAAGTAGAAATGAAATAAAGCTTGCGGATAAAATCCGAAATAAAGTTCTCGTGGCGGGGCAGGTAGAAGATGACCGGTCAATATGCACTGGCGGGTTCGGCATGACGAACTTGGCGCTGCTTGAACGCGCACGTCAAAACGAACCCGATGCCCATATCATCTACAAACCACATCCCGATGTGGTTGCGGGCCATCGCAAGGGCCATATGGAACCTGCTGAAGCGCTGCGCTTTGCCGATGAAATTCAACATGATGCTGCAATCACATCACTTATCAACGCGGTGGATGGTGTCCATGTCATCACATCGCTCGCTGGCTTTGAAGCTCTGTTGCGCGGCAAGGCTGTCACGACCCATGGTGTGCCCTTTTATGCAGGTTGGGGACTGACTAAGGATTTGGGGGATGTGCCCGCGCGGCGCACGCGGCGTCTGTCGTTAGATGAGCTCGTGGCCGGCACCTTACTCCTCTATCCGCGCTACACTGATCCCGTGACACGCTTGCCTTGCTCGGCTGAATTGCTGGTGGAACGGATAGCGCTGGGGGAGGCACGTATATCAACCCCGCTGATCATTTTGCGACAATGGCAGGGCCGCTTGCGGACCCTGTTGCGTTCGTTTATTGGAGGGCGCTAATGCTCCCTCGTATCCCCGCCAACATTTCCGTAGAGCGCCGGAAATTTTTATTCTTGCAAGGCCCGCCCGGGCCATTCTTCCGGCTGCTTGCGAACAAGTTGGTGGAACAAGGGGCGTCTGTCCGCCGGATCAATTTTTCAGGCGGTGATAAGCATGACTGGCCCGACAATAGCGTTAATTATGCCGGATTGATGCGTCGCTGGCCATTATTCTTTGATCGTGCCGTGCTGGACTGGGGTATAACGGATCT
The DNA here is from genome assembly GCA_041175465.1 of Pseudomonadota bacterium. Lineage (GTDB taxonomy): Bacteria > Pseudomonadota > Alphaproteobacteria > Sphingomonadales > Sphingomonadaceae > Sphingorhabdus_B. Next base: position 15,167 of record JBEDEX010000017.1, on the reverse strand, counting down.
TGTCCTTTTTGGCGATTGCCGGCCTGTGCATCAGGTGGCGATCCGATTGGCACAGTTGCGCGACATCCACGTTCATGTCTTTGAAGAAGGCTATATTCGGCCCGATTGGATGACGCTTGAGCGCGATGGCGTAAACGGCCACTCCCCCATAACCCGTGATCCCGATATCATCTTGGCCGCGGCTCGGACTTTGCCACCCATTCCGAAGTTACCAACAATTACTGCAGATTTTAAAAGGCGTGCGCGCGACAGCTACTGGCATTATCATCATGTGTTTTTCGGGAAATGGCGCTTCCCTTTTTACCGCACGCATCGACAGGGTTCTTTATTCTTCGATGCTTTAGGATGGCTGTTGAAATTCGCACGTAAGCCACGGCGCGACGCGCAGGCAGAACAGGCGATGAATTGCCTCGAAGACAGCGATTATTTTCTATTCCCGCTCCAGTTAACCGGAGACTATCAGATCCGTGCCCACTCACCATTTGGGTCGATGTTGGTCGCCATGGAATATGTACTTGCAAGTTTCGCGCGTTTTGCCCCCGCAAATGTTAATTTGCTCGTCAAGGAGCATCCTCTCGACAGCGGATACCTAAATTGGCGTCGCAGGATTATGATCCAAGCTCGAATATTGGGTATTGAGGGTAGAGTTTTTCATATTGATGGCGGCGATCTTCAGAAACTTACGGAGGCCTCGCTTGGTATGGTCTGCGTAAACAGCACATCGGGAACTCTGGCTTTGGAGGCTGGCAAGCCTGTCGCTGTACTTGGTGAAGCTGTATATGATGTACCAGGTGTGACGCACCAAGGTGGCCTAGATAAATTTTGGACCCTACCAGAAATGCCAAACGCCGGACTTTACGATGCTTTCAAACGCATGCTTCATGCGCAATGCTTGGTTCGAGGAGGTTTGGCTAGCAAATCGGGCGTTGAGACACTTGTGAACAATAGTGCCGAGCGACTGCTCGCCGACCTCACGCCGAATACGGTCGAAAACCATCGTCCTATAAAGCGCCGTCCTAGCCTGAGCCGTGTTGCTTAGCAGGCTTTGTCATATGTTGACGCACGGCTCTCCAGAATATGGTCGCTTTAGCTTGTAATGCAGGTGGAAGTTAGACAAAGTCATTTTCGCCTGATGCGCGGTTCAACATCCTAGGAAACTAATACGCCCTAATATGCCGCAGCAGCGCCCCTTCCTTATTGATGTGAGTCGCCTGATCTGGCGCGCATGGAGCTTGCGCCTGCCAACAGGGATAGATCGTGTGTGCCTTGCCTATCTTGCGCATTACGGCACGCGTTCTCATGCAGTCATTCAAAAACGCAGCTTGCGGATTGTTCTAAATGCCAAGGCAAGCGACGCCTTATTCCGGTTGTTGCTCCTTGGGGGGCCGCGCATGCGGACAAATCTGACAGCTTGCCTTGCGCAAACGGGCTGGCAGAGAGAGCGCAATGTCCGAGGAAAACTCTATTTGAATGTTGGGCATACCGGCTTAGACGCGCGAAGCCTGCCAAGATGGCTGAAGCGGAACAGGCTTCGGCCTGTCTATCTTGCACACGACCTCATCCCAATTACCCACCCGCATTATTGCCGCGCAGGGGAAGCGGACCGCCATACAAAACGGATGCGGCACCTGCTTGAAAGCGCGGACGGCGTTATTGCAAATTCGCAAGATACGCTTGATCGGCTTGAGCAGTTCGCAATCGAGCAACACCTTCCGCTACCAAAACATAGGCTGGTCGCGTTGCTTGGCACTGAAGCGCTGCCCATAACAGTTCCGTCTTTTGACGGTCTATCTCGTCCTTACTTTGTTGTCATAGGTACGATTGAGGCTCGAAAAAACCATCTTCTGTTGCTCAAGATATGGCAACGTCTTGTCCAAGATCTTGGCGAGAAAGCTCCGATGTTGCTGCTTATTGGGCAACGCGGCTGGGAGATTGATGATGTTGTCCAAATTCTCGATCAAGATCGCAGCCTGCAAGGCCATGTTGTCGAATTGGGTCGATGTAGCGACGCGCAGATGAGTGGCCTTTTGGGTGGAGCAAGAGCCTTACTGATGCCCAGCTTTGCTGAGGGCTTTGGTATTCCCGTGATTGAAGCCCTGCAATCTGGTACTCCTGTGATTGCATCAAATTTGGGCGTTTTTCGTGAAGTTGCAGGGGATATTCCCCTGTATCTCCGCCCCGATGATGCCGCCGGTTGGATAGACGCCATCCTGAGTTATTCAGCAGGGTCGGAAGATTGGAAACGGCAAGTTTCGCTTATCGCTAATTATGCAGCGCCCAATTGGAAAGATCATTTCCGGCGCGTCGATAGCTGGCTAGAGGGAGTCTCATAAAATAGCCCTTAGAATAAGGGTGCGTTTGGGCCGCGTGCGACTAAGCCTGGACGTTGATCGCACACCGTATAGGGTGTGCCATCCATCCATCCGGCCCACCCTCCAGCCTCTGTGAGAATGAGCGCACCTGGCGCGTGGTCCCAAGGGAGGCTGCGCCAAAACAAGGCAAAATCCTGCGTGCCATCGATGCATCGCGTATAGTCTACACCTGCGCACATCAGGCCTGGCAGAGCGACATCGACATCCGCTCGTATTTTATCAATCAGCTGCTGCTGGCTTGTATTGGCATAACGCGTCGGGAATGCGCCAGTAAACTTAGGCTGCCCAGACGACTGCGCTCGGACAGGCGAGCCATTGCAAAAGGCCCCTCGGCCGCGCTCTGCAAAATAAAACCGGTCATGCGCGGGTTGGAAAATCCATCCGGCCTCCACCACGCCATCTTGCAGCAGGGCAACCATAACGGCGAAATGGGGAGTTCCGGACACGAAATTCCCTGTTCCGTCCAACGGATCGACCAACCAAACGCAGCCTCGATCAAGATCATCCAGAAGACTTGGGTCTCCAGAAACGGCCTCTTCCCCGACAACGCGCGCGCCGGAAATTAGGCTCGCCAATGCTTTTGTAAGCCGCGCTTCAGATTCATGATCAGCTATTGTGACAAAGTCGCCGGGTGTTTTCTCGTCAATCTGTTCCTGCAACAAATGCTGCCAACGTGGCATAATCTGCTCTGTGGCTACAGAACGGATAAGACTTGTTACCGTTTCGAATAGTGCTGGATCAGATGGTCGGAAATCTGGGTTAGTCATAGCACCCTGCTTTCAGGTGGACGGAAATGGGTGGTCGGCTGATATTCATGTCCACATCAGCATAAAATTTCCACCTCACTGGGTCTCTGCCTTCCTCATTCTTGTCGGCAAAGCATGAGGCAAATTAACGCAAAACCCAACCTCTTTTCTTAACTCGTAATTCTAATCCGAACCGCACGCGGCCACTTCTTCCGCTCCAGTGGTCGACTGGTTGCCTTGCCATATCCAAACTCTCGATAACGCCGGCAAGCGCAAAACGCCTGCCGCGCGTAAAAGTAATTTGTCATATATGGTGCAATTTTTTCGCCAAATAGGCCTTATTTTTTGGATATTGCGCTAACAGGCCTCATCACATTTCTGCAGCAATAATGTCATTTTTTAGCAAAAGATTCGTTTCTTCCTGTCTACGGTCTTTTAATTTTTTAGCACCAAAAATGCCATTTGTTATCAATTGTGTCTTTCCCCCAAAAAATTTGACAAACCGCCCTCAGAAATGTTTCGGCATGTAAAATGCCACAATTATTTTTTTCATTGGTGCAGAAAATTTTTTACTCACGTAATTTTTCAGGATTTTTTACATGACTGACGCACAGGATAACCAGACTTTACCTTTGTTTTACAAAGAGCTGACGCCCCTGAATTCTGGTACGCACCAGACGTGGCGCACAAAGACGACGGATAAGGCTTCCTGGATGGCGAATCAGCACGCCGTGCCGCTGACTACTGAAGAATTCACAAAGGCGCAGCGCTTCTTTCCGATCATTTTTTCATCTGCAGACACGCCGGTGCCTTTGGCGCTGATGGGGCTAAACGAAGGCGCCAATGTATATGTGGCTGACGATGGCGCGTTTAATTCGGAAATGTACATCCCCGCATATGCGCGGCGTTACCCATTCCTGTTGGCACGTCTTGCGCCAGGTGAAGACACACTCTCTCTATGCGTAGACCCCACGTCCGATCTGGTTGGTGCGTTCGATGATGGTGAGCCATTGTTCGACGGGACAGAGCCATCGGAGCGCTGCAAGTCTATTCTGAGCTTCTGTGAGCAGTTTGAAGTCGCCGCGCTGCAGACCACTGCATTTGTCGATCTATTGGTGAAGCATGACTTGCTGACCGAAGGCGAATTCACCATTCAGCGCGAAGGGGATGCGCAGCCATCTGTCTACCGTGGATTTAAGATGGTGACGGATGAAAAGTTAAACGCGCTACCAGCTAAGACGCTCGCCGCACTTAACCAAAGTGGCGCGTTGCGTCTCATTCACCTTCACCAAGCATCACTTGGCGTGGTGTCCGACATTTTCACCCTGCAAACCAAGTCGGCGTGACACCAGTCGCGTCCGCTCGAAATCTAGATGAAATTTGTACCAAGGGACCAATAATGCACGGAGATTTGCGAAAGTTCACTGCGATAGCGCTCGGTCTTTGGCTTGCTTTTTCTGGTACCTCGGAGGCGCGTGCGCAGTTGCAGCCCGATAATGCCGGCGCCCAAATATTGCGGCAGACAGAGCCGCAGGCAATTCCCCAGCAGTCGGTAAAGGTGCGTCCAGAAGTTACCGTTGTAGAGCCCACCAAGGCGGAAGGCCCTGCCATTGTTGTCTCAGGCTTTTCATTCGACGGCAATAATGTGTTTACGGCAGATGTCCTTGCGCCAGTTTTGCAACGCTTCGTTGGGCAGGGGCTCACATTGGCTGAGCTTCAATATGCTGCCGACTTAATTGGCAAATTTTATCAGGATAAGAGCTATGTCGCGCGGGCCGTGGTGCCGGAGCAGGATGTCGTCGGTGGAATTGTACGCATTCAAATCGTGGAAAGCCGCCTCGACAAAGTTGAAATTGACGAATCTGCTGGCGGCTCGGACCATGAACGTATGCAGGCCTTTGTCGGTGCGGGGCTAAAGCCTGGCGACAATGTTAACCTGCGCCGTATTGAGCGAGGAACGCTTTTACTCAATCAGCTTCCTGGAACCGATTATCAAACCGTGCTGCGCGCCGGATCGTCCGACGGTACTTCGTCTGTTGTAGTTGTGCCTGTCCTAGATTCTGCACAGTCATTTAGTGTGGTGGTTGACGGGTCCGGCTCTGCGCGGTCCGGTCAGGAGCGCATCATGGTGAGTGCTAGCGCCCACCCAATCGCAATGTTTGGCGATGAACTTTCGCTGACGGCTTTGGCATCGCGCGGCGTTCTATATGGTCGGGCTGGATATAGCCTACCTATAGGCAGTGCGGGGTTGTCGGCGAACCTTGCGCTATCCGGGCTTCGGTACAATCTTTTGAATACGCCCGTCGACATAAAGGGCAACAGCGCGGCAGCCATCTTCGGTTTGCGTTACCCTTTGGTGCTTCAGTTTGACACCGCCGTGGTGCTCAGCTTTGAAGGGGGCTATCGGGCTTTTTCGGATCGAGTGGTGACTTTGACAACCAAGAGGTCCTTAGTTTTCGGTTCAGCTTCCATTGACGTCACATCCGCAGATAAATTGTTGGCTGGCGGCACTTCGGCCTTCGGCATAAGCATTCTTTCGGGACATACAGCCTCGCAAGGCGGCCATTTCCGTTTATCGGGCTATATAAACCGCCGCCAGAATGTCACCAAAAGAGACGCGATTTTATTGCGGGTCAGCGGTCAGGCAGCGTCAAAAAAGCTAGACCCATCACAGCTGATGATGATCAACGGAACGAGCGGCGTTGCAGCGTTTAGCAACGACGAAGATGTATCCGGTCGGTCTGGCGTAAATGGCCGCGTGACATATGAACATAGTTTCGCGTCGACGCTGAATGCGTCCGTCTTTTATGACTTCGGTAAAGTGTATGGCGCAGCCGCCAACCGTCCCACTAGCCTGCGTGGCGTGGGTGTGGGGGCGTCTTGGCGTCCCCTAGCAGGGCTGACGATTGAGGCTTCCGTTGGGCGCCCCATCCGCGCGCCGGATGCATTTGATAATAATATAAAAACATGGGTCAGCGCGCGGCTGAGCTTTTGATGTCTGGAATGAATATGTTGCAACAAACCATCACGCTTAACCCAGGCCGGGCTGTTCCCAAGAGACTGAGGAGACTTTTCCTCGCGGGTAGTGCGCTTACCATTGTTATGGGCTGTCCAGCCAATGCTGAAGATCTCCCTACGGGTGGTTCTGTCGCTGCGGGTGATGCCACGATTTCACAGTCGGCATCGAAGATGGTGATTAACCAGTCGACCAATAAAGCGGTCATTAACTGGAACACCTTTGACATCGGTTCGGGTTCGAGCGTCAATTTTGTGTTGCCAGACAGCGGGTCCGTTACACTCAACCGCGTGACGAGTGATGACGCGAGTAAGATTTTTGGTTCGCTGACATCGAACGGCCAAATTTTCCTACTAAACCCGCGCGGGATTGTTTTTGGCGTCGGTAGCCGGGTCAATGCCGCCGGTATTGTTGCAAGCACATTAACGCTTTCGGACGAAGATTTTCAGGCTGGCCGATACGATTTCAAGAGCAACGGCATTAAGGGTGCGGTAGTCAATCAGGGCGAAATCGTCGTAAACGGCTATGCGGCTTTGCTCGCGCCGACTGTGCGCAACGAAGGCATCATTTTTGCCCAGATGGGCACTGTCGCGTTGGCAGGTGGACAAGGCGTTACGCTGGACGTCGCGGGCAACAACCTCGTCTCTGTTCAGGTCAATCCGGCTCTGGTCGATCAGTTGATCGAAAACCGCGGCCTGATTGCCGCTCCAGATGGACGTGTCATCATGACGCTGTCGTCAGAGCGCCGCCTTATGGATAGCGCTATCGCGTCCAACGTGCAGCAGGCGCAAGCAATTGTTGACGCCGGTGACGGCGTCACAAGCCGGATTGTGGCTGGTGGAAAGATCGAAAGCGGCTCGATTGCTATTGCGGGCGGCGTAACCGGTCGGGTTGATGCAACGGGCGCGATTTCTTCGCAAAACCTCTCCGGAATTGGCGGCCAGATCGCAATAACTGGCGGTGATGTGTTCGTGGGCAGCGGCGCATCGGTTGATGCCTCGGGCAGCACTGGCGGTGGTGTAGTGGACATTGGCGGCGGTTTCCAAGGGGCGTCGCCCGATCTTCTGAATGCCCGCACCACTACGGTGGATGCGGGCGCCTCGATCAAGGCTGACGCACTGACCGCCGGTAACGGTGGTAATGTCGTTATATGGTCGGATAAGAATACCCAGTTTGCAGGCAATATTTCTGCGCGCGGCGGCGCGGCGAGCGGCGATGGCGGTTCCGTCGAAGTATCGGGCAAGCAATTGCTTGATTTCACTGGTTCTGTTGATCTGCGGGCTGTTGCGGGCAAGACCGGCACGTTGCTGCTCGATCCAAATAATCTTACGATTCAGTCGTCAGGTTCGGACACGGGTGTAACCGGCACAAACGCTTCAGCTGCCGGCTCGATCCTGACCGTCTCGACCATCCGTAACCTTCTTGACGCAAGCAATGTCGTGGTAACCACGGGGTCATCAGCCGATGCAGAAGCTGGCAATATCACTGTGTCCAGCGACATTAGCTGGGTCACCTCCAATGACTTGACGCTGCGGGCCGCAAACAATGTGGTCATCAATGCCAATATTCTGGCTTTGTCCGGTGGCTTAACGCTTGAGGCAGGCAAAACGGCAGACGGTTCAAGCGCAACGTCTGCGGGCACGGTATCACTCAACGCGGACAATAATATCCGCCTGCTGTCCAAAGGTCTTACCGTTAGTGCGGTAAGTGGCATTGCGCTGAGCGGTTATGTGGAATCCAAGACCCTTGCGACGCTGACGACATCGGCCACAGCCAGCAATGTTGTCGCCTCAAATGCATCAAATATCTTCTCTTCAGGGGTCACCGCAACTTCTGGCGGAGCTGGATTGATCAATCTGAAGGGCACTGGCAATACCGAATTAAAGGCGATTAGTGCCGGCACGGGTGGCGCCACTATCGAAGTGGCGGGCAGCGTCACCAGCACGTCGGCGTTTACATCGCAAGGTGCGGCGTCGATTACCAGCTCTACTGGTTCGGACGGCAACATTGATTTGACGGGTGCTTTTTCTGTCGCCGGCAATGTGACGCTTTCTGCAGATAAGCCCGGATTTATCCGGATTAACAACATCACCCGCGACACAGTATTTAATACCGTTACGGGCGGAGGCGCCATTACACTGACCAGCGCGGCGAACGCCATCACGCTCGGCGTGAGCGCACAGGCTATCACAGGTCAGGGCGGCGATGCCGGTCAGGCCAGCGGCTTGGTGTCGATTTCGGCAACTGCCGTGACTATTGCCACGTCGATTGTCACACAGGGCGGTAATGTAAGCATTACATCAACCACAGGAGCCGTTACTGCGGCGACTGGTGCGGATATTACTACTACTGCCATTGCGAACACAGGCACCACTTCGGGTTCGGTTACTGTGGCTGGTGCCGGCGGTGTTACGCTGAACAGGGTAACGACGGCCGGTGCAGCGAACGACGTGGCTGATGGTAGTAACGCGGCGACAGTGAATATTAGCTCCTCGGGTGGCAATGTCTCGGTCGGTACCATTACAACATCTGGTGGTCAGCCGCAGCGCGACGATACACCTGGCGCCGGTGGCACAGGGCTTGACAACGGTGGTAACGCTGCCTCGATCACGTTGAGCACGACAGGCACCAACCGGACCATCCTTCGTGGTGACCTCATGGCTATCGGCGGCGAGTTCGTGGGCACCAGCGTCGCGGCGCAGGGCTTGGGTGGCAACATCACGGCAAGCGGTAAGGTCACGCTGGCTGACCACGTCAGGATCGATACGGGCGCTACCACTGGGTATATTTTCTTGCTTGGGACGGTGGACTCCGAATCCAGTTCGGCATTGAAGGCGCTTACGCTTCGCGCGGGTGCTGGTAGCGTGCGTTTTGGTGGCGCGGTTGGCCAGACGGCGGCGCTTTACTCACTGGATGTGATTTCTGCGGTCACAACTGATATTTTTGCCAGTTTCAAGACAGATGGCAGCACCAATATCAGCGGCAAGACAACGGGCGTGCGCATCGCCACGTCATCGAAACTGAATATCGGGAATGTTACGACGCAGGCCGATAATACGCCTGTCATTATCGACACCAGCGGTGGCAACGGCGAATTCACGCTTAACAATGGCGTATTCACTACGATTGCCGCAGAAATGCATGCGCCCGTTACATTCACGCGCGGCACGGGACAGATATACCTGAACTCGACGCTCTACAGCCGGACGAGTGAATTTAACAATCTGACGTTTAACACAGTGAGCGGAACGGGTGGCGCTGTAACGGTTGTGAGCACCATTGGTGGTGGCACGTCGGGCAATACAACTGCACTTGGCGACATTTACCTCTCCAGCGTCAGCAATCTGAGTTTTGCAGCCAGCATTTCTGCCAAAAGTTTAGTGTCGCTGGGCGGCACAGGATCGATGACGCTGTCGACAAACAGCGGCGCCGTCCAATTTTACAGCGGCGCAAGCGGTTACCAGCTTTCGTCAAGTTCTAGCTCTGCCCTGTCCGTCAACATGAACGTCACACTCTCGCAAACCGGTGCGCCAGTATCGGTATCGGCAACAGGCGCCACCACGCAACTGACAATCACCGGCACAACAACGACCGCTGCTGGCGCAGTAACGATTTCAACCAAGGGGTTGTTGCAGGCCACGCAGAATAACAGCAGCATCTATACAAATAACGGCTCCATAACGCTCACCGGCCTGGGCGGTATTACCAACAATTCCGAGTCATCAAGTAGTGTTTACAATGCCGGGACCGGTAAGATCCGGATGTTCGGTGGCGGTAATACCATCACGCAATATGCGCTGATGTCGACGACCAATGCGGATACGAATGGCACACCTGCGGTTCTGATCACAGATGCGAGCGCGGTCAATCTTTCGACTGTTAACATAAACAATGGCACTTTGGGCCTCGGCACCCTTCAGGTCGGTATTGTCGATTCTGTCACGGCCGTTGCACCTGCGCAAAGCGTTAGCGCTGGCGGATCTCTAACCTTGTTGCATAGCGGACTGCGCTTACGCACAAGCCAGGCGCTGAAACTCACATTTGCAGGCGATGAGACGACCAACAGCTTTGTTATCACTGGTACCGACGCCAGCGGTAATGCGCAGTCTGAAACAGTCACCGGCGCATCTGCGACCAGCGTCACATCAACTAAATTGTATAAGTCAATCACGAGCGTTGTAGCCACAAATGCGACAGCGGCGAATGTCTCTGTCGGGCTTGCCGCCTCTGACACAATTTCGGGCGCGTTTTCCCAAGTCGACGTCTGGAACCAGACGGATAAGATTGATATCGCTAACCTGACGGTATCGTCGGCAAGCTCTATTTCCATCACCTCGTCGGTCAATAAAATTGACACGCTGGGCGATTTCGATGTGGGCAGCAGCCTGACCGTGAAAGCCATTGGTCATACGGCGGGTATGGCGCTGACGGGCAATGTGACCGCGACGTCGGTTGATATCGCGACGGGTAATGGCGCGCTGATTTTAGGTAACTTCAATATTACCGCCACCTCGGGCAACGCGACCTTGACCGGATTTGGTGTCACGCAAGGCGCCACATCAAACGTTACCGCTAGTAACCAAGTTATCATTTACGGATATGATTATAACAACGCAAATAATCGCGGCGTTATCGACCTAAAAGGTAACATAATTGCGGGGAATACTTCAAATTCGGCGGTTTTGATTCACGGCGGTGGGGCCAATACCATCCTTGGTAATATAACGGCAGGCGTTTTGGGCAACCGAGGCGGTCTCATCATGGGTGAAGATAGCTGGTACAATGTCCCGAGCACGGGCAACAATTATTGGAACTGGTATTCGGGTAACGTTTCTCAGAATGCCGGTACCGCCTTAAAAATCGGCCAACTTTCGATGAGAGCGCGTGATGGAACCACCGGCAATATCACACTGACCAATCCGAACAACGAGATCCGTCAAATTGACCGCGTTTTGCGTTATGGGTCATTTGCAATCTTCGACGCGGACACAGAAGGCAATAATCTGAACAAAGCTGGTCGGCTGGACGAAGGTACGACCTCGAATGCTATTAGAATTGCAACGCAAGGTACGTTGACCGTTGGCTCCAATACAACTGGTAACTCGGTTGTTTTGGAAGGCTCTTCGATAACATCCGATGGCAACATAAACTCGGCGTCTGGAAATCTCATACTCCGCGCCCGAGGCGGAAACATTACGTTTTCGGGCGGAACGCAGCAGTCCTCAAGTAATGCCAATACTTATATAATTCAGAATTCTAACAACGTTCAGTTGGGCTACTCGCACACTTTCGGTGCGCTGCAATTCGGCTCTGATGCGGTAACGGCAGCGGTTTCTGCAAGCCAAGATGTTGCAGCTGAAGGCGGCTCTTTCACGATTAACGGTAGCGCGGCCGCAAGCAACGTAGCCACGTCATCCACGGGCAATCGCATTGTCATTACGAGCGCTGCGGATGATAGCGCCCGCACCTTTACCGTGACAGGCACCGATATGTTTGGCCGTGCCTTGACCGAGACGATCACGGGCGCGAATGCCGCTGCGGCATCGGGCAGCAAATATTTTGCGACAGTGACCAATATTTCTGCGGGCGCTGGGGAAGCATCCACCGTAGCCGTGGGTTGGGCGACAGAAAGTGTTGCTGGCAACGTCACGCAACAAAACCAAATCGATTTGGCGTCGCTTACTGGCAAAGTTGGTGGGTCAATCACGCTGGAACGATCGGACAACAGCTTCAATTCCGTAACGAATTTGACGGCCGGCAGCGCAATGAGTCTTCGGACGGATAGCACTCTTACCGTTTCAGGCGCGCTCGCCTCGACAACGGGTGCCGTCACCTTGATGAGCAACAACACCCAAACCGTGAGCTCCACAGGTTCGGTGACGGCTGCTGGCAATATTACAATGACCACGACATCGCAGGGCATCTCGATTGCAGGCGCGGTGAATTCCACAACAGGCACGGTCTTCATAAAGGGTAACACTAGCCTGACAGTTGCCAGCACCGGCAGTGTGACGACCTCCGGGACATCCAAGGACATAACTTTACAGGCGGCAGAAGGCGGCAATAGCAATACGCTGAGCGTTCAGGGGGCAATTTCCGCTACAGGGAATGTTTTCCTGCAGAGCTGGGGCCATCTAGATAACTCAGGCGTCGGGACCGTCAATGCCACTGGGAATGTAACCCTGGAAAGTGGAAAGAACCAGTCGACGACAGCGACCAACTATCGCACCATGACCCTCGGTGCGGCCATCACCGCAGGCGGCACAATTACCGGAACGGCATATGGCACGCTGACGCTGACCGGTGCAATGACCTCTGGCGGCAATATTTTGCTGACCAGCGGCCTCTATTATGTGAACACGACAACGTTCAACGGCCAGGCAATGTCCATCAATGGGGCAATCACGTCGACCGCGACCGCTGGAACGATCACGTTGAACGCAGGGGGCGCCTTCTCGAATAACGCAGCCGGTGTAATTACTGCGTCTGGCGCGCAAAGTGGCGTGGTGATCACCGCTGGTAAGGGCGTAAACCTTGCTGCTGCGAGCGCTACCTATGACGTTACGCTTAATGGTAATATTACGTCGGGCACCGGTGGCATTCAGTTCCATGCAAGCAAGGGCATAACCCAAGCCGGCACGTCTGTGCTGACGTCAACGGGCGCTGTTTCGGGCCAAAGCGCCGCAGGTTCGGCGGGCGGTGCGGCCACCGCCCCAGCGGCACGTGCATCGGTTACTTTCAACAACAGCAACAATGTCGCCTCAGTTGGCCCATTTTATGTCGCGACCGGCATCGCAGCCACGCCTGCGACCTTTACCTTCCGCAATGTCGCAGGCCTTCTGCTTTCTGGTGACATCAAAACGTCGGACGGTGCCATCACGCTAACGGCTGTCAACAGTGCGCTTAACCTTGCTGGCTTCGGCGTTTCAGCGGGTGAACTTGCTACGGCGGGCAGCAATATCATCCTGTCCGGTCGCGGTATCACGCAGAATGGCGGCACCATCAGTGCAACCGGTTCGCTCAATGGGACCACGCCGAGCAATGGTACCAACGGTGGCACCATCTTGCTGACGGGTAATGACGGCACAGCGGCTGGTGCGATCACCCTATCTGGTACCTTGGCAACGGCCAACACAACATCGACCGCGATCACGGTGCGTGGAACGACCGCGTTGATGCTGCCGAATGTCACGACGGCGGGCGGCTTGATCCTCGGCGATAACAGCTTTGCCATTACCGGCAATATCACGCAGGCTCAGAATTCGGTCATTCAGACGGCCTCGCTCAACATCGGTACAGCGACCACTGCTATCGGTGGGTCGGTTGTACTGGCGAACCTGAACAAGATCGACACCCTGAATCTGTCTAACGTCACCAATGTCGAGGGTACGCAATACGACCTCGAGATCAATGACACGATCGGCGGCCTGACCATTGCAGGCGCGCAGACGAGCACCGGTGGTATTCGTATCGCAACTGCAAAGAGCACGGGCGCTGTGGGCACCCTTGTCATTGGCGCTAACAATATCACGGCAAGCGGCGACATCTCTCTTGCCGGGGAAACGATTAGCCAATTATCTGGATCAAGCATCAATGCCGACGGCAGCGGCGTTTCCTCTATGGGCGGCACGATCACAGTCAGCGGCGGCGGTGGAACCAACGCCATTACGCTTGGCGGCACAATCACAACGGACAGTGATTCCGCATCTGCAATCATCTTGCGCAGCGCGGCCAACGCGACGCTCAATATTGTCAGCGCTACCGCTGGCGGCGTGTCGTTGGGCGTTAGCGGCGGTGCACTTTCGGGCGCGGTAACGCAAAGCGCGACCACTGGCATTATCTCCGCGGCTACAATTTATGGCAATGCAGGCAGTGTCACGGCTACCAACACCCGTATCGACAATCTCGGTGCCTTCACCAGCACAGGCGCGCTGACCATTACGGATAGCGGCGGCGCGGGCGGCGCGGCGGCAGGCCTTACCTTTACAGGTAACGTAACGGCCGGTGCCGGTTCGCAGATCGAAACGACCGATGGCGCGCTGCGTTTGGTAGCAACCACGTTGAACGCCGCGGGGGTCGATCTTGTTCTGAAGGGTGTCGGCGTAAGCCAGACTTCCGCCTCCAAAGTCTATGCCACGACCGCGCAAATTACAGCTGGAGCGGGTAGCATCGACCTGTCGAGCATGCTCAACGACTTTACAGGGCAGGTGACGCTCACGGCTTCAGGCGCATCCGCATCAATCGGTGACATCAACGGCCTGAGCCTGAATTCTTTGACCGGCAAGCTCGCTGTCACCACATCAATCACTGCAATTGCGGGCACACAACTTGTGCTGACGCCAGAAAACCTGACAACGACCTCTGGGAATATTTACTTCCAGTCCAGAGACGGCAACCTGACGACGCCGGGGACGCTGACTACGACAACGGGCAACGTTACGCTTATCGGCAATTTTGTTACAGGCTCCAACGGGACTGTACAGGTCAACCAGACCATTACCACAGGCTCAGGTGCGGTCACAGTTACCGCCGACAAGGAAGTAATTCTTTCGAAGAGCGTGCTTTCCACAAGCGGCAACATGACTATTTCTGGCGCGACGGTCACGCACTCCACAGGTTCACTCAATGACATCCTCAACCTGCGGACTGGTTCTGCAGGAAGCATCAACGTCACAGCTAGTGGGACCGGTGGTCTCGTGATGGGTCAGTATTTCTATTACCAGGCTGGCACCGGTGCGATCAATGTCACATCTGGCGGCACGGTTGACCTTTCCAACATGACAAGCTCTGGCGTTCTGACGGTCAGCGCTGTTGGGCAGGTCCAACAGGTTGGACTCGGCTCTTCCATATCTGTCAACGCTCTGAGCGTTAAGGCGCGCAACAATGGAGCTATTTCGCTCGCGAACGTGTCGTGTCCGTCGTCAAAACATTTGGCTCAGATCGCGGCGTAGATTAGCGGAGTGCGGGCCTCGTCTGGTGGTTGATGTTAGGCGGCAAGCTTGCGGTGTTGCAAGCGCCGATATTCGATGGTCT
>JBEDEX010000016.1:0-19298 GCA_041175465.1 Pseudomonadota bacterium | reverse complement strand
GGCTTTGCGGGATGAGCATGATCGTGACGATTGCGGCGGCGACCAAGTCATTGGTCAACGTCACGCCGCCATAGCCGCGTCCCCATTCCAATATCGGTAAATAGCGCGCCAATTTCATATCGGTTACGCCGCGCCGATTTTGTGGGGCTTGACCATCCATTCATGCCCTTTGAGCATACCGTGCCAGTAAATTGGCGGAAGGATGGTGTCCTTTAACAGCCATGACAGGCGCGATGGGCGCGTGCCGTCGATTAGCCAATTCGGGAAGCTCGGTAGCAATTTTCCGCCATAGCCGAATTCGGCGAGCACAATCTTGCCGCGCTCAACCGTTAACGGGCAACTGCCATAGCCGTCATAATCGGCGACCGGCGGCTTGCCGTCCAATGCGGCAAGAACATTCACCGCTGCCACTGGCGCTTGCTTGCGTGCCGCCGCCATTGTCTTGGCGTTTGATGCTGAGCAGGCGTCGCCCAAGGCGAAGACATTTGCATAACGCACATGCTGCAACGTTGCTTCATTGACCTCTATAAAACCACTTGCGGCAGCCAGCGGACTGTTGCGCACGAAATCTGGTGCGACTTGCGGCGGGACAACATGGATCATGTCGAACTTTTCTTCGACCCGCGTGATTATGTCGCCGCGTTTCTGTTCAAATGTGGCAATTTTGGCAGGGCCATCGATCGCAACCAACTTCGATTCAAAATTTAGATGCGCGTCATAGCGTTCAATATATTCCATCAAGGCGGGCACATAAGCCGCGACCCCGAACAGCACTGCGCCGCTGTTATGGAATTGCACATCAATGTCTTTTAACACCCCGGCACGCTCCCACGCGCTGCACGACAGATACATTGATTTTTGCGGTGCGCCTGCACATTTGATCGGCATTGGCGGTTGTGTGAATAGCGCACGGCCTTGCTTGAAATCCTTCACAAGGCGGTTGGTATAAGGGGCAAGGTCGTAACGATAGTTGGACGTTACGCCATTTTGACCGAGCGTTTCGGTCAAGCCGTCGATCGCCTCCCAATCCAGCTTAATGCCGGGGCAAGCCACCAAAACGCGATAGGCAACCGAACTGCCATCGGCGAGCATCACTTTATTGTCCTCAGGCGCAAAGCCAGAGGCTGCCTTCTTAATCCAGTCAACCGCTTTGGGCATGACCGATTTTTCGGTGCGCTTGGTGAATTCAGCCGAGAAAACGCCGGCCCCAACCATAGTCCAGCCAGGCTGATAATAATGATCTTCTGACGGCTCGATAACGGCAATCGATAGCTTCCGATTGCGTTTTAATAGGCTGGAGGCGGTCGCAATGCCCGCGCTGCCGCCGCCCACGATAACCACATCATAGATTTTGGTGGAGGATGGCGCTGCATCCTGATCTTTTGTCGCCATTTCCCAAAGCTTGGCTGAACGCGCGCCGGAGCGGCAATAAGCAAGAATGGGGGATGGCATTTGGGCAAGAGCCACTTTCATCTTCGCCGCATCATCGTCCGTAACCGCGCCTGAAACGGCTGGAATATACGTGAATGACAGGCCAAGCGCTTCTGCTTCTTTCTGTATGGCGGCGGCGGATGGTTGCCCCGCCTCTTCGCCATCTGGCCGGTTGCATATGATCGATTTAAAGCCCTGCGCGGCGGCCTGATGCACATCTTCTGCCGTCAATTGCGCTGAGACAGAAAAGTTTGGCGTGATGGATTTGAACGTCATTTAGGCCCCCGCCTGTTTTGTTTTTTGGGATGTAAAAGGTACGAAGCGCTGCACGGCCATGCCAACAAACATCGCACCGACAAATGGCGCGACATCGCCCGGCGCAATCGCCAAGTCAGCAAGCGCAGGCCCGGGGCAAAGGCCAGCAATGCCCCAGCCCATTCCAAACAATATGGCCCCAAACGCAAGCGGGCGATCCAGCGTGGCCGTGCCTGGCAAATCAAAGGCTGGCGCAGCAAGTGGTGCCGACAGCCGCGATTTAATCACCCAAGCCACTGCCATCGGCAGCATGGCACCGCCCATGACGAAAGCGAGCGTTGGATCCCATTGACCAAACAGATCCAGAAATGCCTGAACGCGCGCTGGGTCGGACATCCCCGAATAGGCAAGCGCGGCACCGAACAACAGGCCAGAGAGCAATGCGATGAGCGCCCGGGTCATAGCCAACCTCCAGCGCGAAGAAGCCCCACGGTCACAAACCCGCTTGCCATGAACATGCCGGTTGCAACCATGGATCGCGGCGAAAGACGCGACAGCCCGCATACGCCATGGCCACTGGTGCAGCCCGAGCCGAGCCGTGTGCCATAGCCAACGAGCAAGCCACCGATGATCAGCGGCCAGATGGATGCTGGAAAACTGACGTGGACCGCACCAAGGGTCTGCGAGATCAGAAACGCGCCAAGCGGAAGGCCAAGAACAAATGCGATTGCCACATTTCGGGGTGCTCCGGTGTCGGCAATGCCCGTTGCCCGCGCCGCAAGCCCGCTGACGCCGGCAATCCGGCCGAGGCCAAGCAGCATGATCGCAGCTGCAAGCCCAATCAGTAAGCCACCCATAAAGCCTTCAACAGGCATGGCATTGGGAAAGGCTGGTATCATACGGCGTTGACCGGGATTTTGAGGTAGGTGATGCCGTTGTCATCCGCCGCGGGCATATGCCCCGCACGCATATTCACTTGCACCGACGGCAAAATCAGGCGCGGCATATCCAGCGTCGCATCACGTGCTTCACGCATCGCGACAAATTCATCCTCGGTTATGCCGTCATGGGCATGGATATTGCCTGCACGCTCTGCCTCCACAGTGGTCTCCCATGCATATTCGGTGCGGCCAGTAGGTAGATAGTCGTGGCACATGAAGAGCCGCGTCGTAGCAGGCAGCGACAATATCCGGCGCAACGACTGGAACAATTGCCGCGCATCGCCGCCGGGGAAATCTGCGCGCGCGGTGCCGTAATCGGGCATGAACATTGTGTCGCCCGTGAACACGGCATCGCCAATGACATAGGCAATGTCCGCAGGCGTATGACCGGGGACATGGAGAACGGTTACGTCCAGCTTCCCAATTTGGAAGTGGTCGCCATCGGCAAACAGCCGGTCAAAGTCCGACCCATCACGTTGGAAATCTGTGCCAGCGTTAAAAAGCTTTCCGAACACATTTTGGACGGTGACGATATGTTCGCCGATGGCGATTTTGCCGCCGATCTTCTGCTGCAAATAAGGTGCTGCCGAAAGGTGGTCGGCATGCGCATGGGTTTCGAGCAGCCAATCAACGGCCAAGCCCTGCTGTGCAACATATGCGATAATGGCATCCGCCGACGCGAACGATGTTCGCCCCGAAGCAGGATCAAAATCAAGCACGCTATCAATGATCGCAGCCTGCTTGGTTTCAGGATCGTGGACCACATAGCTGACCGTGAAAGTCGGCTTGTCGAAAAAGGCACGAATTATAGGAACGCCCTTTTGGGCATCGCTCACCTGCGCGATGGCATTTTCTAACGCTGAGTCGGGCATGGGAAACTCCTATAAATTCATATTTACATAAATTGTGTAATCAATTATCAATGTTGCGTCAATAAGAGACTCGTGGCAGCGCCGACAGATGAACAGGATGAATAAATGAACGACACGAAAGCAGTTGCCGCACAGCCCATTAGGATCGGCGAAACAGCGCCGGACTTTCGCGCGCGAACCACGCTCGGCGAACGGAGTCTTTCGGAATATCGGGGCCAGTGGCTCATCTTGTTCTCGCACCCTGCGGACTTTACACCAGTGTGCACGACAGAATTCATTGCTCTTGCCAAGTCGGCCGCTGCGTTCGAAGCAACTGGTTGTGCATTGCTCGGACTTTCCGTGGACAGTATCCATTCGCACATTGCGTGGGTCACTGCGATTAAACACAAATTTGGAATACATGTTCCGTTCCCAATCATAGAAGATCCTTCCATGGCGATTGGTCGCGCATATGGCATGATTGATGATGCAGCGGCCGATAGCGCCGCGGTTCGTTCAACCTATTTCATCGACCCCGACGGCATCATTCGTGCCATCACCACTTATCCGCATAATGTTGGCCGCTCGGTCAGTGAAATGCTGCGCCTTCTTTACGCATTGCAAGCTACTCAAGGCGGCGTTGGTCTTGCTCCAGAGGGATGGCAACCCGGGGAAAAATTGCTTGCATTACCAATTATAAACAGCGCCGAAATCAGTGTTGGCGATGATTGGTTTTGCCATTTGGCCGACACGAAATGACGTCGCTTTTTGAAAGTCGCGACCGCGCCGTAAAAGCGGCGGATAAGCTAAAAGTCTATGCGCAGCCGCAGCGGCTGATGATCTTATCTTGCCTTTTGCGCGGCGAACGCACGGTGAGCGAAATCGATGCCGCAACGGGCATCGGCCAACCTGCGCTGAGCCAGCAACTTGCGGAACTGCGTCGCAACGATCTCGTAAAAACGCGTCGTGCGTCCAAGCAAATCTGGTATGATTTAGCGGATGATAAAGTCTGCTTATGCGTCCGCAGCATGGAAGCAATCCTCGGAGACGAAGGTGATGTGGAGCACATGCTGAATACCGCCCTGCAAGTGAACAAGCCTGAGGCAAGTTCACCCCCAGCGCGTGGCGCGGCAGGATTCGCACGCATCATTTAACGGGCTGAAAATGTTCGGATCGTGTTCGGATTTTTCAAGGGCCAAATAACCATCTGATATAACCGCAAAATTTCATCGAGCCGAATCTTGCCAAGGTTGGGGTCGAGGGTTCGAATCCCTTCGCCCGCTCCAGTTTTCTAATATGTTAGGCGATAGCACCTTTGCTGCTGCAAGCCGCACTTCGTCTGATTAGAACAGTCATCCACAAATATTGTCGCAGGCCAAAGCTGCCGGCTTGCACTCACTAACATTATGCTTATCATGCCACGATGAGGAGAAAAGTGACGCTGGCAGACGAAAATGCCTGCTGCGTCTGGCATAACAACGGGGGAGATTTTTCATGAACAATTCATTTCGCGCAGCTCAGCTTGGGCGGTACTTGCTTGCCAGCTCGGCTCTAACCGTTGCGTTGGCAACGGCGCAGGTGTCTTCTGCGCAGACAATGTCTGCGCCAGCCCTAGAGGATGCTGACGGCACTGAAATAATTGTTACGGCGCAAAAGCGCGAACAGAAGTTGCAAGACATAGGCATCGCAATATCGGTGTTGAGCAAGGACGATCTTGATAACCGCAACATCACAAATGCGACGGACGTTGTTTCCGCCATTCCGAACCTAAAATATAATGCGTATTCTTCGTCGCAGGTTGTCTTCAATATGCGCGGCGTGTCGCAGAATGACTATGGAGATCAGCAAGAGCCGCCCGTTGCCGTCTATCAGGATGATTCTTACGCCAGTTCGATCACAACGGCGAGCTTCCCGATCTTCGATCTGGCGCGGGTGGAAGCTTTGCGCGGTCCACAGGGGACGCTTTTTGGTCGGAATGCCACAGGCGGCGCCGTGCAGTTCATATCGAGCCAGCCGACCGAAGAGTTGGACGGTTACGTTCGGCTGACTTACGGGCGTTTCAATCAGACTGTGCTTGAAGGAGCGGTGTCTGGCGCTGTCAGTGAAAATTTGACCACCCGCGTGTCGGGCATTTTCAATCGCGACGATGGCTATATGCAGAACATCACTCCGGGAGAGAAGGACCGGGGGGCGAACAATCACTGGGCTTTGCGGGGCATTTTCGACTATCACCCCAGCTCTGCATTTAAAGCGAAGCTGACATTGCGTTATTCGCAGGCGGACAAGGAGCGCCAGGCCGGTGTATATAATTATGGCCCCGCTTGCCCCAATGCACAGTTTCAGGGCGAGTTCCTCGCGCCGGCCGCAACATGCTCTTATTGGGGTGTGACCGGGACGGCTGGCAATGGCTATTTCAATCCGGAAATCGCAGCGTCGCAGGGCGGAAGCCCTTGGAAGACCGCGGGTACGGGCGATGCCTATGTCGACCGAAAGTTGTTTGGTAGCACGCTACGGATTGATGCTGAAGTTGGCGACTTCGATGTGACCTCGATTTCCGATTATCAGCATGTCGACAAATTCTACATCGAAAGCGGCAATGGCCCGCCCGAAATCCCATATGTTGAAAATGTCACGCCGGCAGCAACTGCGCCATGCCCTGCGCCAAACACCGCGCTGACATGTTACGGATCAGGCACCGTGTTCTTCCAAGACGCGAACGTGAACCAATATTCTCAGGAATTGAGGCTTTCCAAGACATCGGACCGCAATTTCCTAACAGTCGGCGCCTTTGGTATGATTATCGATGGGAAGTACAAGGCGAAGTACGCAACGCCGTTCGCCGGCTATGACCCCAGCGTGAATTTTACGCAGAAGACGACATCGTACGCCATCTTTGCCCAAAATGAATATGAAGTGAGCGATCAGGTTAAGCTGATTGGCGGTTTGCGCTATTGGCATGATCACAAGGTTGGAAATTACGCCGCGGTGCACACGTTGCCACTCTACGCGCTTTCGCTTCGTTTTGGACCAAATGGCATATCCTACACCGACCTAACGGGCACCAACACGCCTGGGACATGGACCTATGGCGCCGGCACATCTGGCGTGACCATTACGCCGGATGCCGCCTCGCCCAATTTCAGCGGCGTCACCGCGCGTGCAGAGATTGACTATAAGCCAAGCGACAATGTTTTGGTTTACGCCAGCTATAACCGTGGTTCAAAATCGGGCGGATTCACTTTTTCGACCGGAACACCGTTCCCATCACAGCTGGTCGATACGCTGAACAATCTGGCTTATCAGCCGGAGACGTTGAACGATTTTGAAGTTGGTCTGAAAACCACGCTGGCACCGGGCACGACATTCAACCTCGCCGCATTTTATTATGATTATAAGAATTATCAGGCGTTCGTGCAGGTTGGGTTTACGCAGGTTGTCCGCAACCTTCCCGCCACCGTCAAAGGCCTTGAAGCGGACTTCACTACGCGGCCTGCCCCAGGGGTAACCCTTCAACTCGCCGGTGCCTTGCAAGACAGCGAAGTTAAGAATGTATTGCTGCCGGATGGCGTTACGGTTGTGGCGCATGAGCTTCCGCAAGCACCAAAGCTATCAGGCAGTGCCATGGCACGTTATGAATTTGCGCTGGCAGGTGGTACGGCTTCGGTTCAGGCAGACGCAATTTTCCAGAGCAAGATGTGCTTCACTGTCATGTGCGCGCCCGTGGAACGGGAAGGGGGTTATGGCGTTGCCAATGGCCGCCTTGGCTTTACCACAGCTGATGAAAAGGTCGACGTAGCCCTGTTCGTGAATAACCTCTTTAACCGTGCCTATCGTGTTTATGCTTTCGATGGCTCGCTATATTGGGGGGATACGTTGGGCGTCTATGCCAAGCCACGCACCTGGGGCCTCACAGTCCGCTATAACTTCGGCAATTGATGCGCTGAGGGCAGGAAAAAATCGGGCCAACCTTTGATCTATTTTCAGAGGTTGGCACTGCATTCTCGGGGGGAGAAGACCGGTGGCGAGCACGGCGGCGGTAGAGAGCACAGGACAGGCAGGAAGCCCAATGCAGTTGCAACGCCAACTTGATTGGAAAGATGCTTTCTGGGCATCGAGCGGGGTGCCTGCCGGCGTTCTCCTGACCATGGGCGGCATCGCCACAATGATCGGCCAACCCAGTTGGGTGATTTGGATCGCTTCCATCCTGATGGGGTTTATGCAGTGCTTCGTCTATGCGGAAATTGCCGGACTTTATCCAAATAAGTCTGGTGGCGCATCGGTCTATGGGGCTGCAGGATGGCTTCCTTATGGCAAGTTCATTGCGCCAATTTCCGTGTGGTGCAATTGGCTTGCATGGTCGCCTGTGTTGGCACTCGGGACAAGTCTTGGCGCAGGCTATGTCATGGCCAGCCTATTTCCGGCCGACGCCGCAATTCGTCAATGGCAGCTTGACCTCCTCCCGCTCAATTTCGTGCGGGAGGGGCTACATCTTAGAATCAATCTCGTTTCTATCATCGCGACAGGGTTCCTGCTGCTGACTTTTGCGCTTCAGCATCATGGTGCTGCACGCGCGGCGCATTTCCAAAAAATTCTTGGTATCGCCTGCATGTTGCCATTGTTGCTTGTCGGTATAATCCCCCTAATCACAGGAGATCTGCCTACCGAAAATCTGTTCCCAATCTTGCCGATGGTACGCGATGCCGCGGGGGAGATCGGTTTTGGAACATGGAATGCGGCGGGGCTCACACTTCTGGCCGGCGCTATGTTCGGGGCTGGCTGGTCAACCTATGGGTTTGAAACAGCGGTTTGTTACACGCGTGAATTCCGCGATCCGGCAAAGGATACCGCCCGCGCGATTTTTGCATCGGGCCTTTTGTGTATGGCAATTTTCACGCTCGTGCCGCTCGTCTTTCAAGCGTCGCTTGGGCTGGAGGGCATGCTCGATCCGACGATTTATGATGGCTCGGGTGTTGCCAATGCGCTTGCCAAAATTTTGGGCGGAGGCGCCATTGTCGGCAACCTGTTGATCGTGATGTTGGTTCTCGCACTATTGTTGATTGTGATGACATCGATGATGGGCTCTTCACGCACTTTGTATCAGGCATCGGTGGATGGCTGGTTTCCGCGCTACCTTTCCCGGGTAAATGCCCATGGCGCGCCGACCGCTGCGATGTGGACAGACTTGGTATTCAACATCCTACTCCTGCTTGCATCCGATTATTTCGCGGTGCTGATGATTTCAAACGTCTGCTATTTTGTATTCAATTTCCTCAACCTTCAGTCTGGATGGATTCACCGCATTGACCGGGGTGATTGGAACCGGCCGTATCGTTGCCCGACTTGGTTGCTTGCGACAGGGGCTGTCCTTGGTTTTGTGAATATGGTTTGGATGGGCGCCGGCGCAAATGTGTGGGGCGATGGAACGCTGCGCAACGGCCTCTTGGCCGTTTTGCTAATCATCCCGGTTTTCGCATTCCGTCATTATATTCAGGACAAAGGGCAATTTCCGACCTCAACAGGGGCCGATAATCTGGCTTTAGATGAGGCAATTGTGCAACCGAAAGCCGGCTTGCTGCCGTATCTTGCCTTGATTGCTGCTGCTGTGACCGTTGGGCTAGCCGCCTATCTCGCGGAGTGAAAAGTTGTCTTTCCGTTGAAGCGTCTTGAGACATCCATTTCTTAAGCGCGACCAACACAGCTGCGCCGACCTACTGATAAAGCAATTATCTCGGTATTTTTTCTATATAACTCTGAAGTCCGCGGACTTTTAACACCAAAAAGTCCCTCAACTCCTTCGTGTAATCAGCTGTGTCCGTTTGTGCCGGTAGCGAATATCCGCCCTTAATTTTGGTTAGAAAACCTCTATTTGCTAGGCTTTCGAGTTTTCGCCGTGTTGTTTCTCGCGGCATTCCCAGCCGACGACAAACGAACTGAACGCTGACCGGAAATCGGAACTCGTCCGGAATTGCCGGACCCTCGGCGCCATAGGTTTTTAACAAATAACCGTCATGGAGAATTTCCCGAGTGCTTTCGGTCGCGACCACACAAATAATACTGACCTCGTCTGTCGAGAATTTGTATTGTTCAATGCAGAAGTGCATGAAATCACTTATGAACTCGACAACAAATGACGATATATATCTCGTTGGTAAACCGCCCACAAAACCCCCATCCCCCATTGGGATTTTTAAAATCTGAATTTACCTTCCAGCAAATACGCTGGAAATCTGACGACCCTTGTTATCGTAAACGTAAACTTGACTGCCTCTTCGCACGCTAACTGTGCTGGAGGTATATCCTTTCAGTCCGTCATTCGGTCCAGTTCCCGCAAAAACGGAGCAGAGCTGCCGCTGTCCGGCCCCATAGACGTAGACTTGACTGCCGCGTTGGACTGCTGTGACAATTTCGGACACACTCAACCCCCATTAACCTGTTCTTGAACTAGAATGCGTTGAACCAAGACGTTAGGCAAGCAGCGATGCTGCTCCAAGTCCACTTTCGTCCGCTCCTGTTTTCCTAAATTTGAGGATAGCCATCGCGGTCCTTATGGGTTTGCGCTGGACGCCCTGGATTAAGCGCCACGCACGAAGGTGCTACGCGTCAGACGAGTGACCAATCCCGCCAAACCATCATAATTTGCGCGGTGATAGGCGGAGTCGGGGGCCAATTGTGCCGTCAGACGGCGATGGGCCTCACCCAAGGCATGATAGGGCACGCTGGGGAGCAAATGGTGCAGTGCGTGGTAACGCAGCCCTACGGGCGCCCAGATCGACGCCATTATTCCCGGGGGCGGTACGTTGACGCTATCGAGGAACTGCGCCGTGACGCTTAAGGGTTCGCCATCATTTTCCCACAAATGGGCCACGAGTGTGCGGACTTGATTCAGCACGGCAACGCTGGAAACAATGGCCAAGAATATCAGAAAGGCATTCATCGGAATAAATCCGCTGAACACGCCAGCAAGCAGGACAATCGACCAAATGCTCGCGGCGGTCTCTTGTATGATCCAGTTGCGATGCGCTTCGCCTTCGGCCGGTCGGCGGCGGAAGGCGGGATTGATCGCTAGGCCCGAATATCGTTCGACCACAATTTGGCGAAGCGCGGGAATGAACAGCGAGAGCGGTGCCAGCACGGCGTTGCGGAACAGCAAGGCAAAGGGCGCAAGCAGTGAGGCGAATATGAACAACGGCAACGTCCAAGGTTTCATCAACGCCAGCGGTAAATATTCAGGATCTTGATCGGTACCATAACGCGTGCGCGCATGGTGCAGATTGTGAATGCCTTCATACATGTACGACGGCACGAGCAAGGGCACGCCAATCACCGCATTAAAACCGAGGCGGAAACCGGGCAGGGCGGAATGCTTTACATGGCTAACTTCGTGGATGAAGCCACCCGCACGATAGAGCGCTAGAACCGACACAAGAGCCGCAACACATTGCAGCCACAGATTGCTGGACAAAATAGCTACGGCAAGACCCGTATAGCCCAAAAAGGCCGAAGCCAGAAAGTCAGACCAGAAAATACGCGGGTTGGGTGTGCCCAAGTCGCGCGTCAATTCCGCCACAGCGCGCAGCATTGCTTTGTCATCGGGAACGCGCTTGAGCGCAGCCGCGCGCTTCGCAATATCAGTATCCGTATGGACATCCGTTGCAGGGGAGGGTGCGGTGACGGTCATGTTAGGCGTAGGTGTATCTAATATCATACCAGCTTAGATAAGCGCCAGTCATGGCGAGAAAATGGCAGAATGCGTGAATTATGGCGTTGTTTTCTTCTTCATGCCTATTGATTGCGTTGTCGTTCACGCGGCAATTTGCGGTCCTACAGGCTTGTCAGGCGCTCGGCGTCCGCTAAACATGCGGTATGTTAGGTGTTTGCTATTATCCCGAACATTGGCCGGAAGAGTTTTGGGTGCGTGACGCTGGTCGAATGCGCGCGCTTGGGCTTACCTATGTGCGGATCGGCGAATTTGCATGGGGGCGGATCGAAAAAAGCGAAGGCATTTTTGATTGGGCGTGGATGGACCGCGCGATTGAAACGCTCGGTGCCGCAGGTCTCAGGGTTGTGTTGGGCACACCGACCGCAACACCGCCCAAATGGCTGTGCGCAAAATATCCGGATATTCTTCCCGTTGATATTCACACGGGCCAGGTCCGCGGATTCGGGTCGCGGCGGCATTATGATTTTTCGAGCGAAACTTATCTGGTGCAGGCCGAGCGCATCACCGCAGCGATGGCCGAGCGTTACGGGCACCACCCCTATGTCGTAGGTTGGCAAACGGACAATGAGCTGTGTTGTCACGACACAACGATGAGCGCGTCGCCAGCGGCGTTGGAAAAGTTCCGCGCTTATTGTGCGCAGCGTTATGGCGATATCAAAACGTTGAATGCGGCATGGGGCAATGTGTTCTGGTCGATGGAATATGATAGTTTCGACCAAATCGAGCTTCCGTTTTTCACCGTCTGTGAAACGAACCCGGCGCACCGTTTAGCCTATCGCCGTTTTGCATCGGAACAAGTCGTGCGTTTTCATAACGTCATGATATCGGCCATTCGCCGTCATGTGGGGCCGGAACAATGGGTGACGCACAATATCATTCCGCCTGCGACTACGGGCGTGGACAATGCGGCCTTAACGCAGGCACTCGATTTTGTGAGCTATGACAATTATCCGCTCGGTTTTTCGGATCAATTGATGGCGAAGGCGTCGGCGGAGGAATGGAAGCCATTTATGCGCACCGGTCACCCTGATCTTGCCGCGCTGAATTTTGATTCGGTGCGCGGCCTGTCCAAGGGTGCGTGGTGGGTAATGGAACAGCAGCCGGGGCCAGTAAACTGGGCACCGCATAATCCGCGCCCTGCGCCTGGTATGGTGCGCCATTGGACACTTCAGGCCTTTGCCCATGGCGCGGCCTGCGTTGCCTATTTCCGTTGGCGGCAAGTGCCATTTGCGCAGGAACAAATGCACGCAGGGTTGCTGCGTCCAGACGACATGCCCGCGACGGCATGGGCGGAGGTGGAGCAAGTCGCGGCAGAGATGCAGTTGCTGGGCGATGTATCTGCGGTGGCGCCCAAGGCATCGGTAGCGATTATCATCGATCCCGTTTCGGGCTGGGTCGATGATATTGAGCGCCAAGGTGCAGGTTATCGTTATGATGCGGTGGTGTTCCAATATTATTGTGCGCTGCGCAGCCTTGGCGTTGATGTGGACTTCGTGTCGGTAGGCGAAGCGGGGTTGGATGGTTATAAGTTAATCGTTGTGCCAACGCTGGCGGTGCTTGATGACGTGGCGTTTGCTGCGTTGCAGGCCAGCGAGAGCCTATTGTTATTTGGTCCGCGCACGGGCGCAAAGACAGACGAGTTTTCTATTGTTGAGGGCTTGCCGCCTGGACGATTGCGTGCATTTGTGCCGATCAAAGTGACGGCGGTGGAAACATTGCGGCCCGATTGTAATGGGACGATAACCTATCAAAATGCGTCCTATGAAAGTGGTCGTTGGCGCGAAACGATTGAGGTCGGCGCGGCGGATATTATCGCGACATATGAAGATGGCGGGGCCGCTGCCGTGCGGTCGGGGCGCAGTGTCTATCTTGCGACTTTAACTGATGACGCCTGCCTTAAAAACATGCTGGTGAATTTGTGTACGGAGGTTGGGATCGCGATAACGCCGTTGCCGTCGACCTTACGATTGCGCCGCCGCGGTGATCTGACCTTCGCGTTCAATCTCGCTGAAACGCAAACGGCCGCCCCTGCGCAAGTCGGCGCGCAGTTCATCATCGGCAGTGCAGAAATCGAACCTTTTGGTGTTGCTGTCTGGCGTTAACGCTCTTTGGTTGCGCTGAACTTCAGGTCTGGATGTTTTTCCTGCTGATAACCCACATCCCATGATGAGCGCGCCATAAATACAGGGTGGCCATCGCGGTCTTTGGCCATGTTCCCGCCGTTGAACGATATAAATTGCGCCAACGCACTATCCGAACCAATCAGCCAGCGTGCGGTGTCGTATGGCGCGGCTTCCAAAAACGCATCGACCTTATACTCCGCCTCAAGCCGGGAAATCAGCACGTCCAATTGCAATTGCCCAACAACACCGATGACCCAGTTGGAACCGATTTCAGGATAGAATACCTGAATCACACCCTCTTCGCTTAAGTCATCCAGTGCTTTACGCAATTGCTTGGTCTTGGTGGGGTCGCGCAATACGACGCGGCGCAAGATTTCCGGTGCAAAATTGGGTAGGCCCGTAAAACGCACATCATTGCGTTCCGACAAGGTGTCGCCGACACGCAATGTGCCATGGTTGGGAATACCGATAATGTCGCCGGGTTCGGCGCTATCGGCAATTTCGCGATCTTGGGCAAAAAACAGGATGGGCGAGTGTATCGCAACGGGCTTTCCAAGTCCGGACGGCGTTAGTTTCATGCCACGCTTGAACGTGCCTGAGCACAGCCGCATGAAGGCAATGCGGTCACGGTGTTGCGGGTCCATATTGGCCTGCACTTTGAAAATAAAGCCAGTGACTTCCTTTTCCGATGGATCGATATCACCCTTTGAACTTGGCTGTGGCCGCGGCGGTGGCGCATAAGCAGCAATGGCGTTGATTAACTCGATCACGCCAAATTCCTTCAACGCTGACCCGAAATACACAGGCGTCAGGTCACCATTCTGGAACGCGGTCAGGTCAAAGTCCGAATATCCGGCTTGCGCAAGTTCCGCCTCTTCGCGCAGTCGGTTTACACCAGCGGATGTGAGCACTTGCTCGAGTGTTGTTGCGTCCAAGCCTTCATGGTCGCTCGTCTTGCCTTCAAACGCCTTGCTGTCACCCGAGGGTTGGCTCAGGCGACCACTATTGAAATCATACAGGCCCTCAAACTCGCCGCCCATACCGACGGGCCAGTTCATCGGGCACACGTCCAGCGCGAGTGCATCGGCAACCTCGTCAATGGTTTCAAATGCAGCACGGCCTTCGCGGTCAACCTTGTTGACGAAGGTGATGATGGGCACGCTGCGCAGGCGGCACACTTCGAACAGCTTGCGGGTCTGCGGCTCAATGCCCTTGGCCGCATCGATGACCATGATGGCGGAATCGACGGCGGTGAGCGTGCGGTAGGTGTCTTCGGAAAAATCCTCATGCCCCGGCGTGTCGAGCAGGTTGAAGACAATCCCATCTTTCTGGAATGTCATTACCGACGATGTTACCGAAATGCCGCGTTGTTGTTCGATCTTCATCCAGTCTGAACGGGCACGTCGTGCTTGCCCACGCGCCTTGACCTCACCGGCCAAGTGAATCGCGCCACCTTGCAGCAGCAATTTTTCCGTTAGCGTGGTTTTACCCGCGTCAGGGTGGGAAATAATGGCAAAGGTTCGGCGGTTCAGCGTCATGCAGCGCGGCTTAGGGACGAATGATTAACGCTTCAACCCGTTTGTCAGCAGATCAGCGGCAATCTCTATCCGCCATTTCTAAAGGCGGGGCTAAGGTTCTCAATCTGCGCACCGAAATTTAGGCGAAAAAAGGCCGGGTCATAGCCCGGCCCTTTTCATCCGCGCAATATAGCGCCCAATTTTGTCGCCGCGGCAATGACCTTGTCTGAAATGGCTTTCAGTTCGTCATCGCTATAGCTTTTGTCGGTGGGTTGAAGCGTAACTTCAACCGCAAGGCTGACTTGTCCGTCGGGCACGCCTTGTCCGGCGAAGCGATCGAACAAGCGTACGGCCACGATGTTCTCCTTATCTGTGCCCTTTATAGCGCGAAGGAGATCGTTGGCCGGCATGTCTTCTGCGACCAGAAACGCAAAATCGCGTGTCACGGCTTGCAATGCTGGCGGTGTGAAGGCTGGCCGCATGAAGCCGCTCGCCTTCTTCAACGGTATGGCATCCAAAAAGATTTCCGCCGCAACGACAGTGCCATCAAGGTCGAACGCTTTAGCCGTCGCTGGATGTAAAGTGCCAAAGGCCGCCAATATGTTCTTTGGCCCCATGCGCAAGGTGGCAGATTGCCCCGGGTGATAATGCGCGCCCGCATCATCCATCACCAGCAGATTGTCGGTGGCCACACCCGCGGCCTTGAGCAAGGCAATCGCTTCTGCCTTTGCGTCAAAGGCGTCAAAGCGTGCAGCCTTGCCCGTTGCCCAGTTTCGTGCCGACCGTTCGCCCGCCAGCACGATTCCCGCGGTGGCGCGCTCGTCGCTCGCGCCGTCAGTGCCAACGAAGTAGCGCCGCCCAATCTCGAACAATCGAACCGATGATGCGCCACGATCCATGTTGCGCTGGGCCGCTGAAAGCAACCCGGGCAACAAGGATGGCCGCATGACTTTCATGTCTTCAGAAATCGGGTTCGCTAGGCTCCATGCGCCGCCACCAAAGGCATCGGCTGCTTTTTGCGGAAGGAAGGACCAGTTGATCGCTTCATTCAGCCCACGGGCTGCTGCCGCGCGACGGACTTTGCGTTCCAAGGATTGCGCTGGCGTCGCCGTTGGCTGCGCCACGCCGTCTGCACGGGGCAATGGCACCGACACAACATTGTCGAGGCCAACCATGCGGACGACTTCTTCCACCAGATCAGCCGGTCCATCGACGTCACGACGCCATGATGGCACGGTGACGGTCCAATCGTCGGTTACAGAAAAGCCAAGTCGCGTTAGGATGTTGCGTTGTTCTTCGGGCGCAACGTCAACTCCACCAAGGCGGCGGCAATAATCTGTGTCATAAGCAAATATACGCGGTGTAATAGGTGCCTGGCCAACGCGGGTGATGGCGCTTGCCTTACCGCCGGTCAGGTCCAGAACCAGCTTCGTCGCAATCGCCAGCCCGTCTTCCAGAAACGCGGGATCAACGCCGCGTTCAAAACGCTGGCGCGCGTCGCTGGTCAGGCCAAGCTTCTGCCCGGTGCGGGCAATATGCTCCGGATCGAAAAAGGCGCATTCGATAAGAACGTCAGTCGTGTCTTCCGAAACACCGCTATGCTCGCCACCCATGATGCCGCCAATGTCATGCACCATCGCGTCGTCGGCGATGACCGTCATGCTGGTATCCATCGTGTAGGTTTTGCCGTTAAGTGCGACAATCTCCTCGCCGTCTTTTGCCTTGCGGGCGACAAGTGCGCCGTTCAATTTTGCACGATCATAGACGTGCAACGGGCGCCCAAGGTCAATCGACAGGAAATTGGTAATGTCTACCAAGGCTGAAATTGGTTTTTGGCCAATCGCTTTTAACTTGGCGCGCATCCATTCGGGCGCTTCGCCATTGCGTACGCCGGAGACGGACTGCGCATAAAATGCGGGGCACCCGGCTTCGTCATCCGTGCGAATGTTCGGCGCAGGGTCGCTGCCCTCGAGAGGCGCGCAGAGATCAATTTTATACACGTCGCCCAGCGGCTTTAGCGTGCCTAAGCCCGCCGCTGCTAAATCACGTGCAATGCCCCGCACGCCCATGCAATCCTGACGATTGGGCGTAATGCTGACATCTATGACGGGGTCATCAAGGCCCGCCCAATCGGCATAGACTTGCCCGACGGGGGCATCGTCTGGAAGCTCGATAATGCCATCATGGTCATCACCAAGTTCAAGCTCTGCGATGGAACACATCATGCCATTCGATTCGACGCCTCGAATGGCCGCGACTTTTAACACCATGCCATTGGCGGGTACCACTGCGCCTGCTGGTCCAAAGACGCCAAGCATGCCGGCGCGGGCATTCGGCGCGCCGCAGACGACCTGAAGCGGTTCTCCACCTGCATCAACCGACAGGACCTGCAATTTGTCGGCCTGTGGGTGCGGGGCAGCGTTGATGACCTTGGCGATGCGGAAGGCTGACAATGCCTCGGCGGGGTTTTCAATCCCTTCAACTTCCAAACCAATGCGGTTCAGGCAGTCTGCGACGGCTGGCATATCTGCGTCGGTGTCGAGATGCTCTTTCAACCAAGATAAGGAGAATTTCATGCGCCTACTCCTCCGCTCAGCGTTGGTACATCGAGCGCATTGAATCCATAATGTTGTAGCCAGCGATTGTCGCCGTCGAAGAAGGCGCGCAGATCATCCATGCCATATTTTAGCATCGCGAGACGGTCGACGCCGGTACCAAAGGCAAAGCCCTGCCACACATCGGGATCAAGCCCACAAGCCTCAATAACCTTACGGTGGACCATTCCGGATCCCAGCACTTCCATCCAGCCTTCGGACCCACCGATAACGCGCTTGCCGTTGATGACGGAATAGCCAACATCCACCTCCACCGACGGTTCGGTGAAAGGGAAATAGCTTGGGCGTAAACGTAGGACGACATCCTCGCGTTCGAAATACGCTTTTAAAAATGTCTCCAGCGTCCATTTCAAATGGCCCAGATGGATGCCCTTGTCGATGACAAGACCTTCAATCTGGTGAAACATAGGCGTGTGGGTCGCGTCGCTGTCGCTGCGATATACACGGCCCGGTGCGATGATGCGTATCGGTGGTTCCTGTGACGTCATGGTACGAATTTGCACGGGCGATGTGTGCGTCCGCAGTACCATTTTTTGGCCATCGCGGGCCATTTCGTCTGGGAAGTAAAATGTATCATGCATCGCGCGGGCGGGATGCGTTTCGGGTATATTGAGCGCCGTGAAATTGTGCCAGTCATCCTCAATTTCTGGCCCCTCGGCGACGGCAAAGCCCATATCGGCAAAAATCTCGGCCAACTCGTCCATGACCTGGCTGACGGGATGGATCGTTCCGCGCGGGGCGTCTAGCGCAGGCAGCGTCATGTCGATACATTCGGTGGCGAGACGGCGGTTTAGTTCAGCGGTTTCGAGTTCAGCCTTCTTCGCGGTAAGCGCTGAAGTGATGCTTTCACGCAAGCCATTTATGATTGGCCCTTGGGTTTGACGTTCCTCAGGCGACATGCCGCCCATCGTTTTCAGTAAAGTCGACACGCTTCCCTGTTTGCCAAGCGCAGAAACGCGAACAGCTTCCAGCGTCTCCAGCGTGCCCGCTGAATCAATAGCCGCCATCAACTCGGTTTGGAGGGTTTCAATATCCATAATCTTCGTCATTCCCGCGAAGGCGGGAGTCTAACTCCCGCGCTTTCCTATAATTCACTGCCTGAACTGAATAAGCAAAAGGGCGCGAACGGCAAGTGCCGCCCACGCCCTTTTGCGCAATATCGAAGTTTTAAAAGCTTATGCTGCTTTCGCGAGCGCCGCCTTCGACTGCGCAATGATCGTGCTAAACATCGCGGCTTCGTTCATCGCGAGGTCTGCAAGAACCTTACGGTCCAATTCGACGTTGGCAAGCTTCAGGCCGTGCATGAAAACGCCATAGGTCATGCCTTCGGCGCGGACTGCAGCGTTGATACGCTGGATCCACAATGCGCGGAAGTTGCGCTTGTTTACCTTACGGTCGCGATATGCATATTGCCCTGCCTTTTCGACGGCCTGGCGTGCAACGCGGATCGTATTTTTGCGACGGCCATAATAGCCCTTCGCCTGCTCTAAAATTCTTTTATGTTTAGCTTTGGTGGTCACACCACGTTTGACGCGTGCCATAATCTATATCCTTTTCTTAAAAACGTACGCGGGTCTTACAGACCGTAGGGCGCCCATTTCTTGATTGTCTTGGCATCGGGATCAGAGATCACGCTGGTGCCACGGTTTTGGCGGATATACTTTGCATTATGGCTGCTCAAACGGTGCCGTTTTCCAACGACGCCATGCTTGATCTTGCCTGTCGCGGTGATTTTGAAGCGTTTCTTCACACCGCTCTTGGTCTTGAGCTTGGGCATTTTGGTCTCCTTTGTTGAGTCCGTATCAAGCCGACATGGCAGCCCTATTGGCCAGCCTGCTTATTCGG
>JBEDEX010000015.1:0-7456 GCA_041175465.1 Pseudomonadota bacterium | reverse complement strand
TTCGACGGCTTTAGTGCGGCCGATACCGTGAATGTAGGTAAGCGCAATGATCACGCGCTTGTTGGTTGGAATGTTAACTCCGGCAATACGTGCCAATTTATTTACTCCTGCTCCACAGGTGCCCCCGAGAGGACAAAC
Source organism: Pseudomonadota bacterium (assembly GCA_041175465.1). Taxonomy (GTDB): domain Bacteria; phylum Pseudomonadota; class Alphaproteobacteria; order Sphingomonadales; family Sphingomonadaceae; genus Sphingorhabdus_B. The sequence continues at coordinate 7,318 of JBEDEX010000015.1, read as the reverse complement.
CCTATCTCAACGCTGATGATATTCCGAAACGCACAAAACCAGCGGACGCATAAGAGCGCTGCTGGTTTTACCAGAGGTTTGGAATTACTCGCGCCTTACGGTGAGTCGCGCACGCTGTCAAGGCCAGCGGCGCGCTAACCCTTGCCTTTCGTCTTGGTTTTGCCGTCACTGGCATTTTCTTCGATGAACTCAATGATCTTGCCTGCAATGTCCTTACCACTGGCTTTTTCAATACCCTCGAGACCCGGCGAGCTGTTCACTTCCATGATTACAGGACCATGATTGGAGCGCAGCATGTCGACTCCAGCAACATTCAAACCCATGGCGCGCGCCGCGCGGACAGCCGTGGATCGCTCCTCAGGGGTAATTTTGATGGATGTCGCCGTACCACCGCGATGTAGGTTTGACCGGAAATCACCCTCGGCGCCCTGTCGCTGCATCGACGCGACGACTTTGTTACCGATAACGAAGCAGCGGATATCGGTCGCATTGGCCTCTTTGATGAATTCCTGAACCAAAATGTTCACATTTGCGCCGCGAAACGCTTCAATAACGGAACGCGCGGATTTTTCAGTCTCGCCCAAGACAACGCCGATGCCTTGCGTGCCCTCAAGCAATTTGATGACGACGGGAGCGCCGCCCACCATCTGAATGACTTCGTCCGTCTGACGTGGGTCATGCGCAAAGGCTGTTACCGGCAAACCGAGCCCCTTGCGCGCCAAAATCTGTAACGACCGCAATTTGTCGCGTGAACGGCCAATGGCAACACTTTCATTCAGCGACCACACATTCATCATCTCGAACTGGCGCAAAACAGCAAGGCCATAAAAGGTAATGGACGCACCAATACGCGGAATAACCGCGTCATATTTGCCAAGCTTTGTTCCCTGATAATAAGCTTCGGGGCGATGTGAGGTGATGTTCATTGTCACACGCAAGGTGTTCAATATTTCAATCTCGTGGCCGCGCGCTTGCGCCGCCTCAACAAGACGTTGGTGGGAATATAGGTTGGCATTCCGTGCCAACATTGCGATTTTCATGTGCTTATGCTTCCTTGATTGGCGGGTTTTCCCAACACCCACCGCCGCCCGCTGTTCACGAGAAAGCCGCGCCTTAACGCCCGCCGACCAATTAGCAAGGGAAAGGCCATTGATCGCCGGTTTGCCAAGGTAAGCTGCCCGTTCCAGCACCGCTTACCAAAGCAAAATTGCACAGAGATGACATAACGGTCTTGGCGTTCACCGTTGGATGACCGGACCATGCGTCGGTCGATAATGGGTGCCTCATAACGCTTTGGCTTTTCACCGGCATTGAGCCGGAACCAGAATTCGACATAAGGTTTGCCCTCGCGCGAAATAGGTTTAATCCGCGTTGCGTGAATAGACGATGTCGCAGCGCCCGTGTCCATCTTGGCATGCACTTGTGACAGACCAAGACTTGGTACATCGACCATCTCACACCAGCCTATTTCGATCTTGTTGCTGGATTTTGTGTTGCGTACCCCTGCCGGCAACTAATTTGGCTCCGCTTGAGGCATCTCATTTGCGGAGGCGCCTTCATCAAACTTCTCAGCGATGGCTTCAGATGTTTCGTCAGAAACTAGTTCCGTAATCGCCCCAATATCTAGCTTGAAGCTATCCATCTTGGGGCCTTCTGTCCCTGCGACGGCAAAAGGCAGCAGCATATTTTTGAATTGCTCGCCAAGCACCTTATCAACGGCAGGCGCAATTTCCGATACCTTGTAGCGCATGTAACCGCCCACGACATAGGAAAAGCTAACCCGCGTACCGGCATTGTCCTTGGCAGGCTCCATAGCCACGGTTAGCGTGCCAATCACAGCTTCTGACTGAAGTGGGCCGAGCGCACCTTGCATGCGCAAGACTTTGCCAGGGAGCGCGAATATAACTCGCATATGCTCAACGCTACCGACGGTTTTCAATGTGCCATTTGCGTCGGCCTCCTGAAACAGTTCGCAAAAGCAACCATTCGCCTGTGCATCGATATAAAAACCGGCACTTGAACCCGACCAGCTATGCGCCTTGTTCCAATATTCCTTCGGTGTCAGCAGGCGTTTCCAGATTTCCTCAGGTGTCGCGTTCACGGTCGCAATGTGAACCGAGTTAAAGCCCGCATCTGACGCGGCTTTGACTTCAGCAAAAGCAGGAGAAGGAATTGCCGCAAGAACGGCCGCATGCAAAAGGACGCTTTTCATGTGAAAGGTCTAGCTCCGATTGTTCGGAAATAAAAGCGTGGTTCATTCTGGGCAGCATTGTCATTTCACCTGGACTGCGCGAACGTCCGTGCCCCTGCTCCCCAATATTAGTCGACTTTAGCCAACAATCGCGTTGATGGCGTCGGTCACATCTTCAATCGATGCCATACCATCAACGCGGCTAACTAGCCCACGAGCGTCGTAGAGAGGCAAAATTGGTTCGGTCTTTGCGCGATATTCCGCCATGCGTGTCCGCACCGTTTCTTCATTGTCATCTGGACGACGCTTAAATTCATGCGAACCGCATTTGTCGCAGGTCCCCGCAACCGCAGGTTGCTTGAACACCTCATGATAACCGTCGCCACAATTGGCACAGGTGTAACGGCCAACGACGCGCTCAACCAAAGCATCTTCGTCTACGACAAGTTCAACAACATGATCAAGCGTCCGGTTGCGTGCCGAAAGCAAACCATCCAACAAAGCTACCTGTGGCGCTGTGCGCGGATATCCATCGAAGATGAGTCCCTTATCGGTGGGAATGGCGTCCATATGTTCGCCTAGGATTTCCGCCATCAGCTCGTCGGGAAATAATTTCCCGGCCTTCATGATTTCATCTGCCATTTTGCCAACGTCAGAGCCGGCTTTCACCGCTGCACGTAGGATGTCACCAGTCGACAATTGGACCATTCCATATTTCTCAACAAGAAAGGCAGCCTGTGTGCCCTTGCCTGCGCCCGGAGGTCCCAAAAGGATGATATTCATGAAACGTGTCCCCTGCTTCGTTTCGATGTTGCGCCGTTTAGCGGGCGCGTCCACCCTTGAGCTTCGCCTTTTTCAGCAGGTCACCATATTGATGCGCGAGCAAATGGCTCTGGATCTGCGAGATCGTGTCGATGGTAACATTCACCAGAATGAGCAAACTAGTCCCACCAATGGCAAAAAATTGCTGCTGTCCCGTCTGTGCCATCATATAATCCGGCAGTAAACAAACCAACGTCAAATAGGCTGCCCCAAGCACCGTGATGCGCGTGAGCACATAATCCAGGTAAGTTTCTGTGTTTTTACCGGGACGAATGCCTGGGATGAAGCCACCAGCCTTTTTCAGGTTCTCCGACGTTTCTTCCGGATTGAACACCACCGCAGTGTAGAAAAAGCAGAAAAACACAATGCCCAGGCCGTAAAGCGCCAAATATATCGGCTGCCCATGAGCAAGGTATTGGTTCAGCGAAATAACGAAATCTCCAATGGCACTTTCGCCCGCTACTTTGTTACCGCCCAATTGCGTTATCGTAATCGGCAAGAGCAGTAACGACGAAGCGAAGATGGGCGGAATGACACCGGCTGTATTGATCTTCAAAGGAAGGTGACTGCGGTCCGCCTGCATCATACCACGCTGCGTTGCGCGCTTGGGATATTGAATAAGAACACGGCGCTGGCCACGCTCCATAAAACAGATCAGCAGCGTGAGGCTTACAAACATCGCGATAAAGCCAACAATAACAAACCCGCTAATCGACCCTGTACGGCCGCCTTCTAACAATTGCGCAAACAAACGCGGCATTTGCGCAACGATACCCGCCATGATGATAAGCGAAATGCCGTTACCAATACCACGCGAAGTGATTTGCTCACCGAGCCACATCAGGAACATGGTACCGCCGATAAGGCTGATTGTCGCAACTATGCGGAACATAAGGCCCGGTTCAACTACCGCACCAATACCGTTAGCCGCAGCAAGACTTTCGAGACCAGCGGCAAGGAAATAGCCCTGCACTGCGGTCAGGAATACTGTGCCATAACGTGTATATTGGTTCAGCTTCTTACGCCCGCTCTCACCCTCTTTCTTAATCGCGGCAAGCGTCGGCGACAGTGAGGCCGATAACTGCACCACAATAGAAGCAGTGATATACGGCATAACGCCGAGCGCGATAAGGCTCATCCGCTCAAGGCTACCACCTGAGAAGGTGTTAAAAATGTCGAGAACGCCGCCAGCGGCATTATTGGCATATAATGCCGCTTGGGCAACAGGATCAACGCCCGGCAATGGCACGAAGCTTAATAAACGAAATATAATGAGCGCGCCTATGGTAAACCAAATGCGGTTCTTAAGCTCTGTTGCCTGCCCGAACTTCGATAGATTGAGGTTCGAGGCCATTTGGTCGGCCCTAGATGCCATGATATTCGTTCCTTGGTTCCGGACTGACGCCGAGCACAATTTGCGTGCGCATCGGCTTAATCCCAAAAATTACGCCTGACTGTATCCGGACGGCCCCCAGAAATGTCAAACCCCGCCAGCCCATATCGGGAAGCGGGGCTGGCATGACAAGAGCGAAGTCGTCGCTCCAGTCTTATTTCTTAGCCGCAGCTTCTTTAGCAGCGTTCTTAACGGAAGATTTCTTTGCAGCCGCCTTGTCCGAGGCAGAAACCTTGGTGATAACATCAACCTTGCCGCCAGCCTTTTCAACAGCTTCAATCGCTGCCTTTGAAGCGCCGGCTACCAAGAAGTTTACCTTCGCGGTCAGTTGACCCTTTGCAAGCAGACGGACGCCATCCTTACCACCACGCGCGAGACCAGCTGCCTTCAATGCAGCATGGTCCACAACAGCCTTGATGTCGATTTTCTTAGCATCGATGAACTTCTGAATCATACCCAGATTTACTTCGGCATGGTCCTTGGCAAAGATATTGTTAAAGCCGCGCTTTGGAATACGCATGTGAAGTGGCATCTGGCCGCCTTCAAATCCGTTAATCGAAACACCTGAACGGCTGGTCTGGCCCTTTTGGCCACGTCCTGAAGTCTTGCCCTTACCAGAGCCGATACCACGGCCGACCCGCATACGACGATGGCGTGCGCCTTCGTTATCTTTAATGTCATTCAATTTCATGTCGTGCACTCGCTTTCGCTTTAATTCGCGCTATTGTTATTAGTCCTGAATTTGGACCATGTGACGAACTGTGCGGATCATTCCGCGCACTTCGGCAGTATCTTCAATTTCGACAACGCGGTTCATCTTGTCAAGGCCAAGGCCCTTTAAAGTTGCGCGTTGCGAAGCCGGACGGCGGATCGGCGAACCGGTCTGCTTGATTTTAATCTTCGCCATATCGATTACTCCGCAATAGCTTCTGCGTCGGCTTCAGCAGTTTTACTGCCACCGCGACCAAGGAGGTCGGCGATTTTCTTGCCGCGACGCTGCGCTACCGATTTGGGGCTGGTCTGTTCAGCCAAAGCCGCAAAGGTAGCACGGATCATGTTATATGGGTTCGACGTACCAACCGATTTGGTCACAACGTCCGCAACGCCAAGGCTTTCGAAGACAGCGCGCATTGGGCCGCCTGCGATGATGCCGGTACCCGCAGGTGCCGAACGCAATGTTACCTTACCGGCACCGAAATGGCCTTTGCCGTCATGGTGCAATGTGCGGCCATCTTTCAATGCAACGCGGATCATCGACTTTTTCGCAGCAGCGGTAGCCTTATTAATGGCTTCCGGAACTTCGCGCGCCTTGCCATGTCCAAAACCAACACGGCCTTGACCATCGCCAACAACTACGAGTGCGGCGAAACCAAAGCGCTTACCGCCTTTAACAGTTTTCGAAACACGGTTGATGTGCACGAGCTTTTCAATCGTACCATCATCTTCTTCCTGCGCAGGACGACGATCATTGTTACGACCACGGCCACCGCCGCCACCGCGATTGTCACCGCCGCCACGACCGCCGCGTCCGCGACGCTGGCCTTCGGCTGCTTCAGGGGCTGCGCCGTCAGTCACAGGTGCAGTGCTTTCAGTGTTTTCAGCCATCATTAAAACTCCAATCCGCCTTCGCGCGCTGCATCGGCAAGCGCTTTGACGCGACCGTGGAACAGGAACCCGCCACGATCAAATACCACGCTGGAAATGCCAGCCTTCTTGGCAGCTGCGGCAACCCGCTTGCCAACATCGGCAGCAGCTTCGGTTGTCGAACCGTTCTTCGCTTTCACGTCCTTGTCGAGTGTTGAGGCAGACGCAAGCGTCGCACCCTTCGAATCGTCAATGACTTGCGCGTAAATATGACGGCCAGTGCGGTGTACGGAAAGACGCGGACGTCCAGCAACTTGCGCCCGCAACTTGGAGCGAACGCGCTGACGGCGGCGTGCAAAGAGAGACAATTTTGCCATTATTTCTTCTTCCCTTCCTTGCGGAAGATATATTCGCCGCGGTACTTGATGCCCTTGCCCTTATATGGCTCTGGCTTTCTCCAGCGACGGATTTCGGCAGCAACCTGCCCAACCTTCTGCTTGTCGATACCCGAAATTTCCACCGTAGTGTTATCAGGCGTCTTGATTTCGATGCCCTCAGGGATCGCGAAGTCAACATCATGGCTGTAGCCAAGTTGCAATTTCAACATCTTGCCCTGGCTGTTGGCACGATAACCAACACCGGTGATTTCAAGCACCTTGGTAAAGCCTTCAGTCACGCCGGTGACCAAATTCTGTACCAATGTCCGCTGCATACCCCAAAAGGCGCGCGCTGCTTTGCTGCCGTTCGCAGGCTTCACCAAAAGACCGTCGTCCTGCATCTCGTACGAGATCAGCTCGCTCATCGGCATTTTCAATTCGCCCTTCGGTCCTTTGACCGAAAGCGTGCCTGCTTCCATGCTGGCGGTAACGCCCGCAGGAATAGGAACAGGTTTCTTACCAATGCGGCTCATTAGAATACCTCCGCCAGGATTTCGCCGCCGACATTCTGTGCACGCGCTTCGGCGTCCGACAAAACGCCCTTGGGCGTCGAAACGATGGTGATACCAAGACCGTTGCGGATAACCGGAAGCTCTTGGCTTCCTGAATATACGCGGCGACCTGGCTTTGAAACACGGGCGACATGCTGAATTGCAGGTGCGCCTTCGAAATATTTCAGCTCAATGCGAATGCCCTTATGTGCACCCAAAGCTTCTTCGCTGTAACCTCGAATATAGCCTTCACGCTGCAACACATCGAGAACGCGGGTCCGCAGGCTGGACGCTGGCGAGACTACAGAGTCTTTCTTCGCCCGCTGGCCGTTGCGGATACGGGTGAGCATATCACCCAAAGGATCGGTCATTGCCATCTATCTTATCCTTACCAGCTCGA
>JBEDEX010000014.1:0-4536 GCA_041175465.1 Pseudomonadota bacterium | reverse complement strand
CTTGCCAAGGTTGGGGTCGAGGGTTCGAATCCCTTCGCCCGCTCCAATGATTTCAATGACTTAGGTGATATCGCCTTTGCAGCCCAAAGCGTGGCTACAGCGTGCGTTTTTATCAGCGTTCTGATTGGAACGCCCGCGCAAAAAGCTTGGAAATTCAGTGTTTAAGTCTGCCTTGGATGGAGCATTGTCGGTTTGCGCGATTGCCACTGCGCTCATCTTTGTGTTCGGCTCGCTCCTAAAAACGGATGAGCGACGATCATCCGTAACGCTTCCGGGCCGTTGTTGATCTCGGTCATTTTTGCGCCACTCCCCATTCAAACTTTTAGAGCAACACCCAACGGATAGCACTCCCGACGATCGCCAAAGCCGTCACGCTCAGCAGCCAGATGCCGAAGAACCAGCCCAATTGTTTGGCACGCGGCATCAATGATATCCGTCGTGGCCGACTTTGCCGCGGAACACCCAATAGGACCATGCGGTGTAGGCGACAATGATCGGGACCATGATAGATGCGCCGATCAACATGAAGACTTGACTGCGATGTGGCGCCGCGGCTTCCCAGATCGTGACCCGCGCCGGAATAACGTTGGGCCAAATCGAAATGCCAAGGCCAATCAAGCATAAGCCGAACAAGGCGAGTGCCCAGAAGAACGGCTGCGCATCTTTGGTCTGGCGCAGGCTGCGGTAGAAAAGGAATGTCACGGCGATGGTGGCAATCGGCACTATCGCCGTTGCCAATACGCCCGGATAGCTGAGCCAACGCAGATAATATTGCGCCTCAAGCGTCAGCGTGGCGAGGCTGATGAGGCCAATCATCAAGAGCAAGCTAATGCCCAAACGTCCGGCATACGTGACCGCCTGACGCTGCAATGCGCCTTCAGTTTTCCAGTTCAGCCAGCACGCGCCCAAAAGCGCATAGCCGACGACCAGCCCAAAGCCGGTCAAAATGCTAAATGGCGATAGCCATTCCCACCATCCACCTGCGTAGGAACGGCCTTCAACGGTAATGCCTTGGAGCAGCGCGCCAAGCGCTATTCCTTGCGCGAAGGTGGCAATGAACGAGCCCAGCGTAAATGCGCGGTCCCACAGTTCGCGATGTGCCGGGTCACGCCAGCGAAATTCGAACGCAACGCCGCGGAACACAAGGCCGAGCAGCATCGCGATCATCGGTGCATAAAGCGCAGGCAAGATGATCGCATAAGCCAGCGGGAAGGCCGCAAGCAAACCGCCTACCCCCATCACCAGCCATGTTTCGTTGCCGTCCCAGACAGGCGCGATACTGTTCATCGCGGTATCGCGGTCCTTGCCCACTTTGAAAAAGGGAAACAATATCCCGATGCCAAGATCAAATCCGTCCATGACGACATAAGCAATGATGGCAAAGCCAATGATGCTGGCCCAAATGACTGTCAGATCGATCATGCCGATGCTCCTTCCAATACCGCTGGTGCAGGTGTGATGCCTGCGCTCCGGATAGGGGCACCATCGAGCGCGCTTTCATGTGCCTCCGGTGCTTTCTTCATCAAGCGCAGCAAATACCAAATGCCCATGCCGAACACTGCGAAATACACGACGACAAAGGCGAGAAGCGAGAAAGCAACCGCGGGTGCATCCAATGGCGATGCGCTATCAACGGTGCGCAACACGCCATAGATTGTGAAGGGTTGCCGTCCAACTTCAGTCACTACCCAGCCGGCAAGCACGGCAATGAAGCCAGACGGGCCCATCAATAATGCGGCCTTATGGAGCCACGACCATTCATATAGCTGCTTTCTTGCCCGCCCGAGCAGGCTCCACATGCCGATGGCTACCATCGCCATGCCGAGACCGACCATGATCCGGAAAGCCCAGAAGACAATGCCAACCGGCGGCTCGTCTGCGTCGGGGATGGTATCAAGCCCAGCGAGCGGTGCATTCAGATCGTGCTTCAGGATCAACGACGATGCTTTGGGAATTTCGATGGCGTAATCGACCGTCCGCTCTTTGCTGTTGGGAATGCCGAACAATATCAATGGCGCACCGTCGGGATGGCTTTGATAATGCCCCTCCATCGCCATGACCTTCGCGGGTTGATGCTCCAACGTGTTGATGCCGTGAAAGTCACCCGCCACAACCTGAAGCGGCGCAACGATGGCTGCCATCCACATCGCCATCGAGAACATTTTGCGCGCGCCCGGATTGGCTTTGTCTTTCAACAAATGCCAGGCGCCAACTGCGCCAACGGCAAATGCAGTGGTTAGATAGGCCGCCAGTAAAGTGTGGACGAGGCGGTAGGGGAAGCTGGGGTTGAAGATGATGGTCCACCAGCTATCACCGGGCATGAACTGACCATTGGCCGCAATCTCATATCCCACCGGTGTTTGCATCCAGCTGTTCACTGACAAAATCCAGAATGCGGAAATGAAGGTGCCGATGGCGACGGCCAGCGTTGCGACAAAGTGAAGTTTACGCCCAACCTTGTTGATGCCAAAAAGCATGACGCCCAGAAACCCAGCTTCCAAAAAGAATGCCGTCAGCACTTCATAGGCCATTAACGGTCCGATGACGGGTCCGGCCTTGTCCGAAAATACCGACCAGTTGGTGCCGAATTGATAGGACATCACGATGCCTGAAACGACCCCCATCGCGAAAACAACTGCGAAGATTTTCAACCAATAGCGATAGAGGTTGGCGTACACGCCCTTGCCGGTTTTGAGCCATAACCCCTCAAGAACCGCGAGAAAGCTCGCGAGCCCAATCGAAAATGCCGGGAACAGAAAGTGGAAGCTTACGGTAAAAGCAAATTGTATGCGGGCCAGAATTATTGCCCATTCCTGCTCGATCATCATATTAGCCCCCTTGCCATCCACAAATCGGCTGGCTTTTGCGTATCTTCTTCGCGATTGGCGATTTCCAGCACCGCCTCAAAAGCTTCATGCTGTGACAACCACACCTGCCCAGTCAAATCATGCAGAAAATGCCCGCGCTCGAGCGCGTCCATCACCGGGCCTTTGACTTCGGAGAGGTGCAGACACACCCCAGCATCGGCCATGCGGTGATTGATGGCCTCGATGCTCTCAAGAGCCGAAGCATCAATCGCGTTGACCGCCGAGGCCATCAGAATGAGATGCTTGAGCTTGGGATGTGCGGCAATCTCCTCCAGCACAAACTCCTCCAGCCAGCGGGCGTTGAGATAGGTCAGGCTTTCGTCGATGCGAATGGTCAGGATGCGCGGGTCGGTGAACACCTTGTGGCGTTTCACATTTCGGAAATGCTCGGTCTCGGGAACCCGTCCCACAATGGCGGCATGTGGCCGTGAAGCGCGCCAGAGGAACAATGCAAGGCTGAGGCCGACGCCGGCCATCACGCCGGGTTCAACGCCAATCAGAAGGGTGACCATTATTGTCGCCGCCATCGCTGCAAAATCGGCTTTGGAATAATGCCAGATCGCGCGCGGCGTCTTAAAATCGACGAGGCTCAAGACCGCAACGATGATTGTACCGGCCAATGTGGCGATGGGAAGCGACGCAAGCAATGGCGTCAGGAACAGGGCCGCCAGCAATATGCCAACCGCCGTGAACGCGCCTGCGGCCGGGGTCTCTGCGCCCGCATCAAAGTTGACCACCGAGCGAGCAAATCCGCCCGTGACCGGATAGCCGCCCGAAAAAGCGGCGGCGACATTGGCTGCCCCCAGGCCGATAAGTTCCTGATCCGGAACAATGCGTTGCCGCTTTTTCGCTGCAAGCGTTTGTGCGACAGAGACCGATTCCACAAATCCAATGATGCTGAGCAATAAAGCAGGAACGGCCAGTTGCTGCCATAGTTCCGCGTCGAATAAGGGAACGGTAAAGGGCGGCAAGCTCTGCGGGATGTCGCCCACCACCTTCACGCCTTTGGCTTCGAGATCGAAGGTAATCACGACCAAAATCGACAACGCGACCGCAACGATGGGCCCTGCTTTGGCAACAAGATCAGCGGGCCGAGCCGCCAGCCCGAAACCGACGAGCATGGGTTTCAAACCCTTGCGCACCCAGAATAGAAATCCGGTCGCAATCACGCCAATCGCAAGGGTGTAAGGGTTTGTATCCTTTGTATTTTCGATCAATGTCGCGACCAGCTCGGGCAATGCCTCACCCGACGCCTTAATGCCCAGCAGCGACTTGAGTTGGCTGGTGGCGATGATGATACCGCTCGCGGTGATAAACCCCGACACCACAGGGTGCGATAACAGGTTAGCGAGAAAACCCAGACGCAACACGCCCATCACAATCAGGATCAGCCCGGACAGTAACGCGAGGATAAGTGTGGCGGCCATAAACTCGGCGCTACCCGGTGCGGCAACGGCGCTCGCTGCCGTCAAAGTCATCAGCGAAATCACCGCTACGGGGCCAACGGCGAGTGCGCGGCTCGTCCCGAACAGGGCATATGCAATGATAGGAAGAATAGACGCGTAGAGCCCTATTTCCGGTGGCAAGCCCGCCAACATGGCATAAGCCAGGCTTTGCGGGATGAGCATGATCGTGACGATTGCGGCGGCGACCAAGTCATTGGTCAACG
>JBEDEX010000013.1:0-164442 GCA_041175465.1 Pseudomonadota bacterium | reverse complement strand
TAAAGGCGGCTCCTAGAATTAGACTGATGGAACAAACGAGCCTTAATCAACCAACGCCATCAGCCGGAAGCAGCACCAGCGCTTCCGCGTCGGCCGTCCCCCTTTTTTCTATGCGTGCACGCGCGCATTCATTTTGTAGGAAATATAATTGCGCGTGTAGGAAATATTTGGATCTACATCCACGCAGCATCGCCCAAAACAAATTCAGGATGACTTGGAATGAGCTAATAAAAAGAGCCAGAGGTTACCCTCCAGCCCTTCTTGTAACTACAAAATGCCATTTATCACGTGGCGCGGTCGCCCGCTTCGCCAACGGATTCAATGTCTTCGCCCACGCCCTTGACGGTGTTGCAGGCTGCAGCCAGCAAAGATGCGGACATCAGGATGATCGTTGCAATTTTGCGCATGATATTCTCCAAGAGCTTGGCCCACACATTAGGCCTAGAAGGCTAACCCGCCGATCGCACACAAGTTCCGTTGTTTAGCGCGCGATTACCGAATTAATCCCTTGGTGGCGTTACATGCACATTATCGGATGATCAGAAACTGACCCGCGCCGTCACCCGGAAATCACGACCATTCAAAGGCACGAAATCCTTGGTAAATGACGCGGCGCGTCGGGCGGTGACGTCGAAAATATTGTTCGCCGACGCAATCAGCGCAATATTGCGGTCGCGCCCGAATGGCCGCCAAGTCGCCGAAGCATTGACCAAAGTGAAGCCATCCGTTGGCGTTTCAAATGCCGCGGTTTTCGTCTGGTCGTGGCTAAATTCGACCTCACCGCGCAGATCAAAGTCTGCATGGGCCAGCTCAACGCCGCCCAGCAAGCGCAAGGGCGGGATGCGCGGGACATGTCCGCCGCCGGATGAGATTTTGGCGCGGGTATAATCCGCTACGCCATCTACCGACAGGTCGGCGCTGCCAAAGCTGGCGAGGCGCTTGGATGCCTGAAATTCTATGCCCCAAACCTTTGCGTCATTTTGGAAATATTGGAAGACGGGCAAATCATCTTCGATGTCGCCGGTCTCAGCTTCATAAATGAAATTGTCGAAGCGGTTGGTGTAGAGTGTCGCGCTGAACGCAGCTTCCGGCGTGTCGTAGCGCGCATAGATTTCGCCGTTCCAAGCCCGCTCGCTTTTCAGATCCGGGTCGCCCATTTCATAGGCTTGCGTCGCGATATGTGGTCCGTTGGAGAATAACTCTTCCACCGCTGGTGCGCGGCCTGTCCGCGAGATATTCGCGCCGATCTTCAGGTCGCCCATATGGTAGCCAAGGCCAAATGCGGCGGAGACATTATTAAATGAGCGTGCAAGGCCCAAAGTGTCGGCGCGCAGCTCGGCATGGTCAAACCGGATAGCGACTTCGGCGTCCAGATTGCCTTTGGTATATTCTTGCAGGGTGAACAGGCCATATTGGCGCGTTTTGTTCGGCGGAACGAAGGCTTCTGCGCCAATCGCTTCCAAATCGCGGGCCTGATATTGAACGCCACTTGCCCCGCGCCAGCCGTTGCGCTCATTCTGCACAAATTCGGCGCGCGCCTCAATGCCTTGGCTGTTGAAGACAGTTCCGATTTCGTCGCCTTCAAATTCGGTATGGGTATAATCGGCATAGCCCGCGCGCAGGCGCAGCTTTTCGAACAAGCCTTCGCCTAAATTGACTTCACCGCGGAAGTCGAAGCGATATTGCCGTAAGCCAATGGTAACGGGTACTTCGCCTTCTGCGGGTTCGACGCCTGTATGTGCATGGGATGCACCGGGACGGGCAGGGATGCCATAATGCGTGTCATATATGCTGTAAGACACGCCAAGATTGCCATTATCGTCGATAAACGCGATGCCACCGCCAGCAGTCCAGCTTTTTACAGCACTGTTGGGAATGCGCCCGCGCTGATCTGCTAACTCGCGTGCTTCGTCGGCTTCTTCCAAATGGCCTTCGCTTGCCTCCTCGGCAGCCAAGTCGCGCATCTCCGCTCGCAAATTGGGGGAGAGGACATAGCCGCCGGTGCGCATATCATCGCTGTTGCGGTAGCTGCCGTCGAGATGGACGATAACGCGGTCGGCGATGGGCGCATCAATTGACGCACCGCCGGACCAGTCGCGCGCCGCGCTGCCATATCCGACCAAGGCATCGATGTGGATGTCTTCATCCGGGATGGACCTTGGGATCCTTTTGTCGAGCGCGTTGACCGCGCCACCTACGGCTTGGCCACCGAACAACAGTACAGCTGGTCCGCGCAGCACTTCAATCCGTTCGATTGTTAACGTGTCGATAGTCACGGCATGGTCCGCCGACGTGTTGGAGGCGTCGATATTGCCAATGCCATCGGTGAGAACGGCTACGCGGTTTCCTTGATACCCCCGCAGCACAGGCCGTGATGCACCAGGCGAGAAGCTGGTGGCCGAAACGCCCGGCAGGCTGGTCAAAATATCGCCCAATTGCGCGCGCGTTTTTTCCGCGAGCACTTCGCCCGAAATCGCGGATGTGCCAGAAAGAATGTCGAGCCGTTCGACATAAGGCGCGGTCACGACAATATCTTCTGTTCCATGAAAATCGTCGGACCGCAGTTCGGTTTCAGTTGAAGCGGCGTTGCTCTGTTGCGCATAAACGGGTGCGGCCAAAGCCAGCGATAATGCGGAAATGCTTGCGGATATCGTAAGAAGTGGGGCGGTTTTCATAAGAGAACGTCATCCATAAGAGCGAGAGTTACAGTTATATATTATTCGCAATGATATAATATAACAATACCTGAAATGCAATTTGCGATAATATCCACTTTTGCCACGCATATTGACGCGCCCGCAATCAGACCGTCTTGCGATTGCTTATGAACGCGCCTAGCTAATGGCGATATGAACATGCTTGGCTCCACACTTGATTTGATTGGCAACACCCCGCTCGTCCGCCTGAAAGGGCCAAGCGAGGAAGCTGGATGCGATATTTTTGGCAAATGTGAATATGTGAACCCCGGTGCATCGGTAAAGGATCGCGCCGCGCTTTACATCGTCCGGGATGCCGAACGGCAGGGGCTGCTGAAACCCGGCGGAACAATCGTCGAGGGCACGGCTGGCAATACCGGCATTGGTCTTGCTTTGGTGTGCAATGCACTTGGGTATAAGACAATCATCGTCATGCCCGAAACGCAGAGTCAGGAGAAAAAGGACACGCTGCGCGCATTGGGCGCGGAGCTCGTTCTTGTACCCGCTGCACCTTATGCAAACCCAGGGCATTTTGTGCATACCTCGCGCCGGTTGGCGGAGGAAACCGAGAATGCGGTGTGGGCGAACCAGTTTGACAATATTGCCAATCGCCGCGCGCATATCGAAACCACTGCCGAAGAAATTTGGTCGCAGATGGACGGCAAAATTGACGGTTTCATTTGTGCTGCGGGCACGGGCGGGACGATCGCTGGCGTAGGACTTGGACTAAAGGCGAAGGATGAGGGTGTCACCATCGCTCTGGCTGATCCACATGGTGCAGCACTTTATAATTATTATGCATGCGGCGAATTAAGCGCCGAAGGCAGCTCGGTTGCAGAAGGCATCGGGCAGGGGCGTATCACCGCCAATCTTGAGGGCGCGCCAATTGATACGCAATTCCGCATTTCCGATGAGGAGGGGCTTGTCTGGGTCCGGCGGCTTTTGGCGGAGGAGGGGCTTTGCCTTGGGCTATCTTCGGGGATTAATGTGGCAGGCGCCATCGCGTTAGCAAAGCATCTGGGGCCGGGTAAGCGTATCGTGACGATATTGTGCGATACAGGCTTCCGCTATTTGTCCACTATTTATAACCCAGCGTGGATGCGTAGCAAAAACCTTCCGATAATGCCTTGGCAGCAAGACAGCTAAAAGCCAAATTAGGGGGTAACGAGAACGCATATGGCCGAACAAAAGCAATCTGCAATTCAGCGTATTCAGGTAGGTCTGGTCGGGCTTCTGGTGGTACTGTTGTTCGTGACCTTAGCGAATATGGTCTTGGATAGGGTAAGCGATGGGCCACAAACAGGTGGTATACCGGACGCATCGCCACTGATAGCCGACAAGGACAAGACGCCGGATGAACCGCTGGCGGAACTGGGCGTTACGCCTGTGGCTAAGGAGACGGACGCCGAAAGAGCGGCCAAGGATGCAACAAAAACGCAGCTTTCATCTGTGCCTGTGCGGTAACCTTTTTTGGTGATTGATAGATTGGCTCGGTTCGGCGTTAGGCATTGGCTGCTAGTTGTTTTGGTGGTGGCATTCACGTTTTCTCTGTTGTTGGTTGGCTTTGCCACCACGCGTCCAGTAGATAATCAACCTAAGCCGCCATTAGCGCTGATGACATCGCTACCGCTTCTATGGAGCGAGGGGGGCATTGAGGCAGATCTAGCTAAGGATGCCGCGCCACATCCCGCTTTTGCGCGGTTGAGCGCGCTGTATGACATAACATCTATTGACGATCTGAATGCTTGGACGCCAAAGTCTCAGCAGATTCTTTTGCTCGCGCAACCGCGAGCCCTTGCGCCGCGCGAACTCGTCCGGCTCGACAATTGGGTGCGTCAAGGCGGTATCGTGTTGATACTTGCAGATCCCGCCTTGCAATGGGGAAGCCTTTATCCCTTGGGCGACAAACGACGGCCATTGTTTACATCGATGCTTTCGCCCTTGTTCGTACATTGGGGGCTGGAGCTGGTATTGCCGCTGGAGGATGAGGTTCCAACTTCCATGCGCAAAATTGGCGTGTTCAATATCCAGACAGTAACAGCTGGAGAATGGTTGTCCAAAGAACGTAATGCCACAAACGGCTGCGCATTATTGGCGAAGGGCCTATTGGCGGATTGCCGCATTGGCAAGGGACGCGCCGTTCTTGTGGCCGATGCTGATTTTCTCGATGCCGCCTTTTGGGAAGGGCGCGGGATGCGTGTTCTTACCGGCAAGGATGAATTTGCCAATATGGCCCTGTTGCAGGCGCTTTTGACAACTCTGCATGACAATAAGAGGTTGGATGGGGATTTTGTGGGAAAATGACGGGCGATGGAGGAAATGGCACGGCAATCATCCGTAAAGCGGGCGGTTTGGACAATTTGGGTGCGATGCAATTGCTCTCATTATGCAACCTATATGTTGGGCGATGGACCAAAGCTGATGGAATTCCGATATTTTTTCAAAAAATGATATAATTTTTCCATAAAATCCCTCTTTTCATCCATGAAATCCCTTGCTATGCATGGTCATCAAGGGGTGGATTCCTGATTCTATCGGTCGTTACGGCGTCCGCATGGCAATGTGCTTTGCCATGATTAGAGATCTGCACCCTTTTTTTGAGGGGTTTGCGGTTAGTGTCAGCGTTGGTCGTCTATGCAGGTTCGGGGGTGTCGAATGTCGACGCCAAAGGCCGCACGACCATTCCTGCCGAACTTCGCGACAGCGTTCAGCAATCCAGTGGCAGCAACAGCGTGTGTATATCACGCCATTCCACCCTGCCGTGCTTGATTGGCTTTGGCGGTTCAGAGCGCCTTAAGCTGCGTGCTGATATCGAGGCGCAATGGCAAAGCGCCATTAATCGTGGCACCGAGTTTGACCGCGAAATTGCTGGTGTTTCGGCATCCTCCATTTTTGAAACCGCTTTTGAAGCCAGTGGTCGTTTCGTACTATCGCCGATGCTCAAGCATTTTGGACGCATTGATGATCGCGCCTTCTTTTTTGGTGCGACAACGCATTTCATGCTGTGGAATCCGGATGTCTTCCTGAAAGAGGCGCCCGCGGCATTTAACCCCGTCAAGGACGAGCTGAATTATTGGCTGTCCCAGGCAAAGCGCGACAAATGAGCGCTCCAGCCCCCCATATTCCAGTCTTACTGGATGAAGTAATTCACTCTCTCGCCATCACCCCTGGCGCAGAGATCGTGGATGGTACCTTCGGTGCAGGTGGATACAGCCAAGCGATACTGGCTGGCGGTGCGCGCGTTTACGCGTTCGACCGTGATCCCGATGCCCTTAAAGAAGGTGCGGACCTTGCAGGCCGCAGCGAGGGCGCTTTGCGTCTTTACGCGGCCTGTTTTTCTAACATGGACGATGTTTTAATGGCTGACGATATTTCGTCGGTCGATGGCGTCGTATTGGATATTGGCGTCTCATCGATGCAGCTTGATCGCCCCGAGCGCGGCTTTTCTTTCCAAAAGGATGGGCCCTTAGATATGCGCATGGGTCAAGATGGCATGACGGCGGCGGATTTTGTCAACGAAGCCGAAGAGGCTGATATTGCCGACATTATCTATCGTTATGGCGAAGAGCATCGCTCACGCCGTATAGCGCGTTCTATTGTTGCCGCGCGGCCCATAGAAACGACTGCGCAATTGGCTGCGATTGTTCGCAAGGCTGTTGGTCACAAGCCTGGCGCGCCAAAAGATCCTGCTACCCGTGCCTTTCAAGCCATTCGCATTCATGTGAACCGCGAATTAGACGAGCTGACGGATGGCCTTGAGGCTGCAGAACGTATGTTGAAGCCAGGTGGCCGCTTGGCGGTTGTCACCTTCCACAGCCTTGAAGACCGTATCGTAAAGCAATTTTTACGCCGCCGTAGTGGTGCAGAAGCCGCCGGTTCGCGCCATGTGCCATTGGTTGGCAGCGACGGCCCTTCACCCACTTTTAGCAAAGCTGACAAGGCAGTCCGGCCATCGGACGCCGAATTGGCCCGTAATCCACGGTCAAGGTCAGCAACTTTGCGTTCCGCAACCCGCACACACGCCCCTGCATGGGGAACAGGAGGACTTGCAGCATGAGTCTCGCAATGAAAAGGCTTCAAAACATTGGCTGGTTGGCCTTGGTTTTCATGGTTGCTATTCTGTTGTACCCATTGTCGCTCAATGTTGCAGCAACGCACAGCGATTTGGTTGCCGTTGATCGAGAAATTCTGGAAACGAAGCGCGAAATTAGCTTTCTTCAGGCTGAAATTCGGACGCGTGCCAGCCTTCAGCAACTGGAGGAATGGAATGAGCTTTTGTACGGCTATCAACCACCATTGGCAGAGCAATTCGTCAATGGCGAGGCGGCACTTGCAGAGCTAACAGGGGATCTGCAGCAGACGAAGCCGGTGATGATGGCTTCCGCAGATATTGACGTTGCGCCTAGCGCGAACCAAGCTAATCCTGCGCCAACGATTGAGGCTGTGGTGAAAAAATCTACCGCTATTGCAACGGCAGTTGCGACCCCGATTTTCGCTGAGCCGGTAAAGCGCGCCACGCCAAAGCCTGCCGCGCCAAAGGTTGAACAGACCCGGACTGAGCGACTTGCACGTATGGACGAAACGCTTTTGTCCGACGATCTGCTGCGGGATATTTCAGCTAAGTCCGCGAAAGAACGCCGCCGGTAATGAATCCCCAGCTGGCCCGCACAACCACTCGGAAAAGCGGCGTAAACCCGCCACCATTTGCGGCGCACGGGTTTTGGCGCATGCTTATCCTGTTGCTGGCATTTGGCATGTTTGTGGTGCTGCTGATTGGTCGCCTTGCCACCCTGGCATTATTTGAGGGCACGCGGGCTTATGGTGCGACAAGCACTGAATATGTGCCGGAACGGGGCGACATTGTGGACCGCAATGGTATTCCCTTGGCGCGCAGTATCTATGGCTATGCAATCTGGGTAAAGCCTCAGGATATTTTGGGCGATCGCAAGCAATTGGCGAACCAATTGGCCGCCATCTTTCCTGATACACCAGCTTCGGAATTTTATGCCAAATTGACCGCGGACAAACCAGGTTATCTGCGTAAGCGCGCGTTGCCAGAGCAGGTTCGGGAGGTGCACAATCTAGGCGAAATCGCCATAGAGTTTCCACGCGAAGCTACGCGTCTATACCCGCAGCATGATATGGCGGCCCATGTCCTGGGTTTTGTAAACCGCGACGGCAAAGGCGCGATGGGCATGGAACGCGTCATGAATGACTATCTGCGCGATCCGTCAAAACGTTCCGCGCCGTTGAACCTTGCTTTGGACGTCCGTGTGCAAGCGGCGCTTGAAAGTGAGCTTGCATCCGGCATGGCGGCAACGTCCGCCAAAGGCGCCGCGGGTGTCATCCTAGATGTGCAAACGGGCGAAGTTATTGCCATGGCCACTTTGCCATCGTTCAACCCGAACAGGCCTTCTTTCGCCAACATTCCTGATGATGGGCAGCCCATTACTGATGGTCGCTACCCGATTACGCGGCAAACCAACAATGTGACCAACCGCGTCTATGAGCTTGGTTCCACTTTCAAGCCGTTAACGGTTGCTGCGGCGATGGACGCCGGCACCGTGCGAGACCTTTCGGTACGCTATGATGCGACTAGGCCGCTTCAGGTTGGCAAGTTCAAAATTCGAGACTCGCACCCATTGGATCGCTGGCTCAACGCGCCAGAATCGCTGATCCACAGTTCGAACATTGTGACCGCTCAAATTGCGGATACATTGGGTGCAGCCCGCATGGATCGCATGTTGCGCACTATGCATTTCAATGCGCGCCCTGATATTGAACTCGCGGAAAAAGCAATGCCGCTTTATCCCAAAAAATGGGATCGCCTGAAAAACATGACCGTTGGGTTTGGACATGGCATTGCTGTTACCCCGTTGCATTTGGCGAGTGCTTATGCCGCTATGGTCAATGGCGGCATCTATCGTCCAGCGACAATGTTCAAAACCAAGCCCGGCGCGAAAATTCCCGGCAAGCGTGTGTTTAAGTCAGCAACCAGCGCGCGGATGCGTCAGATGATGCGCATGATTGTCGTTGATGGCACAGGCAAACAAGCCGATGCCTTGGGTTACCGCGTCGGCGGCAAAACCGGCTCAGCGGAAAAACCTGGCATTGGTGGATATAGCCGTAACCTTGTGGTCGCGACGTTTGCTTCTGCATTCCCGATGGACAATCCGCGTTATGTCGTGCTTGCGATGCTAGACGAACCAAAGGGTACCGAGGCTTCAAGCTTTCAGCGGACTGCAGGCTATACCGCAGCGCCGGTTGTGCGCAAAACGGTCACCCGTATTGGTCCGTTGCTGGGGATCATTCCAGATATGAAACGCGATGTTGATGTATCCGAATTGATGCCTTTATTGTGGAAGGCGAAGGGAGAGCAATAGTGAAGCTCGGGCAATTGGTAAGCAGTGCCGATGCGGCATTTGCCGACAGAATAGTGACCGGCTTCGCCATCGACCATCGGAAGATTGCGCCCGGCACCATTTTTGGTGCATTTGAAGGCGCGGCATTTAACGGCGAAGATTTTATCGATGCGGCGATTGCCGCGGGTGCGGTGGCCGTTGTTGCGCGCCCCGAAGCCTTGGTGCGCGGGGCAGTGCATATTGCTGAAGCCAACCCGCGACAAGCTTTTGCGCGTCTCGCGGCAAAATTCTTCCGGCCTTTTCCAAACTATGTTGCAGCGGTCACCGGAACCAATGGCAAGACATCAACCGCGGAGCTCACGCGGCAGCTTTGGCGGATGGCAGGACATAACGCGGCGTCGATTGGTACGCTGGGTATCACCACGGCGTCGGATCAGGCCAAGACGGGTCTGACCACCCCCGACATCGTTACTTTTCTTGCCAATATGTCGGGTCTGGCGCGCGAAGGCATCAGCCATGCGATATTCGAGGCGTCGAGCCACGGCCTTTCCCAATATCGCAGCGAAGGCGTTCCGGTTTCGGTTGCGGCCTTTACCAATTTAAGTCGGGACCATCTCGATTATCACGGCACGATGGAAGCCTATTTTGAGGCTAAAATGCGGCTGTTTGACGAGGTCGTCGACGAAAGCGGTTGCGCCGTCATCTGGGCGGACGATGTTTGGTCTGACAAAGTCATTGCCCGCGCCCGCAAACGGGAAATTCGCCTCATTACGGTGGGCGAAAAAGGTAAGGGCATCCAATTATTGTCGCGCCAACCGACGCAGCTTGGGCAGGCACTTGAACTGCGTATTCAAGGCGACGTCCATAAGGTGAAACTCCCCTTGATCGGTGCATATCAGGCCGCGAACGCTTTGGTCGCGGCAGGCGTGGTTATGGCAAGCGGTGGAGATGTTGAGAGCCTGCTGTCGCATCTGGCACGATTGCAGCCCGTGCGCGGACGTTTGGAACGTGCGGTGATTACTAAAAGCGGCGCGCCCGTTTACGTTGATTATGCGCATACGCCCGATGGCTTGCGCGCAGCGATTGCGGCTTTGCGCCCGCACACCAAGGGTAAGCTTATCACCGTATTTGGCGCAGGTGGAGATCGGGACACCGGCAAGCGTCCCGAAATGGGCGCGGTGGCCGTTGCGGATTCCGACATTGTGATTGTCACAGATGACAATCCGAGAAGCGAAGATCCGTCGCTTATCCGTGCGGATGTTATGGCGGGGGCAAAGGGGGCGCATGAAATTGGCGATAGGCGTTATGCCATTGCCTTTGCCATTGAGCATGCTGAGCCGGATGACATCGTTCTTATTGCGGGCAAAGGTCACGAGCAGGGGCAAATTATCATGGGCCGGGTTCTGCCCTTTGACGATGTCGAAGTTGCGCGGGAATGCGCGGCATGATCCCATTGTGGACCTTTGAGGAATTGCTCGCTGCGACCGGCGGCACGGCGTCGGGGCATTTTGATGTTACGGGCGTCGCCTTTGACTCGCGTGAAATCGGCAAAGGCGACTTGTTTTTGGCCTTAAAGGGCGCGGAGACCGACGGGCATTTGTTCGTCGATAAGGCCTTTGCCAACGGCGCGGCCGGCGCAATCGTATCGCAACCCGTTCCGCACCCACATATCCTTGTCGCCGATACGATGCAGGCATTGGAGGCATTGGGTCATGCGTCCCGCGCGCGTACCAAGGCAAAGATCATTGGCGTAACGGGATCTGCAGGCAAGACCGGCACCAAGGAGGCATTATTTGCCGCGTTAGATCGTTCCTCACGCGGTCGGGCACATCGTTCGGTGAAAAGTTATAACAATCATGTCGGTGTGCCCTTAAGTCTGGCGCGGATGCCTGCAGATTGCGACTTTGGCATATTCGAAATGGGTATGAACCATGCAGGCGAGATGCGCGCGCTGAGCCATATTGTCCGCCCGGATGTTGCTATCATCACAACAATCGCCCCAGCGCATATTGAATTTTTCAAGGATGAAAGCGGCATTGCCGATGCCAAGGCAGAGATCTTTGAAGGCTTGGTCGAAGGCGGCACCGCGATCCTGCCCGCAGATAATGTGCATTATCCGCGCCTGCGTGCTGCGGCAGAGCAGTATGCCAAAAGAATATTGTCCTTTGGCTTTAGCACAGACGCTGATGTGCATGTTATCGACCATCTCAATACCGATCAGAATGGCACACAGATCAGCGCCAAAGTGTGCGACGCGATACTGTCATTCAATTTGTCGCAGCCCGGTGAGCATTGGATTGCCAATAGCATGGCCGTCTTGGCGGCTGTGTTGGCCGCTGGTGGTGATTTGGCATCTGCGGGTCTGGCGATGGCTGAAATGGGCGGGCTTTCCGGCCGTGGTGCCCGGCATGATGTGGTCATTGCTGGCGGTAAGGTGCAAGTAATCGACGAAAGTTACAACGCTAACCCAGCCTCCATGGCCGCAACAATTGGTCAGTTGGGTCTGTCCATCGGCGGGCGGCGTATAGCTGTTTTAGGCGCGATGAAAGAATTGGGCGAAAAGAGCGCTCACTATCACTGCGCGCTTTCCGCACCATTGGCCGCCGCAAAGGTAGATTTTGCGATACTCGTCGGTAAAGAGATGGAAATTCTCGCTGAAGAGTTGAAAGCAGGGGTTGAGGGACCGAAGGAATTCGCGCATTGCGGGACAGCGCAGGAGGCCCTTATCCTTCTGCAACATTATCTTGGCGCATCAGACACGGTTTTGGTCAAAGGTTCCAATAGCATGGGACTCTCCTCCATCGTTAACGCGCTGACGGGTGGGAACAACTGATGCTATATATTTTGGCCGAATATCTTGGGTTTCCAGGTATTTTTAACCTTATCCGCTATCTCAGCTTTCGGTCTGGTGCGGCGATTGCCACGGCAATGATCATCGGCCTGCTGATTGGGCCACGTTTTATCAGCATGCTGCGTGTTCGTCAGGGCAAGGGGCAACCCATCCGTAGCGATGGTCCGCAAACCCACCTAGCGAAGGTCGGTACGCCTACGATGGGTGGCTTGATGATCTTGGTGTCGGTCGGCATTTCCATGCTTTTGTGGATGGACCTGAAGAACCTATATGTATGGGCCTGTTTATTGGTAACCGTTGGTTTTGGCATCGTTGGGTTTCTCGATGATTATGACAAAGTCAAGAAACGCAGCCATAAGGGTGTTTCGGGTAAAGTCCGGCTGCTGTGGGAATTTGCCATTGCTGGTGTCGCGGTATCGCTGATCGTCTGGCAATCGGGTGGCAATTTATATTTACCCTTCGTCAACGGTCCCGTTATCGATTTGGGCTGGTGGTATGTGCCTTTTGGTGCGTTTGTCATCGTGGCTTTTGGCAATGCTGTGAACTTGACCGACGGCCTTGATGGCCTTGCGACCATGCCGGTTATCATTGCGTCGATTGCGTTTATGTTGATTGTCTACATGGTCGGTAATGCCAAATATGCAGAATATCTGGGTATCCCGTTCATTTTGGGGGCAGGGGACCTCGCCATGCTGTGCGGTGCGATTGTGGGCGCCGGCCTTGCCTTTTTGTGGTTCAACGCTCCACCTGCTGCGGTGTTCATGGGCGATACCGGAAGCTTGGCCTTAGGCGGAACGCTGGGTGCAATTGCGGTTGTAGCGCATCATGAATTTGTTCTTGCGATTATCGGCGGCCTTTTCGTCGTTGAGGCGTTGTCGGTCATCATTCAGGTGTTTTGGTTCAAGCGGACGGGCAAGCGCATTTTTCGTATGGCACCGATTCACCACCATTTTGAACAGCTTGGCTGGTCCGAGCCGACCGTTGTCATTCGTTTCTGGATTGTGGCTTTCGTATTGGCGCTTGCAGGGCTATCAACCCTTAAGCTCAGATGATCACTACCCCCGCCTTTAAAGACCGGAAGTTCGCAATATTGGGACTTGCGCGCTCGGGCCTTTCGGCTGCGCGTGCGCTTGTCGCGGGCGGAGCCGACGTTTTGGCGTGGGACAATGACGAAGGCGCGCGCGCCAAGGTTGCCGATATTGCTACGATTGCCGATCCGTTACTGAGCGACTTAACCGGCTATACGGCGATTGTCGTGTCGCCCGGCGTTCCCATTAATCGCCACCCGATTGCCGATAAGGCCAAAGCCGCAGGCCTCCCGTTGATTGGCGATATCGAATTATTCGCAATGGCGCGGCCGATGCTGCCACCGCATCGTGTCGTGGGTATTACAGGTACCAACGGTAAATCCACCACGACGGCGTTGGTGCATCATTTGCTGGAAAGCGCGTCAATTCCTGTCCGTATGGGGGGCAATATTGGTTTGCCCATATTATCGCAAGTGCCATTGCCTGCAAATGGCGTGTATGTACTTGAGCTTTCTAGCTACCAGATTGACATCACGCACAGCCTTGCATGCGACGCCGCTGCGCTCATCAACCTCTCTCCAGACCATCTCGATCGCTATGAAAGCTATGACGGCTATATGGCGTCGAAAGCGCGACTTTTTGAAATGCAGACAGGCAAAGGGTTTTCTGTGTTTGGCAAAGGCGATGCCGATACCGAGCGCGTCTACAGCGAAGTTCTTGCCCGGCGCGGCGCAGAGTTTGTGCATCTCGCCGATCCGCAATTGCTAACCGGTCAGACTGAATGGCCTTCGCTTCAAGGGCCCCATAATTTGCAGAATATCGCGGTGGCCATTGCCATCGTCGAATCACTTGGCGTGACCGAGGCCCAATGGCGGCCAGCTATGCGCAGCTTCAATGGGCTTGCCCATCGGATGGAAGTAGTTGCGGAACGTAACGGCATATTGTTCGTCAACGATAGCAAGGCAACGAATGCAGCGTCTGCGGCGCCCGCCTTGGCCGCTTATCCTCGCGTGCATTGGATTGTTGGAGGCTTACCAAAAACCGATAATCTGGATGAATGCATCCCCAATTTTGGGCATGTGGTGAAGGCGTACACTATTGGCGAAGCGGGACCATTGTTCCATGACTTGTTGTCGCCATACATGCCTGTGGAACGCAGCGAAATGATGGGAGCAGCAGTACATTCGGCAGCCGCCCAAGCACAGCCCGGCGATGTGATCATGCTCTCGCCTGCTTGCGCATCTTTTGACCAGTTTAAAGATTTTGAAGCCCGCGGCGACGCATTTCGCGCGATTGTGGAAGCTTTATGAGCGATCAGAAAGAAGCGCCTTGGGTCCTTGCGGCTAAAACCGGTAAGATCGGCTTTGCCAACCGTTTAGGCCGCGGTGACCGTTCGCCATTAGGCGTGTGGTTTTGGGAACTTGACCGCGTGCTGTTGTCGTTGATGATGGTGTTGATCGCCATTGGATTGTTGGCCGTTGCTGCCGCGTCTCCAGCGGGTGCGCAGCGCTTGTCGTCATCCACGACTGAGCTCTCCTCGTTGCACTTTTTCTATCGGCAATTGATATTTGTGGGCATCGGTGTTCCGATAATGTTGGCCATTTCGATGTGTCCGCGAGAAAAAGCGCGGAGGCTTGCCGTGTATGGTTTCTGCATCTTTTTTGTTTTGCTTGCTTTAGTTCCCATATTGGGCCGTGAGGTGAACGGCTCACAAAGATGGGTTGGTCTAGGTCCCGCTGGGCTGCAGCCGTCTGAATTTTTGAAACCCTTTTTCGCGGTCATGATAGCGTGGATTATTAGTTGGCGATTGAAAGACCCAAGCTTGCCGGTTCTTACAATTACCATCATCACCACTGTCCTTGTGTGTTTGTTCCTGTTGCTTCAACCGGACCTTGGACAAACAATCTTGTTCATGGGAACTTGGTTTGCGCTCATGATGGTTGCTGGCGTACCAGCAAGCCGTTTGTGGCTCCTCGTGATCAGTGGCATATTGTTTATTCTCCTTGCCTATAATTTCTATCCCGTCGCAACGCAGCGGATAGACGCTTGGATTTTTGGCACGGAGGGGCTGACGCATGACAAGATGGCGCTGGCGACCTTAACTAATGGGGGCTTTATTGGTCTTGGCCCTGGGCTTGGCATAAAGAAATATTCGCTGCCTGAGGGGCATACGGATTATATCTTCTCGGTCATTGGTGAAGAATTCGGCCTTTTGGCTTGCATGATTATTGCCATTTTATACTTTGCTATTTTGGTCCGCATCATCATTCGTCTGTTGGATGAGAAAGACCAATTTGTGGTTATGGCGGTCACCGGCCTTGGTGCTCAATTTTGTGGACAAGCGATGATTAATATCGCCGTCAATTTGGGTGTTTTTCCGTCAAAGGGGATGACTTTGCCTTTCATCAGCTATGGTGGATCGTCTATATTTGCGCTCTCGATTACGTGCGGCCTCATACTCGCATTGACGAAGCGAAACCCATATCTTGACCGGTCGCTGTATATGGTGAAGGGACACAGGCCATGACCATTTCTCGGCATTATGTGTTGGCTGCTGGCGGTACGGGCGGGCATTTGATTCCTGCCTTTGCATTGGGACAGGAACTGATCAATCGGGGCCATTATGTGGCGCTGATCACGGACGAGCGCGGCGCAAAAATTCCAGGCTGTCCTGACAAAATCGCAACGCATAAGTTGCCCGCCGGGCGCATCACCAAAAATCCGGCGAGTTGGCTTCCCGGACTAAAGGCGATTGCCGAAGGCCGCATGATGGCGCGCCGCTTATACGCAAATTTTGCGCCCAGCGCGGTGATTGGCTTTGGCGGATACCCGGCGTTTCCAGCGTTGCTTGGTGCCTTTGCCGAGAAAATACCAACGATTATTCATGAACAAAATGCCGTGCTTGGCCGCGTCAATCGTTTCACCGCACGGCAAGTGAATGCCATCGCCACCGCTTATCCCGACGTGCTTCGCCTGTCGCCGCGCTATGCCAGCAAGGTGCATCTGGTTGGCAACCCGGTTCGGGAAGAGGTACTTGAATTGCGAGACCGTCCTTTTCCTCCATTATCGGCGGACGGTATCTTCCGCCTGTTGGTGACAGGTGGAAGTCAGGGCGCCACTGTGTTGTCAGATGTCGTGCCGGATGGCTTGTCGATTTTGCCAGTGAGTTTGCGGCGGCGTTTGCAAGTGACACAGCAATGTCGCGCGGAGGATATTGACGCCGTGCGGGCCGCTTATGCCGCGCATGATATTCCAGCAGAATTGGCGACCTATTTACCTAACCTGCCCGAACGGCTTGGCTGGGCGCATATGGTGATATCGCGGGCAGGGGCATCGACGATTGCCGAGCTGACATGCGCTGGACGGCCAGCGATATTGGTTCCGCTGCCGAGTGCAACCGACGATCACCAAAGCTATAACGTTAAAGAAATGGTCGAAGCGGGCGGTGCGCGCGCCATTGCGCAGCCGGCCTTCACGGCAGTTGAACTCGCAAAGCAGATTCAAATGATTGCATTGGAACCCGGTGCGATGGAAGATGCAGCCAAAGCGGCCAAAAGCTGTGGCCGACCCAATGCTGTCGCCGATCTTGCCGACTTGGTTGAATCCTTCGGTCGCGCCCCCATCATGCAAGGATTAAAATCAAAATCTCAATCCAGTGGCGGCTTTAACCCGTCCCCCGCACTTGCCAAAGAGAATGCAGCATGAGAGGTGTTCCGACAGACATAGGCATCGTGCATTTCGTGGGTATTGGCGGCATCGGCATGTCAGGCATTGCGGAGGTCATGCACAATTTGGGTTACCAAGTGCAGGGTAGCGATATCGCGGACAGCTACGTCATTGATGGCTTAAGGCAGCGCGGCATTAAGGTGATGATTGGCCATAGCTCCGAAAATTTGGGCGAAGCCGCAGTGGTGGTAACATCGACGGCGGTGAAAAAAGGCAATCCTGAACGCGACGCCGCTTTGGAACGGCGGATACCTCTGGTGCGCCGCGCCGAAATGCTCGCTGAATTGATGCGGTTGAAGCACACCGTGGCTGTGGCTGGCACACATGGCAAGACAACGACGACATCGCTGATTGCTGCGATGTTGGATCATGGAGGCATTGACCCGACGGTCATCAATGGCGGTATCATCAACAGCTATGGCTCCAACGCACGCCTTGGTGCAAGCGACTGGATGGTGGTTGAAGCGGATGAAAGCGACGGCAGCTTCTTGCGGCTTGATGGTACGCTTGCGGTCGTCACCAATATCGATCCGGAGCATCTCGACCATTATGGCGATTTTGACGCGATCAAAAACGCCTTTGTCGAATTTGTCGAAAACGTGCCCTTTTATGGCGCGGCAATCATGTGTCTCGACCATCCCGAAGTGCAGGCGATATTGCCCAAGATCCGCGATCGTCGGATCATTACATATGGGTTTTCGGCGCAGGCTGACATTCGCGGCGAAAATGTCACCCCGCATCCCGGCGGAAACAGCTTCGACGTTGTTGTTCGCGCCCGTGACGGGTCGCTACGCACTATAAAGAATATCCAACTTCCCATGCCAGGCCGCCACAATGTGCAAAACGCGCTTGCCGCTGTCGCTGTGGGCCTTGAAATGGGCATGAGCGATGCGGACGTTGCCCATGGCTTTGACAAGTTCGGTGGCGTCAAACGGCGCTTTACTAAGGTCGGCGAAGTGGACGGTGTGACAATCATCGACGATTACGGCCACCATCCCGTCGAAATCCGCGCGGTACTGTCTGCAGCACGGGAAGGCGCGCAGGGGCGTGTGATTGCCGTGGCACAGCCCCACCGCTTCAGCCGGCTGCGCGACCATATGGATGACTTCCAACAAGCATTTAATGATGCCGACATGGTGTTCATCACGCCGGTTTATGCCGCGGGTGAGGGACCAATTGACGGCATAGATGCAAGCTCGTTGGTAAATGGGATTAAAGCGCGGGGGCATCGTTCCGCTGCGACAGTGACGAACGCAGGTGACTTGGCGCGCAAATTGGCAGAGGTGGTGCAGGCCGATGACATGGTCGTATGCCTCGGCGCGGGCGATATCACGAAGTGGGCCGCTGGCCTTGCTGAATCGATAAAGGCAGC
Organism: Pseudomonadota bacterium; assembly: GCA_041175465.1. Classification (GTDB taxonomy): domain Bacteria; phylum Pseudomonadota; class Alphaproteobacteria; order Sphingomonadales; family Sphingomonadaceae; genus Sphingorhabdus_B. The sequence continues at coordinate 146,407 of JBEDEX010000013.1, read as the reverse complement.
GCGTGCATGACCACGCAGCGTCTGCCGCACGTACAAGGACGACTGACTTCAGGCGCTCCGTTGGCGCCATTGGTATGGTTCAAGTCTGGCGGCTGTGCTGACATACTATTTGAACCCAAGGATGTGGCTGACCTGCAATCCTTTTTGCGCGACCTTGACCCTATTGCGCCAGTGATGGCGCTTGGTCTGGGATCTAACCTTATTGTCCGCGATGGTGGCGTGAGGGGTATCGTCATTCGTTTGGGCAAGGCCTTCGCGAAGGTTGCCTGCACCGATGCAATGACGCTGGAGTGTGGCGCTGGGGCGTCGGGCATATTGGTGTCATCCACCGCGCGCGACAAAGGCATATCCGGCTTAGAGTTTCTGCGCTCCATCCCCGGCACCGTAGGCGGATTTGTGCGCATGAACGGCGGCGCTTATGGCGGTGAGGTAAAAGACATTTTGCGCGATTGCGATGTGGTGATGCGTGACGGGACGCTGGCGACCTTGTCAGTGGAAGATTTGCATTACAGCTATCGTCATTCCGAACTGCCCGATGGCGCAATCGTGGTGGCTGCACGCTTTCAAGGGCATCCCGGCGAACCCGAAGCGATTCAGGCCGAGATGGACCGGATTAGCGCATCGCGGGAGGCATCGCAGCCATTGCGCTCCAAAACCGGCGGTTCCACCTTCAAAAATCCTGACGGACATAAGGCGTGGCAATTGGTCGATGCTGCGGGATGCCGGGGTCTTCAGATTGGCGGCGCGCAGGTATCCGAAAAACATACCAATTTCCTGATTAATACAGGCGATGCGACCAGCGCAGATATCGAGACACTTGGCGAAGAAGTGCGCGCCCGCGTATTGGCGCATTCGGGTGTAGAGTTAACATGGGAAATACAGCGCGTGGGTGAACCGAAATGAGTAAGCAAATTCACGTTGCAGTATTGATGGGCGGATGGTCGAACGAACGGCCCGTTTCCTTGATGAGCGGTAATGGTGTTGCCGACGCGCTTGAAAAGCTTGGTTATCAGGTCAGCCGCGTCGATATGGACCGCAATGTTGCGCAAGTCCTTACGGCCCTTCGTCCAGACGTTGTCTTTAATGCCTTGCACGGTGTCCCCGGTGAAGATGGCACGGTACAAGGCATGTTGGATCTGATGGACATTCCTTATACGCACAGCGGTATGGTGACCTCGGTCATCGCTATCGATAAGGAACTTACCAAACAGTGCCTCGTGCCCGCCGGAATCCCAATGCCAAAGGGCACGATGGTCGACAGCGAAAGCCTGTATACGCGCGACCCGCTGCCACGTCCTTATGTGCTGAAGCCATTGAATGAAGGCAGCTCAGTGGGTGTCGCAATCGTCACCGAAGATAGCAATTACGGCAATCCGATTGCCCGCGATGCCAAGGGGCCCTGGCAGGAATTTGACCGGCTGCTGGCGGAACCTTTCATCAAAGGCCGCGAGTTGACCGTGGCCGTTTTGGGCGACAAGGCATTGTGTGTGACCGAGTTGAAACCCAAAAGCGGCTTTTACGATTTCGATGCGAAATATACGGACGGGCTGACGGAACATATCTGTCCTGCGGAAATCCCGGATGATATTGCTCAATATATGTTGGACACGGCCCTGCGCGCGCATCAACTGCTTGGCTGCAAAGGTGCCTCGCGCACTGATTTCCGTTGGGATGATAGCGCTGGTATAGATGGTGTCTTCGTTCTCGAAACCAATACGCAACCAGGTATGACGCCGCTCAGTCTAGTGCCTGAACAAGCGCGTCATGTTGGGATCAGCTATGAGCAACTTGTAGACATCATCGTTAAAGAGGCGCTCGCATAATGGCAGGTGTCGCACGTAAAGCGCCCGCAAAACGCAAGGCAAAAAACCCAAGCCCACGGCAAAAGGTGTTGCAGCCTTCGTGGGTTGATATGTTGATGCGCGCGCTGCCTTTGTCCGAACAGGATGTGCAGCGCATTATTACCTGGATCATATTGGTGGCGTTTACGCTGCTTGCCTTTGTTGCGGCGCAATATGCTGGACTGACCGCTGCTGCTTACCAACAATATGCTGCGCTTGCGGCCAAGGCTGGCTTTGAAGTGCAGCGTGTCGAGGTCACGGGCATGGAACGGGTGGACCAGTTGAAAGTCTATCAATTGGTGCTTGCCGAAAAAGATCGTGCGATGCCCTTGGTGGATATCGAGAAGGTACGCGCGGACTTGCTGCAATATGGGTGGATTAAGGACGCCCGCGTTTCACGGCAGTTGCCAAATACTTTGGCAGTAGAGATTATTGAACGCAAACCTGCCGCGATATGGCAACGGAACGGAAAATATTCGCTGATCGATGCGAATGGCATCGTTCTGGCAAATGTTCGTGCAGGTGAGGGTGGCGACTTACCTACGTTGAACGGCACTGAAGCCAATGCACATATTGTCGCGTTGAACGCTTTGCTTGACAATGCTTCGGCCTTAAAGTCCCAGGTTTCGGGCGCAACCTGGATCGGTAACCGGCGCTGGGACTTGCAGTTTCAAACGGGCGAAACACTGGCTTTGCCAGAGGGTGAGACTGAAGCTGCCAAAGCATTGCTGAACTTTGCGCGCTTGGATGGCGTTCACCGGTTGCTAGGCCGCGACCTTATTCATTTTGACCTACGTGACCCAAATCGCGCATATTTCCGCAAAGCACCAAAGGCAGAAGCTGTTAAAGTGGACAATAAAGACAATAACGAAAATAACGAAATAACATCAAAGAACAATGGATTAACGGCATGAAAACGGCGCGTGCCGAACGGCTAATTTCGGCAATTGATATCGGTTCATCCAAAGTGTCGGCGTTAATTGCCCGGCAGACGGAAAACGGCGATTTGCTGGTCCTGGGCACTGGGCAGCGCGAGAGCCGGGGCGTTACCCGTGGCTGCATTGCAGATGTCGAACAAGCTGAATTGTCTGTTCGCCACGCGGTAGAGCAAGCTGAACGCATTGCGGGGCTTAATATTGACCGAGCTTGGGTCGGAATGTCCTCGGGTGGGCTTGATAGCATGTTAGCGCCGGTTGAAATCGAATTGGGTGGCGACCGTATCTCGCAAGAAGATGTGGACGAACTGCTCCAGGCCGGACGCGCCAATATCCAGACCGGCGGTAAAATTGCGTTGCATATCCAACCTACATTATATGCGCTTGATGGTGTTGGCGGTGTGGCAAATCCGGTTGGGCTGCACGCAAATAGGCTTGGTGTCGACGTGCATGTCGTCCTTGCCGACCCATCACCGGTCCGCAACATGGATATGACGGTGCGATCGGCGCATTTGGATGTTGATTCGCTGGTGGTTGGACCCGTTGCAACAGGCCTTGCCTGTTTGACGGCCGAAGAACGTGAGCTTGGCGTTGCACTTGTCGAATTTGGGGCAGCGGTCACCAACGTGTCGGTATTCATTGGCGGGATGCTGGTCGGTCTTGAAACCATCCAAAAAGGCGGGTCGGACATTACCGACGATATAGCGTCGGTTTTTGGTATTCGCCGTGCGCAGGCGGAGCGGTTGAAATGTTTTCATGGTTCGGCATTGACCAGCCCACGCGACCATCAGGAAGTGCTCGACATCGGCCCGGACGAAAATGGCGTTGAACCGGGTAATCAAGCTCCACGCATCACTAAGGCGCAGTTGAATGCCGTAGTGTGCCAGCGCGTCGACGGCATTGTGACCGAAGTTGCGCAGGCGTTAAAAACGCTCGGCTTTACGGGACCATCGGGGCATCAGGTTGTCCTGACTGGCGGCGGCGCGGAATTAAAAGGTGCTGCCGAACATATGCAGAGCGCATTAGGCCGCACTGTCCGTATAGGGCGCCCAACGGGGCTCATCAGCATTCCCGAGGCACATTCTGGCCCCGCTTTCTCAACGCTTGTCGGGTTAATTCATTATGCGGCTTCAGAGCGAGTTGAACAGCAATCTGGCTATGATTTGCGCGCAGAACATCTGGGCGGATCGATACCAAATTTGATTGAGCGCATAAAACGAGCGGTTCGTGAGAATTTTTAGGCGCTAATCGCATATGTTCCCCATCAAGGTGACAAAATGGCCTTAAATCTCAACGATGATATGTTCGTGTTTCTGGCCTGATAGAAACCTGTGCAAAACGGGTAATTTTCTGGTGTGCGCTTTCCGCTTTTGTGCCAAAAGCGTGCAAATTTCGAACAAGCCAAAGAGGCTAAGGGGATAAAATTATGAGCATCAATATCGGACCACCCATGGTTGACGAATTGAAGCCGAAAATTGCAGTGATTGGTGTTGGCGGTGCCGGCGGTAACGCGGTTGCCAATATGATTAGCGCGAAGGTTGAAGGCGTCGATTTCGTCGTGGCCAATACAGATGCGCAGGCATTGAACGCTTCACCCGCAGATTATCGTATTCAGCTTGGGCCCGAGATTACGCAAGGTCTTGGCGCTGGTTCGCGTCCTGAGGTTGGCCGCGCCGCTGCAGAAGAAACGATTGAGCAAGTGAAGTCCGCTTTGGCGGGTTGCCATATGTGCTTCATCGCCGCTGGCATGGGTGGCGGAACTGGTACGGGCGCTGCGCCCGTTATCGCGCAAGCTGCGCGCGAAATGAATATATTGACCGTCGGCGTCGTTACCAAGCCGTTCCTTTTTGAAGGTTCGCGCCGGATGCGCTCGGCGGATTCCGGCATTGCCGAACTACAACAGCATGTCGACACCCTGATCGTTATTCCGAACCAAAACCTGTTTTTGGTGGCGAACCCGAACACGACGTTCAAAGAAGCATTTTTGCTTGCCGACGAAGTTCTCCAACAGGGCGTTCGCGGTATCACCGACCTTATGGTTATGCCCGGCTTGATCAACCTTGATTTTGCCGACGTCCGTTCCGTCATGCACGAAATGGGCAAGGCGATGATGGGCACGGGCGAAGCCGAAGGCGATGGCCGTGCGCTTGAAGCTGCGGAGAGGGCGATTGCCAACCCGTTGCTCGACGGTGTCTCGATGCAAGGCGCAAAGGGCGTTATTGTGTCGATTACAGGCGGTGAAGATATGCGCCTGATGGAAGTCGACGAAGCTGCAAACCATATTCGTGAGTTGGTCGACCCCGATGCAAACATCATCTGGGGTTCGGCGTTCAATGAAAATCTGAACGGCAAAATTCGTGTTTCCGTTGTAGCAACTGGTATCGACAATGATGGTTTGAGTGCCACGCCAGCTCCCCAAACGCGCACGCCATTTTCGTTCAGCCGACCAGCAGCGGAGCCAACTGTGCCGCCCCCTGCGCCAACCGCGTCTTTGTTTGAAACTACCGACTCCGCGCCTGTCGAAGAACCAACGGCGGTTTCGGAACCAGAAACTGAGGCGGAAGACGACAGCTTGGTTCTCGGCAGTGATTTTGAAGCTCCAGAAGCTGATGACGATGCCACTGAAGCCAGCGAAAATAAGTCGCCAGAGCCGAGCACCACTCCTTCCACATCTTGGGCTGGGGCCGATGCGCTTGAGTTGAATACGCCCGCGGGCGCAAACGCAAATGCACCATCGCCAGCGGCAGTTGATGTAACACAGGCACCTCAGCGCGCGGCACCCCGCCTTCCCACGGGGGGCACGTTGTTTGAACGGATGTCGAATTTGTCACGTGGCCTCTCACGCTCGGACGACGAAAATGACAAGGGCCAAGATGGCGCAAGCAGCGTCAACGTTCCGCGTTTTCTGGATCGGCAGAACAACTCCTAAGCCGCGTTTGCAGCGCAGCGTCATTTCGTCCGCTTTAGGCAACCGTTTGTCGGAGCAATGCGTAAACATGCTTTGTGTCCGACCATCGGCATTCCAATAAGGGCGAATGAATGTGACAATGTTACGTGGCGCCGGGATATTATGTGCACTCGCTTTTTCATCCGGGGCGTTCGCGCAAGCCGTTGACGAAAGCGCGCTCGAGGCACTGGATCAGGCTGCCCCTGCGGCTCCGATAAGTTCGGAGCCCGCTGGTGCGGCTGAATTGCGTGCCGCCATGCGCCGAATATCCTTTAACCCTTCTGATGCGGAAGCCATGGCTGACGCTGGGGATGCCTCGCTTGCCTTGGGGGATGCCAACGCCGCTTTAAACTTCTTCACGCGTGCCAATGGGCTTCGTCCTGGGAATAGCCGGATTGTGGCAGGTTTGGCGACGGCGACGGTCCGCACGGAAAATCCGTTTGAAGCACTGCGTTTGTTTGATCAAGCTGTGCGTCTGGGCGCGAATGAGCGCTCTATTGCGCTGGATCGTGCATTGGCGTTTGACCTTTTGGGTAATTTTGGCCGCGCGCAGCAGGACTATAAGCTGGCACGGACAGCATCGACCTCCGATGACCTCATCATCCGCCAAGCGGTGTCCTTGTCTCTTGCGGGACAAAAAGAAGCCGCCGACGCGATGCTGGTTCCGCTGCTGCAACGCAACAGTGCGGCTGCATGGCGTGCCCGTGCGTTCATGCTGGCGGCCCGCGGAGATCTGCGAGAATCGACGAAAGTCGCGCAAGGCTTCATGGATGCAAGTTCCGTGGTGCGTATGGAACGTTATTTCCGCTTAATGCCGTCCTTGACGGATGCGCAGAAGGCGGCGGCAATCCATTTGGGGCATTTCCCGACGAGCCAAGCGGTCGGGCGTGACAGCGAGCAGGTGCGTCGTATTGCATCGGCGCAACCGCAGAGCCCGGTCGTTTCCGGCGATAACCGTCTCATTCCGTCGGGAACTGCGCTTGGACCAAAGGCTACTCTAGCGCGCGACAGTAAAAGCACGCCGAAGCCTGATCGTGCACGTGACCAAAATGCGCAGGAGCGGGCAAAAATTCAGGCGATTGTCGCAAACATTCCAGAATCGCAAAAGCTGCCCAAGACAGAAACTGCGCGTCCATTGGTCATTGCGGCATTACCGAAGTCCGCCAGCACGTTGACGCCTGCGCCGTTTCCCGCGCAGGCCCAAAATACGCCAGTGGCTGCAGACCTTCAGCCGAAGTCCGCTGTCATTACACCACAACCCAACCAAAACGGCGAGGCAACTGTGGTGGCGGGTCCTATGACGCAGGCCCCTGCAGTTGCGGTGCAAACGCCTGAACCCATACCTGCTGCACGGGTTGAGACATCCCGTTTTGACCTGGGCGCAATTGTGGAAGCTATAGATATTCCTGAGAGCGAACAGCGGCCGTCGCAAGTGCCTGTGGATTTGAAAAAGCTAAAACCAGTCGTCAAGGTCGATCCGAAGCTTGCGGCAAAGGCCAAGGCTGAAAAGGATCATCCTGCGCGCTTTTGGGTGCAAATCGCGACCGGAAATGCCGCTGCTCTTGGCTTTGATTATCGCAAACTTTCGAAAACTTATGCGGTCCTCCTAAAGTCCCGTAACGCCTTCACGGCCGAATGGGGCAGAACGGACCGATTGTTAGTGGGGCCTTTTGCGGATCAAAAAGCCGCGAAAAAATGGGAAGGCGATTTTAAAAAGGCCGGCGGCGATGCCTTTATGTGGAAAAGCGAGATGGGTGAGGTCGTTAATCCGTTGAAAACAAAATAGCGGCTTCCGGTTCGCGGCACTTGGCGGCATAAGCGCGGCATGTCGCATCTTGCCCCTTATGCTTCCTTTCCCGACCGCAGTCGCGGTAGGCTTCACGATGAACCCATGCGCGATATTCGCGGACCTCGTGACATTTTTCAACGCGACCGTGACCGCATCATCCATTCAATCGCGTTTCGTCGCCTGCGCCACAAGACACAGGTATTTATTTCGCCCGATGGTGACCATTTTCGTGTCCGTCTGACACATAGTCTTGAGGTCGCTCAGATTGGCAGGACGATTGCCCGCGCTTTGGGCCTCAATGAAGATCTGACCGAGGCCTTATGTCTGGCCCATGACATTGGTCATCCGCCCTTCGGCCATGCGGGCGAAGATGCTCTTGAAGAGGCGATGAAGCCCTTTGGCGGCTTCGACCATAATGCACAGACGCTGCGTACGCTGACGCTACTTGAATCGCCTTATCCGTCATGGCCGGGCTTGAACTTAAGCTGGGAACTATTGGAAGGACTCGCAAAACATAATGGACCAGTTGCTAACGCCGGTTGGGCATTGGCCGAAGTCAACGCCCGCTTTGACCTTAACTTGACCGATTGGCCTTCGTTGGAGGCCCAGGTTGCGGCGATCAGCGATGATATCGCCTACGACAATCATGATATTGATGATGGCATCAGGGCAGGGTTGCTCGACATGGACCAAATGCTTGAGCTGCCGTTCGTGGCGGAGCGTTGGGGGGCGATATTGGCACGCTATCCTGACGTACGGCCACGCCGCCTGATCGGCGAACTGACGCGTGAACAGATTGGCGTGATGGTCAATGATGTGATTGAATCAACGCGCGCGCGAATTCACGAATTAGGTATCAAGGACGCCCATGATGTGCGCAATGCGGGTGTTATGATCGGCGGATTCTCGACTGAAATGGCGGCGCGAGAGCGGCGGCTCAAGAAATTCATGTATCAAAAACTCTACCATCACCCCACGCAGACTGCAGCGGCGGTGGAGGCATCGAAAATCGTGTGTGAACTGTTTATGGCCTATCGCAATGATGTCCGTTTGCTGCCGCCCGAATGGCGCGAAAATTTACCAGACCAAGACCCCGCGCGCAGCCGTCATATCGGCGACTTTCTAGCGGGCATGACCGATCGGTACGCCACCGACCGGCACCGCGAACTCTGTGGTACGTCAGCGTGATGCGAAAGATTGTTATCGCAGGTGGCTCGGGCTTGGTCGGAAAACAGTTGGCGGACCTGCTCGCCCGCAACGGCGATGATGTTCATTTGGTGTCGCGTCGACCTTCCGCACCATCGACACCCAATTTGCATGAGCATGTCGCTCCAAGCGATGACTGGCCAGCTATTATCGCAAAAATTAAGCCGACTGTCGCCATCTCGTGTCTGGGCACCACTATACGCACCGCCGGATCTCAAGAGGCTTTCAAGGCGGTGGATCAAGACCTTGTGCTTGCCTTTGCAGCGGCCAGCCATGAAGCCGGAGCGCAACATTTTATCACTGTCTCCTCTGTTGGCGTCATGCCAGCCAGCAGCAATTTCTATCTCCGAACCAAGGCAGGTATGGAGCAGGGGCTTCGTAACATTGGCTTCCAACGTCTTGATATTATGCGCCCAAGCTTGCTGACAGGCGGAAAGCGCGACGTACATCGTCCCGGCGAGGCCTTCGGAATTTTATTGTCGCCGCTGTTCGACAGGCTGATGGTTGGGCCGTTGCGAAAATATGCCTCCACGCCATCTCATTTATTGGCACAGGCTATCGCGGCGCTGACAAACGTCCAAGGCGAAGGCATTTTTATCTACGAAAATGATTCCATCCGCGCGCGCGCCGGTTGACTCTGCAATTTTTGAACGGACTGATATGAGCGAAGAAGACGAATTCGAACTCGAACCCATCGAAATATTGGAGCTGCCACTCGACGCGTGGCATCGCGAGAAAGGCGCGCGCATGGTCGAGTTTGCCGGCTATCTTATGCCAATCCAATATGAAGGCATCATGGCTGAGCATATCTGGACACGCGAAAATGCTGGCCTGTTCGATGTTAGCCATATGGGGCAACTCATGCTGACTGGCGAAGGTGCCGCTGAAGCGCTTGAGGCGCTGGTTCCCGGCGACATTTCCGCGCTGAAGGAAGGTAAAATGCGCTATTCGCTTTTGCTAGCCGAAGATGGCGGCGTGCTGGACGATATGATGATTACCGCTGTGCCCATGGGCTTGTATGTCGTCGTCAACGGCGCGGTGAAGTGGGACGATATGGGCTATCTTCGCGATTATCTGCCCGACGAAATCACCATCAACAATATGGAAGACCGCGCGTTGCTCGCGCTGCAAGGACCCAAAGCGGCGGATGCGTTAAAACGCGTCGTACCGGGCGTGGACATGCTCTATTTCATGGAGGCGGGTTTATTCTTTTGGGGACCCCAGACCGATCCGGAGCCGCTTTGGATCAGTCGTTCAGGCTATACGGGCGAGGATGGATTTGAAATTTCCGTGCCTGCAACGCATGCACAAAAACTGGCGGACCAGCTTTGTGCGCAGCCAGAAGTTAAGCCAATAGGTCTTGGCGCGCGAGATTCCCTCCGGCTTGAGGCGGGGCTTCCACTTTACGGCCATGACATGACGCCTGATGTGGAGCCGGTCGAAGCTAATGCTGCCTTTGCCATTTCGAAACGTCGCCGTGCCGAAGGTGGTTTTGCTGGGTCTGAGCGTATTCTAAATGCGCTCGCCAATGGCCCGTCACGCAAGTTGGTTGGCCTTTCAGTAGAAGGTAAGATGCCCATCCATGAAGGTGCGCCGATTTTTGCAGGTGAGGCGCAAGTGGGTGACATTACTTCCAGTGGCTTTGGCCCGAGCGTCGGCACGCCCATTGCTATGGGTTATGTCGATGCGGCCCATAACGCCAGTGGCACGATATTAGAGGCCGAAGTGGGCGGGAAACGCGTCACCGTCACCGTAGCAAATCTACCCTTCGTCCCACATCATTATCATCGCAAAGGAGCGAACGCATGACCCTTTATGTCAGCGAGGATCATGACCCGCGTCGCCATTTGGATGAAACCCAGGCTGCGCGAAAGCCGGTGTTGGTTTGGCGCGAACCCGAACAAGCGGTAGCAGCGGTATGAGTGGACCAGAACCATTCGTCTTTGAAGCCGGCGCGGAAGTCAAACGTCACGCCCCGGCGACCGCGCGCAACCGTGATGTGCTTGCTGAAACGCTGGCACACTTGCTTCCGGCGGAAGGCCTTGTGCTCGAAGTCGCAAGTGGAACGGGCGAGCATGTTGTGCATTTTGCAAAGCTGTTACCTGCACTGACGTGGCAACCAAGCGATCCGGACCCCATTGCCCTTGCGTCCATCAACGCATGGCGGGCGGAGTCTGACGTGCCGAATGTGCGACCTGCGATGTTGCTAGACGCGTCGGCGGATTGGCCGATATCGCAAGTCGATGCGGTCATCTGCATCAATATGACACATATCAGCCCATGGGCCGCCACCGTTGGTCTATTGCACAAGGCAGCGCAGCTATTACCCCCATCTGCCGTGCTTTTCATTTATGGCCCCTTCAACCAACACGGCGTCCCGCTGGCCGACAGCAATGCTGCGTTCGATACATCGTTGCGGCAACAAAATTCCGAGTGGGGCCTGCGCTATGTCGAGGACATTGTAGAAGAAGCGGACAATGTTGGGTTACGCCTTAATCGAGTCATCTCCATGCCAGCGAACAATCTGTCGTTAATTTTTCGCGCTTAGTCGTCTGTAAATCACATTATTGACATGCCGCTATAATCTCTCAACACATTGCATCAGGCCTCTGCAAAAAAATGGCCAGTGCTAGGAGAGAATGATATGGCCGTTGCCAGCTACGACATAGTGAGCTTTGATGGTTTTTTGACGCACTGGGCGGCGGAACGGCCTGACTGGGCCGCGCTTCTGCAAGATGAGCGCTATTTCACTTATGGCCAGTTGGAGGATCATACCGCGAAGATCGTCGCGATGCTGCTGGGCTTAGGACTGAAAAAGGGCGACCGGATTGCCTGGATTGGCAAAAACAGCGATTTATACTTTGCCCTTTTTTACGGCGCGGCGCGGATTGGTGTGGTGACTGTGCCTGTGGGGTGGCGTCTTGCACCAGCCGAATGGGCCTATATCGCCAAAGACACAGGCGCACGGGTGCTTTTTGCGGGGCAAGGATTTGAGTCGGGTGTGCACGCTCTAGCTCGCGACATAGCGGGTGTTGACCGCGTCATAGCCGAAGAAGAAGCACGTGCATTGATTGACGCGTCGGCACGCGTTGCATTTGAACCTGCTGGCCCTGATGATGCTGTTCTGCAACTCTACACATCCGGCACGACAGGTAATCCCAAGGGCGCAGTGCTTTCCAACCGGAACCTGTTCGCGCTGCGTAAAAATGCCGCCGAGCAAGAGCATGCCTATAGTAAATGGGAAGATGATGAGGTCGTCCTCATAGCGATGCCCTGTGCGCATATCGGCGGAACCGGACTTGGCATCATGGCCATGGCGTCGGGTCTACCGGCGCTCGTCCAGGCTGAATTTTCGCCAGATTCGGTCTTTGATGCTATCGAAAAGGGCGGGGCAACGCGGCTTTTCATCGTCCCTGCTGCTCTGCAGATGATGGTCAACCACCCACGTTGCCGCAGTGTCGATTATAGCCGTCTGAAATATATCCTCTACGGCGCTGCGCCCATTCCGCTGGAGCTGCTGCGTCAATGTATGGATGTGTTCAGCGCAGAATTTATCCAAGTCTATGGTATGACGGAAACAACTGGCACTATTTGCATGTTGCCGCCCGAGGATCATGATCCCAATGGCAACACACGCATGCGTTCGGCTGGAAAACCACTTCCCGGCGTCGAATTGCGCGTCGTAGATAGTGCTGGGAACGATGTGCCGGTTGGCGAAGTGGGTGAGATTTGGACGCGGTCTTCGAACAATATGATTGGCTATTGGAATCTACCCGACGCGACGAAAGGCACAGTTGCCGAAGGCGGCTGGATTAAAACCGGTGATGCCGGATATCTGGATGCAGACGGCTATATGTATATCCACGACCGCGTGAAAGACATGATCATCACGGGTGGCGAAAATGTCTATCCCGCTGAGGTCGAAAGCGCGATTTACGGACATCCCGATATATTGGAGGTCGCCGTGATTGGCGTGCCAGATTCCAAATGGGGGGAATCGGTGAAAGCGGTATGCGTTCCCAAACCCGGCGCACACATTGATCCAGAAAGCGTCATTGGCTGGGCGCGTGAACGCATTGCCGGTTTTAAGGTACCGCGTTCGGTTGACATTATTGCGGCGTTGCCACGCAATGCGTCGGGCAAAATCCTCCGCAAGGATTTACGCGCGCCATATTGGGCTGGCTTTGAGCGGCAGGTAAACTGAAGCTGCTGAGAATGGAAATCAGCGGCCCACGCTGATATAATTAAAACCAGCGGCGGCTGTTTCTTCAGGCCGGTAGATGTTGCGTAAATCCACAAGCACATCGCCCGCCATGGTTGCGTGTAGTTTTTTGAGGTCGAGAGCACGATAGGCATCCCACTCGGTGACCAACGCCACGGCGTGCGCGCCTTCTGCTGCATCATAAGCGCTGTCGGCCATGATGACATCGGGCAGTATCTTTGCGGCCTCTTCCATACCCTCGGGGTCATGCGCGTGCACGATTGCGCCAGCGTCTAGCAAGGTTTGGACAATCGCAATGGATGGCGCATCGCGCATATCGTCGGTATTCGGCTTAAATGTCAGGCCAAGCAGACCTATCTTTAGGCCGCGCACATCACCGCCCAGCGCCGTGATGATTTTACGGCCCATAGCACGCTTTCTAAGGTCATTCGCCTGCACAACGGCCTCGACTATCCGAACAGGTGTTTCATGGTCCTGGGCAGTCTTGAGGAGCGCGAGGGTATCCTTGGGAAAGCAGCTGCCGCCATAGCCAGGGCCAGCATGCAGAAACTTTGACCCGATGCGGTTATCAAGGCCAATACCGCGCGACACATCTTGCACGTTCGCGCCCAGCTTTTCGCAAAGATCGGCCATTTCATTGATGAAGGTAATCTTTGTCGCCAAAAATGCGTTTGCGGCATATTTGATCAACTCTGACGAACGGCGGCTGGTGAACAATAAGGGCGATTCGTTGAGGAAAAGCGGACGATAGACCGCGCGCATAACATCGCGGGCCCATTCAACATCGCTGCCCACGACAATACGGTCGGGGCGCTTAAAGTCACCAATGGCAGCACCTTCACGCAAGAATTCAGGGTTGGATACCACTGCAAATTCGAGATCAGGGCTGGTTTCGCGAATAATCCGTTCGACTTCGTCGCCGGTGCCGACTGGAACAGTTGATTTGGTGACGACAACAGTGCGCGGGTCAATCGCGCGCGCCAATTCCTCGGACGCGGCATAGACAAAGCTTAAGTCTGCATGACCATCACCGCGACGCGAAGGAGTACCAACGGCGATGAAAACCGCATCGCACCCTTTGACGGCCTCGGTCACGTCGGTTGAAAAGCTTAACCGGCCTGCATCGACATTGGTTTTGACAATCGCGTCAAGACCAGGCTCGTATATCGGCATGATGTTGGCGTGTAAGCGCGCGATTTTGGACTCGTCCTTGTCCACACAGACAACTTCATGCCCGAAATCGGCAAAGCATGCGCCAGACACAAGGCCTACATAGCCCGAACCGATCATAGCAATTTTCATTAATTGTCCCTCTAAAGGCAGCATCCGAATGTGTGCGCCTTATGATGTTATCCGCGAAGGGACAAGTCTTGGGACATTCGGTTTACGGGCTAGGTTGGAAAAATTCATCGCACCGCCGAGATGGCGCAGCATGTTAGGGCTCTTGTAAACGCGCGTTCGCGATGATCTTGGCTATGCGCTGGCTCGCATGTCCATCACCATACATATATCGCCCACGGGCCATCGCGGCATAAGCGACATCATCGTCCAAAAGAGTCGAAATTTCGCTAACAATTCTCTGTGTATCTGTCTCGACGAGCTTCGCTATCCCCGTTGCGACACTTTCGGGCCGTTCAGTGATTTCGCGCAGGATCAATACGGGTTTTCCGAGCGCAGACGCTTCCTCCTGAACGCCGCCACTGTCTGTCAGCACAATATGGCTGATGGACAAAAGCCGTGCAAAGCATGGATAATCAAGCGGTTCAATCATGGTAACATTGGGCAAATCCCCCAAAGCGGGATGCATTACCGCACGGACTTCTGGGTTCAAATGAACAGGGAAAATGCATGCTACGTCGTCCCGCGCGGCAATGACTTTTATGGCCGCAGCGATGTTCACCATGCGCGCACCAAAATTTTCCCGGCGGTGGGCTGTGATACAGATGATTTTGCGACCGCGAGACTGCGCCTCTAGCGGTGCAAGGCCAAGAATGAGCGAAGGATCGTCGACGATTCGTTTCAAAACCCAATGCAGCGCATCAATAACAGTGTTGCCGGTTACATAGATATATTCAGTAGGAATAGTTTCAGCTCGTAACGCAGCGGCCGATAGCTCAGTCGCCGTGAAATGCTGATGGGCAATACTGCTGATAACCTTGCGATTTACCTCTTCCGGCCATGGTTGATAAATATCATGGCTGCGCAATCCTGCTTCGACATGGCTAACCGGGATTTTACGATAATATGCCGCTAATGCGCCAACCTTAGCGGTTACGGTATCACCTTGTACGATGACGCGGTCTGGTTGCGCGCGATCCAATACTTTACCTATTTTTTGCAGCAGTCGCGCCGTTATCGCGTCAAGGGATTGTTCTGGCCGCATCAGGTTCAGGTCATAATCTGGGACGATGCCAGCGACTGACAGCACTTGATCCAGCATGTGTCGATGCTGTCCACTAATCAGCACTTCGGTCAGCATATCCGGATATTGCGACAGTGCGTTAATGACCGGAAACAGCTTAATGGCCTCGGGGCGCGTGCCGAAAATGACCAAATTCTTATACATCTATAGTCCCCGCATCCTCGGCTTTCTCCAAGATTGCAGATAATTGTAACGTATTAAAAAATAATGAAATTTACTTTACTGGACGATCTGTCGCCTGGAACGCGCGCTATGATAACGGCGCTTCTTGCTTTTTCATTTCTCGTTCCAAGCGACGCGACACTGCCTCGGGGGAGACGGTGAATTTGGCAAGTCGGGTATAAATGAGCGGTATGAGTATGAGAGTGATGAACGTTGCCAGCGTTACGCCGAAAACAATCACCACACCAATGGCTGATCTAGCGGCGCCTCCCGCACCACTTGCAATGGCCAATGGAATTGCCCCGCATACAGTCGCAATCGATGTCATTAGAATGGGACGCAAACGACGGGTGGCGGCTTGTTGAACGGCCTCCAATATCTCTATACCCTCGTCGCGTAACTGGTTTGCAAATTCGACGATCAAAATTCCGTTCTTCGCTGCTAGACCGACAAGCATCACAATGCCAATCTGGCTATAGAGGTTCAGTGTCATGCCCGTGAGTGCAAGGCCAATAATGCCACCCCCGACGGCTAAGGGTACCGTCATAATGATAGTTACTGGATGGACGAAGCTTTCAAACTGTGCGGCGAGCACGAGATAGACGAGAAGGATAGTCAGTAAAAATACCAACATGATTGAGCCGCCAGTCTCTTTGAAAGCCTGACTTTCTCCCCGATAGCCAACCGCCAATACTTCGGGTGAAGAAGCGGCTTGCTCTTCCAAAAAGGCTAAAGCTTCCCCCATAGTATAGCCTGGGGCGAGGCCACCCTGAAGCGTGATAGCGCGCAGCTTGTTGAAACGACCCAGATCCCGCGCGCCCGCGGTCTCGGTGTATTTTATGAGGTTGGCGAGCGATACCAACGAACCATCACGCGTCCGAAGCTGGATGGCCGCGAGATTTTCGGCAGTAGCTCGATCCGCTGCATCCGCTTGCACAATGACGCGATATTCTTCGCCGCGATCCAAATAGGTAGAAACCCGGCGAGAACCTAAAAGCGTTTGTAGTGCCTGACTGACCTCCGCGACGGAAATTCCGAGGTCACCCGCGCGGGCAGTGTCGACCTGAATCTCCATTTGGGGTTTGGTTTCTTTATAGTCGGAATCCATATTCACCAGACCAGGATTTTCGTTTGCGGCAGCCAATATGCGGTCGCGTGCAACGCTCAGCGATTCATAGGTTGAACCGGCAATAACGAAGTTTATGGGTTGACCGCGTCCGCGCCCGATGGACGACCGCACCGAAGCATTGCCCCGAACCGCTGGCAGCTCGGCTAGAATCTTGTTGACCTGCGCTACCACATCTTCGGTTTTTTCGGTCCGTTCGCCCCATGGTTTCAGAAAGACAATAAATGTCCCACTGTTGAAATCGTCACTCGGTCCAAATCCGCCAGGGGTGCGCTGAATGACGGAACGTACTGTGCCTTTATCGATGAGTTTTACGATGGGTTCCGAAGCTTGAAGCATATATTTGTCCATTGCTTCAAAGCTTGCGCCCTCGGGCGCGGAGATGTTGGCGTTCAATATGCCCACATCTTCGGCCGGCGCGAGTTCGGATTCCAATGTGGTGAAAAGAAATCCAGCAAATAGAAGGAAGCCAAGCACGCCAAGGGATGCAGCCAGCGGCTTTGCGATAACCCGCGAAAGCAGACGGGTATACCGTGCCTCC
This sequence comes from Pseudomonadota bacterium, assembly GCA_041175465.1. Lineage (GTDB taxonomy): Bacteria > Pseudomonadota > Alphaproteobacteria > Sphingomonadales > Sphingomonadaceae > Sphingorhabdus_B. The sequence goes on along the minus strand of JBEDEX010000013.1, from coordinate 129,216 downwards.
AGTCGCTGAAACTTATCATCGATCCATTTTGCAACCCGCCCACGCTCTTCTTGCTTCAAAAGCTTGGAACACAGCATCGGGGCAAGGCTGAGGGCTACAAAACCGGAAAAAGCGATCGCAGCAATCATCGCACCTGCCAGTTCGCGGAAAAGCAAGCCTGTCTGGCCAGCAAGGAACATCACCGGGACAAAGACGGCGCACACGACAATAGTGGTGGAAACAACGGCAAACGCTACCTGACGCGTTCCCGTTACCGCCGCGACCAAGGGCGGCTCGCCCTGCTCAATGCGGTGATAGACATTTTCCAGAACAACAATGGCGTCATCGACGACAAGTCCGATGGCTAGCACCATTGCCAATAGCGTCAGCAAGTTAATCGAAAAGCCAAGGAACCAGAGGACCGCAAAAGTTGCGAGCAAACAAATGGGTACTGTGACAGCGGGGATAATGGTCGCGCGCCAACTGCCCAAAAACAGGAAGATAACCAACACAACCAGCGCGGCTGCTTCTGCTAGGGTAACCCACACGCTGCTGATCGCCTTGCTGATGAACAGCGAGTCATCGGAACCAACCGTAATTGACATGCCTTGCGGCAATGTGGGTTTTATCTGTTCGGCAAGCTTCTTCGCGCTCTCCGCGACGGCCAGTGTGTTCGCCCCAGATTGGCGCACAATACCCATGCCAAGCGCAGACTCTCCATTGAGGCGAAACGCTGCGTAAGGATTTTCCGGACCGGTCTCGATCCGCGCAACATCACCTAATCGCGTCAACGATCCATCTGCGCCGCGCGCGACAATTAATTGGCGGAATTCGGCTTCTGTACCAAAGGGCCTACTAACCCGCAGCGTGACATTTTGATCGGTGGATTCAAGACGGCCGGCAGGAAGCTCGACATTCTGGCTGCGCAAGGCATTCTCAATGTCTATCGGAGTCAGGCCTAAAGCCGCCAAGCGATCCGGCTGAAGCCAGATCCGCATTGAGGGGCGTGCTTCGCCGCCCACAAATACACGCGCAACGCCGTCTATGGATGAAAAACGGTCAACGAGATTGCGGTCAACATAATCGCTAAGCTCAAGCCGCGACCAACCGGGCTTTGACACGACCAAGAACAGAATTGGCGACGCGTCTGCATCGACTTTGCGCACTTCGGGCGGTAGCACTTCTTCGGGCAAATCGTCTGCTGCACCGCCGACACGGTCACGGACGTCATTGGCGGCGCTGTCTACGGAACGGCCCGGCGCAAATTCGATGGTAATGTCCGACTGCCCATCACGTGAACGCGATGTAATGGTCTGAATTCCCTCAATACCAGCAAGTGAATTTTCGAGGACTTGCGTGACACGCGATTCAACGACAGTGGCGGCTGCGCCTGTGTAGGTTGTCCCGACAGACACGATGGGCGGTTCCGTATCGGGATATTCGCGGACGGGCAGGCTTAAAAAACCGACAATGCCGACGAGCACCATCAAGATCGCAATGACGGCTGCGAATACAGGTCTGCGAACGGAGGTGTCGGAAAGTTTCATGTCAGACGAACATCAGCGGGCTTTGGCTGAAGCGCCGTTGGCCTTGGCGGGGCCAGTCCGCACGGTTGTGCCATCAGAGAGTTTTACGACGCCTTCGGTAACGATTGCGTCGCCCACTTTTAGGCCCTCAACAATTTCCACTAAGTTTCCGTCGCGCGTGCCGGTTTTGACGGGCGTGCGCTTTACTTTTAGGTCAGACGCAACTGTGTAGACAAAGCTGGTATCGCCTTCGCGGACCAAGGACAGTTCGGGAACGGCAGGTGCCGTGCGATTTTTCGATGCTATTGTGACGGATAACAGCATGCCCGGTTTCAACATGGCATCGCGGTTGGGCAAAACTGCACGCAAAGTTGCTGTGCGCGTTTGTGGACTGATAACGGGGTCAATAGCGACGATCTTGCCCGACGCGATATAGTCTGGAAAGGCCGCTGCCTTCGCAGTTATGACCTGTCCCACCCGAACATTTGCAAGCATTGTTTCTGGCACATTAAAGTCGAGTTTGATTGAACTCAGATCGCTTACTGCGGCGATTTCGTCTCCGGCGCTTACCACTGCGCCAACGGAGATCCGCCGCAACGATACATAGCCGGAGAAAGGCGCCCGCACGACACGGTCGCCAATCGACGCACGAGCCTCATTTGCTAACGCTTTTGCCGCACTCGCAGAGGCGGTTTGTGCGTCCAAACTTGCATTGGTTGCAAAGCCGCGGCGGTGCAATTCGCTGATGCGCGTTAGTTGCTGCTCAGCCTCGCGCGCGCGAGCTTGCGCACTAGCAAAGGACGCCGTTTCTTGCCCTTGCGCTAGAACCGCAAGCATTTGTCCCTTTTGCACATAGTCGCCGTCTGAAAAGCCAAGCTTCGTTATCCGTTCGGTAACAGGAGCCCGCACCGAAACTTGCTCATTTGCATTCGCCGTTCCCACGGCGACATAGACATCCGAAAATTCATGTAAGGATGCCACATTAACGGTTACCAGCGGAGAAGGGCGCTCACGCTTTTCTTCGCTGCCACCACATGCGGCCACACAGAACATCAATGACAGAATGATTGGCTTACGCATTTTTCACCGGTTGGGAATTCAGGAAGAGGGATGCCTCAATCGTGCTGTTGGCGGAACTTATCCCAATCGACCAGTCATTTTCGACAAATGAAGCTTTTCGTTGAGAAAATCCCTTTAGGTAGCAAGCGCTGCCACGCTCAGATGCGATACCTTAACTTTCCATCAATGCCGAATGATATGGTCAAATGCCGACAATGCGGCCTTGGTCCCTTCGCCCATCGCGACGATGATCTGCTTATACGGCACCGTTGTGACATCACCTGCGGCAAATACACCGGGGATATTGGTCGCGTTATGTGCGTCGATTTCTATTTCCCCGCGTGGCGACAATGTGAGCGGGCCCTTGAGCCATTCTGTATTAGGGACAAGACCAATCTGCACAAAGATACCTTCCAGATCGATGCGATGCGACACGTCAGTATTTCGGTCGGTATAGAGCAAAGCCTGAACCTTCTCGCCATCGCCAACGACTTCAGTGCTCAGCGCGGAGGTAATGATATCTACATTGGGCAGGCTGCGGAGTTTGTTTTGCAACACAGCATCGGCGCGCAATTGCGAGTCAAATTCGATCAATGTGACATGCGCGACAATGCCGGCAAGGTCGATTGCGGCTTCAACGCCAGAGTTGCCGCCACCAATAACTGCCGTGCGCTTTCCTTTGTATAAAGGACCATCGCAATGCGGACAATAAGCGACGCCTTTGTTGCGATATTCTTCTTCGCCAGGGACGCCCATCTGCCGCCAGCGCGCACCGGTGGACAGAATCAAAGTCCGTGCCTTCAGCGACGCACCGCTTGCGAGTTTGACTTCGAGCAAACCATCGGCGCCAGCGGGGATGAGTTCGGCAGCCGTCTGCAAGTTCATAATGTCGACGTCATATTCACGCACATGCTGTTCAAACTGTGCCGCGAGCTTTGGGCCTTCTGTGTGTTGGACTGAAATGAAGTTTTCGATACCCATAGTATCGAGCACTTGGCCGCCAAAGCGCTCCGCCACAACACCCGTACGGATGCCTTTACGCGCGGCGTAAATGGCTGCTGCTGCGCCAGCAGGGCCGCCGCCGACAACCAGAACCTCAAATGGCTCCTTGGCTGCAATTTTTTCCGCCGCACGGGCAATCGTGCCGGTATCGAGCTTCGCCATGATCTGCGACAGGTCCATGCGGCCTTGGCCAAAAGGCTCGCCGTTTAAGTAAACCGCTGGCACGGCCATGACTTTGCGCGTTTCCACCTCTTCACGGAACACTGCGCCGTCAATGGCCACATGGCTTACGCCGGGGTTGAGCGCAGCCATGATGTTGATAGCTTGAATAACATCAGGGCAATTCTGGCAGGACAAAGAGAAAAAAGTTTCGAATTTGAAAGTGCCCTCTAGCGCCTTCACAGAATCGAGGAGCTCTGCCTCTTCCTTTGGCGGGTGACCACCCATGTGCAACAATGCGAGCACCAATGATGTAAATTCATGACCAAGCGGCAGGCCAGCAAAGTGCGTTTCGGCAGTCCCATCGGCACGGCGGATAGCAAAGGAAGGCATCCGTTCTGCATGGCCGTCATAGCGCACCGACAATAAAGGCGATTGTTCTACTACGGTTTCAACCAGAGTGCGCATTTCGGCAGACTTTGGACTGTCATCCAGCGTCGCAATCAGTTCAACGGGCGTGCGCAGATTTGCCAAATAGGTTTTTAGCTGGGCAGTAGTAGCAGCATCAAGCATCGGAGAGGCCTTTTTTAAGCGAGCACAAACACGCCGCGGACAAACGCGGCTGAAATTCTTTGAGAAACAGCAAATTGGGTGCTGCGCTGTTCACACAGCACCCGATAGTCAATTTAGATCTTGCCGACGAGGTCGATCGAAGGTGCAAGCGTTTCGCTGCCTTCTTCCCACTTCGCAGGGCAAACCTGGCCTGGATTCTCGCGTACGTAAATTGCCGCCTTAATTTTGCGGACGAGCTCAACCGCGTTACGGCCAACGCCTTCGCAGGTGATTTCCATGACTTGGATGATGCCGTCAGGATCGACAACAAATGTTGCGCGGTCTGCAAGGCCTTGGCCTTCGCGCAATACGCCGAAATTGTTGCTGATCACATGGTTCTGGTCACCAAGCATGTGGAAGTTGATCTTGCCGATTGCTGGCGAACCATCATGCCATGCTTTGTGGCTGAAATGGGTGTCGGTCGAAACAGAATAGACTTCAACGCCCATGCCTTGCAAATCTGCATATTGGTTGGCGAGATCTTCCAGTTCAGTTGGGCAGACAAACGTCCAGTCGGCTGGGTAGAAGAAAAAGACGGCCCATTTGCCTTTAACGTCGGTGTCCGACACTTCGACAAATTTGCCTGCTTTATATGATTGTGCGGTGAATGGCTTAAAGCTTGAACCAATGATACCCATGTGAATTATCCTTTATTATTGAGGAGAGGTTGATTTGGACTGACGCGTCTGAACACGATTTCCTTGATTTAGTCTAGCAACGCTTTTTGCAATGACTAATCGTTTTTGTCGATAATTAATGTTTTAATGGGCCGCTGACCAAGGCGGGATAATCCCGCAGTCTTTATCTATGCAAATAGATCAAAAAATTTGAAATCAAAGTTCTGGGACAAGGGCAGTTTCTGGATGAGGTGCAGCACGCCGATCAACAAGGTAAAGCACTAAAAGAATTTACAATAAATAGTTATTATATCATGGCTTAAGGTCGAAATGCCACTTATGAAGAAACTTCAAACCGTGCACTTATGTGTCATTGGGATGATGCAGGAATAATGGGGCCGCGATGACAAAACGTGCGTTAAATAGCATCATTATATTGCTGGCTGCAGGCGTTTCGGCATGTGGCGGCGGCGGAAGTGGCTCAGATGGAAATACAATCACCGTTCCACCTACGCCTCCTCCTCCCCCTCCGACGACTTCGACTTGCAGCTTGAGTAGTCGCCAGAACTTTGCGGCGTCTGTCCTGAACGAATGGTATCTGTTCCCCGAGACGCTGCCGACCATGCTCAATCCTGCGTCCTACACTTCGGTGAGTGACTATATAGACGCTTTGACCGCAACTGCGCGTGGTCAGGGACGTGACCGATATTTCACCTATATTACCTCTATCCAAGAGGAAAATGCCTATTTCTCGTCCGGTGCGACCGCGGGTTTTGGTATCCGGCTTTCGTATCAAGGCACACGCATTTTCGTGATAGAAGCCTTTGAGAGCGCGCCAGCGCTTGCTGCGGGCATTGACCGCGGCACGGAAATTTTAGGAATCGGCACCGATTCTTCGAATATACAGTCGGTGGCAGATATATTGGCGGCGCAAGGCTCTGCGGGTATAACAAGCGCTTTAGGTCCGAGTACCGTTGGAACTACCCGGATATTGCGCATTACTGACGCATCGGGCACCCGCAATGTCATCGTGTCCAAAGCAGACTATGAAGTGAGCCCGCTCTCATCGCGTTATGGCATGAAAATTATAGAAAATGGCGGCGGACAGCGCGTTGGCTATATTAACATGCGTACATTCATTTCGACCGCAAACACCCAATTGCGTAACGCGTTTTCCGATTTCCGTGCGCAAGGCATAACAAACTTTGTTATCGACTTTCGATATAACGGCGGCGGGCTTGTCTCCACAGCCGAAGTGATGGGCGACTTGCTTGGCGGCAATCGTTCAAGCAGCGACATTTTTTCCGTCACGCGTTTCCGCGCATCGAAGTCATCAGAAAACGAAACGCGTCGCTTTGCGCCGCAGACACAATCGGTGTCACCTGTGAAGATCGCCTTCATTTCCACTAACGCAACGGCCTCTGCTAGCGAATTGGTCATGGCAAGTTTAGTGCCTTTTCTCGGAGCTAATGCCGCTTTGGTTGGCAGCAACAGCTACGGTAAGCCCGTCGGACAGATAGGGCTTGATCTGACAGCTTGCGATGATCGAATTCGCGTTGTTGCCTTTGCGAAAGAGAATGCGGCTGGACAGGGCGATTATTTCTCCGGACTTGCGGGCACTATGCGCGCCACTTGTGCCGCAACTGACGATATCACGCGGCCTTTAGGCGACCCGCAAGAGGCATCGCTGCGCACGGCGTTAGATTTCGTGGCTGGACGCAGTTGCACGCCAATCGCGCTCACCCAAAGTGCCCAGAGCATTAATGCACGAAACGAACGCCGTGTTTTGCCTGCCCCGAGAAACGCCAGCACGGCACAGCGTGATGTGCCGGGATTGTTTTAAAAACACTTTGTTAGAAGCGCTCAGATAGTCGAGGCAGCCTTGAGCGCGTCCAAGACGATCTGGGCGTGCGCTTTGCGACAAATGAGCAAATCCGGTATATATGTATCTGCCTGATTATATACCAAAGGGCTCCCATCAATACGGCTGACGTGCAGTCCAAAGGCAGTAGCAACGGCCGCGGGGGCGCAACTGTCCCATTCATACTGCCCACCATTATGCAGATAGATGTCGGCTTCACCGCGCACGACTGCCATTGCCTTAGCGCCTGCAGAACCCATGGGAATACATTCGGCGCCTAAAGCATTGGCCACGGTCAAGGCTTCTGCCGCCGGCCGCGTACGGCTAACAACCATGCGCAATTTTTCGGGGGCAGGCGGAATTTCCGTCGGTTGATCGCTCCTAAGAACAACCCCCAAACCGGGAAGTGCGACGGCGCCAATGACCGGCGCGCCATGTATAGCAAGCGCGACGTGGACGGCCCAATCGGTCCGACCTTCGCCATATTCGCGGGTGCCATCAACTGGATCAATGATCCAAACGCGCGATTTTGAGAGGCGCGCTTCGGTATCCTTGCTTTCTTCCGACAACAATCCGTCGTCAGGCCGTTGTTCGGCAATGGCATGGATCAAAAACTGGTTTGCGGTTTGATCGCCAGCCTTACCAAGCGTGTTTAATGACAGCAGCCCGCTGTCGCGCACTTGCAACAGTAATTTTCCCGCGATTTCGGCTAAATGCGCGGCCAATGCGCTATCGTCCATGATAATGCTCATTTTAGCGGCATCAACTGGCGAACGATATGTTCTGCGGCTTCGACAGGGCTCATTTCAACTGTGTTCACGCGGATATCGGGGTTTTCGGGTGGTTCATAGGGGCTGTCGATACCTGTAAAATTCTTTAAATGTCCAGCGCGAGCTTTTTTATAAAGCCCTTTCACGTCACGCGCCTCAGCGACCTCAAGTGGCGTATCGACGAATATCTCGACAAACTCACCCTCCGGCATCATCGCGCGCACCATGTCGCGTTCCGCGCGGAATGGCGAAATAAACGCCGTGAGGACAATAAGGCCTGCATCTGCCATCAGCTTTGCAACTTCGCCTACCCGGCGGATGTTTTCAATCCGATCGGTTTCGGTAAAGCCTAAATCCTTATTGAGGCCATGGCGAATATTGTCGCCATCGAGCAAAAACGTGTGCCGGTTCAACAGGTTGAGTGTCTTTTCCACTTCATTGGCAATCGTCGATTTGCCTGAGCCGGAAAGGCCCGTGAACCATAGAATTTTCGGCTTTTGGTTTTTGAGTGCAGCATGCGCGTCACGGCCAATGTCGGTGGCTTGCCAATGGACATTTTGTGCGCGACGCAAAGAAAAGTGCAACATGCCAGCGGCGACGGTGGCATTGGTGATCTTGTCGATCAGAATAAATCCGCCCAAAACATGGTTGGTCGCATATGGTTCGAACACAATAGGTTTGTCCGTTAATATTTCCGCGACACCAATGGCGTTAAGTTCCAACGTCTTGGCGGCCATATGCTCCATATTGTTTACGTTGATCGTATATTTGGGCGCTTGCACGGTAGCCGACACCGTTTGCGTTCCAAGCTTCAGCCAATATGCGCGCCCTGGAACCAGTGCCTCGTCCGCCATCCATACAATGGTGCTTTCAAACTGGTCTGACACCTCGGGCGGATTGTCTGCAGCGGCAATCACATCGCCGCGCGAACAGTCGATTTCGTCTGCAAAACACAGCGTAACGGACTGGCCTGCAACAGCTTCGCTGAGTTCGCCGCCAAGTGTGACTATTTTTGTTATTGTGGAAGTCTTGCCCGATGGCAGTACGCGAATGGCATCGCCCGGACGCAATATGCCCGTTGCAATCTGTCCGGAAAATCCTCGAAAATCGAGGTTGGGTCGGTTGACCCATTGCACCGGCATACGCAATGGCTTGCCTTGGTCTACGTCATTATCGAGCGCGACGGTCTCCAAATGCGTTATCAGCGGTTGTCCCGCATACCATGGCATATGGGCGGAACGCTCCGTGATATTCTCACCTTTGAAGCCGGAAATCGGCATGGCGGTAAAATCGTGTATGCCGATATTATTCGCAAATGCGGTATATTCGGCGACGATGGCATCATATTTCGACTGATCATAGTCGATCAGGTCCATCTTGTTCACGGCCAGAACGATGTTTCTTATACCCAATAACTTGGCAAGGTAGCTATGACGCCGTGTTTGGACGAGCACGCCTTTTCGGGCGTCGATCAAGATTACAGCAAGGTCCGCCGTTGATGCGCCCGTTACCATATTGCGTGTATATTGTTCATGACCGGGGCAATCGGCAACGATGAATTTTCGCTTCTCTGTGGCGAAAAATCGGTAGGCGACGTCGATCGTGATGCCTTGCTCTCGCTCAGCTGCAAGGCCGTCCACTAGCAATGCAAAGTCGATTTCCTGCCCTTGCGTGCCCATCCGCTTCGAATCGGATTCCAATGCCGAAAGCTGATCTTCAAAGATCATTTTGGAATCATACAATAACCGCCCAATAAGGGTCGATTTTCCGTCATCTACGGAACCGCAGGTGATGAACCGCAACAGCGATTTATGCTGGTGGACATTCAGATAGGTGTCAATGTCTGAAGCGACGAGGTCATCGGCTTTGTAAATGACAGTGTTGGTTGTCATATGCGACATCAGAAGTATCCCTCCTGCTTCTTCTTCTCCATGCTGGCGGCCTGATCATGATCAATGGCGCGCCCTTGGCGTTCGGAAGTTGTTGTCAGCAGCATTTCCTGAATAATTTCGGGCAAGGTTGTTGCCATACTCTCGACCGCACCCGTCAGCGGATAGCATCCTAGCGTTCGGAAACGTATGGAACGTTCAACCGGAACCTCGCCATCTTTCAGGCGAAAGCGTTCGTCATCAACCATCAGCAACATGCCGTCGCGGGTTACGGTAGGGCGTGGTGCGCTGAAATAGAGCGGAACAATCTCGATATTCTCAAGATGGATATATTGCCAGATGTCGAGCTCGGTCCAATTCGAAATCGGGAAAACCCTTATGCTCTCTCCTTTTGCTTTACGCGCATTATAGAGACTCCATAATTCTGGCCGCTGATTCTTTGGGTCCCAAATATGCGTAGCGGTGCGGAAGGAAAAAATGCGCTCCTTGGCCCGGCTCTTTTCCTCATCCCGCCGCGCTCCGCCAAAGGCTGCGTCGAAACCATAATGGTCGAGCGCTTGTTTGAGGCCTTCGGTTTTCCATATATCAGTGTGTAGTGATCCATGATCGAACGGATTTATACCGCGCGCCATCGCTTCCGGGTTTTGGTGGACCAATAATTCCATACCGGCATCGCGGGCAGCCTTTTCGCGCAACGCGTACATCGCCTTGAACTTCCATGTCGTATCAACATGTAATAACGGAAATGGCGGGGGTGATGGGTAAAACGCCTTTCGCGCCAAATGCAGCATCACGGCGCTGTCTTTACCTACACTATAAAGCATTACCGGCTTTTCTGCTTCAGCAACAACCTCCCGCATAATATGGATGGCTTCTGCCTCAAGGCGTTCAAGATGCGTTAGGGTTTTGGTCATAATTTGTTTCTCTTCCTATGACCCTCATAGTCGGGCGTCATAGCATCGGGCAAACAAGACATTCTTGTATGCGCGAATATCCCCGTTTTAGCGCATACAACCAAAAGCATGTGATTAAAATGTTTGGACCTAATCGACATGAGACCTATTTGGATCGAGCGGAACCGGAAAGCAGCATTTCAGTCGACAAGTGTTGAACCTAATGTCACGGCTTTGCCAAACAGTTTTTCGAATTTACGGCGCCGCATTGGCCGGTAAAGAGCGCATATGGAAATGATATTTTGGGATATCAGGGGAAACGGGCATAATGGATAACGACATTTTCGAGCAGTTTATCGCGCAGCTTCAACGTTATGTTCGCGAACGGTTAATTCCGGTGGAGAAGGAAATTCTCGAAACAGACATTATTCCGGACGCGATCCTTGCCGAAATGCGGGATATGGGCCTGTTTGGCCTGACGATGCCTGAAGAATATGGCGGCGCAGGTATGAATATTCAGCAATATGTCCGCACGATGCGCGCGTTTAGCTACGCCATGCCCTGCTATCGGTCGATTACATCGATAAACGTTGGGATGGTGTGTTCGGCATTCAAAAATGGCGGTACTGACGCACAAAAATCTGAATGGTTGCCGCGATTGGCTGCAGGTGAAATTGCCTCTTTTGGCCTGACCGAGCCTGGGTCTGGATCGGATTCGGCGGCAATGCAGACCACAGCCGTGAAGTCGGGTAATGGCTGGATACTGAACGGGACCAAACGCTACATCACCAATGCACCTTTCGCGAAGGTCGCTCTTATTATGGCGCGGACCAGTAAAGAAGCCTTGCCAAAAAATGCGCATGTCTCGGCCTTTATTGTTCCTATGGACACGCCTGGCATAACGGTGGGTAAGTCCGACAAGAAAATGGGGCAGGCGGGCAGCCACATCGCCGATATCATCATGGAAGATGTAAAATTGCCTGCCGATGCCATTTTGGGCGGCGAAGAAGGTAAGGGCTTTGCTTTTGCAATGCAGAGCCTCGACAATGGGCGGCTTTCAGTGGGAGCCGCGGCCACGGGATACGCCCGCCGTGCTCTCGACAGTGCATTGCGCTATGCCAACGAACGTAAGGCGTTTGGCGAACCAATTGCTAACTTCCAACTTATCCAGCAAATGTTGGCGGATAGTGACATCGAAATCTATGCGGCTGAATGCATGCTCGACGATGCTGCCCGCCGGGCTGACGCAGGTGAGAATGTCTTGCGGAAGGCTGCCGCGGCCAAGGTGTTTGCCTCAGAAATGTGTGGCCGCGTGGTTGATCGCGTTGTCCAAATTTATGGCGGCGCAGGGTATCTGGCCGAATATGACGCTGAACGCTTCTACCGCGACGCCCGCATTTACCGGATTTATGAAGGCACCACGCAAATTTTGCAGCTTCAGATTGCCAAACATATGCTGCGTGAATGGGCTGCCCAATCCTGATGTCGGGGGCTTGATGCGTGTATAACTTGTTGGACGGACTGAAGATTATCGAAGCGTCGTCATTTGTGGCGTCGCCGACGGCTGGTCTATATTGCGCGCAATTCGGGGCAGAGGTGATCCGCGTCGATCAGGTTGGTGGCGGCCCAGATTATCATCGCTGGCCAGTGACTGAGGCGAATGACTCACTCTATTGGGAAAATCTGAACCGCGCGAAAAAGTCCGTGGCATTGGATTTATCCAGCCCGCAAGGGCGAGAAATACTGCAGGAACTGGTTCGGGCAACGGGGCAATTTATTACTAACTTTCCCGCAGAAGGCTTTTTGTCGCATGCCAAATTGGCGGAAGGACGTGCGGATCTCGTAACTGTCCGCGTCATGGGTTGGGCCGATGGTGCGCCAGCCCTAGATTATACCGTCAATAATGCCGTTGGTTATCCCATGATGACCGGGGCTGGCCCTGAGCCCGTCAACCATGTGCTGCCAGCGTGGGATGTCATCAGCGGTGCTTATGCGGCGTTTGCAATGCTCGCTGCCATTCGGAGGCGCGATCAAACCGGCGATGGTAGCGAGGTTCGCATTCCCCTATCGGACGTCGCCATTGGAACTGTAGCAAATCTCGGTGGCATTGCTGAAGTGCTGCATGATAATGCCAATCGTCCACGACTTGGCAACGCGGTCTATGGTTTGTTTGGCCGCGATTTCGTCACCAAAGATAATGTCCGCACGATGATTGTTGTTGTTACCCACCGGCAATGGGCAAATTTGATCCATGTGCTTGGCTTAAACGTGCAAGTAGCAGCGATCGAAGCCGCGCGTGGCGTTAGCTTCGCTAATGACGATGGTGTGCGCTTTGAACATCGCGATGTACTTTATCCAGTATTCGAAAAAGCAATTGGTGCGCTCGACCATGCCCGAATGGCCGCAATGCTGGATGAAGCGGGCATCGTCCACTCGGCCTATCGCACCATGTTGGATGCCGCGCATGACCCACGCTTGGTCGGTAATAATCCCATGTTTAGCGCCTTTGAAGCCAACCCGTCCGGGTTTAGCTATCCTGCCGCTGGTGCCTTTGGGACCATACCCCAGTTGCAGCGGGACGACGCAAAGGGCGCGCCGCGTAACGGGCAGCATAGCGAGGAGATATTGAGTAGCTCGCTCGGTCTGTCCTCGGGTGAAATCGCCCGCCTCATTGACTCTGGAATTATAGGAATTGCCAAATGAATAAGCTTCGCCGCGCCGCTATAGTCGCCCCCATCCGCACCCCCGTTGGCAAATTCGGTGGGGCGCTTTCCTCGTTAAATGCCGGTGAATTGGGTGGCATTATCTTAAAGGCGTTGATGGAGCGGACGAAAATAGATCCAACGCGTGTTGACGATGTGGTATTCGCGCAAGGATATGGCAGTGGCGAAGCGCCCTGCATTGGGCATTGGTCATGGCTTGCGGCGGGGCTTCCAATTGAAGTTCCCGGTTATCAGGTTGATCGACGTTGTGGCTCAGGCCTGCAAGCCATTGTGAATGCCGCAATGATGATTCAAACAGGGGTAAGCGACATTGTCGTAGCCGGTGGATGTGAAAGCATGTCGAATGTGGAACATTACACCACGGACATTCGCAAAGGCGTTCGTGCGGGCAATCTGACGCTGCATGATCGCCTAACGCGTGGGCGGGTGATGAGCCAGCCCGTCGAGCGTTTTGGCGTGATTAGTGGCATGATTGAGACCGCAGAAAATCTAGCGAAAGACCATCAAATAAGTCGCGAGGCTTGTGATGCCTATGCAGCGCGGTCGCACCAACGCGCCGCTGCCGCGTGGGCGAATGGGTTGTTCGATGATGAATTGGTGCCCGTAAGCATCGCGCAGAGAAAAGGCGATCCGATTATTTTTAATCATGATGAAGGCTATCGAGCCGATGCCACAGTCGAAACCATGGCTGCTTTACGTCCGCTCGAAGGCGGCGTTGTTACGGCGGGCAATGCGAGCCAGCAAAATGACGCGGCCGCAGCATGCCTTGTCGTGGCTGAGGACAAGCTTGAAGAATTCGGGCTTGAACCCATCGCATATTTCCACAGCTGGGCAGTCGCCGGCTATGAGCCTTCGCGCATGGGGTATGGCCCGGTACCTGCCACAGAGCGTTTGTTCGCGCGCAACGGCCTGAGCTGGAACGACATCGGCCTTGTTGAGCTGAATGAGGCTTTTGCGCCGCAAGTATTGGCCTGCCTAAAGGGCTGGGGCTGGTCGGACAATGACAGTCGCCATGACATGTTAAACGTCAACGGCTCGGGTATCTCGCTTGGCCACCCTATTGGCGCAACTGGAGGTCGGATATTAGCGAACCTAACCCGCGAAATGCATCGTCGGGACGTCCGTTTCGGACTGGAAACGATGTGCATTGGCGGCGGTCAGGGGATTGCGGTAGTATTTGAGCGCGCATGAATTTTGCGGCCGCTTTAAAAGCCGCTTGGGGCTATCGCGATGCCGCAAAATCGGCGCTCGCCGCGCGGGCGGTGCACCGTGCTATTGATAGCGACCAACGCGCAGCGCATGGCCTTGCGTGGATAGCAACCAATGTTGCAGCATTGGAAGCCGTGGACGCTTGGTTGGAGAGCCATGACGGCGGAACGCAGCTTGACCAAAAGGTTGCGGCGCTGATTTTTGCTGAAACCCTTGGGCAATTGGTCGGCGGTTTGCCAATGGGGCAGAACGAAATTTTCCGTCCGGTCGACCTTGGGATGCGCGCAGCTGCCCAATCGCTTGCTCGAGACTGCGCGTTCTGGCTCGATAGCGACCAAGCCAAAACACGTGCTTGCGTGGCGCAGGCTTTGGCCGATGGCCAGATGCCAAGCGAGAGCCTGCATGACGTCGAATTGGATGCAATCCGCGAACAATATCGGCGATTTACGACCAACAAGATTTTGCCGCACGCTCACAAATGGCACCTTGCGAATGACCTAATTCCTGATGAAACCATCGCAGAAATGGCACAACTTGGGACTTTCGGAGTGTGCATTTCCACCGAATATGATGGTTTGGGATTATCTAAGCTGGTCATGTGCGTGGTGACAGAAGAATTGTCGCGCGGATGGATTGGTGCAGGTTCGCTTGGCACACGATCGGAAATTGCGGGCGAGTTGATAGCGATGGGGGGTACAGAAGCACAAAAGGCGTATTGGCTTCCGAAGATCGCTAGCGGGGAAATAATGCCAACAGCTGTGTTCACGGAACCCGATACAGGCTCCGACCTTGGCGCGTTACAGACGCGGGCGCGTCGCGATAATGGAAATTGGATCATCGACGGGGCAAAGACTTGGATCACCCATGCAAGTCGCTCTGACCTTATGACTATGCTCGTACGCTCGAATTCCGATGCGCAGGGCTATGCTGGGCTGTCTATGCTTTTGGTACCAAAGCCGCGGGGAACACAGGTGGATCTATTCCCGGCTGAGGGCATGTCAGGTAGCGAGATTGAAGTACTCGGCTACCGTGGCATGCGCGAATATGCACTGCAATTTGATGCTATGATTGCCCCGGATGATGCCTTGCTAGGCGGAGAGGAAGGGCAGGGTTTCAAACAATTGATGCGTACATTCGAAGGCGCGCGTATTCAAACAGCGGCGCGGGCCGTGGGAGTTGCCAAGCGCGCTTTAGAGCTTGGTCTGGACTATGCGATCAACCGCAAGCAATTTGGCAAATCTATCATCGGCTTTCCGCGTGTTGCGGACAAAATCGCCATGAGCTTGGCCGATTTCGTGATGACGCGGGAACTGACTTATGCGGCAGCGCGCGCAAAGGATTCTGGCAAAAGATGCGATATTGAGGCTGGCATGGCGAAACTGTTGGCTGCGCGGGTGGCATGGAGCAATGCCGATGCTGCACTCCAAATTCATGGTGGCAATGGCTATGCGCTGGAATATGAAATTAGCCGCGTTTTGTGCGATGCACGGATTTTGAATATTTTTGAAGGCGCCGCAGAAATTCAGGCGCAAGTGATAGCCAAGGGTCTGATGGGAGGTCGCAACGCATGAGTGGATGGGACGCATGGATTGGACGTGCAGAAGTGCGGACAGATCGCATCGACCATGGACTGGTGGCGCGCTGGCTTGCCACCTTTGATCGTGCGGCTAGCGGCGATGGCACGGTGCCACAAGGGGTGCATTGGTGCCTATGCGTCCCAGACGCGGCAACGGCGGAACTGGGAGCAGACGGGCATCCCGCTCGCGATGACAGCCCGAAAAGCTTTCTTCCGCCCGTGCCCTTGCCCCGCCGCATGTGGGCATCCAGCAAAGTGGATTTTTTTGCGCCCCTGCAATTAGGTGAAGCGGTAACCCGCACGTCGCGCATAGTATCCATCACTGAGAAATCAGGGGGTTCGGGCCAATTAGTATTTGTCGATGTCGCCCATGAAACCTGTGGTGAAGCTGGTATTGCGGTGCGCGAGGTGCAGAGCATTGTGTACCGTGCGGCGGCAGTGGCAGACGCTGCTTTATCACCGCCTGAAAAAAATGTGGGAAGCTTCGATGCAGAGGGTTGGAGCAAACATCAAATGCGCGTGCCCACCGAGCCGTTGTTATTCCGCTTCTCGGCGCTAACCTTCAACAGTCATCGCATCCATTATGATGTGCCTTATGCGCAAGGCGAAGAACGCTATCGCGGGCTTGTCGTTCATGGTCCTTTGACGGCAACATTATTACTGGATTTGGCGCGGCAAGAATTCGGCGATAATGCGTTAACACATTTTTCCTACCGCGGTCTTTCGCCAGCAATCTGTGGCGAGGCTTTGCATCTTGTCATGCGTGGATTGGGTAACGAAATTGAAATGGCCGCATTTGCCGCAGACGGACGGCAAGTCACCGCTGCCAGTGCTCAAAGGAAGCAAGAGAATGTCTGAAAGTCCGGATATTGGCGAAATACGTCGCGCGGTGCAGGCATTATGCGCGGAGTTTCCTGGCGAGTACTGGCGGGAAAAAGATAGCGCGCGTGCCTATCCGGGTGAATTTGTGGATGCACTCACCAAAGCTGGGTTTCTCGCTGCGCTGATACCGGAAGTCTATGGGGGATCAGGCCTAAAGCTGGATGCGGCAGCGGTGATCATGGAAGAAATTCAAGCGTCGGGTTGTAATGGCGCTTCGGCCCATGCGCAGATGTATATTATGAACACGTTGCTGAAATATGGCAGTGCAGAACAGAAGCGGGAATATCTGCCACGTATCGCAACAGGGGAGCTGCGTTTGCAGGCTTTTGGTGTGTCGGAACCGACTAGCGGCACCGATACGCTTTCGCTGCGCACTATCGCTGTTCGGGATGGCGACGATTACATCATCAATGGCCAGAAAATCTGGACCAGTCGTGCGGAATATTCCGACCTCATGATGCTCCTTGCCCGCACGACGCCACGTGAAGAGGTCGCCAGCAAGACCGAAGGCCTTTCCATTTTCCTCGTCGATATGCGCAAAGTCATGGGTAATGGCATGACGATCAAGCCTATCCGTACGATGATGAACCATTCAACCACCGAAATTTTTTTCGATGATATGCGCATTCCCGCCACTGCGTTGATCGGTGATGAAGGCAAGGGGTTTCGCTATATTCTCTCAGGCATGAATGCAGAGCGGATATTGATCGCCGCCGAATGCATTGGTGATGCAAAATGGTTCATCAAAAAAGCGACGGATTATTCCAAGGAGCGTAATGTTTTTGGGCGCGCCATCGGTCAGAACCAAGGCGTCCAGTTTCCAATCGCCCGTTGTTATGCGCAAATGCGCGCTGCGGAACTAATGGTGCACCATGCCGCGCAGGTATTTGATGCAGGCGGCAATCCGGGCGCAGAAGCCAATATGGCCAAGCTACTGGCATCTGAGGCCAGCTGGGCCGCCGCGGACATGTGCGTGCAAACGCACGGCGGCTTTGGCTTTGCGGAGGAATATGATGTCGAACGCAAATTCCGTGAAGCGCGCCTGTATACCGTTGCCCCGATTAGCACCAACCTGATCCTCAGCTATCTTGCCGAGCATGTTTTGGGTCTTCCGCGAAGCTATTAACATAAGGATATGTCATGAATTTCGAACTCGCTGAAGAGCATAAAATGCTCAAAGACCTTGTCCGCAAATTTGTGGACTCCCAACTTATGCCACTAGAAAGTGACGTGTTGGCACGCGAGACCGCGGGCAAAGGTAGCTATCTAACCACAGACGAACAGACGCGTGTTGATCTCGTGTCTAAGGATCTAGGGCTGTGGGGACTGGATGCGCCGGTGGAAGTGGGCGGGATGAACCTGCCGATGGTTGCTATGGTTGGTGTTGGCGAGGAACTTGGCCGTACGGTTACCCCTTACACAATCCCACCGGATTCGCCCAATTTGCGTATGATGATGGCGGCGGCGGATGAAAAGCAGCGCGCACATTATCTAGCACCTTATGTGCGCGGAGAAACGATCTCTGCGATTGGCATATCGGAACCCGGTGCAGGCGCCGACCCGCAATTGATGCAGACCACTGCCGTTCAGGATGGCGACGACTGGGTTATCAACGGCCGCAAAATCTGGATCACGAAGGCGGACGAGGCAGATTTTACCATATTGATGGCTGTGACGGACAAAAATGCCGAAGGCCGAAATGGCATGTCGGCATTTCTGGTCGACCGCGACACGCCGGGCTTCAACGTCTTACGCAAAATCCCCATGATCGACGGCACGGCGACCTATGAAATCGCGCTCGACGATTGCCGCGTTCCAGGCTGGAAATTGCTGGGCAAACGTGGACAGGGATTTTTGCCAATGCAAGTCCGTTTGGGCACAAGGCGGATAGAAATGGCCTCTTGGTCGATTGGCATGGCGCAGCGCGCGCTGGATATGATGATCGACTATGCGCCGCAACGCGTGACCTTTGGCAAAGCTTTATCGTCACGCCAAACGGTGCAGAATTGGGTTTCTGATGCCGCAACGCGGATTCATGCCATGCGATTGATGACTTACGACTGCGCTTGGAAAATGGATGAAGGGCGCGACACCAGACAAGAAATTTCGATGATTAAATCTTATTGCACTGAAACGGCCTATGACATTGTCGACCATGCGATGCAGATGTTTGGCGGGATGGGTATGACGCGCGAAATGCCTCTATATCTGCTGTCCAACAAGTTGCGGACGATGCGCATTTATGATGGGCCAAGCGAGATTCACAATTGGGTGGTCGCACGGGACTTGCTCGGAACGCGCGACTGATTTAGCCAAAAAAAGACGAACGCCGGAGGAGGGCGCTTAAATATGACTTATGAGACAATCACTTTGGACGTTTCCGACCGGATTGCCACCATCACCCTGAACCGTCCCGAGCGCATGAACGCCTGTTCGCTCGAAATGGCTGGTGAAATAAACGATGCCGTCTCCAATGGTCTTGGTGATGCACGTTGTCTTGTCATTACGGGTGCAGGGCGCGGCTTTTGTTCTGGCGCGGATCTTTCTGCACGCGGTGATCGATCGGTTTCCCGGGGGGAGGGCAGCTACATCGCACTAACTCGGCACTATAATCCGCTGATGATGAACCTTGCGCGTTTGAATATGCCTATCGTGACGGCCATCAACGGCGCCGCTGCTGGGGTTGGCTGTTCCATCGGTCTCTGCGGCGATTTTGTCATTGCCAGTAAGTCAGGCTATTTTCTGCAAGCCTTTGTGAATATCGGCCTTGTTCCCGACGGCGGCGCATCATGGATGCTACCGCGCTTGGTTGGCAAAGCGCGCGCAACGGAAATGATGTTGCTGGGTGAGAAAATCAGCGCTGAAAAAGCGGCTGATTGGGGTATGATCTACAAATGCGTAGAAGATGAAGCGTTGCAAACTGAAACGCGCGCTCTGGCGACCCGGCTCGCCAACGGTCCGACCGTCGCATATGCGGTGATGCGCAAAAATATCCTGACGGCGTTGGAAAACTCTTATGCCGAACAATTGCTCGCGGAAGCAGAAGGGCAGCGAATTGCAGGCAGCTCTGCAGATGCCGTTGAAGGCACCAAAGCATTTGTGGAAAAACGTAAAGCGGCCTTCATCGGCCAATAATGCGTTCGCAATGGGGGCGGGGCACGACATTGGGTTCAACGATAGACTATCCCGCTGCCAACCTTTTTCTATATGCAATAGCCATACATAAATTCCAATTCTCTGACTGACAGCGCGGACTTGGTCTGCTACGCGCCGCTGCATGCTTAATCTGAACGGTATCACCGTGCGCCTTGGCGGACGCACTATCCTTGACCGCGCCACCGCGGCCTTGCCTCCTTACAGCCGTATCGGCCTGATCGGACGCAATGGTGCCGGTAAATCGACATTGATGAAGGTGATGATTGGATCGCTGGAGGCCGATGACGGCAGCCTCGATATGCCCAAGGGCACGCGCATTGGTTATATCGCGCAAGAGGCGCCTGCGGGGGATTCCACACCGTTTGACACGGTGCTGGCGGCGGATACGGAACGTGCGGCGTTGATGGCCGAAAGCGAGCAAGAGGGGCTTGACCCCGACCGCATGGCCGAAGTGCATGAACGGCTGATCGCGATTGATGCTTACACCGCGCCTGCGCGGGCCTCGCGAATTTTGGTCGGTCTTGGCTTTGACGAAGATATGCAGGGGCGGCCGCTCGATAGCTTCTCCGGTGGTTGGAAAATGCGCGTAGCGCTGGCGTCCTTATTGTTTTCGCAGCCGGATTTGCTGTTGCTTGACGAACCGTCAAACCACTTGGACTTGGAAGCGACCTTGTGGCTGGAAAATTTCCTCAAGGGTTACCCTGCGATGATGGTGGTGATCAGCCATGAACGCGATTTGCTGAACAATGTTGTCGACCATATCCTGCATCTCGATAATGGTCAGGTGACGCTCTATTCCGGTGGCTATGACTCGTTCGAGCGCCAACGTGCCGAACGCGCCGCGCAATTGGCGGCGGCCAAAGCAAGCCAAGACGCGCAACGCGCCAAGCTGCAGGATTATGTGGCGCGCAACTCGGCGCGTGCGTCGACAGCGAAGCAAGCGCAGAGCCGCGCCAAGGCGCTGGCGCGGATGCAGCCGATTGCAGCAATGGCCGAAGATCCGACGTTAAGCTTTGATTTTCCAAGTCCGGACGAATTGAAGCCGCCATTGGTGACGCTAGATCTGGCAAGTGTTGGCTACACCGAAGGCAATCCGATATTACAGCGTTTGAACCTGCGGATTGACCCCGATGACCGGATCGCTTTGCTGGGCCGCAACGGCAATGGCAAGACGACGCTGGCGCGCTTGCTCGCGGCGCAACTGACGCCGATGGATGGGCAGATGAGTTCCTCGGGCAAGATGCGCGTTGGCTATTTCACGCAATATCAGGTGGAGGAGCTGGACGGCGACGATACCCCGTTGGAGCATATGACCCAGCAGATGAAGGGTGCAAGCCCAGGCGCGGTGCGCGCACAATTGGGGCGGTTCGGCTTTTCCGGGCAAAAGGCGACGACGAAGGTCGGCAAGCTGTCGGGTGGTGAACGCGCGCGGCTGGCGCTGGCGCTGATTACGCGCGATGCGCCGCATATGCTGATCCTTGACGAACCCACAAACCATTTGGACGTCGATGCGCGTGAGGCATTGGTGCAGGCGCTGAATGAATATGATGGCACGGTCGTGCTGGTCAGCCATGACCGCCATATGTTGGAGCTGACGGCGGATCGGTTGGTGCTCGTCGATAATGGGACAGCGACCGAATTTTCCGGTACGATTGAGGATTATACTGATTTCATCCTAGGCAAGGGCCCCGCGAAGGAGAAAGTGTCCAAGGCCGACCGCAAGGAAGACAAGAAAGCCGCCGCTGCTTCGCGTGAGGCTCTGGCGAAGCTCAAGCGTGATGTGAGTGACGCGGAGGCAGATCTTGCGAAGCTTGAAGTTGTATTGAGCGCGATTGACCGAGCGATGTTCGACCCCGCGTCGGCCGCAAATGAATATAAGAATCTAACGATGGGCGAACTGTCGCAACGCCGCGGCAAGATTGTCACGGCGCAAGAGGCGGCGGAAGCCCGCTGGGTTGCCGCGAGCGAGGCGTTGGAGAGAGGCTGAGGCCGCGCCTTTTTCTGCCCTTGCGCTCTAATGCGGTTGAGTGAGGCTGAATTCCCCAAAGGCTGCGCCCTGGCCGTGGGTGGCACCTGCCTCTTGAAACAGCTGCGCGTCATCTGTGGAGAGGCAACCGTCTAATATGATACGTGATATGCCCATTGCTACCACGAGTTGGACGAGCTTTTGTGCCGGTAAAGGCGGGATGACATTTGCGCGCACCATACCAATTAAGCGCGGGTCAAAGCGCACGACGTCGACATTATGAACTAACGGCCATAGGGCAGGGACGGCTGCATAACCAAAGCCGTCAATACCAACATTACAGCCGATGCGTCGCCAATTTTGCATGGCGTTGCCGATGGTATGGGCGCTAGAGATTCCGTCTGTTGCCGATAACAATATGCTGACAATTGTGCCTTGGGACAGCAATGACCGCAGCGCCCATGCGATCTTATGCGACAGGTCTATTCCCACTAAAACATCGCCCGGAACCGATAATAAAATTTCGGGCAGGGACAGCGATTTGCTTGTTTCCAAAATATATTCCAGATCAACCTCTGACAAAATATTCTGGCTGGGCAAGAAGCTATAATGGTCGCAAGCCATATATTCATAAGCCGTAATTTGACAGTTGCGCAGGTCAACGACTGGCCGTGATGCTATGATCGATGCGGCGGATGACTCAATGTCATCCGTCGGATCGAGCAAAGATAATTGCTCTGGTACTTTCGGCATAAGGGCCTGATTTCATAAAGTTATGATATGAGCATAATCGGTATTATGCAGACATAGCAAGTGGCTCTTTTGTGGTGTTCATGGCGTGTCCATCGGCCTGCAAAGTATAACCAAAGCCGTAAAGGGCATTCAAGCTAATGCCTGAAGTAGGGTCAAGTTTCAGGTTCTTGCGCAGTCGTGCGACATGCGTATCAATGGTTCGTGATTGATAGTCGACAATTTTGCCCCATAATGTCGCCGCGAGATATTGGCGCGACAATAATCGATTGGGGTTGGTGAAAAACAACATCGCCATATCGAATTCCCGCTTTGGCAAGATTATTGCCTCATCGTTCAAATACACAGTCGATGTTGATGGGCGCAAAAGATATGGCCCAAGTGCAATCGATTCCGGCCGCGTTCGCACATTGCCATTACAACGGCGCAAAACAGAACTGATCCGCAGCGATAAAATCTCTGGATCAACCGGTTTTGAGACGAAATCGTCAGCACCTGCCTCAAGCCCGCGGATGATATCGCGGCGATCGGTTCGTGCGGTGAGCATGATTGTGGGCATGTCAGGATGGAATTTCCTTGTATATTCTAACACTTCAATGCCCGTCAGGTCGGGAATAGACCAGTCGACTATCACAAGATCGCATTCTTTTTGGCGCACGGCTGCAAGAAATTTCTGCGATGAACTGTAGCTTGATACAGTGTAGCCTAATCCGCTCAAAAATTCTTCAAGTTCGGCAGCAAATTCGATGTCGTCTTCGACGACGGCAATGTTGTAACTACGCACAGTAAAACCCTTGTTGGACCCGACTTATTAACATGGGCTATGTCATTATTTTACATTTGTAACAATAATTATGTGAATTAATGTAAACAAATGTTCTCAAATGCAACATTTTTGATATTTTTGGCGTTACAAACAGGGCCCCTCGTCTGCCAACCATGACGGAGGACTGGTGGTTATGCCCGTAATCTTCAATTTTTCGCAGGTTTGGCCACAGGTTTTGTTTTCGGCATTGCTTCAGATGCCATCTTCTCCGCTTTTGGATGAACGTGCTCGTGGTGGCGCGTGACGGCACGGGCGACATTTTGCATCAAGCCGTTTGTCGTTTCCTTACCAGCACGTGTTTCCGCAATCATCACCGCCACAGGATACACACAGCCATCGGGGGCTCTCATCACGCCAACATCATTGATGGCCGTTGCTATCGACCCCAAGACCTGCCCAGTTCCCGTTTTATGTGCGAGGCGCCAGCCCGGCGCGAGGCCAGACCGCAAACGCGATCGCCCTGTATAGGTACCGGCCATCAATTTTAGCAATTTGGCACCTGGGTCATTGGCATCCCGCTCGCTAAAGCGTTTCAGCACCAGCGCGATTGTGCCTGGGGCGGCGCCATCGAGCGGTGCTTCCAGATAGGCATCCAGCGCGGCCTGCCTTTTGGCCATCGGAATGACCGAACGCTTCGCCTTGAATGCATTGCCTTTGCGATAGTCTGGTTGCCATTCCAGACCGGCAATGGCGCTTTGTAACAAGACTTCGCCGGGACCGAAGCGAATGGATTGCACTTTGCGGCGCTCAAGCATTTGATTGATTACATGCGGGCCACCCGCAACGCGTAAAAGAACATTATTTGCGAGATTGTCGCTGGCGTTGATCGAGTGCGCGAGCAGTTCGCGTAATGGCATGTCAAATGAGTCCCGCCCGTCGAGGTAATTTTTCAATGGTTGGCTGAAAACAACGATGTCATCGCGGGTGATGCGGATGCGTTTATCCAATGACAATTTACCCGCAGCCTCTTGTTCCAAAATTGTCAGCGCGACCCACATTTTGGACACGCTCTGTTGCGGAAAGCGTTCGGTATGGCGCTTGCCGATAATCTCTTCGGAAAAGGGTGTGTAGATGGCGATACCTGCCCGCCCTGGGAATTTCTTCCAATAGCCATCAATGTCCGCCTGTAGCTTTTCGTCGGCTGCCGCAAGCGCATCCGGCGCATGCTTTTTATCAGGTGCATAGGCCAACGCCGTATCCGCATATGCGGTGACACTAAGGGCGGAGGCGAGAGCGAGAGCTAAGGCGAATGTGTTGAAAAATCTACGCATGATCCGACTTTTATGTGTGCAAGGGCTACCAAATTTGTGCGTTACCCAGCAGATATTTGGGCGCATTAGATGCAGAGCCCAATTCCTGCAAAGGAGCGCCATTTACGGACAGCCGTTATGCGATTTGACTTGATACAACGCCGCTTCACCCGTTCAGGTTTGACGCAACACTGCAATCTAATGCGCGTGTTAAGCGTCGCTGTGGCTTGCCTCCAGTTTTGATATGTTTATTTGCAATTGTTAACATTGCGCGGAGTATTTGACGCAGGTCGCATGCCGTGCAATCTTTCGGTGGAGGAAAGAGGAGGCAACTATGGCAAGCAAGGCTGACACAGGCGGCAGCGCGAAGGCTGGTAAAAAGAAAGCGCAGAAGAAAGGCGCGCCATTTTCGGGCGTCGCAGGTGCTTTTGATGCTGCCAATGATGCCACCATGGCGCTTGGCCCTTTGGCTGGGTTGGCGCGGGAAGATTTTATTGGCGCAATCGGCCTGATGCTGCGCCAGACCGCGAGCAATCCCGATAAGGCATGGAAGGCCACCACTAGTTTTTCCGAAGATGTGGTGAAAATTATCACCGGAAAATCCGATCTCAAACCCGACCCCAAGGATAAGCGTTTCATGGACCCCGCATGGACGTTTAACCCGTTTTTCAAGGCAGGCGCGCAATATTATCTCGCGGTGCAAAAGGGCATTAAAAGCTATATTGAGGATTTGGAGCTCGACGCGCTTGAACGCGACCGCGCAAATTTCATTTCGCAAATCATCATTGATGCAATGTCCCCGACCAACACCTTAATCGGGAACCCGACCGCGCAAAAGCGGCTGGTGGACTCAGGTGGCCTCAGCCTCGTGAAAGGCTTGAAAAACGCCTATAATGACATGGTTCACAATGATATGATGGTGAGCCAGGTTAACAAAAAGCCGTTCAAGCTGGGCGAGAATGTCGCAACGGCCAAGGGCGCGGTGGTCTATCGCGACGAACGCTTTGAGCTTGTCCAATATGCGCCGACGACCGACAAGGTATTCGCAACGCCGCAGCTGACCATCCCGCCGCAGATCAACAAAATGTACATCAATGATCTGTCGCCAGAAAAATCGATTATCAAATGGCAGACCGACCACGGGATTCAGCCATTCATGATCTCTTGGCGCAATCCTTCCGAGGATATGGGCGTGTGGGGCATGGCCGAATATATCGAAAGCTGCATCAAGGCATTGGATGTGGTGTGCGAAATTACCGGCAGCGATAAGGTCAATATTTCAGGCGGCTGTTCGGGTGGGCAGACCATGTCGGTGTTGCTGTCGAAACTGGCGTCAATGGGTGACACCCGCGCCAATGCTGTTACCATGATGGTATGCGTGTTGGAACCCAAGCCCGGCGATACCGAGGCGTCGAGCCTTGTGTCGCACAATGGCATCGCGCTGGCGCGGCAACGCGCGGCGAAGAAGGGCGTGATTGAAGGCAGCAGCCTTGCCCGCGGCTTTGCATGGTTGCGGCCCAATGACCTTATTTGGAACTATGTCATTAACAATTATCTGCTCGGCGATGATCCACCAGCCTTTGATATATTATTCTGGAATGCCGATGCGACCAACCTGTCGTCGGCCTTGATGGGCGATTTCTTGGAACTGTTTGAA
The DNA here is from genome assembly GCA_041175465.1 of Pseudomonadota bacterium. Lineage (GTDB taxonomy): Bacteria > Pseudomonadota > Alphaproteobacteria > Sphingomonadales > Sphingomonadaceae > Sphingorhabdus_B. Next base: position 102,854 of record JBEDEX010000013.1, on the reverse strand, counting down.
GCGAATGCTTATGCCGCGCCGGGCACGTTCGATATTGCCGGACACACGCTTGATCTGACTAAGGTGACGGGCAATCTGTTCGTTCTGGGCGGCACCACCGACCATATCACGCCATGGCGCGCATGCTATCGTTCCACGCAATTGTTCGGCAGCAAAAATGTTGAATTCATACTCAGCCAAGCAGGGCATATGCAGGCGATCCTGAACCCGCCGGGCAACCCCAAGGCGAAATATTGGAAACATAGCGAAGGCAAGGCGCCCGCTGATGTCACCGAATGGATGAAGGGCAGCGAAGAGGTGGCCGGAAGCTGGTGGCCACATTGGATGGAATGGCTCCACGCGCGATCCGGCGTTGAAGTCGCTGCACCCAAGACGCTCGGCAGCAAAGCCCACCCAGCGATGGAAGCCGCGCCTGGCCTGTATGTTTTGGAGTGAAGGGGAAGAGACGGGATAGAAATCCCCTTGCGCCACCTAACCGTTCGGTTAAACCTTATCCCATGTCCCAAGCGGGACCAAAGGAACGCATATGACCAAAACCCGCGCGCCCAAGTTTAGCATGGAAACTGTTGACGGGCGGACATTGCGGGTGGCGGTTTGGCGGGCGTCGAAGGCGACAACGAAGCTGCCTATATTGTTCTTCAACGGCATTGGCGCGAATATTGAGGCGATGGCGCCGATGGCCGAATTGCTCGATGATCGCGACTTTATCACCTTTGATATGCCCGGCATTGGCGGTTCGCCCGACCCGGTCGTGCCCTATAACGCCCTGTTGATGGCGCGGATTGCGGCATTGTTGCTCGACCGGTTTGAAATGCCCATCGTGGATGTCATGGGCGTGAGCTGGGGAGGCGCAATGGCGCAACAATTTGCGCTGCAGAACAGCGCGCGCACCAACAAGCTGATCTTGGTTGCGACCAGCGCTGGTATGTTGATGGTTCCGGGCAATCCGGCGGCGCTTGTGAAAATGGCTGATCCTCGCCGTTACATCGACCCCGATTTCATGGCGAAGCATTTTAAGACGCTCTATGGCGGTGTTGTGGGCAATAAGGCCGAGCATATTGGCCGCATTACTCCGCCATCGAAAACTGGGTATTTCTATCAATTGATGGCGATGATGGGATGGACCAGCGCGCCGTTCCTGCCGTTTATGAAAACCGAAACCTTGATCATGATGGGCGATGATGACCAGATTGTCCCGCTCGCCAATGGCAAGTTTTTGAACTTCCTTATTCCGAACAGCGAATTGTTTGTGGTCGAAAATGGCGGGCATTTGTTCCTGTTAAGCCATGTCGAACAAAGCATCACGGCGATCCGCGCGTTTCTGGACCGCGGTGTGGGGGCTGCGCGTAAAGCGGCCTAAACCGGCCCGCAAGGATGATTTCGGCCTTGTCGTGCGGTTAAATCAACAAGCCGACGGCGTGGATGATAATGCCCGCCAGTCCGCCAACCAAAGTGCCATTAATGCGGATGAATTGTAAGTCGCTGCCGACGGCATTTTCGACGCGGTCGGTGATGGTGGATGCGTCCCAGCGGGCAACGGTGTCGGACACCAAACGAACGATGTTATCGCCGTAATTCTCCGTCGTGCCGACAATCGCGCGCCGGGCGAAGCGGTTGATTTGGTGTTTCAGGCCTGTGTCCGCCTGTAAATTGGCGCCAAGCTTAATGAGCGCATCACCAAAGCTGCCCGCCAAGGCGGCATCAGGGTTGCGCGCTGCCTTTAACAGACCGTCGCGGCCTTGGTCCCATAGGCTGTTGATCCATTTGCCCATTGCGGGGTTTTCCAACAACTGCCCCTTCCAATGCGTGACCTTGGCCTGCAATTCCTTATCATGGCGCAGGTCATAAGCGAGCTTGGCAAGGCCCTCTTCACCCTTTTCACGTAAAGGATGTTCGGGGTCTTCAGCCATGTCGTGGAGCAATTTGTTCAAGCCGTTGACGATGGCATTGGCCAATTTATCATCAAGGCCCGTCCAACGCATGAGGGTGTTGGCGCGCTCCTCCACCATTTCGCGGATCAGATGTTCATTGGCCTCCAATGTTGCCGACGCCCATTTGATGATGCTGTCGAGCACAGGTATGTGCCGCCGTTCGCGGATCATCGCGGTTAGCAACTGACCCAGCAAGGGAGCAATGTCGAGCTTGTCGAGTTGTTTGCGGATGGCGCCCTTGGCGATGCCGCCCAATCGTTCATCGTCGAGCGCGGCGATGATATCCCCCATCAAGCGCGATGCCCCCAAGCGCATCCGGCCTTCACCGCCCGATGGCGCGCTGAGGAACTTGCCGATGGCGCCCGCGACATCCATGCGGTGCACGCGGCGGGCCACGACCTTGGTTGTCAGGAAATTGGTGCGCAGGAAGCTGGCCAAAGTGCGGCCAAGCCGTTCCTTATTATTCGGAATGATCGCGGTGTGCGGAATGGGTATGCCCAAAGGGTGCCGGAAGAGCGCTGTGACGGCAAACCAGTCTGCGAGGCCGCCAACCATACCCGCCTCGGCAAAGGCCCTTAAAAAGCCCCAATAGCCGACATAGCGGGTTTCCATATATTTGCCGAAAACGAACAACGCGGCCATGCACAGCAACAACCCCGTTGCGATGATCCGCATGTGCCGCAGTTCGGCATCCCGCTCCGCATAGCGGGCTTTTTCAGACAGGCCGAGTTGGTTGATAGCTTTCACGCGACGGACCTTAAAGAAGTGTCTAAAAAACGCCAACCATCGTCATCCTGAATATGTTTCAGGACGACGATATTTTGTAGGAAGCGGTCTAAATTCACTCGGCTGGCTGAAGGTCGCCCAAGTCGCCTTTGCCGGAGGCGTTGTCCGTCAGCTTCGCGGGTTCGGCAATATTTTCGCCATGCTTATTGGGATCATACGTCAGCAATCGCGTACGCAGCCAAGGCCCAACACGCTTTTCAAAACCATCGGCCAGGCTGAAACCCGCAGGGACGATGAGCAAGGTCAGCAAGGTGGATACGATGAGGCCACCGATTACGACCGTGCCCATGGGCGAGCGCCATTGCCCGTCACCGCCCAAGGCCAAAGCGGTGGGAACCATGCCGGCAGTCATGGCAACGGTGGTCATCACGATTGGTTGTGCGCGCTTATGCCCCGCTTCCATGATCGCCTCAAACTTCGGAACGCCGCGCGCCATTTCCTCAATCGCAAAGTCGATCAACAAAATGGAGTTTTTCGCGACGATGCCAAAGAGCATCAATATACCGATGAACACCGGCATAGATATCGGTTGTCCAACCAGACCCAGCGCCAGCAATCCGCCCAAGGGCGCAAGCAACAACGATCCCATGTTGACCAAAGGCGACATGAACCGATGGTACAAAAGCACGAGCACAGCAAACACCAACAAGGTTCCGGAAACCAAGGCGACCAAGAAATCACGTTGCATTTCCTGTTCCCATTCTTGGCTGCCAAATGGCGCGCGGGACACGCCGGTAGGCAGGTTTTTCATGATGGGCAGGTCGTTTATTTTCTTGTCCGCCTCCGACGAAACGATGCCAGGCGCAAAGTCAGCGCCTATGAAGATGCGGAAATTTTGGTTGCGGCGCTGTACCGAGGTTGGACCAGCGCCAAAGCTGATGTCCGCCACGCGTGACAATGGTACAGATCCGCCGCTTGCCAATGGCACGGGCAGGTTACGGATGACGTCCAAGTCTTGACGTGACTCCTTCGCGAGCATCACGCGGATCGGAATTTGACGGTCCGACAGCGAAAATTTTGCGCTATTCTGGTCAATGTCCCCCAATGTCGCGACGCGAATTGTCTGGCTGAGTGCTACGGTTGACACGCCAAGCTGCGACGCAAGGTCATTACGTGGCTTGATGATCAATTCGGGGCGCTGCAAATCAGCTGAAATACGCGGCGCGCGCAACTCGGGTAGCGTCTTCATCTGTTCGACCAAAGTTGCCGCTGTCCGGTCAAGCATTCTGGGGTCGGATCCTGACAACATGACCGAAACGTCACGACCTGAACCACCGCCGCCGCCGCCGGGGCCATTGGCCTGAAACGTCACACGCGCGTCGGCGATCTTGGTCAGCAAGGGGGTCAGGTCTTCTTCAAATTCCTGACTGGTCCGATCGCGGTCCTCATGCAAGGTGATGAAAATGCTGGCGCCGCCTTCGCGCACGCTTTGCAATGCCGTTTTAACTTCAGGCTGCTTTTCAACGATGGCAGCGGCTTCGCTGCTAATCTGGCGTGTGCGCTCTAATGTGGTTCCGGGAACCATTTCAATCCGAATGCGACTGAAATCGGTATCGCCATCAGGGAAGAATTGCTTTGGTAAGACAACAAGCAATGCAACCGTCAGCACGAGCGCCACTGCGCCAATGCCCATCATCCAACGGCGGTGGCCAAGCGACCAACGAAGGATTTTCATATATCGCTCTATCCAGCCGGCTTCGCCATGTTCAGCCATGCCGTCGGCTTTTAGGAAATAGGCGGCGATCATGGGTGTAATCATACGCGCCACCGCAAGGCTCATGAGAACCGATGCGACAACTGTCAGGCCGAAATTCTTGAAAAACTGTCCAGCAACGCCCGGCATAAGGCCAACGGGCAAAAACACCGCGACAATCGAGAATGTGGTGGCAACCACGGCCAAGCCGATTTCGTCGGCAGCATCAATCGATGCCTGATAGGCCGATTTGCCCATCCGCATATGTCGGACGATATTTTCGATTTCCACAATAGCGTCATCGACCAGAACCCCAGCCACAAGGCCAAGCGCGAGCAACGACATAGTGTTGAGCGTGAAGCCCAAAAGGTCGAGGAACCAGAAGGTCGGAATGGCGGACAAGGGGATGGCAATGGCCGAAATGATCGTTGCACGCCAATCGCGTAGGAACAGGAATACGACGACGATGGCGAGCAACGCACCTTCGATCATGGCCGCCATGGAGCTTTTATATTGGCCCTTGGTGTAATCGACGCTGTTGAACAAAGTGATGAATTTTACGCCGGGATTTTCTTTTTCGATTTCCGCAATTTTGACCATCGCATCGTCGAAAACCGTTACGTCGGAAGCACCTTTGGCGCGCGACATGCCAAAGGTGACGACTTGTTTGCCGCCAGCAAAGGCCATGGAGCGTTGTTCGCTGAAACCATCGGTGACTTCGGCTACATCGGCCAGTTTGATAGAGCGCCCACCACCCAAGCTGATTTGTGTTTGGCTCAATGCAAAGGCATCGGTTGCGTTGCCAAGCACGCGGACCGACTGGCGTGATCCGGCAATTTGCGACTGGCCGCCCGAAGCGTTGATATTTTGTTGACGCAGCACAGCGTTAATCTGGCTCGCGCTCACGCCCAGCGACTGCATTTTTGCAGGGTCAAGCACAACACGGATTTCGCGATTTACACCGCCATTGCGGCTGACCGATGCCATGCCTTCGACCGACAGCAAGCGGCGCGCAACACTATCGTCCACGAACCAGCTCAATTGTTCTAGCGTCATATCGCTGGCTTCCACCGCGAAATAGGCGATGGGATCGCTGGATGTCGCGACCTTGAAAATCTGCGGTTCCAATATGCCGTCTGGCAAGTCACTGCGGATTTGGTCGACGGCGTTTTTCACTTCGCTGACCGCGGCGTTGATGTCATCGCCAATTTCGAATTCGGCGCTAACTGTTGTGTTGCCTTCGCTTGAGCTGGCATCAATGTTACGCACGCCTTGCACGCTACGTATCGCAGATTCGACCTTTTGCGTTATTTGGGTCGTGATTTCGCTGGGCGCAGCGCCGGGTTGTGAAATCGAAACAACCACCACCGGAAATTCAATATCGGGATCATTCTGCACATCCATGTTCCGGAAGGACATGATTCCGGCAATGGTGAGCGCGACGAACAAGACGATCGGCACCACCGGGTTGCGGATGGACCATGCAGAAATGTTATTTAAATTCATGATATATATCCCGAATGGCCCAACGACTTACTGTTTTTTCAACAGTTTGGGATTGATCGTTTCGTCCGGGTTGAGGAAACCGCCAGCGTACAGAACAACGCGTTCGGTGCCATTCAAGCCCTCTTCAATAATCAAGCCATTAGCGGTGACAGAGCCGACTTTTACGGGACGCTGCTGCACCTTGTTATTCTTGCCAACGATATACACAAAGCTACCATTGCGGCCGGTTTGAACGGCCGATTCCGGCAGAACAGGCGCCATCATCTCGCCGGATTTGATTTCCACGGACGCAAAACCACCGGGGCGCAATGCCTTGTCAAAGGGCAGGGCAATGCGCGCCATGCCTTGACGGCTTTGCGCGTCAATCATGGGGGAAATTTGCCAGATATTGCCGTTAAATACGCGATCAACACCAACAGGGGTGACTGAAGCCGGAATGCCGACGGCGATCTGCGCCAGATCATCTTCGCTGAGCTTGGCTTGCAGTTCCAACTGCCCGTCCTTGGCGATGCGGAACAATATACCACTGCCAGCGGACACCGTCTGTCCGGTCTCCACATTGCGTTCCAAAACATAGCCAGACACAGGCGCCCGGACATCCAGACGCGCATTGCGGGCACGGGTTTCGGCAAGTTGTGCATTGGCGACATTCACCCGTGCGCGGGCGGCGTCGCGATTGGCGGTCTTGCGGTCGACATCAGCCTTGGACACAAAGCCACGCTCCACCAACTGCATCGCACGGTCGAGTTCATTTTGCGCAAGTTGCAGGTCCGCGCGAGCGACACCGATTTGTGCCTCCAGTGCGGCAGCCTGTTGTGTTTGTACCGAACGATCAACGCTCACCAAGACTTGGCCTTGGGTTACCCAATCACCGGCATCGAAATACACCTGAAGCACGCGTCCGCCTTCGCCAACAACGCCAACAGGAATTTCGCGGCGTGCAGCCAAGGTGCCGGTCGCGTTAATTGCGCGCACCACATTATCGCGACCCGGAGCAACAACGGTCACTGTCTGGGCTTGGCCAGCCTTATCTGCATCCGTGGGCGCAGCGGTACCGCTACCGAAGGCATAATAAGCGCCGCCGGCTGTAACCAATATTGCCCCAACGATGGCTGCAATGCGGTTCCGACGCTGCTTCCGATCGTGGTCGTCCTGCAATATCTCACCGTCTAGCGTTGCGCTCATCGTCGTCTCGTAATTCATGCTGGAATTCCAAATAATAGCTTCAGGGAGCGCATACTCCCCCAATTTGTTCATAATATGGCTGTATTACCCCAATAAGTCACTGTCCGCAAGCCGCACAGCGTCAAAGGGTTCATCGCATTATAGGCGTATAGAATATCGCAATTGCCGGAGTGCAACAATACAGACTGATGCCTCATATGTTTCGACAAACAACGCGCATAGGCGGCGGTCGCAGTTATTTCACTGAACTGGGGCTATCCAGAAAACTGGCATTTCCTGCACGAAGCTTATAGAGAGGCAATCCCATGACCGACGATATCTATCATTCTGATTTCCAACTTGGCCCTGATCTGAAGGGTAAGCGGATTGTCGTGGCGATGTCGGGCGGCGTGGATTCCTCGGTTGTCGCAGCGCTCGCAGCGCGCACAGGCGCGGAAACAATTGGCGTCACCTTGCAACTTTATGATCATGGTAGCGCGGTAAAACGGGCAGGGGCGTGCTGCGCTGGGCAGGATATACGCGACGCCCGCGCGGTCGCCGATAAACTTGGCATCGCGCATTATGTTTTTGACCATGAAAGCCGCTTTCGCGAATCGGTTATCGACCATTTCGCCGATGAATATATGGCGGGCCGGACGCCAATACCCTGCGTGCGGTGCAATATGGGGGTAAAATTCACCGACCTGTTCCGCCTCGCGCGTGAACTGGGGGCGGATTGCCTTGCTACCGGCCATTATGTCCGCCGCGTTGAAGGGCTAGCAGGTGCCGAATTGCACCGCGCGGCTGATCCAGCGCGCGATCAGAGCTATTTTCTGTTTGCGACCACGCAAGACCAATTGGATTATCTCCGCTTTCCCTTGGGCGGCATGCCTAAGCCGCAGGTGCGTGCCATTGCGCAGGAAATGGGGTTAATCGTGGCGATGAAGCCCGATAGCCAGGACATCTGCTTTGTACCCGATGGCGATTATGCCAGCGTTGTCCGCAAAATTCGGCCGGATGCTGAAATCGGCGGGGACATTGTTCATCTCGATGGCCGCATCCTGGGCCAGCATAAGGGTCTGATCCATTACACCGTTGGGCAGCGCAAAGGGCTTGAGGTGGGCGGACAGCCTGTGCCTCTTTATGTCATCCGCCTTGATGCCGCGACGCAGCAGGTAATTGTTGGGCCACGGGCGGCGCTTGCCGTTCCCGCCGCGCGGATCATTGATGCCAATTGGCTTGACGATATCGGTAACCGGCCAATCATGGCAAAAGTGCGGTCTATGTCCCGCCCTGTACCTGCGCGTCTGGAGGGTGAATGGTTGCGTTTTGACACGCCCGAATATGGCGTCGCGCCGGGGCAGGCGGCGGTGTTATATGACGGTGACCGCGTGCTTGGCGGTGGCTGGATCGAAGAAACAATTGCGGTGGAGATGGCCTCCGCCGCATAAAATCAGGCGCTTACTGAAGGGAGAGTTCAGGATGCATTTGAGGGAAGCACAACGCGACATGCGCCGGGCCTATGTCAACGGCGGGGTTGGTATTTTCGTATCAGGTCTAGTGTGGGTGATTGCAGGGGCGGTCACGCTATATGCCGACCTGTTTTCCGGCATGGCCACCTTGTTTTTCGGCGGTATGCTGATTCATCCCTTGTCGCTGCTGCTTGCGCGGCGGGTTTTTTATCGCGGCAGGGCGCGCGCGCCGAACCCCATGGAGATGCTTGCGCTGCAATCGACGGCGTTTCTCATCATTGGCGTTGTCATCGCCTATTTGGTCAGCGCGACCTATGGGGATTTGTTCTTCGCCATTGCCTTGTTGGCTGTGGGGGCACGCTATCTGGTTTTTCAGACTGTATATGGCATGCGCCTTTATCTTATTCTGGGCGTGGTCCTCATGGCTATCGCCGCGGCCGCTTTATCGGGCGGCATGGCGCCAGCATTTGTCGCATTCGCCGGGGGCGCAACGGAGTTATTATGCGCGGCGTTCATCCTTGTGCCGGCAAAGCGTTAGTTCAAAGCGCCTCAATTTCCTCTGCGTTCAGTTGCATACAGCCAAAGGCGCCGCGCCGTTCCGCCACAGCTTCGGCCAGAAACGGCACCGATGCGTAGACGCGTTTATTTTCGGGATCGTCGCTCAAGCGCACCATCTCCATGCCTTTTTCCTTGTCGGTTGCGCATGACGCCATGTCGCGGCCTTCAATATAGCGGCACGAACAAGTGACATGCGCGCCATAAGCCGCGCCCACGCGCGCTTGCCCCTTGATGCTGTTCCAATTCCACAGCAGCCACAAAGCCGCGCACAGGGCGACGACCGCACCGGCAATTTTCAACCTCTTGAACCGAGGTTCAGATTCTTTTGGTCCTTGGGTCGAAGTTGCGGTTGCCATGGGCCCTCCATTTGGTGCATCGAAGCGAAATATGCCTAGGAACAAAATCCACCGCGCCGCAACCGCTTTTTGTGCAATGGCCGCACTCAGCTTAGCTGGATGCGCCGCTGAACCACCTGCAAAGCCTGCTGATCCGGGCTTTAGCATGGTTGTCGATGACGCGGTAATTAGCGAGGCCAAGCTTGCGGCGGCGATTGCCCCGTTTTTTGAAGATCCTGCGGTTGGTGAAACCCGCGCTTTGGTGGTGATGCATGGCGGGCGTGTTGTCGCCGAACGCTATGCGCCCGGATATGGGCCGGACACGCGGTTAATCAGTTGGTCGATGGCCAAAAGCGTCACGGGCGTTTTGGTGGGCATGATGGTGGCGGACGGGCGGTTAGCCTTGGACGAACCGGCGATTGTCCCCGAATGGCAAACGCCGCGCGATGGACGGGCTGCAATCACGCTGCGCCATTTGCTGCACATGTCATCCGGACTGGACCACACCGAAATGGCGCAAGGCAGTGTCGAAATTTTTGATGCAGACACGCCCCGCATGCTGTTTCTCGATGGCCGTGAACATGTTGCACGTTATGCCGAAACGCGGCCTTTAGAAGCCATTCCCGGCAAAAAATATGAATATAGCACCGCGACCAGTCACATACTTGTCGATATTATGACGCGGTCATTGACGGACAGCAAAGATCCCATCGTGCGGCGGGATGCGATGTTGGATTATGCGCGGGGACGTTTGTTTGAGCCGCTGGGCATGACAAGCGCTGTGCCGGAATTTGACCGCAGTGGCACAATGCTGGGCGGAAGCTTTATTCATGCCACCGCGCGTGACTGGGCAAAATTCGGCGAATTTTTGCGGAATAATGGTTCGATCCGCGCGGCGCAAATGATGCCGACAAGCTGGATACGCTTTATGAAAACGCCAAGCCAAACCGATGCAAGCTATGGCGGGCATATCTGGTTGAACCGGAAACGTAAGGATGGCCTTGACCAAGTCCTGTTCCCCGGCAAGGCACCATCGGATGTCTTTGCCGCATTGGGACATCTGGGACAATTTGTGGTGGTATCACCGCAGCATCGCTTGACGATTGTGCGGCTCGGCAACACGCCGGATGATCAGCTTGACCCCGTCAACGACCAACTGGCCAAGCTGATTTCGGCTTTTCCGAAGCAGTAAGTCAAAGTTCGGTTAAAGCTTCGCCACAGGCGCGTCGTCGCCAAGGTCTTCAAACCATGCTTCCACGGGGCCGCTGAGCTTGATGAGCAAAGGATTGCCCTTGCGATCCCGCGCCTTGCCAGCCTGAACCTTAATCCAGCCTTCGGAAATGCAATATTCCTCAACGGTGGTGCGGACTTCGCCTTTGAAGCGGATACCAATGCCACGCGACAGCAGGTCGCTGTCGAAATGCGGGCTCATGGGGTTAATTGAAAGGTGATCTGGCGGGGTGTTGGGCCCTGCGGATTTCGTTTCTTCAGTCATGCTGCGCGCTTTGCCGCAAAGCATAGCACTTGGCAATATGGCGCAGGCAGTGCAGGGGAACGAAATGGCAAGTTCAAACAATTATGACGCGATTATCCTGGGTGCCGGTGGCGCAGGCCTGATGTGTGCATTGACTGCTGGGCAACGTGGAAAGCGTGTTCTGGTGATTGATCACGCCACTGGGCCCGGCAAGAAGATCCTGATATCCGGCGGCGGACGGTGTAATTTTACCAATGTGAATGCCACCACAACGCACGCGCAAGAACGTTATTTGTCGTCCAACCCGCATTTCGCAAAGTCAGCGCTTGGCCGCTACACGCCGCAGGATTTTATCGATCTAGTAAACGCGCATGGTATCGCGTTCCACGAAAAGACGTTGGGGCAATTATTCTGCGATGGTTCCGCGCGGCAGATTGTCGCGATGCTGATGGCCGAATGTGACAAATCGGTGGCCTTTGGCGGCCGGGTCGATTTTGTGTTCGACGCGCCTGTGGGGGAAGTAACACATGACGGCAGCGACTATCATGTCACCTACAATGGCGTACGCGCGCAAGGCGCGGCCTTGGTGATTGCAACCGGCGGCCCAAGCATACCGAAAATGGGGGCTACTGCTTTTGCCTATGACCTTGGCCGACAGTTCGGGTTGAAGATTGTGGAACCACGACCGGCTTTGGTGCCGTTGACTCTGGGCGGAGATGATGTCTTGTTTCGCGAATTATCGGGTGTGTCGTCTGAGGTCGTTGCGAAGCACGGAAAGGCGGCGTTTCGCGAGGCGGCATTGTTCACCCATCGGGGGCTTAGTGGCCCCGCAGTGCTGCAAATTAGCAGCTATTGGCGTCCCGGCGACCAAGTGGAGATTGATTTTCTGCCATCCTTGGATGCCACCGAATTATTGCTATCGGAAAAGCGAGCACGGCCACGCGCAACTTTGCGGTCAACATTGGACCGTGTCTTGCCTGCGCGCTTGGCCGAAGCGCTCGCTGCGAAAATTGGGCTACTCGGCAACCTTGCCGACCAAAACGACCGGAAATTGGTGGGTGCGGGTACGCTACTCGGCAACTGGCCATTCGTGCCCAATGGCAGTGAGGGCTATGCCAAGGCAGAGGTGACATTGGGTGGAATTAGCACCGATGGCCTGTCGCAAAAGACGATGGAAGCAAAGAAAATGCAGGGCTTATATTGCGTAGGCGAGGCGGTGGATGTCACGGGCTGGCTTGGCGGATATAATTTCCAATGGGCGTGGGCTAGCGGTGTCGCGGCAGGCGAAGCCCTTTAGGGGGCCTATCTTAAGGTCGCTGCCCAAAGAAAAAGGGCGCCGAAATCGACGCCCTTTTCATTATGCCGCCTGTTTGGCGCGCGATGCTTTTTTCCGTTCATTCGGGTCAAGCAGGCGCTTGCGTAAGCGGATATTCTTTGGCGTGACCTCAACCATTTCATCATCATCGATATAGGCGATGGCTTGCTCAAGCGTCAGGCGCTTAGGCGGGGTGAGGCGGATGGCGTCGTCCTTGCCGGTCGAACGGAAGTTCGTCAGCTGCTTTGACTTCATCGGATTGACTTCAAGGTCATCTGGCTTCGCATTTTCGCCGATGATCATGCCTTCATACAAAGCTTCACCGGGTGAGACCATCAGGATGCCGCGTTCTTCCAATGGGCCAAGGGCATAAGCAACCGCTTCGCCCGCGCCGTTGGAAATCAGCACGCCATTCTTGCGGCCTTCAATGGTACCACGATGCGGGCCATATTTTTCAAAGAGGCGGTTCATAATACCTGTGCCGCGCGTGTCGGACAGGAATTCGCCATGATAGCCAATCAAGCCGCGTGATGGCGCGCTGAAGGTAATGCGTGTCTTACCGCCACCCGATGGACGCATGTCGGTAAGGTCGCCCTTACGCACGGCCATTTTCTCAACGACTGTGCCCGAATATTCATCATCCACATCGATGACGACGGTTTCATAAGGCTCGGTCTTCTGGCCTTTTTCGTCTTCGCGGAACAGCACGCGTGGGCGGCTGATGCCCAATTCAAAGCCTTCGCGGCGCATGGTTTCGATAAGAACGCCCAATTGAAGTTCGCCACGTCCAGCAACTTCAAAGCTATCTTTGTCTTCCGCCTCAGTGATACGGACGGCAACGTTGCTTTCGGCTTCGCGCATCAGGCGGTCACGGATCATACGGCTGGTAACCTTGGTGCCTTCACGGCCAGCCATGGGGCTGTCATTCACCGAAAAGCGCATAGACAAGGTGGGCGGATCGATAGGCTGTGCCTGAAGCGGTTCCGTCACTGTTGGTTCGGCAATAGTGTCGGCCACGGTAGCCGTGGTCATACCGGCGATGGAAATGATGTCGCCCGCCTTAGCTTCGTCCACAGGAACGCGCTCTAGCCCGCGGAAGGACATGATCTTCGACGCACGGCCGCTTTCGACGATCTTGCCGTCTGGGTTCAATGCGTGGATCTGCTGGTTCACCTTCACCGTACCTGATAATACAAGGCCGGTGAGAATACGGCCAAGGAAGTTATCGCGGTCAAGCAAGGTGACAAGCATTTTGAATTCGCCGTCCACATCTGCCTTAGGCTCTGGAACATGGCTGACGATGGTTTCAAACATCGGCGTGAGCGTGCCTTCACGCGCGCTGGGGTCTGTCGACGCATAGCCGTTGCGGCCCGAGGCATATAGCACAGGGAAATCGAGCTGCTCATCAGTCGCATCAAGCGAAACGAACAGATCGAACACTTCGTCCAACACTTCCTGAATACGTTCGTCAGGGCGGTCCACTTTATTGACGACGACGATTGGCTTCAGGCCAAGCGCCAAAGCCTTGCCGGTAACGAACTTCGTCTGCGGCATGGCACCTTCGGACGAATCGACGAGCAAGATAACGCCGTCGACCATCGACAAAATGCGCTCAACTTCACCACCAAAGTCGGCGTGGCCCGGTGTGTCGACGATGTTGATGCGGGTATCATTCCACTCAACCGAGGTGCATTTGGCAAGAATGGTGATGCCGCGTTCTTTTTCGAGATCGTTCGAATCCATAGCGCGTTCTTCGATGCGCTGGTTGTCGCGGAAGGTACCCGACTGCCGAAACAGTTGGTCAACAAGAGTGGTTTTGCCGTGATCGACGTGCGCGATGATGGCGATGTTACGCAATGACATTTGGAAATGGGCCTTTTGGAAGGTCTTCATAGCGGCCACATGCCGCCAGATTCTCGCGCGCCATTAACCCAATATGCGCTGCAGCGCAACATCGCTGGTGTTGCAATACGCGATTGCAACGGTCAAAGGCCAATGATGTTCGCTCGTATCTTCGCTGATCGCTTTGTCATGCTGTTGCTCGCCACCATATTGTTGGCAAGCGTCTTGCCCGTTCGGGGCGCGGCAGCAGAGGTTGCGTCATTGATTTCATTGGCAGCGATATTTCTGCTGTTCTTCCTCAACGGCGTGCGCTTGCCGCGACATGAAGTGGTCAATGGTGTGCGCAATTGGCGGTTGCAGGGGGCGATTTTCTTTTTCGTATTTGGCGTGATGTCGGTAACGGGATTGGCTTTGTCATATCTGCTCGACAATATTTTGCCGCCGACACTTGCTTTGGGATTGCTGTTTACGGGTATTCTGCCCTCCACCGTGCAATCGGCTTCAGCTTATTGCGCCTTAGCCAAAGGCAATGTGGCAGCATCAGTTGTTGCGGCGGCTTTGGTCAATCTGATCGGCGTACTATTGTCGCCTGTGCTTTTGGCAGCGTTAGCGCATGTGGGGGAGGCGAATATTTCAGGTGCAGCCGTTGCGCGCATTGCGCTCATCCTGCTTTTGCCTTTTGCGCTTGGACAGATGGCACAGCGTTGGTGCAAGCCATGGGTGGATCGCAACAAGGAGTTGGCGACGTGGATGGACCGCATCTCGATTGCGATTGCGGTCTATGTGGCGTTTTCAGGCGCGGTTGTGGCTGGGATATGGAGCATCGTGCGCGGCGATGAGCTTGCCTGGCTCGCGCTGGCGTTATCGGTTATGTTGCTTGTCGGCTTTGGTGGGGCGTGGGCCTTAAGTGGGGCGATGAAGCTACCGCGCGGCGATCGGATTACGATGCTGTTTTCGGGCGGGCAGAAAAGCATCGCGATTGGCGCGCCGCTTGCTGCAACGATATTTCCGCCTGCAATCGCGGGCATGGTTCTGCTGCCGACGCTGATTTACCATATGGCGCAGTTGATCCTGTCTGCGCCATTGGCCACGCATTTTGCGAAAGATCGGAAATAGACCTCCCCACCGAAAGTCGATGGAAAGATTAGAGGCTACGCAACGCTTCCGAAGGCCGCGCCGCTAAGATGGGTAGTGAGCCCACGATACCCAGCACGAAGGTCAGCCCAGCGCCGCCGATGAGCGTCAACGCCAGCACCGCATAATCCGGCGCAAAGCTGAAGTCGAATATCTCAACCACGACATAATAAGCCGCCAACATGCCGAGCAAGAGCGACACTAAACCAAGCACAAATGCTAAAATGCCATATTCCAACGCCTGCGCGCCCAAAATTTGCCGCCTAGTGCTGCCCAACATCTTCATAATGACGCTGTCATAGATGCGCGACTGGCGCGCCGCGGCGATAGCGCCAATGAGAACGGCGATTCCGGCCAAGATGGCGATCGATGCGGCAGCGGCGATGGCCTGCGCCATTTGTGTGAGCAAAACGGTTATTTGTGTGGTGACTTCGCCGACCTCAATCAGCGAAGCGGACGGGAACGTCGGTGGAATCGACTTTGCCAATATGCGCTCGGCTGGCTTGGACACTGTTAAGGTTGCCACCATGTTATGCGGCGCGGCATCAAGGCTTCCCGGCGAAAACACCATCACATAATTGAGGCCAAAATTGTCCCATTTGACGGTGCGCAAGGATGCGATTTTGGCTGGAACTTCGACGCCAAGGAGGCTGATGGTTAAGCTATCGCCGACACCCACGCCTAAACTTTCCGCGGCGTCTACCTCAAGGCTGACCAAGGCAGGGCCCTTATAATCCTCTGCCCACCAATTGCCGGTGACAATCTCGCTGCCATTGGGCAGGGCACTACTATAGGTTAGTCCCCGATCACCGTTGAGTATCCAGGCGCCTTCAGGCAGCTCTTCTAATTGGTCCACACGCTGGCCACCAAATTCAACGATAGTGCCGCGTAAGGCGGGGATCATATTGATGGCCGCTTTGGGGTCAGCCTTTTTGACCATCTGCCGGAACTGCGCTTCGCCGTCGCGCGGAATATCCAAGGCGAAGAAGCTCGGCGCGCGGTTGGGCACGCTGTTCTTGATTTCATTGTTGATGCTGGTTTGAATGGCCGCGAGCGTAACAAATAAGGTCAGGCCAAGACCAAGCGCCACAACCAATGCCTGCGTCTGCGCGCCGGGGCGGTGCAGATTGGCGAGTGCGAGGCGCGGCAGCGGCGCCTTTGGCCGCGGCAGGCGTAAAGCGATAAAGCGCAGCAACCAAGCGATGCCGGTAAGCAACAACAGCAGGCCAAAAGCCGCGCCAATAAAGGCGAGCGAGAATAAAGGTTCGCGTGCCGTCACCACCGCAAGTGCGATGATTGCGAGGATCGCCGAGATAACCCACGCCGTGCTGCGCCGGTCAATGCGGGCGTTGCCTTCGACAATCGCGCGGAACAGGCCCGCGGCAGGCACCGTGCGCGCACGGGCCAAAGGCGGCAGGGCAAAGGCAATGGCGATTAACAGGCCGTAGATCGCGCTGATGAGCAAGGGCAGGGGATGCAGGTTGAAACCCGGCGCGACGGGCAAAATGTCCCCAGCGACCCCGCCAATGATCATGGGCATGACACTGCCCACCGCGAGGCCAGCGATGATTGCACCTGCGGCAACGGTCAGGATTTGCAGCATATAGATGCGGAATATCGTGCCGCTGTCCGCGCCCGTAACCTTCAATGTTGCGATGCTGGCGCGTTTGCTGGCGAGGTAACTGCTAACCCCATTGCCAACGCCAATGCCCGCAATAACCAAGGCGGCAAGGCCAACCAAAGTTAGGAACTGGCCCATACGTTCAATAAAGCGCCGCGTGCCGGGGGCACCGTTGGAGCGGTCCGTAATGTCCCAACCGGCCGACGGGAACTGTGCCTCAAGTGACTTGGCGACGGCGGCGGCGTCTTCGTTCATAGCCAGCTTGATGCGGTATTTTGCTTCATACATGCTGCCGGGCTGGATAAGCGCGGTATCCGTCAAAGAGCTCATGTTGATGATAGCCACCGGGCCAAGTGTGAAGCCTTCGCCTAAGCGGTCAGGCTCTTCGCCAATAATGCCCGCGACTTTGAATGTCGCGTCACCAAAGCGAATCGTTCCGCCGGTTTCGATATCAAGCCGTTCGGACAAGGTCGGCCCGATGTAAATTTCGTCCTTAGCCGGTGCCTTGGCTATGCCGCTTTCGCGCAGGGTTAATGCACCATAATGCGGGTAGACATGGTCTACAGCCTTTAATTCGGCGAGCACGCTGTCGCTGCCCGTTTGCGTGCCTATCGCCATTGCCCGCAAACGGATGGTTTCGGACACTGCGCCTGCTTTGCGCATGGCGGCCAATTCGGCTGGCGTTGCGTCGCGTTGTGCGATGCCGATTTCGACATCGCCGCCAAGGATCGTCTGGCCTCGCCGGGACAGTTCATCGGCTATGCCCGCGGTCAGACTGCCAATCGCCGCAAGCGTTGCAACACCGAGGAATAGGCAAATCGCCAGCAAGCGGAGCCCACGGATGCGCGCGGACAAATCACGGCGTGATATGCGCCAAATGGCAGCAAGCGGAAGGTTCAACCCGCGTTCTCCACCACATGGCCATCTTGCATCGCAATCACCCGGTCACATTTGCGCGCAAGTTCGGGGTCGTGGGTTATGATCAACAAAGTTGCGCCCAATGCAGCGCGGCGGGCGAATAAGAGGTCGACAATAGCCGCGCCAGTGGACCCATCCAAATTACCCGTTGGTTCGTCGGCAAAGATGATTTTTGGTCCTGCGGCCATGGCGCGGGCAATGGCGACACGTTGTTGTTCGCCGCCGGACAATTGCGATGGATAATGCGTGAGCCGGTGGCCAAGGCCAACAGCTTCAAGTTCGCTTTGCGCGCGGCCAAAGGGATCCTCGATACCCGCCAGTTCCAAGGGGATCGCTACATTTTCAAGTGCGGTCATGGTGGGCAACAAGTGAAACGCCTGCAAAACAATGCCAATGCGTCCACGCCGTGCGCGCGCAAGCGCATCTTCATCCAGCTTTGTGAAGTCCAGACCATCTACGAGGACAGTGCCGCCACTGGCTTGTTCCAAGCCCGCCAGCACCGCCATTAAAGAAGATTTGCCTGACCCTGACGGCCCAAGCAACGCGACGCTGCTATCATAGGGCACCTCTAGGTCTACGCCGCGTAAAATCGACACGGATGCGTCGTTGCTACCAAGGCTAAGGGTGACATTTGCCGCGCGGATTGCCATATCCGCTTTGTGAGTGACCGGAGCGTACAAGGAAAAATCCTTATGAGAAGTTTTTGGGTATATGGGGCGTTATGTGTCGCAATCCAAGGGTTGTCGGGATGCGGGTCTAATCCTGTAGCCGAAAATAAGACCGAAACGCAGCAAACGGCAAAGGTCGCGCAATATGACCAATTGGTCGTTGTGTTCGGCGACAGCCTCTATGCGGGGTATCGCCTTGCACCAAAGGAAGGGCTGGCACCGATATTGCAGGCGGCATTGCAGGCAGATGGTATGAACGTCGGGGTGCACAATGCCGGCGTGTCGGGGGATACTACAGCGGCCGGAAAAGCACGGCTGACCTTCGTACTGGATAGTCTGGACCGAAAACCTGATCTGGTTGTGCTTGGCCTTGGCGGCAATGATATGTTGCGCGGGATCAAGCCTGCGGAAACCAAGGCCAATTTGACCGCGATGATGGACGAATTGAAGCGCCGAGACATTCCGGTGGTACTGACGGGCATGTTGGCCGCACCAAATTTAGGTGCCGATTATGTCAAATCTTTCAACCGGATTTTCCCCGATCTGGCCGCCTCATATGGCGCGTCACTATATCCCTTTTTCCTCGACGGCGTGGTGACGGATCCGGCCTTAATGCTGCCGGACAATATCCATCCCAATGCCAAGGGCGTATCGCGGGTTGTCGAAGGATTATCGCCGCTGGTCGAAGCTGCTTTGAAGCAGCAAGAGGGTGCTGTATTAGAAAAATAATACAGCTGGGGGCGTAAGTGCTTGAAATAATCGGGCATGCGTTCCATCTAAATTCGTAACCAATGACAGAGGGATTTTTGGCCATGTCGAGTGAAACCGCAACCACGACTGTGCAAGAGCTGAAGCTTACACCGCCGGATCCTGTGCCAACAGTCACGCCGCAACAAGCAATGGGGTTGGTCCCTGTGACCGATGAACAGCAAACGAAGCTGGCGCAGCGGGTAGATGCTTATGTCACTGACCTGATTGCGCAGGACGTTAACAGCCCTGAATTTGGTAAGCGGGTTGACCAGCTGAACAACATGGGGCGGAAGGAAATTATGGAGGCATCGGCGCAGTCGAATCGCTTTCTTGATAAACCCATTCGCCGCATGGACGCCGATTCTGGCGTTGGGGCCGATCTGGCCGAACTGCGCCGCGTTGTTGAAGATTTGGATCCCTCCAAAAAGGGCAATCTGATGACCAAACAGAAGCTGTTTGGCATTATCCCCTTTGGCAATAAATTACGCAATTATTTCGACAGCTATCAAAGTTCACAAACGCATATCAGCTCGATCCTTGGGCGGCTTGGCAACGGCAAAGACGAATTGCTGATGGACAATGCTGCCATCGATGTGGAGCGTCAAAATCTATGGGTTGCCATGGGTAAGCTCGAACAAATGATCGTCATGTCCAAACAATTGGATGCAAAGCTGGAGGAAAAGGCGGCTGAACTAGAGCTATCCGACCCAGCCAAGTCGCGGGCGATAAAGGAAAGCGCATTATTCTATGTGCGCCAAAGGACACAGGATTTGCTGACCCAAATGGCTGTGACGGTGCAGGGATATCTCGCGCTTGATCTTGTGAAGAAGAATAATGTCGAGTTGGTAAAAGGCGTTGACCGGGCATCGACCACGACGGTCGGGGCACTGCGGACGGCGGTGACGGTGGCACAGGCCATGACCAACCAAAAACTGGTATTGGAACAAATCACGTCGCTGAACACGACAACAGCCAATATCATTGATAGCACCGGCCAATTGTTGCGCGACAATACGGGGCGCATCCATGAACAGGCCGCGGCATCGACCATTCCGCTGGAAACATTAAGCCGTGCGTTCCAGAATATCTATGACACGATGGACGCTATCGATACGTTCAAGCTGAAGGCGCTCGACAGCATGAAGCAGACATCTGACGCGCTTGAGAAAGAAGTCGAAAAGTCCAAGGGCTATATTGCCCGCGCTGAAGGTCAGGCGCAGGCGGTGAAGGATAGCCAAGACAACGGTCTGCTCGCGGCTTTGGAGGGATAAGCCGTGCCATATCTATTCATATATGCATTGTTCACATGAACAGCCCAGCATCAAACGCAAATGAAACGCTGAACGCGGCTGCGCGGTCGTTGCGCAATGTGCGGATGAAACCCATTGGTTCCAAATCGCAGGCGCTGCGCCGTGCGCATTTTTGGGGCAAGCTGAGCAAGGCCGTGGTCGCGTTGGGCGTGGTCCTGGTCGGGGCTGGTATTATCGGCGCGATTATCGACGGCATCGGATTTTGGGGTGTGATGATTACCGGCATCGTCGGTGCGGCTGCGGCATATGTGTTTATGCGCTATCCCGAAATGCCCATGCCCACTGCGGAAAGCCTGCGGGTTACGGATTTGGCTACTTTGGCGGGCAAGACCGAAATCTGGTTGGAGGCGCAGCGTCCGGCGCTGCCAGCGCCAGCGGTAACCTTGATACAGGATATCGGCTTGCGACTGGACCAGCTTGCGCCGGTATTACAAACATTGGATGAAAACGACCCGGCAGCGCGCGAAGTGCGTAAGCTGGTGGGTGAACATCTGCCCGAGCTGATCAACGGCTATAAGAAAATCCCCGACAGTCTGAAGCACAAAGAACATGCAGGGAAAACACCTGCGCAGCAGCTTGTGGATGGATTGAAAACCATAGACCGCGAAATTGAAACCATGACTGGACAGATTTCGCGCGGAGAGCTGGATAAGCTGGCGGTGCGTGGCCGTTATCTTGAAATGCGTTACGATAACAGCGAAGCGCAGGGGCAGAACGTCTAACAAGTCTCAAATCGCCAGACGCGGTGTGCCGCACAAAATCAGAGGCTTTCATGACGCGTAAAAGCACCTGGATGAAAAGGAATCTATTCTGACGCGGTCGAAACTGAGCAGAGAATTTTTCGGGAAGCTCGCCAACGGGGATAGCGTTGAAGCGATTACGCTGATGAACGCAAACGGAATGCGCGTGCGTATCATCAGCTATGGTGCAGCCCTACAATCGGTCTATGTGCCCGATGCGCAAGGCCGGTTTGCGGATGTTACAACGGGCTTTGATACGTTGGACGCTTATCTGGCGCATCTGCATTATTTCGGTTCTACCGTCGGGCGCGTCGCCAACCGCATATCGGGTGCGCGCTTTATATTGGAGGGCCAAGAATATCTGGTTCCTGCCAATGATGCCGGCAATTCCTTACATGGTGGCGATGTCGGATTTGACAGGGTCAACTGGACCGTCGCCGCCTGTGATGAGAAGGCACTGTCGGTCACGCTTTCGCATATTAGCCCCGATGGAGACCAAGGCTATCCCGGAAACCTATCCGTAACGGCGACCTACCAATTGCACGCGGAAAATGCTTTGTCGGTGCGATATCACGCGACCACAGATGCGCCAACTGTCGTTAATTTGTCCAACCATGTATATTGGAATTTGGGCGGGGAGGGCGGCACCCACGACGCAATGGACCATCTGTTAACGATCCATGCTGCGCATTATTTGCCCGTGGATGCCACACTCATCCCGACCGGCGAGCGCCGTCTTGTGGCGGGCACAGCGTTTGATTTTAGGATGCCGAAGCCAATCGGTAAGCATATCGGGGATGTTGCCGATGCCCAATTGCGGCATGGGCATGGTTACGACCATAATTGGGTCATTGATGAGGTTGTTGCGCAACAGCCACGGCCGCAAGCGGTGTTGGAAGATCCCGTTTCGGGGCGGACGATGACATTGCTGTCCAACCAACCCGGCCTACAATTCTACTCCGGCAATTTTTTTGACGGTTCCATCGCGGGCAAGGCTGGCAAAAGCTATAACAAGGGTGATGCCATTGCTTTGGAACCGCAGATGTTTCCGGATGCGCCAAACCAGCCGTCTTTTGCGCCGATTTTACTCGTCCCCGACAAATGCTACGAAAATAGCATCATCTGGCGGTTCGGCGCAAAAGCGCGTACCTTGCCCGATTAGCCAACAAAGGCGCGTTCCAGCACATAAGTGCCAGGTTGCGATTGTGCGCCTTCGGTGAAACCAAGACTTTCCAATAGTGCCCCAGTTTCCTTAATCATCGCCATGCTACCGCAGAGCATAACGCGGTCAAATTCAGGGTCGAGCGGATAATCGCCACTTTCAATTCTCTGCGTGATGCGGCGATTTTCGCCTGTCCAAGTCGGACATTTGGTGACGGATGCGTCATAAATGAGCTTCTGCTTGGCTTCGTCTGCAACCAAGGGGTCATCCGCCAGTTGCGATTCCAGTGCATCGCGAAACGCCAGATCCTCAACCTGCCGCACCGTATGTTGCACGGTTATCTTTTCATAACGCTCATAGGCTTCAGGGTCACGTGTGATCGACATCCACGGGGCCAAGCCCGTTCCCGTTCCAATCAAATGCAGCCGCTTGCCGGGCAGCAACGCGTCAAGCGTCAGAGTACCTGTTGGTTTGGCGCCTAAAAGAATTTCGTCGCCGGGCTGGATTTTGCACAATTGGCTGGTGAGCGGACCATCTGGAACGATGATGCTTAAAAACTCCAGCGATTCATCCCAAAATGGCGAAGCCATGGAGTAAGCGCGCATCAAGGGCTTACCATTGACCATCAGACCAATCATGACGAATTGACCGCTCACAAAGCGAAATGAGGCTGGCCGTGACACAGAAAAGGAAAAAAGTCCCTTGTTCCAATGATGCGTGGTCAAAACCTTAACAGTCGAAAATGCCATTATTCACTCCATAATTCAGGGCGCTCTTTGACGGCAATCGAGCAATTTACAATAGGACATTTCTTTTATCGTCAAAAGCCAGCCTTGTTTTTGGAGAAGAGCAAGTAAAATGACTTGGAAAGCCGTGCCTTACAAATGATCCAAAGATAACACTGCCTCCACATAACCGCTAGCCAGTTTCCATAACGCAAGATACAGCAGGTGCGAACATTAAGCGCCGGACAGGGTAATATGCTAACCACCTTCATTTCATGGACAAAACGCCATCCGAGATGGTCGGTGCTGATTGCGCTGGTGCTGCTTTTTATTGTGTACCGGATCGTTCGTCCAACGCCGCCTGATTATGAATATATCAGTGAGGCCGTGACGCGCGGCGACGTTATACGTAAGGTTTCCGCTAGTGGCAAAGTGCGCGCACTGAACACGATTAAGGTCGGTGCCGAGGTTTCGGGACAAATCACCAAGGTTTATGTCGATTTCAATTCACGCGTACAGGCAGGGCAAGTGTTGGCGGAGATTGACCCGACGCGGGTGCGCGCGCGGGTCGAACAATCCGAAGCGCAAGTTGCCGTGGCACGGGCCAATCTGCAACAGACAGCGGCCAATGTGGCGCGTGCGCGGGCGGAGTTGGAAATTCAAGAGCGTGATTTTGATAGGCAAAAGGCGCTGGCGGAGCGCGGATTTGTATCAAAGGCCGGTCTTGATATTGCGCAAAGCAAGCTTAACAGTGCGCGTAACGCCGTGCAGGTTGCCTTGGCGCAAACACAAAGTGGCGGTGCACAAATCCGGCAGGGTAATGCCGAGCTGTCGTCGGCCACGCTTGACCTTAAGCGGACCGTGATTGTCGCACCAGCGAGCGGGGTCATCATCAACAAATTGGTTGAACCCGGCACAACGGTTGCGGCAAGTTTTCAAACACCGAACCTATTCGAAATTGCCGCAGACACAACGAAGATGCAGGTCGAGGCATCGGTCGATGAGGCCGATATCGGGCAAATTCGTCAAGGTCAGATTGTCAGCTTTACCGTCGATAGCTACCCCGATGATGTCTTCAAAGCTAAGGTTCGGCAAGTGCGGCAAGCGCCAGTCGAGGCGCAGAATGTCGTTAGCTATCTCGTGATTATCGATGTCGATAATGTGAATGGAAAGCTGTTACCGGGTATGACTGCCAATGTCGAAATCATTACGGATATCCGAACCAATGTCACACGAGTTCCCACGAACGCGATGCGGTTTCGGCCGCGCTTGGCCGACCGACCACAGTCGGCGGCAGAAAAGCCAGCGTCGGGAGCCACAAAAAAGAGCAAAACCCTTCCCAAAGTATATCTGGTTGGGGCTGATCCCTATCGACCCGAACGGCGTGTTATTCGGACGGGCTTGCAGGGCGAGGAATATACCGAGGTCGTTTCTGGCCTGAAAAAGGGCGATAAGGTGTTGGTGCGGACAAAGTCGCTGAAGCCAAAGAAAGAGTCGGACGAAAGCGCGGATGAAGATGACAACGCCGCTTCTTGAAACGCATAATCTTATCAAAGATTATGCGATTGGCGGCGAAATTGTCCACGCGGTCAATAATGTTTCGCTGTCTATTTCGCGTGGCGAATTTGTCGCGATTATGGGGGCAAGTGGATCTGGCAAATCGACGTTTATGAACATGATCGGCTGCCTTGATATTCCCACATCGGGCACGTTGTTGTTGGACGGGATTGATACCAAATCTCTGAACAGCGATGCGTTGGCCGAAATCCGCAACCGCAAAATCGGTTTCGTGTTTCAACAGTTCAATTTGCTCGCGCGGACCAGCGCGCTCGATAATGTTGCCGTACCGCTCATCTATTCCGGGATAGGCTATGCCGAGCGACGCGCGCGCGCGCAGGACAAATTGGAGGCCATGGGCCTTGCCAACCGCCTGCAAAACACGCCCGCGAAGCTATCAGGTGGTCAGCAGCAGCGTGTGGCTATTGCGCGGGCATTGGTCACAGACCCGCTGATGCTGCTGGCGGACGAGCCAACGGGCGCGCTCGACACACAGACATCCTTGGACATTATGGGTATTTTCCAGAAGTTGAATGACGACGGCATAACGGTCGTGCTTGTGACGCACGAACCCGATATTGCCGAATATGCCGCGCGGCGGATTGTCTTTCGCGACGGGCAGGTGATTGAGGACGCGGCCGTAAAGTCACGCCGCAGGGCGAGTGCGGCATGAAAGACTT
Organism: Pseudomonadota bacterium; assembly: GCA_041175465.1. Taxonomy (GTDB): domain Bacteria; phylum Pseudomonadota; class Alphaproteobacteria; order Sphingomonadales; family Sphingomonadaceae; genus Sphingorhabdus_B. Next base: position 77,513 of record JBEDEX010000013.1, on the reverse strand, counting down.
GCTTGCGTCGCTTGCCGGGTGGGGCGTGAATGTCGCGATTGCGCTGACGGCGCTGCGTACCAATTTGATGCGCTCAATCTTGACCACTTTGGGCGTCATGATTGGTGTGTTTTCAGTAATATTGGCGGTTGCCGTAGGTAATGGTGCGCAGGTTTCGGTGTCGCAGCAAATTGCGACTTTGGGGTCAAACATGGCGATCGTGGTGCCGCAACCCGACAGCGGCAGCGGTCCCCCACGGTCTACTGATCGTGGAAGATTGACCGAGCGCGACGGTGACGCAATCCTGCGCGAGGTTTCCAGTGTGAGCGCGGTCGCGCCGCAAATCCGAAGCAGCGTGCAGATTGTAACACCGGGGCGAAGCGCAACGACGCAGGCGACGGGCGCGACCCCTGAATATGGCGCAGTCTCCAACATCACGGCATCCGAAGGCCGATTTCTGACACAAAGCGATGTTGGTTCGGCGGCGCGCGTCGCCGTAATCGGCGAAACCGTGGCCAACAAATTGTTCCCGGAAACAAGTCCGGTTGGTGAAACTATTCGCATTAACCGGGTTCCCTTCACCGTTATCGGTCTTCTCGAGAGCAAGGGCAGCAATTTGGGCAATGATAATGACGACCAAATTGTCGTGCCGATAACGACGTTGCGCCAACGCTTGTTGGCTACGGCTACGCAAGGGCCCGACGATGTAACGTTGATTTTTGTCGGGTTTGAGGATGAAGATGCGCTTCTTGCCGGCCAAGCCGAAATCAAACGCTTGTTGCGCGATCGGTACCGTGTAGCGAAAGGTAAAATTAACCCATTCACCGTGCGCACGACGACGGAAATTGCGGAAACCACCGGCGAAGTAACGCAAATATTTCAGGCCGTGCTTGTCGCCATTGCATCGATTTCGCTGCTGGTCGGGGGCATTGGCATCATGAACATCATGCTGGTCAGTGTGACAGAGCGCACCCGTGAAATTGGGCTTCGCATGGCATTGGGTGCAAAACGGAGCGACATTCGCAACCAATTTCTGGTGGAGGCGGCTGTTTTGTGCGTGATTGGCGGCGCAATCGGGCTATCGCTGGCCATATTGGCAGCCTCTATCTTCGAACGCTTGGCCGAATTTCCGGCGCCCATTGGCCTTGATACGGCGATGATGGCGGTCGCTTTTTCCGCAATCATCGGTCTGGTTTTCGGCGGCTATCCCGCCATCCGCGCATCGCGGCTTTCACCGATTGAGGCGCTGAGAAGCGAATAGCGGGCGGCGGTGTCCTAATGGGTACGCTCTACGGGAAAGTTGCGACCAAGGGCGGTAGATTGGTTCCCCGGTAAGGATTCGAACCTCAATAGACGGAGTCAGAGTCCGTAGTCTTACCGTTAGACGACCGGGGAGCAGGTCGTTCCCGCGCGTATATGCTTGTGACCATGCCCGGTCAAGCAGCTGAATCGGGCGGCTGCGGGGGAATGTTCAAAAATCTTGAAACTTCGTCTCTCTGCGCGTAGCGTCGACTTCAGGTACCGGCGGCATATTCGACCGGATAGAAAATAAGAAGTGAGTTATCGGCCATGGGCGAAAATGTCGCGCCATCGCCGCAAAAAGGACGCGGACGAAAACGTAGAAATCCGTCCCGTCGCAAAAATGCGGCACCCAAGGCTGCAATTCTGCAGCAGGCTTCGGTCAAGGACGCAGTGCGTCCCGACACTCCGAAGAATTCAACGTCGGCTAGCAACGGCGGGCCACAGGGTGACAAGTCTGTGTTGCGCCGAAATTGGCTTGAACGTACTGCCTATGCGGCACTTGACCTTGGTACCAACAATTGCCGGTTGCTGATCGCACGGGCAGGCGGCGACGATTTTACCGTCGTAGACGCGTTTTCGCGCGTTGTCCGTTTGGGAGAAGGAATGACTGCCACGGGCCGTATGAGCGAAGAGGCCATGGACCGCGCGGTTGAGGCGTTGGCCGTCTGTGCTGAAAAGCTCAAAAAACGCAATGTGGTGCTGGCCCGATCTGTCGCTACCGAAGCCTGTCGTCAGGCCGTGAACGGCGTTCAGTTTATCGAACGGGTGAAACGTGAGACGGGCATCCATCTCGACATTATCAGCCCAAAGGAAGAGGCGCGGTTAGCCGTGATGGGCTGCTACGCTCTGTTGGAAGAGGGCGAGGGGCCCGCGTTGATTTTTGATATTGGTGGAGGCTCAACCGAACTGGTTCTTGTGTCTACCCAAAATGTGGTTCCTGAAATTCTCGATTGGGTGAGCGTACCTTGGGGTGTTGTCTCGTTGACCGAGAGCGAACGTGCGGACGGCGACAGCCCAGAACAGTTAAAGGCAAGCTACCAATCCATGCGCGACAAAGTCATGGCCAGTTTTGCCGATTTTGCTGCCCGGTTACCCGAAAATTCTGGCGATCGACGTCTGTTAGGGACATCGGGGACCGTCACAACGCTCGCCAGCGTCTATCTGAAGCTGAACAGCTATGACCGGCGCGCTGTGGACGGATTACATCTCGAGACGTCTGCCATGCGGGATATCAGCCGCGAGCTGGCACATCGCAATATTGCCGGACGCGCAGAATTTCCGACGATTGGTCAAGAGCGCGCCGATTTGGTAGTGGCCGGTTGTGCGATATTGGAATCTATTTTCGACATATGGCCCGGCGAACGGCTGGGCGTGGCAGATCGCGGCATTCGCGAGGGTATATTGCGTGCGCTGATGGCCAGCGACGCTAAACGCCGCAATCGACGGAATTGAGACATGGCAGATAATCTTTTTGGTGGTAAAAATTCTGGTCGTACACTGGCTGGTAAGCAAAAGGTCAAAACAGCCAAGCGGCGCACGGCGGGGTCGACGCGTTGGCTGGAACGGCAATTGAATGACCCTTATGTGAAGCGCGCACATGGCGAAGGCTATCGTAGCCGTGCAGCGTATAAGCTGGTCGAACTGGACGAAAAATTTCATATTTTGCGCGGTAAAAAGGCGGTCGTTGATTTGGGCGTTGCACCCGGTGGATGGGCGCAGGTGGTGCGCCGGCAGCAACCAAAGGCCGCCATTGTCGGCATTGATCTATTGCCCGTTGACCCGCTTGAGGGTGTTATCCTGCTTGAAATGGATTTCATGCATGACAGCGCGCCAGATCGCTTGATCACCGAATTAGGTACTGCGCCAGACCTGATCTTGTCAGATATGGCGGCTAACACTGTCGGCCATAAGCAGACCGACCATTTGCGCACGATGGGCCTTGTTGAGGCCGCTGTAGATTTTGCGATCAAAGTCCTCATACCAGGCGGTGACTTTGTCGCGAAGGTGTTTGCAGGCGGCACCGATCCAGCAATGCTGAGCATCCTGAAGACAAACTTTACGACGGTTAAACATGCAAAGCCGCCCGCAAGCCGCAAGGGTTCGGTTGAATGGTATGTAATTGCCCAAGGTAAAAAGGGCTAATCAGCCCTTTTGGCGGGCCTTCTCGACAGCGCGTTTCAAGGCCTCGTAACCCAAGGCGCCCTCCAATATCTGATCACCGATAATGAATGTCGGTGTGCCGTTGAAACCGATTTGCTGCATAAAAGCTAAGTTGCGTTCTATCTCTTGGCTTGCTTGCGATGAGGCAGCGAAGGCGCGGGCCGTGGTTATATCAAGGCCTGCCTTGCGTGCGGCGGCCGCTATATTCGCGGCGTCAGCGCGGCCACCTGAGAATAATGCATCATGAAATGCCTTGTGCTTGCCTTGGCGTGCGGCCGCAAGCGCCCATAAGGCTGCGTCGCGGCTAGATTGGCTAAGTATAGGCAATTCGCGATAGACCAACCGGATATTACCATCGTTTTTCAACAAGCGCTGGACATCGGGCACACTCGCCCGACAAAATCCACAATTATAATCGGTGAATTCGACAATCGTCACATCGCCCTTAGGGTTGCCCGCTTCGGCTCCGGGGAAGGGCTTAGCGATGTCATTACCTACTGCGGACAGGCGTTGTGCGACTTCGCGTTGCTGGAGAATTGCGACAGCGTCGGTTATGATTTCTGGATTCTCGAGGATATAGGCTTTCACCAATGCCTCTGTCGCCTTGCGGTCGGCAGGCGACATTCCAGCAGCCGCAACAGCCTCGTCGGCGGATTTTGCAGCGTCTTCGGCGACAGGTGCCGCATCAGAAGGGCGAACCGGGACGGCACTTGGCCAAAAAATATAAGCCGCCAAGGCAAGTAAGATTGATAATCCTGCAACGATGGTTGCTAAGATAATCCGGCGAGTTGGCGTTTGTTCATTCATAGATGCTGACTAGCTGCGCCACACATATTCTGCCAGCTTTTTAGCGGCGGCGCTTCTTCAACTGTGCGAGCTTTGCCTCGGCCACCATGTTGATATCCTGCGCGCGGATCCAATCTGGCGAAAATTCGGGCAGCCCAGCCATAGCGGTTTGCGCGTTGGGCAACGCGAATTGTGGTGCGCCTTCCATCATGTAACGTTCCGCGCTGGCGAGTGCGGCGCGCGCGGTGTCGCCTTTTTGTGCATAGACGACGCCAAGTTGATACCAGGCGAAGGGGTTTTGATTGTCCTTGGCGACAGCCGCTTTTAATACCTGCGCTGCTTCATCAAGTTGCGTTTTGTCTTCTGTAGCGATCAATGCATGTCCGAAGATCGCGGCGATTAATGGCTGGTTACCAGTCAAGTTTACGGCTTTACGCAATGGTGCAATCGCATCCGCGGGACGCCCCGATTCCAACAAGATCTGCCCATGCAGTTCGAGGAAATAGGGATCTTCAGGTGCGGAGACGACAAGGGCGGATGATTCATCTAGCGCTTTTTGCGGATAAGCCGACTTGTGCCACGCATACGCGCGCGCATAGCGGGCAGGCACGGATTTGTCGGACTCAGGATAATCCCGCATCGTCGCCGTTGGGTCAGCGAGATAGCCAGTTAACTTTGCTTTGACGCGCTTGAAATCACTTTCCCATTTGGGGTTGAGCTGCGCGTTCCACGCAGGGTCTGCTGAATATGTGTCCTCCAGAACCGCAATTCGCTCACCTGATAATGGATGTGTACGGCCGTAGCTATCCTCTTGCGGAATGCCCAAACGGAATTCAAAATTCTGCAGCTTTTTGAAGAAGCTTATTGAACCACGGCCTGATATTCCCGCGGTGGACAAATATTGCGCGCCTGACGCATCCGCTGTGCCCTCTTGCCCGCGGCTAAAGGCCAAGAATTTGCCCATTGCGGCTTGCTGACCAGCTGACAAAATGCCCATGCCGGCCTCGCCTGCGCCCGCCGCAATGGCCGCTGCTGCGAGAATGAGGCTTGCGATGCTGATACCGCTGGCTGCTGAAACGCCCTCGTCGAAGCGCACGACATGGCCCCCGACAATATGACCAATTTCATGCGCTATAACGCCTTGGACCTCATTTGCGGTCGTTGCGGCATCGATTAAACCGCTGTGTATATAGACTGCTTGCCCTCCGGCGACAAATGCGTTGATTGACTTGTCATTGATCAGAATGATGTCGACATTTTTGGGGTCAAGCCCTGCCGCGGCTATCAAAGGCGCGGAAATCTCTTCGAAAAAAGCTTCGGTTTCCGCATCGCGCAAAATCGACTGCGCCATGACGGGGCGCACGGACACCAAAATGGCAAGGAATAGGACAAATATTGTCCGAATGGTGCGAAACGTGAAATTACACATGTCTGATGAATGGCCCGAACTGCATGAACGCGCAATGAAGAAATGAGACAAAAAGAAGCCCCGCCAATCAGAAACAGGCGGGGCTATGTTTACGTAATTCAAGTGGCTTCTTAACCAAAGGTGCGTTGCCACCAACCTGTACGGGGCGTGCCGTCTTCAGGGGCACTGTCGACTTGCGTGGATGCTACATCTTTCGCAGTATCTTTTGCGGCGGCTTTTTTGCGTGGGGCTTTAGCCTTTGGTGCTCCGACAGCTTCTTCGGGTGCGGTTTCCGTAACTGCCGGTGTTGCCTTTACCTTGGCGCGTGGCTTAACTGGGGCTTTTACCTTTGCTGCAGGTGCAGAAACAGCAGCCGCTGCAGGCGCGTCTGTAGCTGTATCAACAACCGCTTCGGTCTTTGGCTTGGCGCGGCTTCGGCGCTTTGGCTTGGCGTCAGCTTCTTGTGCAACGTCTGGCACTGCAGGCGCTTCAGCCTCGGCAGGTGCTGACGTTTCAACAATTGCATCAGCGCCCGTTTCCTGGCGGTCGCGACCCCGGCCACCGCGACGCCCACGACGTGCCTTTGGCTTCGTGTCGGCATCTGCTGAAGAAACCTCAACCATATTCTCGCTTTCGAGGCGCTCTGTTGCTGCTTCATTTCCTCCAGCAACTGCATCCTCACCTTCAGGACGGCCATCACGGTCGCGGCCTTTGCCGCCACGACGGCCACGCCGACGCTTGCGTTTGCGGCCTTCGCCGCCTTCGCCTTCTTCGCGTGGACGATCTTCGCGGGCGCGACGTGGTTCACGAGCGGTTTCCTCGAGTGCTTCACCCTCGTCGTCGAAATCTTCGATGTCATCTTCAATATTGTCATCGTCGAGGTCGATAATCGGCGGTAGTTCTGCGGGACGCTCTGGACGCGGACCGGAGCTTGAAACAGCAAGCTTTGCACCCTCGGTCTCACCATTGGGGACTATCAAGATGCGGACATGATAGCGATCCTCGATCGCTGCCAATTCGGCACGCTTATTGTTGAGGCAATAAATAGTTGCCTCTTGGCTTGCTTGTAAAACGATCTGGTTGCCTTGCCCCTTTGCAGCCTCGTCCTCGATAAGACGCAGCGCTGACAATGCCGCAGACGATGCGGTGCGAACAAGGCCAGTTCCTTCGCAATGTGGACATTCGCGGGTCGACGCTTCCAGCACACCAGTGCGCAAACGCTGACGGCTCATTTCCATCAGCCCAAAGCTGGAGATGCGACCTACCTGAATACGGGCGCGGTCATGCTTTAAGGCTTCTTTCATCGCACGCTCGACTTTGCGGGCGTTTGAATGATGCTCCATATCTATGAAGTCGATGACGACAAGGCCGGCCATATCGCGCAAGCGCAATTGACGAGCAATCTCGCGTGCGGCTTCCAAATTGGTTGAAAGAGCAGTTTGCTCAATGCCATGTTCTTTGGTCGAGCGGCCTGAGTTGATATCGATCGAAACCAATGCTTCGGTCGGATTGATAACAATATAGCCACCGGATTTTAACTGAACGATCGGTTGATACATAGCGTTCAACTGATCTTCGACATGATAGCGCTGGAATAAGGGAACAGGGTCGGCGTAATGCTGCACACGCTTTGCGTGGCTTGGCATAAGCAACTTCATAAAGTCCTTGGCCGCCTTATACCCATCGGGCCCTTCAACGAAAACCTCGTCAATATCTTTATTGTAGATATCGCGGATAGCACGTTTGATAAGGTCGCTGTCGGTGTGGATTAGCATGGGCGCCGCACCGCGCAAGGTACGCTCACGGATTTCGTCCCACAAGCGCGCCAGATAATCAAAATCACGCTTAATTTCCGGCTTTGTCCGGGCAAGCCCAGCGGTCCGGATGATGCAACCCATGGTTGATGGCAGGGTAAGATCGGAAATGATCGTTTTCAAACGCTTACGGTCGGCTGCGCTGTGGATTTTACGGCTGATGCCACCGCCATGCGACGTGTTTGGCATCAAGACGCAATAACGGCCAGCAAGGCTGAGATAGGTCGTCAGCGCTGCGCCCTTGTTGCCGCGTTCTTCCTTAACGACTTGAACGAGCAAAACTTGACGACGATGGATTACGTCTTGGATCTTGTACCGGCGGCGTAAGTTCATGCGCTTTGCGCGCACTTCGTCGCTTGCCTTAGGTGCGCGACCTTCGCCATTGCGTCCGCCACGTCCACGCCGGCGACGGTTGTTACGACCGTTCTCGCCCTGCTGGTCGCCACGTTCGTTTTCGTCGAAATCGTCGCCGTTACCTCCAAGGTCGGGTTCTTCGCCCTCGGTCATGTCAATGGTATCGATGCTGTCGTCGCTATCGACCTCAATAAGGTCCGTTACGTCGTCGTCACGTTCCGCCGAACCCTGCATGATATCCGAAGGCTCGTCGCTCTCTTCTTCTTCCTGCTCACGCAGTGCAGCTTCTTCAGCGGCGGCCTCAGCTTCTTCGGCCAACAACCGGTCGCGATCTTCTCGCGGAATTTGATAATAATCAGGGTGAATTTCGGCAAAGGCCAAGAACCCGTGACGATTGCCGCCATAATCGACGAAGGCTGCCTGCAGCGATGGTTCTACCCTGGTTACTTTTGCGAGGTAGATATTGCCTTTGAGCTGCTTGTGCTCAGCCGATTCAAAATCGAATTCCTCAATCTGGTTTCCTGTTACGACTGCGACCCGGGTTTCTTCCCGGTGACGCGCGTCGATAAGCATACGCGTTGTCATGGTATTTACTCCAGCGAGCACGGCAGCCGAATGTTAGCCGAAGGCCGCTCGCTTCATTGTTGATACGTTGCCGGACCGGACGCACAGCGTTCCTGTCGGCAAAGCGATATGGTGGAATTGTTAAAAATGCGTCTGCTGCTTGTGCATGGCGGGCGTGTATCGCGCGCGCTTGATTTCCAACCCATGCGCCATGCCCTAACCGGGCGGCGTTGGTGGAAATATCATGCCTCATGTAGCGTCAACCTGTTAAATTGCCGAGCGTAAACACCGAACGGCGGACTATCGGGGCATTCGTTAGAAGTCCCTGTAGTTATTCGCTAGCACTCCCGCATGTTGTCGGCAAGAGCATCCCGCGATTTAGCCTGTTATTAAGACAGATAGGCCGTCATTTTTTAATATTTATTAGCTGGCGTAGGGTTTTCTAAAAAAGAATTGCCGTTTGAAAGATGTTATTAAAGCAATGCAATGAGCGTCGGCTTCCGATCGGCGCCCGCAGGAAAGTACACGGTCGCATGGGCGCCGTTCCATGCCGTTCAAGGCCATTTCGCATAGAGGAATGCGTCCCGTTAAACGGGTTTATGGTTATATTCGCGTGCATTTGCTGATTTACATTCTGGACCTGTTCAGCAAATCGGCTAGATAGGGGGCGCAATGGATATCCAGACCCCACCTGCCGAAGAGCCGACAACTATCAGTTACCGGCTGAAACGCGACGCCGAAAATTTTGTGACCCGCTGGCAGGGATGGTGGCAAAACAAGCGTTTTCGTTTGGCTACTTACGCGGCGGGTGCACTGCTTGTTTTGCTCCTCATATTCTGGGTGTTGTTCGCCCGTAATCTTCCCGATGCAGAAGCGCTCATTGAATATGAATCGCCGCTGCCAACCGTGGTGCGCGATATCAACGGCGAGCCTTTTCACAGCTATGCGCGAGAGCGTCGCGTTCAATTGGAATATGCCGACTTCCCGAAAACGTTGGTGCATGCTTATCTCGCGGCGGAAGACAAAACGTTTTTCAGTCATGGCGGGATTGATTATCCAGGTATCGCTTCCGCCATTTTTGACAATATTGTGAGCGATAAGCGCTCGCGTGGCGCATCGACCATTACCCAACAGGTTGCCAAAAACCTGCTGTTGACCAACGAATATAGTTACACGCGTAAGGTCAAAGAGGCGATTTTAGCCAAGCGCATCGAAAGCGCGCTGACCAAGCCTCAGATTTTGTCGCTCTACCTTAATGAGATTGCGCTTGGGCGCCAGTCTTTCGGGGTTGAGGCTGCGGCCCAGGCTTATTTCGGGAAAAGCGTTGATCAGCTTTTACTGCATGAAATGGCCTTTCTCGCCATCCTGCCAAAGGCGCCGGAACGTTATGGGCGTGCCAAAAATGCTGATCTCGCTATGGCCCGCCGTAATTGGGTGTTGGGCGAAATGCGGGCAAACGGATGGATCACCGATGCGCAACTTGCAACAGCGCGTGCCCAACCGCTTGGCCTCGTAACGCAACGCGGCACCGCGTATAAAAATGTTGGTGGTTATTTTGCAGAAGAAGTGCGTCGCCAACTGATCGAAAAATTTGGAGAAACCGACGAATCTGGGCCCTATAGCGTGTATTCGGGCGGCCTTTGGGTGCGGTCCTCCATGCATCCCGAACATCAAATTGCGGCGACAAAGGCGTTGCGGGATGGCTTGCTGCGCTACAATGCGGGTAAGGCTTGGAAAGCGAATTTGGGGACAATTGACGTCAGCGATGACCAATGGCCATCCCGCTTTGCGTCGACCAATATTGCAATCGATTATGCCAATTGGCGTGCCGGCGTTGCGCTGGACAAGGGGCGCGTCGGGTTTGCGGATGGTTCGACAGCGCGCCTGGATGGCGGCCCAGCTGCGATGAAGGCAGGCGATGTGATAGCGGTTGCGCCCAATGGCACGAATAGCTTTGTTGTCCGCAGCGTGCCAGAGGTTGGCGGCGGTATGATTGTCCAAAATCCTTCCAATGGTCGTGTCCTTGCGGTGCAAGGTGGCTTCGACAATCGTATATCCAGCTTTAACCGTGCGACACAGGCACAGCGGCAACCGGGGTCGACCATTAAACCTTTTGTCTATGCAACGGCGCTCGACAATGGAATGACGCCAACATCGATTATCGTCGATGGCCCATATTGTGTCTGGCAAGGCGCGAACTTAGGCCAAAAATGCTTTCGCAATTTTACAGGTGGTGGGGCAGGGCCGCAAACCATGCGTTGGGGCCTTGAACAATCGCGCAACCTGATGACGGTGCGGGCGGCGGCTGAATCGGGCATGGATAATGTGACCGACACTTTGCGTGATATGTCGATTGGCGATTACCCTGAATATCTCTCTTATGCACTGGGTGCAGGCGACACGACAGTGTTGAAAATGGTCAACGCGTATTCGATGCTCGTCAATCATGGCCGTGAATTGAAGCCAACATTCATTGATTTTGCGCAAAATCGCAAAGGCAAGGTTATTTGGCCGGCCAAGTGGAAGCCGTGTCAGGGATGCCGCGCGCCTGATTGGAATGGCAGGCCAATGCCCCGCTTCACGCCTAGGGGCAAGCAGGTCATGGACCCTATTACGGCGTATCAAGTCGTGCATATGTTGGAAGGTGTGATTCAACGCGGCACCGCCGTTACATTGCGCGAACTTAACCGGCCATTGTTCGGCAAAACTGGAACAACCACTGGCCCAACAAATGTTTGGTTCATTGGCGGCTCTCCGCATTTGGTTGCGGGCCTTTATCTTGGCTTTGACCAACCACGCAATATGGGTGGCTATGCGCAGGGTAGCTCACTTGCCGCACCCGTGTTTAAGCAATTCGCCCGCACCGCGATGGCCGATATGCCTAAGACACCGTTCACCGCGCCTGCCGGCACACGGCTTGTCCGCGTGGATCGCCGGAGTGGTAAGCGCGTTTATGGTGCTTGGCCGAATGATGACCCCCTAAGCCCAGTGATCTGGGAGGCTTTCAAAGCCGAAACTGAACCAAAGCGCTCTATCCGTCAGGAAGAACTGGCCGCGCGCGATGATAAGCCAAAGAAAGCGGATGAAGCTCAGTCTGTCTCTGCTGCCGGTGCAGCCAATGCCCCAAGCGCAAGCGTCGGGACGAAGCGTGACCAGGAATTTATTCAGCAAGAGGGCGGAATTTATTAGGGTCCTGACCCTAAGCGATGTGCTTAGTAAATTTTGCGAGGCGGCAGATAACTCTGCTCATCGCTGCCTTTGACTTGAGCGCCCAATCCGCTAAAGGCCGCGGCTGACCTTTTCATTCCCTTGGAGTTTCTTATGCGCGCCGACGCAGAAGGCTATGTTGCCCGCATTGATGCCGCCCTCAACCTCGTCAAGATGTCGCTTGATTGGGACCGTGCTTTGCGCCGCTTGGATGAATTGAACGCCAAGGTTGAGGACCCGACCTTATGGGATAATCCAAAAGCCGCCGAAGAAGTCATGCGCGAACGTCGTCGCTTGGATGCGGCCATTGCTACCGTGCGCGAAATTGACGTCGATAAGTCAGGCACGGTTGAGTTAATCGAGCTTGCCGAGATGGAAGGCGATGCCGAGTTGGGCGACGAAGGCGCTGCTGCATTGAAAGCATTGGCGGACAGGGCGGATCGCGACAAGGTTTCTGCATTGCTGTCGGGAGAGGCAGACGGCAACGATACCTTCATTGAAATTCACGCTGGCGCTGGTGGCACCGAGAGCCAGGACTGGGCTGAAATGTTGCAGCGTATGTATTATCGCTGGGCTGAACAGCGCGGTTATAAGGTTGAGATGGTCGATTATCAGGCAGGTGACCAAGCCGGCATAAAATCCGCAACATTGCTGATAAAAGGCGAGAATGCTTATGGCTATGCCAAGACCGAAAGCGGCGTCCACCGTTTGGTTCGCATTTCGCCTTATGATAGCGCCGCAAAGCGACACACAAGCTTTTCAAGCGTCTGGGTATATCCAGTCATCGACGACAATATCGACATTGAAATCAACGAAGGCGATTTGAAAATCGATACCTACCGCGCGTCTGGTGCGGGCGGGCAGCACGTTAACACGACGGACTCAGCTGTCCGGATCACGCACAAGCCGTCAGGCATTGTCGTTGCCAGCCAGAATGACCGCAGCCAGCATAAAAACCGCGCAACTGCGATGGGCATGTTGAAAGCCCGGCTTTACGAAGCCGAATTGCGCAAACGTGAAGAAGTCGCAAGCGGCGAATATGCAGCAAAAACCGAAATCGGTTGGGGCCACCAGATCCGCTCTTATGTGCTGCAGCCATACCAAATGGTTAAAGACCTGCGCACCGGCGTCACGTCACCTACGCCCAGCGACGTGCTCGACGGCGACCTCGACAATTTCATCGCCGCAGCATTGGCCCAGCGGGTAACAGGTGAGGCGGTTGCGGTTGAGGACGTGGACTAATGGCCACATCCTCAACCAGTTCATTTTGCGATGGTGAAATCAAACACGCGAAACGTTGCATTGGCTCCCGAGCCGACTCCACCAGATATGAACCCGTATTCGCCTGCATCAAGTGTTAGTGTCGGTATAATTTTGTAAACTCCCGGTTTTACTTGCGTTACCTCGAAGTCACGTTGGTCCTTGTCGCGCAAACCCGACTTGGTGCCTCCAAGACCAACGCTTCCGATAACTGCTTCTCGCTTATCCTTCTTGGTTTCAAACTGGATTAGCGAAAATTCCTGAGGTGAAGTGACTGCACCACCAGATGCGCCAAGTCCTTGGGCGGCCTGATCGAAATAGAAGTAGAATGTGGGGCGTGCCTCTTTGGTGCTAACCGTTGCACTTGAACCGTTGATACCGGCTTTGATGCGCATCCCGCTCAGGCCACTCGTCAATACGGCACCGAGCATGCCAGATGTTCGCGCTTGGCGTGTTGTCGTAGACTCTATTCGTGTCATTTTGTCGATACCAGCCAGATATACACCTGACGGATGTGGCACCATAGGATCAGGAGAGTCGAGAGACAACTCAGGCTGAGCGATCGCGGCTGATGCAGTAATCATAGCTGCTATGACGGGGCCTGAAACACCACGCTGCTTCAGTTTGATCACCGTGTCGGTCGATAGCTCAAAACTAGATTGGGACGACTTAATTTTGGCTATTACTACTTCATCCCCCAGTCCCGCGTCTAATAGCGTTAGGACTGAATCGTTGTTCAGTGTTTCCGCTGCAACCGGTGTCGACAAGGCGATTACAATCGCCGTAAGTGCTATTTTTATTTTCATTAAATCCTCCTTCGGAAGCCTATCAAGTACTGTTTCAGGACTAATGCCAGATATGCAATTCGTTTTTGCAGAAAATGTTCAGAGATAACATTATGTTGTTGATAAAAAATAAAAAATGGGCAATTTTGATAGTGTGGCGGTCCAGCGTAATGAGGAGGTAAACATGCGTTGGAAAATTGCTCTTAGCTTGTTCTTAACTGTCATGCTGAATTGTAGAGCCGTTGCCGAAACTGGATTTATAGTACCGGTATTCGAAGGCAATATCGACCGACCCTATGTCGTGGTCGGTGAAATCAAGGACAATTTGCGCAAGCATTTTGCTTTTCAGGCTAATCCCACCAAAGAAAAAATTTACGCTGAGTTATGGGAACGTGCACGCAAGATGCGAGCCGACGCTGTCATATATGCCAAATTTGGTGAGACTAAAGGCACGCTTTTCAACCACGGAAGCACGCCGATTTCGGGGATTGCGATCAGATACACTGATTATAATACGCAGCCAAAGTGAGGTTTCAATCTCCCCGTGACGCTGCGCTTCCTGCCAGCAACCTTCTATCCAAATCTACTTCGCTGCCCGTCATATAGCTTGCGTCATCTGATGCCAGCAGCAGGGCGATGATGTCCCTAGGGGTGGGTGCACCGCCCGATAATCACTTCAAGCTAAAAAACCGAGTTGACGCTTGCGTCAAGTGCGTGGGCTCCTTAAAAGACTTGTTTTAATCAGACGATTAAACTCCTGTCGAAATGGAAAGCACTTCATGACCGATTCTTCTCCCAAATCCGGTCCGTTAAGCGGCATAAAGGTTGTCGAACTCGCCGGTATCGGGCCTGGACCTTATGCTGGGCAGTTGCTGGCGGACATGGGGGCGGACGTAATTGTCATTGATAGGCCCGGTGGCTCAATCGTGCCCAAGGCCATTGATGGGCGTGGTAAAAAATCAATCATCCTTGATTTGAAGAAGCCTGAAGCGGTGGCAGCATTGTTGAAGCTGGTTGCGTCGGCTGATGTCTTGATCGAAGGACTGCGGCCTGGTGTGACAGAGAGGATGGGGGTAGGTCCCGATGCCTGTCACGCGGTCAACCCTAGCCTTATTTATGGCCGGATGACAGGCTGGGGCCAAACGGGCCCGTGGAGCCAAATGGCCGGGCATGACATAAATTATATCGGCATGACGGGCGTTTTGAACGCGATTGGGAAGGACGGGCAGCCGCCTGTTCCGCCGCTCAACATGGTTGGTGATTTTGGTGGCGGGTCAATGTTTCTCGTCAATGGTATCCTCGCTGCTTTGGTCGAACGCGCGCGTACCGGCAAAGGCAATATAGTCGATGCGGCGATTGTCGATGGCACCAACAGCCTGATGAGTTTTGTCCATGGCATGGCAGGGCTTGGCCAATGGCGCACGCAGCGTGAGGCAAATTTACTCGACGGGGCATCGCCATTCTACCGTTGTTATATGACGTCTGACGGTAAGTTTATGGCCATAGGTTGCATTGAACCGCAGTTTTTTGCCGCGATGATGGAGCGCCTACCTATCGATAAAGATGCCTATGGCGGACAGCATGACCGCACGGCTTGGGCTAATCAGCATGAAATGCTTGAAGATGTTTTCGCGACTAAAACGCGCGACGAATGGGAAACCATTTTTGCCGGAACCGACGCGTGTGTAACGCCCGTGCTGGATTATGTCGAAGCGGCATCCCATCCCGCAAACGCCGCGCGGCAGGCCTTTGTGCAAGATGGGCGTTGGTTGCATCCGCAGCTTGCGCCGCGCCTTGCAACGCAGCCTCTGGCTTCCCATTTCGATATTGCCACAAAAGGCGGCGATTATGCCAACATTTTGACCGAGGCTGGCCTCGGTGAACATGAAATCTCCCAACTGATCGCGGCGGGTGCTGTGGTCGCAAACAAGGACTGATTATGACCGAAGCCTATATTTATGATGCGGTGCGCAGCCCGCGCGGCAAGGGGCGCCCTGATGGTGCACTACATGAAATTACGCCGATCGATCTGGCAGCCCAGGTCTTGGCCGCGATCCGTGACCGCAATGGCCTGTCGGGGGAAGAAATTGAGGATGTGGCCTTTGGTTGCGTTTCGCCCGTGGGTGAACAAGGCGCAGTCATTACACGCACCGCGGTTCTTGCCGCAGGCTACCCGCACACAACTTCGGGTATTCAAGTGAACCGTTTTTGTGGTTCTGGCCTTGAAGCGTCGAACATCGCTGCTGCTAAGGTGAAATCCGGCGAGTGCGATCTGGCGATTGGTGGCGGCATTGAATCGATGAGCCGCGTGCCTATGGGGTCCGACGGCGGCGCATGGCCAATCGACCCGCGTTCGGCGATTGCCAATTATTTTATTCCGCAAGGTATTTCAGCGGACCTCATCGCCACCAGATATGGCTACAGCCGTGATGATGTCGATGCATATGCCGTTGAAAGCCAGAAGCGCGCAGGCCGCGCATGGGCTGAGAAGCGCTTTGCGCGCTCGATCCTGCCCATCAAGGACGTTATTGGTGAGGTTGTACTTGACCATGACGAGTTGATGCGTCCGCAAACCGATATGCAGTCCTTGGGTGCGTTGGCCCCCGCATTCCAGATGATGGGCACGATGATGCCTGGTTTTGATGACATTGCCATCATGCGTTATCCGGATGTCGAAAAGATCAACCATGTCCACCATGCCGGCAACAGCTCTGGTATTGTCGATGGTTCGGCTGCGGTGTTGATCGGTACGAAAGAGGCCGGCGAAAAATATGGCCTGAAGGCGCGGGCGCGAATTGTTTCGATGGCGTCCATTGGTTCGGAACCTGCCATCATGCTAACAGGCCCCGAATTTGCTGCGCAGAAGGCGCTGGCCCGGGCAGGCATGGACAAAGGCGATATTGACGTTTGGGAATTGAACGAAGCCTTCGCTTCGGTTGTCCTGCGTTTCATGGAAGCGATGAACGTCGACCATTCCGACATCAATGTGAACGGTGGCGCGATCGCCATGGGCCATCCTTTAGGTGCCACAGGTGCGATGATCCTTGGGACTGTATTGGATGAGCTGGAGCGGTCCGGCAAGTCGACAGCGCTCACCACCTTGTGCATCGGCGCGGGCATGGGCACCGCAACCATCATCGAACGCGTGAATTGATCGGGACAGAAAACATGACTTACAAAACTTTCTCCGTCGATATCGACGCCGATGGCATTGCACTTTTGACCATCGATCTACCCGATGCCTCCATGAATGTGTGGAATGGTGCGCTGATTGCAGAATTTACCAAATGGGTAGATGATTTCACGACCAGCGACACCGTTAAAGGCGCGGTCATCACCTCGGGTAAAAAATCTGGTTTCTTGGCTGGTGCTGACCTTACGATGCTGGGCGGTGCGAAGGCGAGCAGCACTAAAGAAGCTTTTGACCAGGCATTTGCGTTGAACGCCTTGTTGCGCAAAATGGAAACCGGCGGGCAGTCGGCCAAGGACCTGAGTTCCGGCAAAGCGTCGGCCAAGCCAGTGGCTTGCGCGCTCAACGGTCTTGCCTTGGGCGGCGGATTGGAGCTGGCTTTGGCGTGCCATTACCGCGTCGTTGCCGACCATCCGAAAATTCAGCTTGGTATGCCCGAAGTCATGGTGGGCTTGTTGCCCGGCGGCGGCGGCACACAGCGTACGCCGCGTCTAATCGGCCTGCAAAATGCCGCGATGATGATCATCCAAGGTAAGGCGCTCGACCCGGCCAGCGCGAAGGCGCAAGGCTTGGTCCACGAAGTCGTGCCAGCGGCCGACTTGATTGCCAATGCAAAGGCATGGGTAAAAGCCAATCCGAAGGTCACAGCACCATGGGATAAGAAGGATTTCAAATTCCCGGGTGGGGCAGGGGCAATGGACCCGCGCGCTGTGCAGTTATTCGTTGGCCTCAACGCCATGGCGCACAAGGAAAGCAAAGGCAATTTCGATGCCATAAAGGCGATTTTGTCCTGCCTGTATGAAGGTTCGATCTTGCCATTCGATACCGCGCTGCGTGTGGAATCGAAATATTTCACTAAGTTGCTTTCGGGTAGCCAAGCCAAAAACATGATCCGTACCTTGTTCATCAACAAGCAGGCTGCCGAGAAGGGCGCTGGCCGTCCCGCAGGCGTGCCGCCGGTGGAGATCAAGAAGGTTGGCGTGTTGGGTGGTGGCCTGATGGGTTCAGGCATCACCCATGTCACCGTCAAGGGCGGTATGGATGTGGTTGTTCTCGATCGTAGCCTAGAAGATGCCAACAAGGCCGTCGATTACAGCCGTAAGATCATCGACAAGGCCGTTAGCCGTGGCAAGATGACCAAGGAGGCTGGTGACGCCTTCATGGCGCGCATTACGCCGACCGACAATTATGACGACTTAAAGGACGTCGATCTGATCATCGAAGCTGTTTTCGAACGTCCTGATGTGAAGGCCGACGTCATCAAGAAGGCAGAAGCTGTCATTGGTCCTGATGTTGTATTTGCGTCCAACACGTCGACCCTGCCGATTACTGGCCTTGCTAAAAATTCGTCGCGTCCGGAATTGTTCGTTGGACTGCATTTCTTTTCACCCGTTGAAAAGATGCCGTTGCTTGAGATCATCCCCGGTGCATTGACGGGAGATCGTGCTTTGGCAGCAGCGTTTGATTACAACGCTAAAATCAAGAAAACGCCGATTGTCGTGAAGGATGTGCGCGGATTTTTCACCAACCGCGTGTTCCCGCCTTATATGGGCGAAGCAATGAAGCTCGTGACCGAGGGCGTGAAGCCAGCGTTGATCGAAAACGCGGCCAAGTCGCTGGGTATGCCCATCGGCCCGCTGGCGTTGCTTGATGAAACCACATTGCAACTGGGTTATGATGTGATGCAGTCGACCAAGAAGGAGTTGGGCGACGCGTATCAACCAAGCGGCACCGAAGACTTTATGGAGTTGATGGTGGTCACGCTTGGCCGAAAAGGCCGCCGTTTTGGTTCCGGCTTCTACGATTATGATGCCAAGGGTGAACGCCTGAGCCTGTGGCAAGGCATGTCCGAGCATTATCCACTCGCCGAGGAACAGCCGTCGGTCGAAGAGGTGAAGCAACGTTTGTTGTATATTCAACTGATTGCCACGGCGCAGTGCTTTGAAGAAGAAGTTGTCAAAGACCCGCAGAGCGCGGATTTGGGCGCGATTTTTGGTTGGGGCTTTGCGCCTTATACGGGCGGTCCGATGAGCTATATCGACACGGTCGGACTAGAAAACTTCGTCCGCACCGCTGACAATTTGGCGCAACGCTTTGGTCACCGGTTCGCACCGCCCAAAAGTTTCCGCGAAATGGCAGACAAAGGCGAGACTTTGTATAAAACCGTCGCATAAAGAGGAATGGCAGACACAAAAAAGGGGCGGCTTCCAATGTGGAAGCCGCCCCTTTTTGTTTGTAATGCTGGATTAGAACTTTGCGCGGACGGTCAGGCCGTACATGCGGGGCTCTTCCACGAAACCAATACGCGAACGGGTGCCTGCACCGCCGCGAAGCGGGGTATTGGCGGTAATGCCACGCGTGATTTCATTGTTCAGGTTGGTACCCCACAATTCAAAAGTAAGCTGCTCGTTAGGTGTGGTTAGGCCGATGCGGGCATTCATTTTGAAATAGGCGTCCTGATAATCCAGAGGGATTGGTAGGTTGTTGGTATCCAAATGAATAGTGCTGGTGCGGCGGCGATCAGAATAGTTGATATTACCGTTTACCAGCAAGCCCCAGCCAGCGTTATTGATCTGCCCTTCATAGGTAAGGCCAGCAACACCCGCAAATTTCGGCGCATTGGTCAGAGTAGAGCCGCACAGGCGGTTAACCGATGCCAGAGCTGCTGCTGCAACGCCGATGTTGCAATCTTTGGGGTAACGGGAATTGGCATAAGTCGCAGAAACATTAGCCGAAATGTTGTCGCTCAGCTTACCAAATAGCTCCAACTCAGCACCGGTTGAACGGGCAGAGTGTACGTTAAAGGTAAGGAACTGAACGCCGGTGAATTCCAACACTTGGAAATCGCTCATCTTCATGTCGAACAGAGCCAAGTTGGCCTTGATCGATCCGAACAAAGTCGCCTTTGCGCCGATTTCAATCTGATTGACCTTTTCCGACTTAAAGTCTGGCTCAGCATAGACCGGTGCAACTACAGTAGCCGTTTGTAAGCCAGCAAGCACGGCGGCAGAATTCTGCAAGGTTGCTGACATCGGGTCAAGGTTGAAGCCACCCGATTTGAAGCCATGGCTGTAACCAGCGTAGAGCAAAAGATCTTCATTCGCTTTGTACCCTACCTGAGCGGTATAGGTAATCTCGTCATCCTTGAACGTGTCTGACCATGTGCGTGGCAAAGGCAGCAATCGGCTTGCCAGGCCACCGCCCAATGCTGCTGGTGCTGTCAGATTGGTCGACACTGCAAAGGGGAAGCAGTTTAGGCCCACCATGCCCGCACGGAGCGCAGAAGGAACAGTTCCTGCCAAGACACCGTTAACAGTTGCCTGACAAGCGCTAGCGCCTGCACCGGTTGTCGCGCCAAGCTGGCCAAAGGATGCGTCTTTTTCTTCCTTAACATAGCGCGCACCTACGGTGAGGCTAAGCTTTTCAGTGATGTTCAGAACGTTATGCGTGAACAAAGACCAGCTTTTGGCATTTTGCAGGAAGCGGTTTTCGGCATAATTACCATTGGCGTTAACCGGAACACCTGCATTGCCCAGTGCGGTCAGTGCGAATAGCGGGTTTACGCCTGCAGCATTCCCAAAGTTGAACGCACTGTTCGTTTTTTGGAAATCAGCATTCAAGGTCATTGTCTGATCGGCAGTGATATCTTCATCGCCGTAGAAGCCGCCAATCAACCAATCGAACTTGTCATTAAAGGCTGTACCCTGAATGCGCAGTTCTTGCGTCATGGTTTGAATGTGGTCGCCGGATGGCAAAATGCCGGGCCGCGAAGTCGTCGCACCATTGCCGACAGTGTAGGTGTCATTGCCGGTGAAACCGCCTGTGGTGGTCGAGCTCGAATCAAATTTCCGATACGAACCGATATAAGTCAGCTTAGCGCCGCCCAAATCCCATTTCAGTTCGCCTGACACGCCCCATTGCTTGGACCCGTTGAGGTAGTTTTTGGCATTAATGGAGAGATTGTTCAGTGCAGAGCTGCCCGATTGATCAACGCCATCACTTGCCAGACCATGTAATGCTGAGAAAGGTGCCAGTTCAGTTTCACGAACGATGACGGCCTGACAGCATTGCTCGTCCGTTTTAGCATAATCCGCAAGCAAACGGATGCTTACATCCGCGTTGGGCTCAACGTAGAGTTGTCCGCGCAGCATATAGCGGTCACGATCATTGCTTTCGACGCCAGACGGGGTCTTCAAATAACCATCGCGTTTGCGCCATGTGCCCGACATCCGGAGGCCTGCGACATCTTGTACAACAGGAACGCTGACGCCCGCCTGCAAGTTCATGAAATTGTAATTACCATAGCTGGCATTCACAAAGCCCTCGGTCGTTGAAAGGCTAGGGCGCTTTGTCGTAACGTTTAGCGCGCCTGCTGAGGTGTTGCGCCCGAACAGCGTGCCTTGCGGACCGCGCAATATTTCAAGGCGCTCAAGATCAACGAGGTCGCCGAGTGCAACGCCGGGACGTGACTGGTAAACACCGTCAATGAATACGCCAACCGAGCTTTCAAGGCCGGTATTGTTACCGGTTGTGCCGACGCCACGAATTTTGATCGAGGTGCCTTGTGTTTCAGTTTGCGATGACTGGATGTTGAAGCTGGGAGAAATTGACGCCAGATTCTTAATATCGTTGATGCCCTGACGCTCAAGCGCTTCTGGCGCGACAGCTGTAACGGCCAGCGGAATGTCCTGTACATCCATCGCGCGCAACGTCGCGGTCACGATGATTGGTTCATTACCGCTGTCTTCTTCGGCCTCGGCTGTTTGGGCAAAAGCTGCAGGCATCAGCATAGCGCTGCAGATGGTGCTGCACAAAGCAGCGGTAATAACACGATTAAATCGACGCATTTCTCTCTCCTCCATTTAACCGACAACCTATTGGCATTTATTGCTCATATATGGTTGGCGGCGCTCTTAACACTTCTCGGCTGGGAAAATCCGAGAAGAAACTCTATGAAACACATATCCTATCGCCGAAATTTGACAAATCCAGCAATTTAATCGTGCGATTGAAAATATCATTTTGCTGTGGCTTTTGCGCCTTTTGGCGCTAATCATCGCGGATTATGTTTGACCGCCCCACGATTTTGGACGAGGCATTTTCCCGCCGCGTCGCTGCGCATGACTTTCCCGAACCGCGTTCCAGCCAGGCTATTGAAGTGGCCCCGCCGCATATGGTTGTCGATCTGTTCGATAGTCAGATTATGAGCCGCCATCTCGACCTTTGGGCGCGCCGTTCGAAGGGCAAAACTTTCTATTCCATTGGTAGCTCGGGGCATGAGGGCACAGCCGCAATGGCTGCCGCAACGCGTTCGACTGATATGGCATTTTTGCATTACCGTGATGCAGCGTTCCTGATCCAACGTAAGAAGCAAGCAGGCGGCCTGACGCCGTTGCACGATATGGCCTTGTCCTTCGCCGCATCCGCGGATGACCCGATTTCGGGCGGGCGGCACAAGGTCTTGGGATGCGCGCATAGTTTTGTTCCGCCGCAAACCAGTACGATTGCATCTCATTTGCCGAAGGCAGTTGGTGCGGCACATTCGCTTGGCATGGCGCAACGGTTACAGTTTGCCGATGCCGTGTTGCCGCATGATGCGATAATTTTATGTTCGTTCGGTGATGCCTCTGCGAACCATTCAACGTCGCAAGGTGCGTTCAATGCGGCTTGCTGGGCCGCATATCAGCATTTACCTATGCCTATTGTCTTTCTGTGTGAGGATAATGGCATCGGGATTTCTGTTCGCACGCCGGGTGGCTGGATTGCGGCCAATTTTGCGAACAGGCCCGCTTTGCATTATATCAGTTGCGACGGTGCGGACATGAATGATGCGCTTCGTGGATGCGCAGAAGCGGTGACCTATGCTCGTACGAGGCGTAAGCCAGTGTTTTTGCACATGCAGACAGTCCGGTTGATGGGGCATGCTGGTGCAGATGTTGAGCTAAGCTACGCGCCTATGGCACAAATTGAGGCAGCCGAAGCGCAAGACCCGTTGTTGCACAGTGCGCGTATCTTGCATGATCAAGCGGGCATGTCAGGCGCAGAGATTGTTGCACGCTATGAAGATATGCGTGCCCGGGTCGACCGCGTGGCGCAGGATGCCTTGGCTAAACCCCGATTGGTAACTGCGGCAGAAGTGATGGCGTCGATTGAACCAAAGAAATCCGCGCAACCGCAGCAGCCCTTACCCGATGCGGCGAAACGTGATGCGCTGTTCACCAAAGATGCGCGTAACCTTGCCAAGCCCGCGACCTTAGCGAAAAGCATTAATTTCGCGTTGGCAGACATCATGCTGCAATACCCTCATGTCGCGGTGTTTGGCGAAGATGTCGCGCGCAAGGGCGGCGTCTATGGCGTTACGCAAGGCTTGCAGGAGAAATTCGGCGCCGCGCGTGTGTTTGACACATTGCTGGACGAACAAACGATCTTGGGCCTTGCCGTTGGCATGGGGCATAACGGCTTTGTGCCAATCCCCGAAATCCAGTTTTTGGCGTATCTGCACAATGCCGAGGATCAGATCCGAGGAGAGGCTGCGACCTTATCGTTCTTTTCGAACCAGCAATATCGCAACCCTATGGTGATCCGCATTGCTGGTCTGCCATATCAAAAGGGGTTCGGCGGGCATTTCCATAATGACAATAGCTTGGCTGTCCTGACCGACATTCCTGGTATCATCGTTGCTTGCCCTTCTAGCGCCGCTGATGCACCAGCTATGTTGCGGGAATGCGTCCGGCTAGCGCATGAGGATGGACGGGTTGTTGTCTTTATTGAGCCTATCGCACTCTATCATACGACTGACCTGCAGCAGCCGGACGACGGCGGTTGGACCGCACCCTATGTTGCGCCGGATCAGGACACAATGATTGCACTTGGCGCGCTTGGTCAATTTGATAAGGGTACTGAGCTTGCGATTATAACATACGGAAATGGTTATTTTCTGTCGCGACAAGCTGCGGATGAATTGAAAGCGGGGGGAATTGATCTACGGATCATTGATCTACGCTGGCTGCACCCGTTACAGGATGACGCTATTGTCGCGGCTGTGGCTGATTGCGAGAAGATTTTGATTGTCGATGAATGCCGTAGATCGGGAAGCCTCAGCGAAAAGCTGATGACCATTTTGACCGAAGCTGGACGCGGTGATGCCGTCAGCCGAATTACGGCCGAGGATTGCTTCATTCCCTTGGGGCCAGCAGCGGAACTGGTATTGCCCAGCAAGGCATCAATAATCGAAGCGGCACGGGCGGCGGTGGCATGAAAAAACGGGCTTTAGTTATTTGTCCTGGGCGCGGGACCTATAATGCTGCAGAACTTGGCTATCTAAAAGCGCATCATGCCGCCCGCCAAGACGTTATTGCGACAGTGGACGCCGTCCGGACCGCGATGGGGCAGGTAACTGTCTCGCAGCTTGATGCCGCAGACAAATACGCGCCATCGGTGCATATGACGGGCGATAACGCCTCGGCATTGATCTACGCCTGCGCGATGGCGGACTTTACTGCGATTGACCGCGAAAAATACGACATTGTCGCCGTAACTGGCAATTCTATGGGGTGGTATCTGGCCTTAGCTTGTGCGGGTATCGTCGATCTTGCCGGTGGG
This sequence comes from Pseudomonadota bacterium, assembly GCA_041175465.1. Classification (GTDB taxonomy): domain Bacteria; phylum Pseudomonadota; class Alphaproteobacteria; order Sphingomonadales; family Sphingomonadaceae; genus Sphingorhabdus_B. Next base: position 53,102 of record JBEDEX010000013.1, on the reverse strand, counting down.
GCGCGGCTCGTCAACAATATGGGCGGCACCATGCACCAGCATGGGGTCGGTGGACAAATTGTCTGGTCAGTCGCGGATGACGACTGGATAATTCAGAAAGAAAAATTATTATTTATTAATCATTTAATGAATGAGGTGCATTCAATTTCTGAAATAAATGTGCATATTTCCATCCGGCTTGGCGGTATGATAGTCTTTGCCGCAGACGAGGCTGGACTCAAATGGTTGATGGAGCGGCTGCCTAAAGATGACCGTTTCCCGTTAAAGCTTATGCACCATGCCGCATTCCATAGCCCCTTGCTGAACCATGTTGTTCCGATGGCGATGGCATCCAATCCGCTCAGCGATTTCGGGTGTGGCGAAATCCCGGCGATTGACGGGCAGGGCCGGATTTGGTCCCCGCGTGCGTTCAGCCGTGAGGCTATTTATGATTACACGCTCGGTACGCAATTGACCGACAGCTATGATTTTACCCGCGCGGTCCAAGTCGCAGCGGCGGAATTTGCCCCCGATACAATCATTGTCCTTGGCCCCGGCACAACCCTAGGCGCGCCAACCATTCAGGCGCTAATAGCTTCGGGCTGGCGTGGCCTGTCTGGCAAAGAAGACTTCCAGACGCGGCAGCAAGTGGAACCTATACTCATTTCGATGGGCATGGCCGAACAGCGCGCGTGGGCGTTAAGCTAATCACTGCATACGAATAAGCGCTAGACGCCTCCTCGCTTCCAGATAAAGGAAGGGACGAATTGTAAGGCTTTTTATGCTGCCTTGCTAGGAGATTAAAGGAATGCGGGACCATAGCTCAACCTTGCTGCTGTTCGGAGCGACGGGTGACCTTTCGCGCCGGATGTTGCTGCCGTCCTTATACGCTTTGCATGCAGATGGCTTGATTCAGCAGGATTTGCGAATTTTTGGCACCGCGCGAAGCCCTATGACCGACGATGGCTTTCGCGACATGGCCCGTGCGGCATTGAGCGAATTCCTGCCTGACGACCGTAAAGCTGAGGGGCTGATGGACGCCTTCTTGCAACGCTTACATTATGTCACGTTAGACGCCTCTAACCCCAATGGCTTTGCGGAACTCGCCATTACCATTGGTGATATATCGGGTGGCATGTCGATTTTCCTGTCCACAGCGCCATCTTTGTTCGAAGCCACAATCAAAGGACTGCACAATGCAGGGCTTTCGGGCGAGAATGTGCGGATTGGTCTTGAAAAACCATTAGGCAATGATCTTGTGTCCTCGTGCCACATCAACGACGCCGTCAACGCCGTGTTCCCCGAAAAACGTACCTTTCGCATAGACCATTATCTAGGCAAGGAAACCGTGCAGAACCTGATGGCGTTGCGCTTTGCCAATATGTTGTTTGAACCATTGTGGAATGCCAATGCCATCGAGCATGTGCAGATCACGGTGAGTGAAACTGTCGGGCTTGAGGGGCGCGCGGGTTTTTATGATGATACCGGTGCGCTGCGGGACATGGTGCAGAACCATATATTACAACTTCTGGCGCTGATTGCGATGGAGGCACCTGCCAGCCTTGATGCTACCGCCATTCGTGACGAAAAGGTAAAGGTTCTGCGCGCGCTCCGCCCTGTGGCGGAGGGCGACGTTGTGACCGGTAAGTACACTGAAGGCGCGGTTCAAGGCGATGCGGTCAAAAGCTATGAAAGCGACCTGGGCAAAGCGTCCGACACCGAAACCTTTGTGGCGATAAAGGCTTATGTCGACAATTGGCGCTGGCAGGGCGTTCCGTTCTTCCTGCGTACGGGCAAGCGTCTGCCCGAACGGCGCAGCGAAATTGTGATACAATTCAAACCCGTCCCGCATAATGTGTTTCGCGACCGCGGTGGAAAACTTGAAGCGAACACGCTTATCATCCGCTTACAGCCTGAGGAATATGTGCGCTTGTTGGTAATGGCAAAAGAACCTGGACTAGATCGCGGTGGCGTCACCTTGCGCGAAGTGCCATTGGACTTGTCGTTGACAGCCGCATTCGCCGGATCACGCCGCCGGATTGCATATGAAAGACTGCTCCTCGACCTCATAGAAGGCGATCAAACTTTATTTGTTCGCCGGGATGAAGTTGAAGCTCAGTGGACATGGATTGATGCTATCCGGCGCTTATGGAGCGCCACGGACCTAAAACCAAAAACCTACGGCGCGGGAAGCTGGGGCCCCAATGCAGCGATTGCGCTGACAGAACGCGATGGAATGAGCTGGCATGAGTAAATTGCACGTCACAATTGAAGCAGTCACCTCACGGATTATCCAACGATCCAAGCTTGGGCGTCAGGCCTATCTCGACCTGATCGCTAAGCAACGCGATGCTGGTGTTAATCGTCCGGTTTTAAGCTGTGGCAATCTGGCGCATGGCTTTGCAGCCAGTGGCGAGGACAAGGCATCTATCCGCGATGGCAAGGCGATGAATATCGGCATTATCAGCGCGTATAACGACATGCTTTCCGCGCATCAGCCATATGGCCGCTACCCTGAGCAGATGAAGATATTTGCACGCGAGGTTGGCGCCACGGCGCAAGTGGCAGGCGCTACCCCCGCCATGTGTGATGGCGTCACGCAGGGGCAGGATTCCATGGAGCTGTCCTTGTTCAGCCGTGATGTTATCGCGATGGCTACGGCAGTAGGTCTTAGCCACGGCATGTTTGAAAGCCTTGCAATGCTGGGCATTTGCGACAAGATTGTACCCGGTCTGTTAATGGGCGCATTACGCTTTGGCCATTTGCCAACCATACTTGTGCCCGCTGGGCCAATGCCATCGGGTCTTGCCAACAAAGAAAAGCAGCGCGTGCGCCAGCTTTATGCCGAGGGTAAGGTAGGGCGCGCCGAATTGTTAGAGGCGGAAGCCGCGTCGTATCACAGCGCGGGCACGTGCACTTTTTATGGCACCGCAAATTCGAACCAGATGATGATGGAAGTTATGGGGCTGCACATTCCGGGCTCGGCCTTCATCAACCCCGGCACGAAGTTGCGGACCGAATTGACCCGGGCCGCCGTCCATCGTCTCAGCGAGATTGGGTGGGATGGGGATGATTATCGGCCTTTGGGGCTTTGTGTCGATGAAAAGACCATTGTGAACGCCTGTGTTGGCTTGCTCGCGACGGGTGGTTCGACGAACCATGCACTACATATTCCGGCCATTGCGCGGGCGGCGGGTATCGTCATTGATTGGGAAGATTTGGACCAATTGTCTTCGGCTGTGCCGCTCATTGCTAGGGTCTATCCCAATGGATCGGGCGATGTGAACCATTTCCATGCCGCAGGCGGTATGGGTTATGTTATCCGTGAACTGATTGACGCCGGCCTGTTGCATCGTGATATCATGACCGTTGCAGGCAAGGACTTGGCTGATTATGGGCGCGAGCCCATGCTGGAGAATGACAGGCTTGTCTGGCAGGATCCGCCAGCTGTCACGGCAGACGATACCATCTTGCGGCCGCCATCTGCGCCGTTCAGCCCCGACGGCGGGATGCGTTTGGTGACGGGCAATTTGGGCCGTGCAACATTTAAGACCAGCGCAGTCGATCCGGCGCGGTGGACCATAGAAGCGCCCGTCCGCGTGTTTCATGACCAGAATGACGCATTGGCAGCGTTCAAGGCGGGCGAATTGGATCGCGATGTCATCGTCGTTATCCGATTCCAAGGCCCCGCCGCCAACGGCATGCCGGAATTGCACAAGCTGACCCCAGCTTTGGGTGTTTTGCAGGATAAGGGCTTTAAAGTGGCGCTCGTCACCGATGGCCGCATGTCCGGAGCGTCGGGTAAAGTACCTGCCGCTATCCATTTAAGTCCAGAAGGCGCGCGTGGCGGGGCTATCGCCAAGCTACAGGATGGCGACATCGTCCGGCTCTGCGCGAACAGTGGGGCATTGTCGGTATTGATCGACGCTGATATCTGGGCATCTCGTGCGCCAGCGCCGACGCCAGCACGGCATATAGGCACAGGGCGTGAGTTGTTTGCGCTTATGCAGGCTGGCGCGGATGAGGCAGAGAAAGGTGGGTCGGCTATGTTGGCGGTTGCTGGACTATGACGGCGATTGTCGCTGTCGATATCGGCGGAACCCATGCGCGGTTCGCTATAGCGAAGGTTCAGGACGGCCGCGTACTTGCCTTGGGCGAAGCGGTGACGCTGAAAACATCTGAACATGCCAGTTTTCAGACGGCGTGGCAGGAATTTGAACGTATCAATGGCGCAGCACTTCCCCGCGCCACAGCAATTGCAATTGCCGGGCCAGTGGACGCTGACGTCATTAAGTTGACCAACAATCCCTGGATTATTCGTCGGTCCATGGTGTGCGAAAAGTTGAACGTAGACAGCTTTGTCATCGTTAATGATTTTGGCGCCGTTGGGCACGCTGTAGCGCAAGCGGGAGCGGATCATTTCCAGCATCTGACAGGGCCGGAGCAGGACTTCGCTACGGAGGGTACGTTGAGCATTATTGGTCCGGGAACGGGCCTTGGCGTGGCGCATGTGTGGCGCAAGGGCGCTGCCTATCATGTGCAAGCGACGGAAGGCGGACATATTGATTTTGCGCCGCTGGACGCAATTGAGGACGCCGTTTTGGCGCGACTTCGTAAACGCTACCGCCGGGTGTCTGTGGAACGCGTCGTCTCAGGCCCAGGCCTTATCGACCTCTACGAAACACTTGCGGCGATTGAGGGGCGTGCGGTTCAGCAATATGACGACAAGACTTTATGGCAAATGGGCATGTCAGGTGAAGACAGCCTTGCCGCCGCCGCGGTGGACCGCTTTTGTCTGTCGCTGGGCAGTGTCGCGGGTGACATCACGCTGGCGCAGGGCGGTTTTGCGGGCGTCGTGATTGCGGGCGGACTAGGTCTTCGCATAAAAGACAGCCTTATTCGCTCGGGTTTTGCCGAGCGCTTCCGGGCCAAGGGGCGCTTCGAGGGCCTTATGGCTGCTATCCCAGTAAAGCTTATCACACATCCGCAGCCGGGCCTTTTTGGTGCAGCGGCCGCTTACGCTCAGCAACATATTTGAGGAAATCGCCAAATGTCTCCCATCGAAAAAATCATGCGCACTGCGCCGGTCATTCCGGTGCTGGTTATCGAAGATGCCGCACACGCGCGCGGTATAGCGAAAGCGCTCGTTGCGGGAGGGCTTCCCGTGCTTGAGGTAACCTTACGCACTGCTGCGGCTTTGGATGCGATTGCTGAGATGAAAAAAGTCCCCGGCGCGATTGTCGGTGCTGGCACTGTCGTCGACCTGCCAGGTCTGGACAGCGCAATAGCTGCTGGCGCTGAATTCATTGTTTCACCGGGTCTGACGGACAATTTGGGTAAAGCAGCCGTTGCGAAAGGCATACCGTTCTTGCCCGGCATCGCGAGCGCTGGCGACATCATGCGCGGGCTTGATCTCGGCCTCACGCATTTCAAATTTTTCCCGGCGGAGGCCAATGGCGGCCTTCCTGCGCTTAAGTCGCTCATTGGACCATTCGGCCAGTGCAAATTTTGCCCAACAGGTGGCATAAAACAGGACACAGCGGCAGACTGGTTGGCCGTTCCTGAAATTTTATGTGTTGGTGGTAGCTGGCTTGTTGGTAAAGGCGTTCCCGATGTTGCCGCGATTGAATCGGCAGCGCGTGCCGCATCGGCATTACGTAACTAACGGAGACGCAAGGCATATGGCCGAAGAAATCGAATGGTGGGATTTTGACGCTGCGGAAGATTTGATTGATGCCGTGGTCGGCGATGTCAGCTTTATCATTGAAAGCGCGCTGGATGCACGGGGGCAGGCATTGGTAGCATTCCCTGGCGGTTCAACGCCAAAGCCGATTTTGGAAAAGCTTGCCCAGACCAATATTCGTTGGAAAAACGTTACGATCATCCCCACCGATGATCGCTTGGTACCCGTGGACAATGCCTTGTCTAACGTGGCGATGATTGCCAAAATTTTCATTCCAAAAGGTGCGCGGGTATTACCAATCGCGAGTGATGCCGCCGACCATAAGCTGGCGGGCAGCGCGGCGAATGCACGGTTGGCTGATTTGCATTGGCCGCCAGATCTGGTTTGGCTCGGCATGGGGGCAGACGGCCATACGGCGTCGATTTTCCCTGGACCTGATCTGGAACTGGCGATGGACAGCGGCAAAGATGTGCGCGCCGTGGGCGTCGCGCCCGATCCGTTACCGCCCGAAGCGCCTGTCAATAGGGTGACATTAACAGGCGCAGCCATCGGCGCGGCGCGAACTGCGATTTTGGTGATTAGCGGCGCACAGAAGCGTGAAGTCTTGGAAGCAGCAATCGAGCAGGGTGGAAAATCAGCCTATCCTGTTGGCCGCGTGCTCGACAAAATTGTCGTACCTGTAGACATTTACTGCCTCGACGACTGATTAAGCTCGGTGCGTTTTACGGGGCCTGCCCGTGCGTCCGTCAGAATAAGAATCAATCGTCGCGTGACACGCGTTCCTGGCGTTCATGGCGTTCTTGTGCCTCTAACGTCATGGTCGCGATAGGACGTGCGCGCAGGCGTGCGAGAGATATAGGTTCTCCAGTCACTTGGCAGTAACCATATTCACCCTCAGTAATACGGCGCAAGGCGGCATCAATTTTGGCGACAAGTTTGCGTTGACGATCGCGGGTTCGAAGTTCGATACCCCAATCAGTTTCGCTAGAGGCGCGGTCGTTAAGATCTGGTTCGCGCATAGGGCCATCCTGAAGCTGGTTCAGTGTCCCTTGTGCTTCTGCCAAGATACTATTCTTCCAGTCAACAAGCTGTTTTTCAAAGAATTTCAGTTGTCGTTCATTCATGAATGGCTCGTCGTCGCCAGGCACATATGAATCGTCGATGCCAAAGTCAGGAACGTTTGTTTCGCTGATCGTATCTTGAGGCTTGGCGCTTACGCCCATCCTAATTCTCCACCCTGGGGCAGCCCCTCCAGAACGAAGGTGTCTGCGACCAATCCACTCTTGGCGGCGCTATAGACACGGGCCAAATACGGCACAAGCCAAATGTTAGGTCTTAACGTCAATCGGCCAAAGGCTGTGGAAGGGGGAACAAGCCGACTGGTGCGTCTTTATACGCGGGTAATTATGCGTTTATTTGAACATATTTGCGGCTCTATTGGCACGGAAGCTATGGCAATCTCCATTGGTAAAGCGCGGAGCAAGCGCCGCTAACTTTCCGTCGCCCTTTTTCATTGCGAAACCGCCATTCGCGGGGCATAGCCTGCCGCTATGCATGACCTAAAATATATTCGTGAAAATCCGAAAAACTTTGATGCAGCTTTAGCGCGGCGTGGTGCCGAACCCGTTGCTGCATCCATTCTCGCTCTGGACGAAAGTCGGCGCGCAATTTTGACCGAAATGCAGAATGCGCAAGCCCGCCGCAACGATGCGTCCAAAGCCATAGGCGCGGCCATGGGCAAGGGCGATACCGCAACGGCCGAAGCTTTGAAGGCCGAAGTTGCGCAGTTGAAAGACACATTGCCAAAGTTGGAGGAGCGCGAACGGTCGGCGGGCATGGAACTTGATGCCTTGCTTGCAGGCCTACCAAATTTACCATCCGCGGACACCCCTGACGGTGCAGATGAGAATGAGAATGTTGAAATTGCCCGCTGGGGCGAACCACGCAAATTTGATTTTGAACCCCGCGATCATGCCGATATTGGTCCCGATCTTGGCCTTGATTTTGAAACGGGTGTAGCCATTTCGGGCGCGCGGTTCACCTTCATGCGTGGGCAGATGGCGCGCTTGAATCGCGCGCTTGGTCAATTCATGCTCGACCATCAAACTGCACAGCGCGGCTATATAGAGTGCGCTACGCCTTATCTTGTGCGGCAGGAATCTCTTTACGGAACGGGGCAGTTGCCCAAATTTGCCGAAGACAATTTTCAGACAACAGACGGCCGGTGGCTTATCCCAACCGCTGAAGTGTCTCTGACCAACAGTGTGCGAGAACAAATTTTGGATGAAAGCGCATTGCCGATCCGGCTGACGGCGTTGACACCCTGTTTCCGTTCCGAGGCAGGGGCCGCGGGTCGCGATACCAAGGGGCTTATCCGCCAACACCAATTTGAAAAGGTGGAACTGGTTTCTATCGTTCGGCCTGAAGACAGCGCGGCAGAGCATGAACGCATGGTGGAGAGCGCCGAAGGCATTTTGCAAGCGCTAGAATTGCCATATCGGAAGATGCTGTTGTGTACGGGGGATATGGGGGCAAGTGCGCGGCGGACCTATGATCTCGAGGTCTGGTTACCAGGCCAAGCACTTTACCGCGAAATCTCAAGCTGCTCGAACTGCGGTGACTGGCAGGCACGGCGGATGAATACCCGCTACCGTCCAACGGAAGGCAAGGGCAATGTCTTCGTTCATACGCTGAATGGCTCTGGCCTTGCGGTTGGCCGTACACTCGTTGCTGTGCTTGAAAATCATCAGCAGGCCGACGGCAGTGTCAATATTCCTGCGGCTTTGCTGCCCTATATGGGCGGACTTACGAAGTTGGAGCCAACCGTCTGATGCGTATATTATTGACCAATGATGATGGCATAAATGCGCCGGGCCTTAAAGTATTGGAAGCAATTGCCCGCACGATCAGCGATGATATCTGGATTGTTGCGCCTGCGGAGGAAAATTCTGGCGCTGGCCATTCGCTGACCTTGACGAAGCCTGTACGCATTCGTCAGCATGGGGATAAGCATTATTCGGTTGCAGGCACCCCAACAGATTCTGTCATGCTGGGGCTCGGCGTCATTATGAAAGATGCGAAGCCGGACCTTATTCTATCGGGCGTGAATCGTGGAGCCAATTTGGGTGATGACATCACGTATTCCGGCACGGTGTCTGCTGCGATGGAAGGGGCGTTGGCAGGCATTCGATCCATCGCATTGAGTCAGGTTTACAGCAAGGAAGGCATGGCAGACGCTGTGCCCTTCTCAGCGGCCGAAGCATGGGGGGAGCGAGTCTTGCGCCCGTTGCTTGATATGCCGGACACGCCGCGTACATTGACAAACATCAACTTTCCGCCCCTGCTGCCACAAGACGTGAAGGGGATTAAAGTCGCCCGTCAGGGTTTCCATGACTATAGTCGTGGGTCAATTGTCAAAGGTACGGACCCACGCGGATATGATTATTATTGGTTTGGTTTGCATGGCATGCTGCATACGCCGGGCCATGATACCGACCTTGAAGTCATTGAAGACGGTTATATTGCCGTCACGCCTCTCCAACTTGATCTGACACATCATGTATCGTTAGCAGCATTGAACCACAGATATAGCATTTGAAACCGCGCTCTAGGCTCATGATCCTAATGCCCAAGGATTAGGAATACAAAACCCATAGCCGCGTAGAACACGATCCAATATCCAGCATCGATGAAGAATAACCGTCCTGACTTACGCGAAAACAGGTAATTTGTTCCAATGGCGGGGATGATAAAGCCAAGCGAAATGCCCGCCGATATCATCAGCGTCGAACGCGTATTGGTATCAAAAAATGCCAGTAAATGACCAAGAAAAACGGCCGAAAATACTGAAAAAGCAAAGGTCAGGCCGTAGATTTTAAGCATATTGCTGCCACGCAATTGTTCTTCAGTAAATCCATGCTCTGCCATCCATGCTTTTCCAAACAGTGGGCCGTACCACAATCCACCAATCAGAAACCCGGTCGATGCTGCTACCAAAATTGCCAATAGATTCGCGTTAGCCATTAACTTTCCTCCCAAAAGAATTCCGCCACATGGCCGAAGGGGGCAACAACCCATTTTTCCTGAAACGCGGCGATCTGCGTGCGTAAGGATTCCACGCATGCCGGTGTCAGCAACGGCAACGGGACATGTGACGCTTCACATGCTGCAGTGGCGATTTCGATAAATGTCTCTGTATTCGCCGAAGTACCCCATGCATCCGCCTCAAAACATTCCACCAGTCGTTCAGCTTGCAGCAACTGCACAATATGCGTGTCAGGCAATCGAGACCGCGAAGCGCTCGCATGGCCGGCGTTTTTTGCAATGGCTTGAATCTCTGCAGGGTTACTACCGCGTGCTACAGTGCCCCAGAAACCGCCGCGCAACTGCAATGTGGTTTCCACAAAATAATGTATCGCATCATGCGACGTCAGGCCCTTTTTAGGAAAGGTCTCGGTCGCGGTTGAACCATCATTCCTTGATATCTCAAGGTAATCGACAGTTCGCCCTTTTGTGATTTTGATAAGCATTTCACTATTGTATGCTGTAGAGGACAGCAAAGCCAGAGCATCCGTGACAAGCCTGCGGAAACACGCTATGCGCCGCCCATCATGGCAACAATCATTAAAGCAGCGCCGAAAGTCGGCATGGTATCGCTTGGCTGCCCCAAGGCGCTGGTCGATAGCGAACGAATTCTCACCAAACTGCGTGCAGACGGCTATGGTCTGTCGCCCGATTATGCGGGTGCCGATGTCGTACTCGTAAATACATGCGGATTTCTCGATTCCGCAAAGGAAGAGAGTCTGGAAGCCATTGGTGAGGCTATCGCAGAAAATGGCCGTGTCATTGTGACGGGCTGCATGGGTAATGAAGCTGATGTTATTCGCGCACGCTTTCCCGATGTGTTGGCGATTACAGGTGCGCATCAATATGAGGCTGTCGTATCAGCGGTCCATGAAGCAGCTCCGCCGACGCGCGGTGCATTCGTAGATCTGGTGCCTGAAGGCGGATTGAAGCTCACGCCGCGCCATTACAGCTATTTGAAAATTTCAGAAGGCTGCAACCACAGCTGCGCGTTCTGTATTATTCCGTCCCTGCGCGGAAAGCTTGCCAGCCGCCGGATAGACGCTGTGCTGCGTGAGGCGGAGAAGCTAGTTTCTGCCGGCACCAAAGAGTTGCTCGTTATCTCGCAAGACACATCTGCTTACGGTGTCGACACACGGCATGAACCGCGCGAATGGCAAGGGCGTCAGGTGCGCGCGCATATGACTGACCTTGCACGCGAATTGGGAAGCCTACGCACAAGCGATGGCATGGCGCCATGGGTCCGGCTGCATTATGTGTACCCTTACCCGCATGTGGACGATGTCATTCCGTTAATGGCGGAGGGATATTTGACCCCTTATCTCGACATTCCGTTCCAGCATGCTGCGCCGGATGTCCTGAAGGCAATGAAGCGGCCAGCCAATGACGCCAAGGTGCTTGAGCGCATTCGCAAGTGGCGCGGAATCGCGCCAGATATCGCGATTCGTTCAAGTTTTGTCGTGGGCTTTCCCGGTGAAACCGAATCTGATTTTGAATATCTACTCAATTGGCTGGAGGAAGCGCAGCTAGACCGTGTCGGCGCATTCCGCTTTGAACCTGTTGACGGCGCGCAGGCGAACAATCTGCCCAACCCAGTGCCTGAAGAGGTCAAGGAAGAGCGATTTCAGCGCATAATGGCGAAAACAGCCGCAATCAGCGCCGCTAAGCTTGCGGCAAAGATTGGGCGCAGCATTCCTGTTATCATCGACGAAATCGGTGATGTGGACGAAGACAATAGCATCGGTGCGACCGGACGATCGCAGGCAGATGCGCCTGAAATCGACGGCCATGTCTATCTGCGTGATGTGGCACCCACTTTGAAGGCGGGTGATGTCGTGCTCGTCAATGTCGAAGACGCTGACGAGCACGATCTGTTTGGCGTGGTCGCCTGATTATTTGCGTTTTGGTGGTAAAGGAAAGAATCCCGATGTGCGGGCGACATAATCGGCATATTCGGGCCGTGTCTTCTTCATGCCACGTTCTAATAATGGCTTGCCAGACCATCGCGTTAGGGTGAATGTCAAGAATATTGGGCCAATGACGCTGATCCATCCGGCAAGACCTGTTTCGCACGCAATAAGCCAAATGCCCCACCATGTGCAGGCATCACCAAAATAATTGGGGTGGCGGGTATAGCGCCATAGGCCTGTATCCAGAACTTTGCCCTTATTAGCTGGATTGGCGCGGAATGTGTTAAGCTGAGAATCTCCAATGGTTTCAAACAATATGCCGATAATCGCAATGATTGTGCCGCATAACGCCAAATAGCCGAGCTTTGCATCGCCGCCTTCGCTTGCCCAAATGCCAAGCTGCGCAGGTAGAGAGGTTATGAATAGCAATGGCGCTTGTGTGAGGAACACCGAAAGCAAGGACGTCTTGCTCCAGCTCCAGCCTTTCTTTTCCATCACGCTACCCATGATTTTTGCGTAGCGCGGATCTTCGCCATGCGCGCGCCAGCGTGTCCAAAGATGAAAGGTGAGGCGTAAACCCCAAAGGCTAGTCAGCGCCAGTAGCAACTGGGACCGTGTATCCGGTGCGTTTGATTGTGCCCAAGTCGCCCACGCCAGTAACACCATGCCGAATGCCCAAAAGGCATCGATAAATGATACGTCCCGAATTCTGACGGAATATGCCCATAAGGCAAGAATTACGGCCAGCAACGCCGCAGCATTGATAAGCATCGTAGAACCAAAATCAGTCATGCATCGTCCCTCGCAAATATCTCTGTCATTCCTTTGGCAGGGTATTTTGGTTTAACCTTCGCGTAGATTTCTGCAACCTTCGCCATATCGGCTTTATAATCACCGGTCGGCCAGATTGCTGGACCGAGCCCGCCAGTTTTTGTGCCATAATCCATCATGCCGACTACTAAGGGCACGCCTGCGCCCATCGCGATATGATAAAAGCCGGTTTTCCAAGCCTTAACCGTTCCGCGCGTTCCCTCCGGCGCGATCGTCAGCATGAATTCGTCGCGGCGGCCGAATTCGTCGACCATCTGCTGCACGTAATTACGATTTGAACTGCGGTCGACAGGAACACCGCCCATATCCAGCATGAAATTTGTAAATGGCCATCGAAAAAGCGACGCTTTGGCCATGAAATGTGGCTTAATTCCTAAATCGTCGGTGAGCCCAAGAAAATAGACGAAATCCCAGTTGCTGGTATGCGGCGCAGCAATAAGCACGAATTTGCGCGGTTCAGGTACCACGCCATGTGCATGCCAGCCTGCGCCTGTATACATGCCTACCAGCACCCGCCTGAACAACCTGGATAGCCAGCTAGGCTGGCGTTCATTCAACGACATTAAGATATTCCTCCCCCATTACTCACATAACGCCGTTACAATGCATTTCAAACGGCTTGTTTCGCAAATACGCAAAGGCTAGGCATTGCGACGCAACAAAAATCAACGCGGGAAAATACATGTCGCAACATGCACAAGGTGCCATTCCAGTCATTTCCTCGACAGGCTTGTTTACGCCATCGGACACCATCAGCAACGAAGAGCTGGTAGCAAGCTTCAATGCTTATGCCGACCTATACAACGCGGCTAACCCCGATGCTGAGCCGCTTACGCACAGCTCAGTTGAATTTGTAGAGAAAGCTAGCGGGATAAAATCCCGGCATGTGATGGACAAGCGCGCTATCGTCGATCCTGATATCATGGAGCCCCGTTACGCGGAGCGGCCCAATGAACAAATTTCATTAATGGCGGAAATCGGAGTTGCCGCATGTCGAGACGCGTTGGCGCGCGCTGGGCGGAGTATCGAAGATGTAGATGCTGTTTTATGCGCTGCTTCTAACATGCAGCGTGCTTATCCTGCCATGGCGGTAGAGATCCAACATGAACTTGGTATGCAGCGAGGCTTTGGCTTCGATATGAACGTTGCTTGTTCATCGGCAACGTTCGGCATTCAAACTGCTGCTGACTATATCCGCAGTGGCAACGCGCGGTCGGTATTAGTTGTAAATCCCGAAATCACTTCAGGGCATCTCAATTGGCGTGACCGTGATAGCCACTTCATCTTTGGTGATGTGGCGACAGCCATATTGGTCGAGGCGAAGGATATGGCGCCTGCACAACATTGGGAAATCCTCGGTACGCGGCTGAAAACCCAATTTTCGAATAACATCCGCAACAATTTTGGCTTTCTCAACCGTGCGCATGGGCAGGGACCTGTCAACCAAAGCGGGCCGCGTAATGACAAGCTATTCGTGCAAGAGGGCAGGAAGGTGTTTAAAGAGGTTGTGCCAATGGTCGGACAAATGATTGTTGAGCATGCCGAAAGCCTTGGCTTATCTGGATCAAATTTACGCCGTATGTGGCTGCATCAAGCCAATACGGGGATGAACAGACTGATCGCCCAAAAGGTTTTGGGGCATGAAGCAAATGAGGATGAAAGTCCCACAGTGCTTGATACCTATGCCAACACCTCAAGCGCAGGCTCCATCATAGCCTTTCACAAGCATAATGAAGACCTGGCTGCAGGAGATCTTGGCTTAATCTGTTCGTTTGGTGCTGGCTATTCGGCGGGTTCTGTTTTCGTGCGGAAGGTTGCTTAATCCAAGGGGGCGGGTTTACCGAGTAAATCCCGCGACCCGTTCTTTGTGCTATCCGTTGTGTGACGGATTGTTCAAGTTGATCTTGCTTGCCCTGCAAAGGCACTGCGCCCGAACGTACGTTATTTAGTCCAGTATCATTGCCAGCAAGATATATATCAAAATAGGTGAGCCAAAACCGAGAATAGCGGCAACGGCGAAGATCAGGCGAACAATCATGGTATCCATGCCTGTCCAATTGGCAAGGCCAGCGCAAACGCCGAGAATTTTCTTGTTGGTTTTATCAAGTGTTAAACGTGACATCAAATTTCTCCCTAATGTGAAATGTGGTTCTGTTTTACGCGATAATTGCTGCAACAGGTGCAATGGCCGGCGCTACGCTAGTGCCGATCGTGAACAATGCGCAGATCACCGCTGCAAAAGCGGATAGAATGTGTGTGCGTGCATGTTGTGTCATGTTGATATCCTTTTCCATGTCCCGGGTAATCCGGCTATGGAAAGTACATTGCATAGCTTATGCCAAAATTAATATATATATTAAAAACAATGTGTTAGTTACTTTTTAGAGCATCGCATCCCTGAAATGACTTCATAAATTAGGAAATAATGCCAATATTTAGGGCTACTGAAATGCCAATAGCTGCTTGACCAGAAGTGGCCATACTATAGCAGACGCACATTATGGCTCTGTCGCGTTTGACCCTCAATGATTTTCGCAATCATGCTGCGCTTGAAATTCGGCCCCACGCGCAATTTCTTGCGCTTCACGGGTCAAATGGCGCTGGTAAGACGAATATTCTTGAGGCGGTGTCGCTGTTAGTCCCCGGCCGTGGCCTCCGCCGAGCCGCTATGTTTGACATGTCGCGCAAGGATGGCAACGGCGGCTTTGCGATAGTAGCTGAGGTCCGCGGCAATGTGATTGGCACAGGCGTGAGCGCAGAGCAGCCCGAACGCCGCAAGGTGCGGGTGAATGAGAACAATGCAACAATAAACAGCCTTGCCGAATGGCTGTCGGTCATCTGGCTAACGCCAACGATGGACCGTTTGTTTGCGGATGGTGCCGCTGCGCGCCGCCGATTTCTGGATCGCTTGGTACTGGCGATAAACCCAGGGCACGCGCGACACAGCAGCCGATATGAAAAGGCTATGCAACAACGCAACCGGCTTTTGGCGGACGGCAACACCACCGACCCACTCTGGTTAGATGCGCTTGAGGCGCAGATGGCGGAGAGCGGATACTTTATTCAGGCGGCGCGTGCTTCGGTCGTAGAGGCGTTGAGTGCACAATTGCTGACGACAATGTCAGGACCATTTGCCACGCCGCAAATCAAATTGGTTGATAAGGATGCCGCCGCAGACGGCGATCTTGCGTCCGCCTGGCGCAAGGGGCGTAATCGGGACGCGGCTACCGGACGCACGTTAGTCGGCCCGCACCGTGCTGACCTTGAAGTATTGCACAGTGCCTCAGGGCAGATTGCAGAGCAATGTTCAACAGGAGAGCAAAAGGCTTTGCTGCTCTCGCTCATTCTCGCGCACGCGGCACTTGTAGCGGCCCAGCGTGATGCGCCGCCAATATTATTGTTGGATGAGGTCGCTGCGCATCTCGATCCGTCAAGACGCGCTGCGTTGTTTGGGTTGTTGGCCGATACGGGCGCGCAAGTCTGGATGACTGGAACGGAGCCCGAATTGTTCGATGGAATTGGCGCTTCAGCCCAATTGTTACCAATTGGGCAATGATTAGGAGGCCCTGCTCTGAAGGGCCGCCCGATTAACCAGCTTTGCTAGGTTTTTTCGCAGAAATCTTCTTCGGCGGCTTCGGTTTGGAAGCCTTGGGAGGAGCCGGCGTTACCTCAAAGACAGGCTGGCCTTCCTTGATACGCACCGCAACTTCACCGCCATGAACAAGTTTTCCAAACAGCAGCTCTTCGGCAAGTGGTTGCTTGATTTTTTCCTGTATCAGGCGACCCATCGGGCGCGCGCCGTACAGTTTGTCATAGCCACGCTCGGTCAACCAAGCGCGGGCTTCATCGTCCAGCTTGATGTGTACATTTTGGTCGGCAAGTTGCAGTTC
Organism: Pseudomonadota bacterium; assembly: GCA_041175465.1. GTDB lineage: Bacteria > Pseudomonadota > Alphaproteobacteria > Sphingomonadales > Sphingomonadaceae > Sphingorhabdus_B. Next base: position 36,726 of record JBEDEX010000013.1, on the reverse strand, counting down.
GAGTTGTAAAATGAACTTGTCGACAACCCGTGCAACGACTTCGGTTGGTAGATATCCAAACGGCACAGTGGCATCGAGTCGGTTGCGGAATTCCGGGGCAAACATCTTTTTAACGGCTTCGTCACCGGCATCTTCTTTGCTGATGTTATTACCGAAACCAATGCCTTCCTTCGCCATATCGCTGGCACCCGCATTGGTTGTCATGATCAAAATGACGTTGCGGAAGTCAACTGTCTTGCCGTGGTGGTCGGTGAGGCGACCATTATCCATCACTTGCAACAGGATATTGAACAGGTCCGGATGCGCCTTTTCGATTTCGTCGAGCAACAGGACGCTGTGAGGGCTTTGGTCGACGGCATCTGTTAGCAGTCCGCCTTGGTCAAAGCCGACATAGCCAGGAGGGGCACCAATCAGACGGCTGACGCTGTGACGCTCCATATATTCGGACATGTCAAATCGCTTGAGCGGAATGCCAAGGATGGAAGCCAATTGCCGCGCGACTTCTGTTTTGCCGACGCCGGTCGGACCGCTGAACAAATAGCTGCCGATGGGCTTTTCAGTATCGCGCAGACCGGCACGGCTGAGCTTGATGGCGCTTGCCAAAACTTCAATTGCCTTGTCTTGCCCAAATACGACGCGCTTGAGATCAGCTTCGAGGGTGCCAAGCGCAGTTTTGTCATCACTAGAAACCTGCTTCGGCGGGATGCGGGCAATGGTGGCAATCACTGCCTCAATTTCGCGTGCGGTGATAAGTTTGCGGCGCTTTGATGGGGCGACAAGCATTTGCATGGCTCCCACTTCGTCAATGACGTCGATGGCCTTGTCAGGTTGCTTACGGTCATTAATGTATCGTGAAGACAACTCCACTGCGGCCTTGATGGCATCGGGGGTGTATTTTACTTTGTGATGCTCTTCAAACGCGCTGCGTAGGCCATTAAGAATCTTGATGGTGTCATCTACGCTGGGCTCGTTGACATCAATTTTTTGGAAACGGCGCAGCAATGCGCGGTCTTTTTCGAAATGGTTGCGAAATTCTTTGTAGGTAGTTGATCCGATGCAACGGATGGTTCCACCCGACAAAGCTGGCTTTAGCAAGTTTGAGGCGTCCATGGCCCCACCACTTGTTGCGCCCGCCCCGATTACCGTGTGGATTTCGTCAATGAACAGGATCGCATCCGGAAGTTTTTCCAGTTCGGACACGACCGCCTTTAAGCGCTCTTCAAAGTCACCGCGATACCGCGTTCCAGCCAACAAAGCGCCCATGTCCAGCGAATAGATTATCGCAGGTAACAAAACCTCAGGCACCTGATTTTCAACGATACGTCGGGCAAGCCCTTCTGCAATCGCGGTTTTTCCAACGCCCGGTTCTCCGACATAAAGCGGATTGTTTTTCGACCGGCGGCACAAAATTTGGACGGTGCGATCAACTTCGGCCGTACGACCGATCAAGGGATCAATACGGCCCTGTTTCGCTTTTTCATTCAGATTGACGGTGAACTGATCCAGAGCGCCTTCTTTCTTGTCTTTTTTCGCTTTGGCGTCTTCGGGTTCGTCACTATTCTGTTCCGCACCGGTGACGGGCCGTGGTTCGGCCAGCTTGCCATCTTTGCCAATGCCATGGCTGATATAAGATACGGCATCGAGCCTGCTCATATCCTGTTGCTGCAAGAAGTAGACCGCGTAGCTCTCGCGCTCCGAAAACAAAGCGACCAGAACATTTGCCCCAGTGACGACATCTTTGCCGGAGCTTTGAACATGTAAAATCGCACGTTGTACGACACGCTGAAAGCCACTTGTAGGCGATGGGTCAACTTTGCCCTCAACACGAAGGCTTTCCAGTTCGGTATCCAAATATGTGATGATGATATCCGAAAGTTCGCCAAGATCGACACCGCAAGCGTGCATGACTTTCGCGGCATCCGCATCATCAATCAGGGCAAGCAGAAGATGCTCCAGCGTGGCATATTCGTGCGCACGGTCACCAGCATGCTTCAATGCGTTGTGAAGCGTGGTTTCCAGCGACTCTGCAAATGATGGCATACCTTAATCTCCCTTTGAGTCGCTGCAATTTCTGACATCTATATCGGTTTGGCCTTGGGCGCTTTCAAGCATGATGCGGCAGATAACGGATTGTGCCCGCGTTTTCTTAACGATGGAGCAGCGTACTTCACTTTTTAAATAATGCGTCCGCAACGCTTCTATGCTTGCTAGCGAACGCTATTTTCCCTTCGCAGCGTATAATTTCTGCCTTTAGTAGAGCGATACGTGCATCAAGCTCCGCCACGGACAGTGTATCAATATCCTGCGTAACAAGTTTCGCCACGGGATCGTCGTGCCGACGCGGTAGATTTTCGTCAATATCCATACCGCATATTTTACCGATGGGCGGTTGCTGTCAATATGAAGCTTGCTTAAAAGGCCGGCCAATCAAAAGGGATATGGCACAGATGGATAATCTACCGGAATTAATGACCGTAATCGAAATTTCGACGCCGGGTGGACCCGAGGTGCTTACCCCGTCACATCGGCCTCTACCGATCCCCGCTGTGGGCGAAGTCCTGTTGAAAGTCGCCTATGCGGGCGTAAACCGGCCTGACGTTATCCAACGTAAGGGGCTTTATCCCGCACCTCCAGGCGCGAGCGATCTGCCCGGTCTGGAAGTGTCGGGAACAGTCGTTGCCGTGGGTGATGATGTCGACCCGACCATAATCGGTGCACGTTACTGCGCCTTAGTATCTGGCGGTGGATATGCCGAATATTGTCTTGCGCGGATGGATGTGTGCCTGCCGGTACCAGCGCGCATGGACATGGCTGAAGCTGCGGCCTTGCCTGAAACCTTGTTCACCGTCTGGCATAACGTGTTTGAGCGGGGCTATGCTGCCCCTGGCGAGACAGTGTTGGTTCACGGAGGGACCAGCGGAATTGGAACCATGGCAATTAAGTTGGGCAAGCTTTTCGACCTGACTGTGATTGTGACTTGTGGCTCTGACGATAAATGTGCCGCAGCTGAAAAAATCGGCGCTGATTATGCCATCAACTACAACGATTCCGATTTCGTCGAACGCGTGAAGGCGATCACAAACGGCGAGGGCGTCCATCTTGTACTTGATATGGTTGCCGGAAGTTATGTGCCCCGAAATCTGCAATGCTTGCGCGAAGACGGGCGGCATGTGACCATCGCGGTGCAGGGCGGAATGACAGCGGAAATCAACATGGCCTATGTCATGTCACGCCGCCTGACGCTGACTGGTTCAACATTACGTCCGCGCACCGCCGCATTTAAGGCAATGCTTGCACAGCAATTATTAGCGAAAGTTTGGCCAATAATTTGCGAAGGAACGCTGCGTCCCGAGATGGACAAGATTTTCCCGCTTGCCGAAGCCGCCGCAGCCCATGCTTATATGGAATCCGGCGCGCATGTCGGGAAAATCATGTTGAAAGTTTAGGTGCGTTTATACCTTAGGTGTTTTTACCGCCAAGCTAACCAGCCAGATTTTGACATCATTGGCGCTCTTCTCCGGTATCTCCTCCATCGGGATATGGCCGACATTGGGATAAACAATCACTTTCGATTGCGGCATAGCTTCAGCGAACCATTTGGCCGCGGTAACGGGTATTAAGTTATCTTCGGCGCCCCATAAGATCAAAACTGGCGCCTTTATGGCTGAGAGCCGTTCTTTTGTGCCAGGCGTCATATTCTTAAGACTTGAAAAGCGCTGCATTGTTGCTTCGCGGTTGCCGGGGTAGCGGTTTAATTCCCAGTATCGATCAATAAGATTGTCGTTGATTTTAGATTGAACGCTCATCGACGTTTTAACGCTTGATTCAAAAATGCTGCGGGGAGCAATGAAGCGCACGGCTTCTTTTATCACCGGCATGCGCATTAGTCTGAACCCAAGGGGTAAATTGCCCGATTTGGCATGAGGCTGCCCACTGGCATCAACCAGCAACAAAGCGTCTACCTTCTCCGGATGGGTCAGTGCAAATAACCACGAAACACCACCGCCCATGGAATTGCCGCCGATTATCGCATTATCAACATTCAGTTTGGTCAATAAACGGTCCACAACGTTAACATAAGATGCATTGTCGTAGACGCCTGCGGGGTTGCGCCCTGTCAGACCATGTCCGGGGAGATCAAGTGAGATAATGCGATAGTCCGAGCCGAGAGCTTTGACCCAAGGTTCCCAGGTATGCAGAGAGGCGTTGGATCCGTGAATAAGAACAAGAACACGGCCATCTGACTTGCCTTCATCACGATAATGTACGCGCAGCCCAGGCTCCAATTCGGCAAAGCGCGATGCGGCGCTGCCATATTTACTCTCCATCTGGGCGGCATCCGTATCTGGCGCATAGCCCCAGAAAAACAGGGCGGCCAAGGCGGCAAGCAACAAAATGACGAGCCATTTGATCAAACGTAGCATATCTTCCCCCAATGATTGCTTCAAGGAATGCACGGGTGGTACGGTGCGTGCAAGTCCAAACGCGCATTGTCGCTTGCCGATTTGGCAAACTTCGCCTAATGCTTGACCAAGACATTCAGGCCGCTCCGTAAGGGGCGGCCCTTATTATTGGAGCAAATGAAATGGCCACCCCTTTGATGCCACATGCGACCGCCGCTTGGTTGGTCGACAACACGGGTTTGAGCTTCTCGCAAATCGCCGAATTCTGCGGAATTCATATTCTTGAAGTTCAGGCGATGGCCGATGACATGACCGGATCGAAATATACTGGGCGTGATCCTGTGCACGCTGGCGAACTGGCGATGGAAGAAATCGAAAAGGGCCAGGCAGATGAGGATTATGTTCTCAAAATGTCAAAAGGACCCGATCAGGTGCGCCGCACAAAAGGTCCGCGCTATACGCCTGTATCCAAGCGTCAGGACAAGCCCGATGGTATCGCTTGGCTTCTGCGCAACCACCCAGAAATTTCGGATGGGGCAATCTGCAAATTGATTGGTACCACGCGTAACACAATCGCCGCCATTCGTGAGCGTAGCCATTGGAACATAGCAGAAATTCAGGCGAAGGACCCAGTCACACTTGGCCTTACATCACAGCGCGAGTTGGATGCTATTGTAAACCGTGCTGCGAAGAAAGCAGGTATCGACAATACCGCGGCCAATGATGCGCGCCTTGGAACCGATCGTGACGCTTTGATCGAAGAATTGCGGGCAGAACGTACCGAAGCCGCACGCCGCGCAGAAGCTGCGTTAAACGGGGAAGACGAAAATGTTGGCAAAGCAGAATTGACTGCCGACACCTTGTTCAAAAAGGCCGGCGAATAATCGAAACGTCATGATTGCGTTAATCGCTTGATTAAGGCACGGCGGGGGGATGTCAGTTTCCACACCTCCCGCATATGACGCATCACTTGCCGATCATGGGTTTGAAGCAAAAGAGCTTAAGGGGCTAACCTACCCATTGGGCGATCATGCCCCGCAATATGGCGAAATTTATCCCATTGCACCGGATATGGGATGGACGCGTATGCCGGTGCCGGGCAACTTGGCGCATATTAATCTATGGCTGCTGGATGAAACTGATGGCGGCTATGCCACCGCGGACACTGGCCTTTTCATGCCAGCGACGATTGAACATTGGAAAGCGTTGTTTGCAGGCGCGCTAGCTGACCGCGCGCTTAAGCGTATTTTTGTAACCCATTTTCATCCAGACCATGTGGGCTGTGCGGGATGGCTGGCTAACAAGTTTAAGGTTCCAATCTGGATGAACCGCACAGAATGGCTAATGGCGCGGATGCTGACGAGCGAACAATTGGAGCAGCCGCCAGAGGAAGTTCTTAATAATCGTCGATTTGCCGGTTTTGACGAGGCGCGCATTGAAAAGCTACGCAAAGCAGGTTGGGGTGGATTTGCGCGCGCGGTGTCGCGGTTGCCAACGGGGCATGTGCGCATGGATGACGGGCAAGTTGTGCGTGTGGGGCGACGTGACTGGACTGTGATGACTGGGGGCGGGCACACGCCCGAGCATGCAAGCCTTGTCGATTTTGCTAACAATATGATCATTGCAGGTGATCAGATTTTACCGCGCATCACATCGAACGTATCGGTCATGGACAGCGAGCCAGAAGCCGATCCGCTGGGTGAATGGCTGGCATCTATTGCGAAGTTCCGTGCGGCTTTGCCTGCGGATATGTTGGTGCTGCCTGCACATGGGGAGCCGTTTACCGGTGTGCATGTTCGTTTGGACAAGCTTGCCTCTGGGCATCATGAACGGCTTGATAAGCTTGAATATGCATTACGGGACACTGAAATGCGCGCTGTGGATACGTTCCAACTGCTGTTTGACCGTGAAATCGATGACACTGTCTATGGCTTAGCCACTGGAGAGGCGCAGGCACATTTGCGGCATTTGCATTTTGCCGGACGGATAAAATGTGAAATCCGCGATGGCGTTGGCTGGTATCACGCGGCATAATGTTACGGTCATGGCCGCCTTGCCAAAAACAATGATCGGTAAGTCTGACCGCGAAGCAATGCGAATCTCGCTAGGTTATTAGGCGCTAGTCCAAGATGGAAGGAAATCCCACTCTCATTCGCAAAATAATCCATGTCGATATGGATGCATTTTATGCGAGCGTTGAGCAGCGGGATAACCCTGAGCTACGCGGTAAACCCGTTGCAGTGGGCGGTTCATCCAAGCGTGGTGTAGTTGCTGCGGCAAGCTATGAAGCGCGAGCATTCGGTGTGCGCTCGGCTATGCCTTCGGTCACAGCGCAAAGGCAATGCCCTGACCTGATTTTCGTCAAACCAAGGTTTGAGGCCTACAAAATAGTGTCCCTGCAAATTCGCGAAATATTCGCGCGACACACTGACCTCATTCAACCATTGTCGTTGGATGAGGCATATCTTGACGTAACCCATGACAAGCAAGGAATCGGGTCAGCGGTAAAAATTGCGAAGGCAATCCGCACAGCTATCCGTGACGAGACGGGGCTTACCGCTAGCGCCGGTGTAAGCTACAACAAGTTCATTGCAAAGCTGGCCAGCGACCAGAATAAACCCGATGGAATGTGCGTCATATTGCCGGATCAAGGCCGGGAGTTTGTCGCGAGTTTGCCTGTCCGCCGTTTCCACGGCGTCGGGCCGCGTACCGCTGAGAAGATGGCGAATCTGGGGGTGCATACGGGTGCGGATCTTGCGCAAAAGGATGAAGCTTGGCTGGCGCAGCATTTTGGGAGTTGGGGCGGCTATCTTTTCTGGGCTGCGCGCGGGGTTGATCACCGTCCGGTCAATGCACATTCGGTGCGAAAATCTATAGGGGCCGAAAGTACCTTTTTTGATGATAAACGCAACGAGGCCGAACTACGCGATGCTTTGGAAGAAATAGTTGATGTTGTCTGGGGCCGCATAGAACGCAACCAAGCGCAGGGCAGGACATTGGTGCTAAAGGCACGTTATTCAGATTTCCGGACAATCACACGTTCGCGCACGATTGGGCATGTCTTGTCGGATCGTGCGGCTATTGCGCAACTTGGCCATGCATTACTTGATCAAATACTCCCGGTTGAGAAGGGCGTCCGGCTTCTCGGGCTGACTTTATCTGGGTTGGTCGACCATAACGAAATTGCACAAAATGTAACGCCTCAGAGACAATTTACATTTGATTGATTGAAAATTGAAATATTTTTTTATATATCATAAAACTGTTATGCATATGTAACACAGGATATGAAATGGCGCGCCCGCAAACGGACATTGATGGTGGAAGAACCGCCTTGCTGGAAGTTGTCGATGACTTGGTTCGCAAGCGCGGCTCGGTAGACATCTCGATGACAGATCTTGCCGCTGCGGCGGGAATGTCGCCATCCAATCTATACCGCTTTTTTGACAATAAAGAAGCGTTGCTTGAAGCTGTAGCCGAGCGCTTTTTTGCCGAAAAAGTCCGCATAATGGTTGAGGTAACCGAATCAGATGGGCCTGTGCAGGACAAAATGTACCAATTTTTTGCGCGGCGCTATCTCGCGATGGTTGAGCAATATGAGGCTGAACCAGACCTTCTGAAAAGCTACCTAGAAATTGGGCAGCAATATTTTGAGGTTGTCCGTGGCTATGTGGATTTGGGGGATCATTATCTCTCTCTGATTGTCGCAGAGGCTATGGAGTTGGGCTACTTTGAAGAATTTTCGATTGATGAGGCTGTGTCGCTCATCAATCAGATGGTGCAGTGCTATACTAACCCGGATGCGCTTTTTTTCGTTGGTACGACTAAGTTGAAAGTCGAGAAACTGGCGACGATTATTGAGACAATTTTTAGGGGACTAGGCCAAAAGTCGTCGGCGCAAACGCTAGCCCAACCGCATATCAGAATTGTTTCATAAATCGAAAAAATTGCTCGGCTTTCTTATAGGCACCGACCTCTATCCCAAGCGATCCTAGACTACGCATGTCTTACAAGATGAAAGCTAGATCTATACCGGCGTTCTTTAGCGCATAATCACTTTTACAATGTCATGGCGCTGAATTAAGCACATAATTAAATCTCAAGGGAGTGAGCTTTATGCGTGTCGATAATGCGATATTTCCATCGATGGAGCAGGCTTCGGCATTTTTCGGTGGTCCCGAGAATGGGCCGTTTGTCATGGTCAATTTGCTGAAGTTCAGAGACAAAGCAGAATATGCCGATGGAAGCGATTCCGACCTGTCGGGTGCTAAGGCCTATGCCCGTTATGGTAAAGCTATTCAGGCCTGCTTAGCGGCTGTCGGGGGACGCCAAATTTACGCCGGGAACGTGACTGGACTGATGATCGGTGAAGTTGAGAACCAATGGGACATGATCGCTTTGGTCGAATATCCGTCACTCTCGGCCATGCAGAAAATGATGTCTTCGCCTGAGTATAAGGCCATTGAAACCCATCGCAAAGCTGGCCTCGCTGGCCAATTAAATATCCGCACCAGTAAGATTGGACGTTAAATGAAACCCATGAAGAACCGCATGACCGAGCTGCTCGGTGTTGAATATCCCATCATTCAGGCACCCATGGGTTGGATCGCACGGGCGCAATTGGCATCGGCGGTGTCGAACGCGGGTGGACTTGGTATCATCGAAACATCCTCTGGAGAGTTGGATGAAGTGCGCGCCGAAATTATCAAGATGCGCGAACTTACCGATAAACCCTTCGGCGTGAATATCGCGCAAGCCTTCGTTCGCGATCCCGGGATCGTCGATTTCGTCGTCGATCAAGGTATCAAATTCGTCACAACATCCGCGGGCGACCCTAATAAATATTGCGGACCATTAAAGGCCGCTGGCCTTACTGTTTTTCACGTCGTGCCGACGCTGGAGGGTGCATTGAAAGCCATTGATGCTGGCGTTGACGGCCTTGTGGTTGAAGGCGGCGAGGGCGGTGGTTTCAAAAACCCGAAGGATGTTGCGCTGATGGTTCTGCTGCCACTCATCCGCAGCAAAGTGAATGTGCCTATTGTGGCTGCCGGCGGCATTGTCTGCGGGCGGACCATGGCAGCAGCATTCGCGCTTGGTGCGGAGGCTGTGCAAATGGGCACGCGAATGGTCAGCGCTGCTGAATCTCCTGTGCACCATAACTGGAAAGACGCCATCATCAACGCGAAGGAAACTGACACGCTGTTCCTCAACCGCCATGGCCCCGGACCGGCATTGCGTGCTTTGCGCACTGAACGAACCACAAAGTTGGATGTTGAACCAACGGACAATATCATGGCGGAAATGCGCGGTGTGCTTGATTTGTATTTCGGCGGTGACATGGAGGCTGCTGTAGCTCTTTCCGGGCAAGTAGCCGGACGCATTGATTCGGTGAAACCTGCCAAGCAAATTATAGATGAGGTGATGGATGAGTTTTACGCTGTCATGAACGATTTGCGGCGTGACTATCTTTAGGATTTTGACTTGGACCCAGTCCTTGAAGACTTTCTGAGCGACCCTGCGGCGGATGTTTCGGCGCTGCACGATGTTGCGCGGATCAAGGCCATATTAGAGCAATGTGGGCGTGATAGCCGTGCGATCAGCTATTCCGAGCTTTTGCTGAACCTTGGTTTTCGCTTCACACGGCCCAAAATGCGTGCGGTGTGCAAGACGCTCGATAAGATAGACCAGATCACGGCCGAAGAAGGCACACCGGCGCTCGCGGTTCTTGTTGTACGTGAAGGTGATGGCTTGCCGGGGCAGGGCTGGTGGACGGGGCGGACCGATTATCAGGGTGAATGGACCGGTCCGCAAGCGCATGCACATATTCGCAAGCTTCAGGAAGATGTGTTCGCATATTGGCAAGACCAATAGTTTTGAATTTGGAACTGATCTGGAACGACTGAACTTATGCAACAGGCAAACGATTTTTTAGATGAAAGTGACGCGTTATGCGCGCAGTTGACGCCGCTTTCCGAAGCAGATTTTGACACACAGACCCTGTTCAAGGGCTGGACCATAAACAACATCATCCGCCATCTGCATGTTTGGAACATAGCAGTGGATTTATCGTTGCGTGACGAAGTAGCGTTTGCCGCGTTTGTGACGGAGATGATGGCTGGCGTTCGCGGCGGGAAGCTGCCTGAGTTTGAGGCGAGCTATCTGGGTGGTCTTTCGGGCCATGCATTAGGGAACGCTTGGATGGAACGCGCGAAAGCCACTGCCGCTGCATTTGCTGCCACAGATCCGAAACTTCGTCTCAAATGGGTTGGCCCGGATATGAGCGCGCTAAGTTCAATCACTGCGCGGCTAATGGAAACATGGGCCCATGGGCAGGCCGTATACGATGCCCTTGGCGTGGAGCGGCAGGACACTGACCGGATTGGAAACATCGTACGCCTTGGTGTAAATACATGGGGCTTCACATGGAAAAATCGCCGCCTTGAGCCACCGGGCGAGATGCCGAGAGTTCGCCTGTCCGCGCCATCGGGCGCTGTGTGGGAATATGGCGAGCCCTCCGAAAGTGGTATGATTTCTGGTAGTGCGACAGAATTCTGCCAAGTCGTCACCCAATGTCGCAATATTGCCGACACTGCGCTTGAAGTCACAGGCGAAGTCGCGCATCAATGGATGGATATTGCGCAATGTTTTGCGGGGCCACCACAAGACCCACCAGCAAAAGGTTCACGGCATCGCGCCGACAGGGGAGTTTGAATAGCATGAAGAAAGTTGTTTTTGTCTCGTTAGGCGCAGTCTTGTTAGCGAGCACACCCTTGGCAGCGCAGACGACCGATGCTGTAACGGTTATCCATGCTGGTAAGTTATTGGACAAGCCAGGAAGCACGCCGCGTGGCCCGTCTACCGTCATTATTCGCAATGGCAAAATCTCCGAAATTTTGTCTGGCCATCAGCCGGGTCCCGTAGGCGCAACGCAAATCGATCTGAAAGACAAATTTGTCCTTCCCGGGTTAATCGACAGCCATGTGCATCTGGATAGCGATGCTGGTGGTAATGCAGCATTGATTGAGGGCCTAACCGACAGCCCCGCGCGGGCAGCCTATCGTGCTGCGGGTAATGCGAAGAAGACTTTGCTGGCTGGATTCACCACAGTGCGCAATTTGGGTGATGGCACTGGTGCAACGCTTGCATTACGTGATGCGGTCGCTGCGGGCGAGATCCCTGGACCCCGGATTATCGATGCAGGCCGTTCAATCTCAACGACCAGCGGGCATATGGATGCAACGCTATCTGTCTCGGAAGACTTACATGGAAGTATCGGTCAGGAAAATCTGTGCGATGGCGTTGAAAGCTGCCGTCAGGCGATACGTAAACAGGTTCGGCGTGGCGTTGATGTGATCAAAATCGCAACGACGGGCGGCGTTAACAGCCGTATTGGCGCTGGACTTGGGCGGCAGTTATTCGATGACGAGGTGAAGGCATTAGTGGATACCGCGCATCTTTATGGCAAGAAAATTGCCGTGCACGCCCATGGAGACGACGGCGTCAACATGGCCTTAGCCGCGGGCGCGGACTCGATTGAACACGGCACGATGATGACCGATGAGAGCATCAAATTGTTTAAGGCGGCGGGGGCCTATTATGTGCCAACCCTGTCTACCGTAAATGGCTATCTTGAGCGGTTGGCCGCCAACCCAAATGCCTACCCGCCCGACGTTCTTGCGAAAGTACAATGGCGAATTGGTGTGACCGGCAAGGGCCTTGCTAAAGCCTATCCCGCCGGCGTGAAAATCGCATTTGGCACAGATGCTGGCGTTTCCAAACATGGCCGGAACGCAGACGAATTCGAATTGATGGTCAAACATGGCATGCCCTCCAGCGCCGCCATTCAGGCCGCGACAATGAATGCTGCGACCTTATTGGGCGTTGAAAAAGAGGTTGGCTCAATTGAGCCCGGTAAAGCTGCCGATTTGATCGCAGTCGCAGGTGACCCCATCGCGGACATCACGACATTGAAATCGGTGCGTTTCGTCATGAAGGACGGACGGGTTTTTAAGGCTGAATGATAATTCCCTTTTGCGGATCTGTCCGGCCTTGAAGCGTTTCCACAAAGACGCTTGCGGCGGCCTCTAATCCTGAAAGGGTTTCGATACCAACAAAGCCATCGGCTGCAGTTAGAAAGCTTTTCCAACTGCGGCCGACAGCTTCGCCAAAGCCCTTAGGGCCAAGTTCCTGAATAGTTGCGACGGCGTGATCAGGTGCGAAGAACAGGATAGGCTTCGGCCCGGGCATCTCACTGCCGCTTGCGCCAGCACTGTTTGGACCTCTTGCCTCAACATGGGTGGCACCGACTAAGCAGCTATATTCTAGATAGCTTGCCAGCCTTTCGTGGATTGCCCGGAGTAGGCGCGAATTGCCAGCAAAATCAACGCATACCGAAGCAGTTTTGGGCAGGGTATCAACGTCATCATAAGACATGACTTCGTGGTACAGGCCAGTTTCCCTGACAAAGTTCACATTGCCTTTCGATGTCAGACCAATGCGCTTTATGCTGGACGATAAATCCTTTGCGACGCTGGCAAGTCCCAGCGCTGTTTTCGATGAAGCACTAGTGATAAGAAGACGCTCTGCGTTAAACCAGCTCTCTCTGCGCAGCATGGCCTCAATCAAAAACCCAGTTTTGAATAAAGGCCCGAATAACATACGCTCGGCTTCTTTTTCAGCGTCATGTTCTGGGTCGGAAGCAAGGCGGCTATATTGGTTGTAGATGGGACTCATGGGTTGGCGATGTGCAGCCATATCGGTGAAGCCGCCCGCGCTGATTTTGCCGGGTATGACATCAAGATGTGTTCCCATCGGTAAATAGCCATAGACCCGCTCGCCAACCGCAATATCGGGGCAATGCGATTCTTCGACCATGGCATGGCCCCACATGGGCACAACGCCAAAATCACCTGCTGCTGGAAAGAAGTTCCAATAGCCAAACATGTCACCGATCACGGCATAAGTGATGTTGTTTGCAGTGACGGAGAAGCTTTCAATCCGCAAACGAACTGCGCCGTCCGCGAGCGGCAACAATGCTGCGTCATGCACCTGTGTTTCGGTCAGCGCTGTTTTTTTTACCCAGATCGTCGATGCCATATGTGCTTCTCCTCTATCCGTCGGCATAACCGCCCTTCGTTGCGCATTCAATGAAAGACCATGTTCCTAATTGATCACATTGATGTGAATATGCACTTTGACAATCACACCAGAGTGTGAAAATGACGAATCATGAGCACTCAACTGATCAATAAGCTTCGTAGCCTCGTCAATGACGGCGGCTTGTCACGGTCCGGCCTCGCCCGCGCTGCTGGACTTCATGCCAATACCTTGCGCGATTTGGATGAGCCGGGCTGGAACCCGACCGCTGAAACCCTGCGTAAGTTGGAAAGCTATTTGTTCTCCAACGACGATACGCCTGCGCTCGTGCCGATTGAGGAAATCATTGAAGAGGCACGCAATGGCCGCATGTATATCCTCGTCGATGATGAAGACCGTGAGAATGAAGGCGATCTGATTATTCCGGCGCAAATGGCAACGCCAGACGCGATTAATTTCATGGCAACGCATGGCCGTGGCCTCATCTGCCTTTCGATGACCAAGGCACGTTGCGAACAGCTTGGCCTCACGCCGATGGCGCGTGAGAACCGCGAAAGCATGCAAACAGCCTTCACGGTGTCCATAGAAGCCCGTGAGGGCGTTACCACGGGCATTAGCGCCGCTGATAGGGCGCGGACCATTTCCGTCGCTGTGGACGCCTCTATGGGGCCTGACGACATTGTTTCGCCGGGTCATGTCTTCCCATTGACGGCCCGTGATGGCGGCGTGTTGGTGCGCGCAGGACATACCGAGGCCGCCGTCGACATTAGCCGGCTTGCCGGTCTCAACCCGTCTGGCGTGATTTGTGAAATCATGAAAGACGATGGCACAATGGCGCGGATGGATGACCTCGTGGCCTTCGCCCGAATGCACAACCTCAAAATGGGCACAATCCGCGACCTGATCGCCTATCGCCGCAAGCATGACCATTTGGTCGAAAAACGCGCGGAGATGAAGTTCAACAGTCGCTGGGGTGGCGATTGGTCTGCCATGACCTTTTACAACAAGGCATCGGGCGATGAGACCATTGCTTTGGTTAAGGGGCGAATTGATCCTGAGAAACCGACATTAGTACGCATGCACACCATGTCGATGTTCGTTGATGTGTTTGGCGAAGAAAATGAACGTTCGGGCCTGTTGTCACGTTCGATGGAGGCCATCGCGGCCGAAGGCGCTGGTGTGATCGTGGTTATTAACAAGCCGATGAAGGGCATCGTGTCCCGTTTTATGCAGTTGCGCGCCGAAGGAAAGCAGGCTGGTGCGCCAGAGATTGAAGAGCTGCGCGATTATGGCGGCGGTGCGCAAATCCTGACCGAATTGGGTGTTCAAGACATGATATTGCTCACCAACACCCACCACACGTTGGTTGGCCTTGAAGGCTATGGCCTTTCCATTGTAGGCGAACGGCCTATTCCCGGAACCGGAGGCGAGTAATGGCAAAGTTTTTGATAGTTGAAGCGCGGTTTTATGACCATTTGAACGACATGCTCGTGGCAGGTGCGACTGCGGCATTGAAGGCCAAGGGGCATGAGGTTGAGGTCATTACTGTGCCAGGCGCGCTCGAAATTCCTGGCACAATATCGATGGCCGCAGAAGCGCAGATATATGACGGCTTTGTCGCTATTGGCGTTGTTATTCGCGGGGAAACCTACCATTTTGAAATCGTCGCTGGCGAAAGCGCACGCGGTATCATGGCGTTGACGATGGACGGCATTGCAATCGGCAACGGCATATTGACCGTCGAAAATGAAGCGCAAGCCATTGTGCGCGCTGATCCTAAGCAAAAGGACAAGGGCGGGGAGGCCGCCATTGCGGCGATGGCCTTGCTAAATCTGCAAAATCGTTTCAATTGAAACGATGACAGCACCGACTTTAACGACGCAAATCAGCACCGATTCCGTAGAGTATAAGGCGCGCAGTGCCCACAATCGGGCGTTGCGTGATGCGCTATGGGCCAAAGTCGCCGAAGCGGCGTTGGGCGGTAACGAGAAGTCGCGTGAACGGCACACGTCGCGTGGCAAATTGTTGCCAAGGGAACGCGTCGAACGCCTGCTGGATAGCGGCTCGCCTTTCCTAGAAATCGGCCAGCTTGCAGCATGCGACCTGTATGATAGCGAAATTCCGGGCGCAGGCCTGATCACGGGAATCGGCCGCGTTTCGGGCCGGCAGTGCATGATCGTCTGCAACGACGCGACCGTAAAAGGCGGCACTTATTACCCGATGACGGTCAAAAAGCATTTGCGTGCGCAGGAAATCGCCGAGGCGAACCACTTGCCATGCATCTATCTTGTCGACAGCGGCGGCGCGAACTTGCCGCATCAGGATGAAGTCTTCCCCGACCGTGACCATTTCGGGCGCATTTTCTTCAACCAAGCAAATATGAGCGCCAAGGGCATCCCGCAAATTGCCTGTGTGATGGGTAGCTGCACCGCAGGCGGAGCTTATGTGCCCGCCATGTCGGACGAAAGCGTCATCGTCCGCAACCAAGGCACGATTTTCTTGGCTGGCCCGCCCTTGGTCAAGGCCGCAACGGGCGAGGAAATCAGTGCGGAGGATCTCGGCGGCGGCGACTTGCATGGAAGGAAGTCCGGTGTGGTCGATCATGTGGCCGAGAATGACGAACATGCGTTGACCATTGTGCGTGATATTATTTCGCATTTAGGGCCAATCCATAAAGCCAACATCGATTTCAAAGAACCACGCCTGCCAAAATTCGACGCGGAAGAGCTTTACGGCGTCATCCCCGATGATGTGCGTGCGCCTTATGATGTCCATGAAGTTATCGCCCGTTTAGTTGACGGCAGCGAATTTCACGAATTTAAGCCGCTGTACGGCACCACTTTGGTCTGCGGCTTTGCGCATATCTGGGGAATGCCGGTCGCAATCCTCGCCAATAACGGCGTATTGTTCAGCGAAAGCGCCGTCAAAGGCGCGCATTTTATTGAACTTGCCTGCCAACGGCGGATACCGTTGCTGTTCTTGCAGAATATCAGCGGCTTCATGGTTGGCGGCAAATATGAGGCGGAGGGCATAGCCAAGCATGGCGCGAAGCTCGTCACCGCCGTCGCTACCGCGAGTGTACCCAAAATCACCTTACTGATCGGCGGCAGCTTTGGCGCGGGCAATTACGGCATGTGCGGCCGCGCATATTCACCACGTTTCCTGTTCACCTGGCCCAATGCGCGAATTTCGGTGATGGGCGGCGAGCAGGCGGCAAGCGTGCTGGCGACTGTTCACCGCGACGCTGCGACATGGACGCCCGAAGAGGCCGAAGCCTTCAAGGCGCCCATCCGCCAGAAATATGAGGATGAAGGCAATCCATATTACGCGACCTCGCGATTGTGGGATGACGGGATCATCGACCCCGCGCAGACCCGCGATGTGTTGGGCCTAGCCTTCGCCGCAGCACTCAATGCGCCAGTCGAGGAGGCGCCCCGCTTTGGGGTATTCCGGATGTGAGTAAAATAATCCAATCCCTCCTCATCGCCAATCGGGGCGAAATTGCTTGCCGGATTATCCGCACCGCGCGCGATATGGGTATACGCACCGTTGCGGTCTATTCAGATGCAGATGCCAAGGCGCTCCATGTGCGTGAAGCCGATGCGGCGGTGCATATTGGGCCGTCTCCGGCGCGTGAAAGCTATTTAGTCGGCGCGAAGATTATCGCTGCCGCCAAAGCCACGGGTGCAGACGCCATCCATCCGGGTTACGGCTTTCTCTCTGAAAATGCGGAATTCGCGCAAGCCGTCATCGATGCCGGCCTTATCTGGGTTGGGCCAAAGCCTGCCAGCATCACCGCGATGGGCTTGAAAGACGCCGCTAAAAAGTTGATGGCCGAAGCGGGTGTGCCGGTGACCCCCGGCTATATGGGGGATAATCAAGACCCAGATTTCCTTAGCGAGCGCGCCGCCGAAATTGGCTATCCTGTCCTCATCAAGGCCGTTGCAGGCGGTGGCGGGAAGGGGATGCGTAAGGTCGATAACGCCGGTGACTTTGCCGAAGCGCTCGCTTCTTGCCAGCGGGAGGCAAGCGCATCGTTCGGTAACGCGCATGTCCTGATTGAGAAATATATACAGCGTCCGCGCCACATTGAGGTGCAGGTCTTTGGCGACACCCACGGCAACATCGTGCATTTGTTCGAACGCGATTGTTCGCTGCAACGCCGTCACCAAAAGGTAATTGAAGAAGCCCCTGCGCCGGGCATGGACGAAGCAACGCGCGAACAACTCTGCGCGGTCGCGGTGAAAGCGGCAAAAGCCGTCGATTATGTCGGCGCTGGCACAATTGAATTCATTGCAGATGCGTCTGAGGGCCTGCGCGCCGATCGTATCTGGTTCATGGAAATGAACACGCGGTTGCAGGTGGAACATCCGGTGACTGAAGAGATTACCGGCGTCGATCTGGTCGAATGGCAATTGCGAGTGGCGAGTGGGGAGGCTTTGCCCAAGAGGCAGGACGCGCTGCGCATCAATGGCTGGGCGATGGAAGCGCGGCTCTATGCGGAAAACCCGGCAACTGGCTTTCTGCCGTCCATTGGCCCGCTCGACCATCTCGCCTTTTCGGAAGAATTGCGCATTGATACAGGCGTAGAACAAGGCGGCGAGGTTTCGCCTTTTTACGATCCGATGGTCGCCAAGCTCATCGCATGGGGTGAAACGCGCGATGCGGCGATGGACCGATTGCGCGACGGCATTGACGACACTGAAGTCTGGCCCGTGAAAACGAATGCGGGATTCTTGGGGCGGTTGCTGGATCTGGACACGTTCGGAATTGGCGACATTGATACGGGCCTGATTGCGCGTGAAGTCGATAATCTTGTGCATCCATCCGCGCCAGAGGCGCAAGAGCTTGTCGAGGCAGCGGCGTTGTTGTGCGCGAGCCCCGGCGATGGTCCCGTAAGCGCCATTCTAGGTTTTCGCTTGAATGCATCGCCACGCGCCGAAGCACGCCTTTTGGATGATGCTGGCAACCTGTATGTGGTTGCGTTTGACGAAGTTGAGGCCGACGAACCCACCGCTGATGTGCTCGCCTTTGCCGATGGTTTTGCGCGTCGTTATGTCCTGGATGAACCGCGTGGGTCGGGGCAAAATGCCGCCAGCGACGGTGCAATCCTGTCGCCCATGCCCGGCCGGATTATCGCGGTTTATGTCGCTGTGGGTGACACAGTGTCCAAAGGGCAGAAGTTGGTAACGCTCGAAGCGATGAAGATGGAACACAGCCTGACTGCGCCTTTTGACGGCGTGGTGGTGGAGTTGAATGCGCAAGTCGGCGCGCAGGTGCTGGTCGAGGCGTTGTTGGTGCGGATAGAAGCGGTGGAAATATAATGGCAGGCAAATATTTCAACGAATGGCACATCGGCGATACCATCGCCCACGAAATTCGCCGCACGGTGACCGAGACAGACAATCTGCTGTTTTCGGTCATGACGCATAACCCGCAACCACTGCACATAGATGCGGAGGCGGCGAAGGCCAGCGAGTTTGGGCAAATTCTCGTAAACGGCACCTTCACTTTTGCGCTGATGGTGGGTCTGTCTGTGGGTGACACGACGCTTGGCACGTTGGTGGCCAATTTGGGCTATGATAAATTGGTTATGCCCAAGCCTGTGTTCATCGGGGATACGTTGCGCGCGGAAACCGAAGTCATTGCGCTTAAGGAAAGCAAGTCGCGACCCGATGCCGGCGTTGTGACGTTTCTCCACCGATGCCTCAACCAACGCAACGAACTTGTTTGCCAAACGGAACGCGCCGCACTGCTGAAAAAGGCATAGATTGCCATAAGGTCCGCTGCGGGGCATAATGACGGCATGAAACTACGCTCGCTCCTTTTCGTCCCGGGTGACCGGCCTGACCGATTTGCCAAAGCAGCGGCGAGCGGTGCCGATGCGATCATCATTGATCTTGAGGACTCGGTTGCGCTTGACCGAAAGGTGGCCGCCCGCGAAGCCGCTGCTGAATATCTTTCGGGTGACCGTCCGGTGCCGGTTTTTATCCGCGTTAACCCGCAGGACAGCCATTTTACCCATGACGATCTCGCGTCCGTGCTGCCTTATGTTCCAGATGCTATTGTTTTGCCAAAGGCGGAAGGCGCGCGTTCGGTCCATTGGCTGCGCGCCGAAGCAGCTGCAGTGGCCGATAGCCAGGATGGCGAAGCGCCGCTGATCTTACCTATCGCGACTGAAACGCCAGGTGCGGTGTTTGACCTAGGCACTTTGCGGGAGGTGAAACATTCTCTTCTGGGCGTCAGCTGGGGGGCGGAGGATTTGCCCGCTGCGGTGGGCGCATCGGCGTCACGTGAGGCGGATGGCCGCTATACGGCGCCATATGAAATGGTGCGGTCGCTCACGCTGTTTGCGGCGCATGCTGCAGGCGTGGCTGCCATTGATACGGTGTTTCCAAGCATCAACGACGCGGCAGGCTTGGCGTCCTATGTGGCCCGCGCGGCACGTGACGGGTTCACTGGCATGCTTGCCATTCATCCGTGGCAGGTTGCCGCCATAAATGCTGGCTTTACGCCCTCGCCGGCGCAGCTTGCTTATGCCCAATCTATCGTGGATGCGTTCGCGGCCAATCCGGGCGCAGGGGTGCTGCAACTGGACGGAAAAATGATCGACGCGCCGCATTTGAAAGCGGCGCTGTCGATCCTCTCAAGGGCTTAGGCCGCTAGTTTCCGCAACACATAATGCAGAATTCCGCCGTTCATAAAATATTCGACTTCGTTCGCGGTGTCGATGCGGCAGAGCGTATCGAAATTGAACGTTGAGCCGTCCTTGCGAGTGACCATAACGGTTACCGTCTGGCGTGGCTGAAGCTTTCCAACGCTGGTGATCGTGAAGCTATCATCCGCGGTCAGGCCCAAGGTCGTCCGGCTTTCGCCGTCCATGAATTGCAGCGGCAACACGCCCATGCCGACCAAGTTGGAACGGTGGATGCGCTCGAAGCTTTCGACGATGACTGCGCGGACGCCGAGCAGGTTGGTGCCCTTTGCCGCCCAATCGCGCGAAGAGCCGGTGCCATATTCCTTACCGGCGATGACTACCAAGGGGGTGCCGTCGGCTTTATGCTTCATAGCGGCGTCGTAGATGGGCATGACTTCGCCTTGGTAGCTGCTCATGCCGCCTTCGATGCCGGGGACCATTTCATTCTTGATGCGGATATTGGCGAAGGTGCCGCGCATCATGACTTCATGATGGCCGCGACGTGCGCCGTAGCTGTTAAAGTCTGCTTTGCTCACCTGATGCTCTAACAGGAATTTACCAGCAGGGCTGTCGGCCTTGATGCTTCCGGCGGGCGAGATATGGTCGGTGGTGATGGAATCGCCCAAGATCGCCAGAGGCTTTGCTTCGATGATGTCCATCACCGGCGCTGGCGTCATGCTCATACCTTCAAAATAAGGTGGATTGGCGACATAAGTCGAACCGGCGCGCCATGTGTAGGTGTCCGAACCTTCGACCTGAATCTTCTGCCAATGCGCATCGCCTTCATAGACCTTGGCATAACGCGCGGTGAACATCGAACGGTCGATGTTTGCGGTCATGACGTCATGCACTTCTTGGTTGGTGGGCCAGATGTCGCGCAAATATACGTCCGAACCGTCGGTCGCTTGGCCAATCGGCGTGGTTGTGAAGTCTTCGGTCACCGTGCCCTTGAGCGCATAGGCGACCACCAAAGGCGGAGAGGCCAGGAAGTTGGCGCGCACATCGGGGGACACGCGGCCTTCAAAGTTGCGGTTGCCCGAAATGACCGAGGCCGCCACAATGTCATGGCCGTTAATCGCCGCCGAAATCGGCTCCGCCAATGGGCCGGAGTTCCCGATGCAGGTCGTGCAGCCATAGCCGACCAAGTTAAAGCCGACCGCATCCAAATCCGCGGTCAAGCCAGCACGATCAAGATAATCGGTCACAACCTGGCTTCCAGGTGCGAGCGAGGTTTTTACCCATGGCTTGGGACGCAAGCCAAAGGCATTTGCCTTACGCGCAACCAATCCAGCGGCAACCAATACGCTTGGGTTCGATGTGTTGGTGCAGCTGGTGATCGCCGCAATCACGACATCGCCATCGCCAATATCGTGTGTCTTGCCTTCAACCGCGACACGCTTTGCGCTGGCATGCTTGTAGACGTTGATCAGATCGTCGTTGAACACATTGTCGACTTGGGTCAGGACAACCTTGTCCTGCGGGCGCTTTGGCCCCGCCAGCGACGGGACGACGCTGCCCATATCCAATTCCAGCGTGTCGGTGAAAATCGGGTCCGCCATATCAGCATAGGCCCATAGGCCCTGTTCCTTGGCATATGCCTCGACCAGTGCAATCTGGTCTTCATCACGGCCGGTTAGGCGCAGATATTCGATGGTCTTTTCATCAATGCCAAAGAAACCACAGGTTGCGCCATATTCGGGCGCCATATTGGCCAAGGTCGCACGGTCGGCCAGCGACAGCGACGCAAGGCCGGGGCCATAATATTCGACGAAGCGGCCGACCACGCCCTTGGCGCGCAGCATTTGCGTTGCCGTCAACACAAGGTCAGTGGCGGTCACGCCCTCAGCCAGTGCACCGGTCAGTTTGAAGCCAACAACTTCAGGGATCAACATCGACACGGGCTGCCCAAGCATCGCGGCCTCCGCCTCAATCCCGCCAACGCCCCAACCAAGGACGCCAAGGCCATTGATCATCGTCGTGTGGCTGTCTGTGCCCACGCAGGTGTCAGGGTAAGCGATGGTCGCGCCGTCAGCGCTAGCGCTTGTCCAAACGGCTTGTGCGATATGCTCGAGGTTCACCTGATGGCAAATGCCGGTGCCGGGAGGAACCGCCTTGAAATTGTTCAGCGACTTGGAACCCCATTTCAGGAAGTCATAACGCTCCGCATTGCGTTGATATTCGATTTCAACATTCTGCTCCGCTGCCTTGGGGTGGCCGAATTCATCGACCATGACGCTATGGTCAATGACTAGATGCACAGGCACGAGCGGGTTAATCTTCGAAGGGTCCGCCTTCAACGCGGTCATCGCGTCGCGCATTGCGGCGAGATCGACAACGCATGGCACGCCGGTGAAATCCTGCAACAAGACGCGGGCAGGGCGATATTGAATTTCGCGATCCGACTTGGCGTCCTTCTGCCAATCGATCAACGCCTGCACATCCTCCACCGAAACAGTAAAGCCGCCATCTTCAAAACGGAGCAGATTTTCGAGCAACACCTTCATCGAAAAAGGCAGACGCGACACATCGCCCAATTTCTCCGAAACTTTTTTGATCGAGAAATAATCCACCGTCTTGCCGCCAGCGGTCAAGGTGGAGCGGGTTTGCAGGCTGTCTAATCCGATTGCGGTCATTGGTATTTACCCCTTCGAGCGTTGGGCTTTTGGCCGGATGGGGAAGACAACACGGTTGCCGCTAACTGCGGCCAATAAACGCGCGTCAAACCAGCGTAAAAGCGGGAGATTCGTTTGCTGGCCGCGCCTTAGCGCTTATGGGGTAGGGGTGCAAGGTGGGGCAGGGTAAAATTGCCGGTGGGTTGAGGGGGTATTTTGGCGCGGGGAAGGGCGAAGGGACGACCAAGAATAGTAAGATGCTGGAGCCAAAGGCTGGCAAATGCCGATATGCTCACGCGGCACGATTACTATTGGAACTCTGACTGCCGAGCTTTGGGGCAAGGAACGTCAAACTCGGTCCCTCATATTTTGCCGCTGGCGGTCATTTTGAAAATACCACTCGCACGAGCAATAAGTATATCGTTGGAGAGAATTTCTGCCCCGGCGAAAGCTATTGTGCGACCCACCTTGCTTGGTTCAGCAAGAACTTCAAGCCATTCGCCTTGATTTGCAGTCGACAGGAAATCCGTCGACAGGTTGATGGTGAGCGCAGACATATTCTCTGCTTGCAGCACGCATGAAATTCCAAGAGCGTTATCGGCCAGCGCTGAAATGACCCCCCCATGCAGCATCCCTCGCGCATTGCAATGCGACTTTGCGATGCGCAGTCCGAGGCAGAATATGTCGCCATCGCGGCGCGAATAGAGCGGCTCCCACGGATCGGTGACGGGACTTTTGCGGAAATGGCGCGCAAAACCGGGGGGAATATTTTCTGTCATTTGCTGACAAATTCAGCAATGGCTTCGAACACGCGATGCGGGTCTTCAAGCTCTGGCGTATGTCCAAGATCATCAAACGTTACGCAGGATACATCATCATAGACCGTGGCGAGCGAATGCACGTTCTCGCGTGGATGTGAGCGGTCTGCGCCACCCCACATCGACAAAATTGGTTGTGTTGGAGCTGGAAGCACGCCCTTATAGTTCATGTATATCTGATAAGCACTGGCCAACGACCACATCGCGCCATTGTCAAAGGATTGTTTTGCACAGTCACAAAAATGGTCAATCAACTCCCCCCTGCCGACCGACAGGCGGTACCATTGCGGCATCCGTGCAGGCGCCATACGCTTCATTATGAGCTGACCAAGCACCGGGCGCGCCAATATGCCTTTGGGGTCGCGCCCCGTTTTCCAGCGGTTAAACGCTTCAGGGTCGCCACCCTGAATGAAGCAGAGATGTGAAGCCAGCTCTGGCATGCGGGCGGCAATATCCAGTCCGCTCAAACTGGCGGCACAGGAAAAGGCAAAAATATTGTCATTACCGCACACATTGCGGATGAATAGCGCGAGATCATCGCTGGTTTCCGTGAACCCAAAGCCGAACCCCGGCCGTGTTGCCGAAAAGCCCATCGCGGGCAATTCAACCACGATCACACGAAATCGTTTGGAAAAGCATTCGACTAGGGCGTCATAAACCTCAAGCGTCATGGGCGGATCAGCTGTGAAAATTATTGTCTGACCAGCGCCCGCTTCCAGATAGCGATATTGGACATCTGCCGTCCGATAGAATTTGATACCCGACCTATTAGTCGCGGGCCAGCCTTTGCTGAACCGTGCCATCTTAGCTCTTCCGTCCCATGTGTCGACCCATGTGCCGAGCCGCGTCAGAAATCCGGTCATTGGGGCGAACACAAAGCGTTGTCGCGGGTCAGCATAACGGCCGTCAGGCGACGAAAGGCCGCGACGTCAAAGATAATGTCTGCTGTCTTGCGGCACATTATCCAGACACCTTCGGATGGGCTAAAGGGTTTAAATGTATTTTTTGTAGCTATCATGTCGATACGCTTAAGCATCCGATCTGCAGAAGTTTATTGAATAATGAAGCATATAAATGATATTAGTTCATCTATGATTTCGCCCGTCGATTTTCCGCCTTGGTCCAGCCTTGTCGCATTTCGTGCAGCAGCACATCGTCAGAGTTTTAAGGAAGCCGCATTGGAACTGCGGCAGACACCCTCAGCTATTAGCCACCAAATCAAGCGGCTTGAAAGTTGGGTCGGTGGACCACTGTTTGATCGGCGTGTCCGGCAGGTTCGGCTGACGCCGCTCGGACAAAAGCTCGCAGAGGGACTTGATAGGGGCTTTGGCGAAGTCTCGTCAGCACTCGGTCGTGCGCGTGCGGGCACAGAGACGAAGATGCTGCGCATTGCGGCCTTGCCACTCTTTGCCAATGGCTGGCTTACCCATCGCTTGCCAGCATTTGAAAAACGGCACCCAAGTCTCTCAATTGCCATTGATACGTCGGCGAGCATTGCAGACCTTCTGCTTGGGGAGGCGGATGTTGCCATCCGCAATTTGCAGACGCCGACGCCAGGCGTTTGGGCCAAAAAGCTGCTCGATATCCGTGCCGTACCCCTTTGCATTCCAGATCTAGCAAAACAGATCCAGTCAGCAGATGACTTTGCCGGGAAAACACTGATCGGCCTAACCGTTGGTCGGCGGGGATGGCTGGACTGGTTTGCGGCAGTTGGCGTGCCCGAACCCACGGACGCGCGGATGTTGCTGTTTGACAGCATGACCAATGCGATTGATGCCGCCGCCCAAGGCAGAGGCGTCCTCCTTGCCCTTACCCCATTGGTCTGGGACATCCCAGCATCAAAAGGGCTGGTTGTTCCACAGCAATACGTGCCACAGGAGGCCGGGAGTTATTACGTGGTCTGTCGCAAAGAAGATCGGACCAATGCCGCAATCGGTGGCTTCGTCGATTGGCTGTGCCGCGAGATGCAGCGCGATTTGCCTCGATTACGCAAAGTAGACAGCGCCGCACGCGAAAGGTTTTAGCCTTTCTGCCAGCCTGCAGCTCCAGTGTCTTAATTCCGGACGGCCCTCGAAAAAGTAAGGCCCTGGAGCCGAAGGCTGGCAGAGCCAAAACAAGTTTAGGGTGACGGCGGGGTCGGTGTGTGTGTTCACACCAACACCCGCACCCGTTTATCCCGCGCCGTTTGGCCGTGGGTGATTTCCAACTGGCTGACCGATATCCCCAATAGCTTGGCCAAGATCGCCAGCACGGCTTTGTTTGCCTTGCCATCTTCCGGCGCCGTGTGGAGCCATATTTTTAGAGTGCCATTTTCAATGGCGGTCCGTTCAACGCGTGCACCAGGGACCACGCGGAGGGATAATTCTTCTTTGGCGGATAGCAACGCAGTGATCGCGTCTTTGGTCGGGGCAGCGGCAGACATATTTGTACCTGTAACGCATAAACAAGCTTCCGACTATATTCCAGATAGTTACAAATCGCGTTACAACGCACCAAAAGCGTATGTGGTGCGCAGATTGTCCAGCGATTAGCCGTGGCGTAAGGCGTCGGTGACCTCATCGAGGCTGCCGCGCACGCGGAGCAACTGATCCTTTCCAAATACGATCAAGCATTCATCATGCGCATTGTCGGCGAGGCGGACAAACTGCACGATTTCGGGATTGACCGAGATTTTTTGGCCACGAACGTCGGTCATGGTGACAAAGGGGATCATGCATTTTCCTTAACATATAATATGGCGCGGCTGGGCGTTGTGCGTGCGAAGTTCGCGCCTATCATGTTTCGTGTGCGTCGGCGAGGCGTGATGGGTTTTGTATCATTACCTTTGCACCGCAGCGGTCAGACGCCTTTCCGGCTTGCTTTGGCTGGCTTTTAATATTCAGCGCCGCTAAAGCGCTGGCATGAACCCCATCATCCTTGTCATGTCGGGCGGAGCCATAGGCGCAGCCTTGCGTTACGGCCTGTCTCGCGCTTTGCCTATCGGCGCGGCTGGTTGGCCATGGCCGACCTTTGTCGCAAATGTCGTTGGCGGGCTGTGCATGGGCATATTGGCATTATGGCTGCTGCGTGGGGACAATGCGGCGGAACCATTGCGTTTGTTTCTGGGTGTGGGCGTTTTAGGCGGATTTACGACCTTTAGCGCCTTCAGCCTTGAAATGGCGCAGATGGTGCAACGCGGGCAGATGGGCATGGCAGCAATCTATGCGCTCGCGTCGATTTTATTGGCGCTTGGCGCAGTGTTCGCCGGGATGGCGATAGCAAAGGCAATTTGGGCATGAGTAAGAATGACGAAAAAGGCATACGGCAATTTGTCGTAGCCCCTGATGATGATGGCATACGATTGGACCGTTGGTTCAAGCGGCATTTGCCCGATGCGTCGTTCAACATCGTGTCGCGTTGGTCGCGGACGGGGCAATTGCGCGTTGATGGCAAGCGGGCCACGCCGGGTGACCGGTTGCTGGCGGGGCAGACATTGCGGGTTCCGCCTGCGGACACGTCTGCGTCTTCCAGCGCGCGGCCCGTGCGTAAGCGCCGTGACCTGACCGAAGACGAAATGGAATTTGCGCTGAGCATGGTCATCCACAAGGATGATGCCGCTTTGGTGATCAACAAGCCAGCTGGCCTTGCGACACAAGGCGGAACCAAGACCGAGAATCATGTCGATGGCTTGCTGGATGCTTTGGGCTTTGAACTCGATAGCCGACCAAAGCTTGTCCACCGTTTGGACAAGGATACATCGGGCGCTTTGCTGTTGGCGCGGACATCGCGTTCGGCGGGGCATTTTGCCAAGGCTTTCTCATCACGCACCGCGCGCAAGGTATATTGGGCCTTGGTCGTGGGCGTGCCTGACATTGCCGATGGCTTCATTGATCTGCCCATTGGTAAGCAACCGGGCAGCGGCGGCGAAAAAATGCATGTCGATGAAAAAGACGGGCAGTCCGCGCGCACGCGCTATCGCATTGTTGAACGCGCAGGCAACGCAACCGCCTGGGTCGAATTGCAGCCTTATACGGGCCGCACGCACCAGTTGCGCGTGCATATGGCCGCGATTGGTCACCCGATTGTCGGTGATGGCAAATATGGCGGCAAAGACGCGTTTCTGACAGGCACGATCAGCCGCAAAATGCATCTGCACGCCCGCCGTATCCGCATTGACCATCCGTCGGGCCATCAAATCGACGTCCGTGCCGACTTGCCCCCGCATATGGCGGCCAGCTTTGACGACTTGGGCTTCGACATTGAAATGGGCGATGCCTTAGTGCTCGACGCACCCAAATTCAGCGAAACCGCCGAAGGCAAGAAACGCGTTGCGGCGAACATCGCCAAATCGGCGCGCAAAGAACGCAAGGGCGAACGCCGCTCCCGCGGGTCGGTGTCCGACAAGCCCAAAGATAACAAACGCAGCCAAATGGCCGCCGGCAAGAAAATCGCGGCGAAAAAGCCCGTGATTAAAAAAGCCGTAGCGGGGAAAGCGCCCGCAAAGAAGGCGCCTGTTAAGAAGAAGGTTGCACCAAGGACGAAGGCTTAATGCACCCCAACGCCGCCTTTGCTTGGGACGATACTGAGGCGCTGCGTGCTTTTGCGCAGGATATAGGCTTTGGCACGCTTTTCATGGCCACCCCAGAGGGCCCGCGCGTCGCCCATTTGCCATTCGTTTTCTTGGCAGAAGAGCGCATTGGTTTTCATATCGCGCGCAACAATGTGATGGCCCAATATCTGGATGGAGCGGAAGCCTTGTTTGTTGTGAACGGTCCGGACGGTTATATCAGCCCAGATTGGTACGGCATGGATAATCAAGTGCCCACTTGGAATTATTGCGCATTAGAAATGCAAGGTAATGTGCGCCAAATGACGGAGGCCGAACTTATCGCCCAATCCGATGCGCTGAGCCTATTTCAGGAAACGAAATTGGCGCCAAAGCCGCTTTGGGATCGGTCGAAAATGGCCGATGGTTATTTTGAAAAAATGCTTCGGGGTATATTGGGTTTTCATATGGACATCACCGCGTGGCGCGGCACGTGCAAATTAGGACAAAATAAGCCCGACGCCGCACGCAACGCCGCGGCCGACGGGGCCGAGCAAGCGGGTAAGGCCGATATCGCCGATTTGATGCGCCATCTGCCGTGACGGTGAAGCTCGCCATATTTGATTGCGACGGGACTTTGGTCGACAGTCAGGCCAATATTTGCATGGCGATGGAGCATGCGTTTGAAGGCGCGGGGCACCCGCCACCGCTGCGGCATGACATACGGC
The DNA here is from genome assembly GCA_041175465.1 of Pseudomonadota bacterium. GTDB lineage: Bacteria > Pseudomonadota > Alphaproteobacteria > Sphingomonadales > Sphingomonadaceae > Sphingorhabdus_B. The sequence goes on along the minus strand of JBEDEX010000013.1, from coordinate 7,847 downwards.
GCGTGGTTGGCCTGTCTTTGGTGGAATCGATGCAGGTGTTGTTGCCCCATGCCGATGCCAAAACCCATGAGGATTTGGCCGAACATTATCGCGCGGCATTCCTGACATTGCGTAAAAATGGCCTCGTCGATGAACCGCTTTATGACGGTATCGCGGCCTTATTGTCGGAATTGGACGAAGACGGGTGGAACTTGGGCGTCGCGACGGGCAAGTCGGATCGCGGGCTGATCCGCTGTTTGGACCATCATGCAATTAAGGGCCTGTTTGTGACGCTGCAAACAGCCGACCGCCACCCGTCCAAACCGCATCCGTCAATGGTATACCAGGCCTTGGCCGATGCCGGTGCGGACGCAAGCGATGCCGTGGTTATAGGCGATACGGTATATGATATTCATATGGGTCGCGCCGCCGGAACGCGGACTGTGGGCGTCAATTGGGGCTATCACAAAGTTGCAGAGTTGCGCGAAGCAGGGGCAGACTATATCGCCGAAAGCATGGACGATCTGAAAGCCTATCTAAAGGATTTTGCATGACGCCAATGGACGACAAGGCCCGCGCAGAAATGCAGGCGCAATATCGCTTTTTGGTCATCAACCTGTGTCGGATTACCGGCGCCGTCTTATTGGTGGTGGGCCTTGCCGTCATCGCGCGGGAGGCGTTTGAAATTCCCAAGGCTGCGGGATATGTGCTGTTTCTTGTCGGTATGCTCAATTTTCTCCTCGTGCCTGTATTCCTAGCCAAAAAATGGAAAAGTAAGCCGGATCAATGAGGCGATTTTGGAAAGAGGTTACGCTTGAACCCACGCAGTTCGGTCAAGCTGTCCGGCTTGATGGGCGTCCGGTAAAGACACCCACGGGCAATGCGCTCGCGCTGCCGACGCAGAAAATGGCGGACGCAGTCGTGGCCGAATGGGACGCGGTGGAAAAAACGTTGAACCCAGTATTGATGCCTGTGACGGGCTTTGCCAATGCCGCCATTGACCGCATTGCGCCGGATCATGCGGGTTTTGCCGCCGCGATTGCCGCTTATGGCGAGACTGACCTTTTTTGCTATCGCGCGGCCACTGGCGAGGCGCTTGCCGAACGGCAGGCCGAAATTTGGGATCCTTGGTTGCATTGGGCGCAGGGTCGCTATGACATCAGTTTCGTGATTGTCGAAGGCATCATGCATCAGCCGCAACCCGCCACAACGCTGGAGATATTGCGCGGTGCGGTGGCTGCCCGCGGGGCATTTGAATTGGCGGCGATGGCGAAGCTTGCGCATTTGTCGGGGTCGCTCATTGCCAGCTTGGCCGTTATTGAACGCGCTGGCACACCGGAGGATATTTGGAACGCTGCCTGCCTTGATGAGCTTTGGCAGGAAGAATTATGGGGTGCCGACCATTGGGCGCAGAAAAACCGCGACGATCGCGCAGGCGAATTTATGGCTGCCGCACGCTTTCTTGACCTGCTGACGCCCGGAACATAGGTGAAAACCCATCTCGTTATGTGAAAGCGGGATGTGTAGATGCGCGCGGATTATAAGGAAAAAGCCATGACGGACAGCGCCACATTTACCCTTCACCCCATTCCAAGGGCCGCCTTTGTCGCGGGCTATGCCGGATTATTGCCGCAGGTCATTGCTGCTGCGATGGTGCTATCGGGTTCCGAATATCAATGGACTGGCCTTGCCTTGGCTTATGGCTATGCCGCATTTATTTTCAGCTTCATCGGCGGCATGTGGTGGGCGCTTGGCGTGACCACCCGCAAAGATGATGCGTCCGCCAATGGCATTTTTGCGCTGGCCGTAGCGCCCAGCCTGCTGGCGCTCGTGACCTATGCGCCGTGGATTTTGGGTTGGGAATGGCCCGGCCCGTCGATGGCGTGGCTAGGGTTTTTCCTGCTTCTATCGCCCTTGGGGGATCGCTGGCTGGGTGCACGCTGTACCTTGCCTGTGGGCTGGATGAAGCTGCGCTGGCATTTGTCGCTTGGGTTGGGCGGATTGACTTTGTTGCTGGCGGGTCTTGCTTAAGACGCCGCAAGATCGCGTACGAAACCGATAAGGCCCTTTTGCCGCCGCCTTTTCATGCGTTCGGCGGCGAGTATCTGCCGCACTTTTTCAAAACAGGCCTGCACATCATCGTTGATGAGCACATAATCATAGCCATCCCAATGCCCGATTTCGGCCTTGGCGCGGCTCATGCGGTCGGAAATGACGGCTTCGCTGTCCTGCGCGCGGCTGAATAATCGGCGCTCCAGCTCGTCAATCGATGGCGGCAATATGAAAACGCGGACGACGTCGGGGCCCGCCTCTTGGTATAATTGCTGCGCGCCTTGCCAATCGATGTCGAACAGAACATCGCAACCCGCCGCCAGTTTTTCCTCAACGGGGCCTTTGGGCGTGCCATAACGGTTGCTAAAGACATGCGCCCATTCCAGAAATTCACCGTCAGCCGCCATTTGCTTGAATGTAGCGACATCGGTAAAATGATAATGCACCCCTTCAATCTCACCGGGGCGGGGAGGGCGCGTTGTGTAGGATACCGACAAGGCGATTTTATCGTCCGCATCCAAAAGCATACGCGAAAGCGTGGACTTACCAGCGCCAGATGGCGATGAAAGGACGAAGAGGAGGCCGCGGCGCTCCAATTCATGCGGCTTATGTGGGTCGTTATGGGCCATAGCCGCTACTGCGCGAAAGGGCGGGGCGGCGTCAAGAGGGAAGCGTTGGCCGTGGATGGCAAAAGCGGGTTAGGCGTCCTTGCGCTCTTTGCTTTTATCATAGATGGTTTTGGCGGCAATCGCACCGCCGACCAGCAATAGGCCCGGAATAGAGCGGGTTGCTATCCGCGTGGCCACCAGACCAATGCCCGCGCCCAGCAAACCATGGCCCTGCTTACGGCCGATAACTTCGCCGATGACGGCTCCTGCGATGGATTTTAACATCAGATGTCTCCCGTTAAGCGTGGCGACATGACGCGCCTTAAACCATATCTTCCGCTCGAACATGGGTATCGAAAGTGGCTTCGTCAACCAATCCGGATGCCAATGCGGCTTCGCGCAGCGTCGTTCCGTCGCGATGCGCCTGTTTCGCGATTTTTGCGGCATTGTCGTAACCAATGATGGGGGCAAGTGCAGTAACGAGCATGAGCGAGCGGTCGACTAAGTCCGCGATGCGTGCGCGGTCGGGTTCAAGGCCAATGACGCAGTTGGTGGCAAAGCTGTCTATACCGATGGTCAGCAGTTCAACCGAACGCAGGACATTGGCGCCAATCAATGGCTTAAACACATTCAACTGCAAATGCCCCTGCAGTCCGCCAATCGTCACGGCCTGATGATTACCGATAACTTGTGCGGCCACCATCGTCAGCATTTCGCACTGTGTCGGGTTGACCTTGCCGGGCATGATCGAGCTGCCCGGTTCATTTTCCGGCAGATGCAGTTCGCCAAGTCCGGAGCGCGGGCCGGAACCCAGCAAGCGAATGTCATTGGCAATCTTGGTCAGCGAGACTGCGAGGGTACTCAATATGGCGGACATTTCGACCAGCGTGTCGTGCGACGCCAAAGCCTCAAATTTGTTCGGCGCGCTGACCCACGGCACCCCGCCGGTCAGGGTAGCGAGCGCGGTGCAGAAATCTGTGCCGAAATCCTGCGGCGCGTTTAGGCCGGTACCAACTGCGGTCCCACCTTGCGCGAGCCGCGAAAGCCGCGGCCATATGCCGATAATCCGGTCGGCACTGTCACCGAGCATGGCGACATAAGCCGAAAATTCCTGTCCCAATGTCAGCGGCGTGGCATCTTGCAGATGCGTGCGTCCGATCTTGACGATATGGGCCCAGTTTTTGGTATGCACCGCAAAAGCTGCTGCCAGCCCCCTTACGGCCCTTAACAATTGATCGCGTGCCGCCATGGCAATGGCCACATGCATCGCGGTTGGAAAGCTGTCATTCGACGACTGCGACATATTCACATGATCGTTGGGATGCACGGGCGATTTGCCACCCCGCGCACCGGTCAGCATTTCATTTGCGCGTCCGGCAATTACCTCGTTCACGTTCATATTCGACTGCGTGCCGCTGCCGGTTTGCCAGATAGTCAGCGGGAATTGGTCGTCATGCTCGCCAGCCACCACTTCTGCTGCCGCCGCTTCGATGGCGTCGGCCAGCGTTGGGTTCAGCCCATGCTTCCGGTTAACCCGCGACGCTGCCTGCTTTACCAATGCTAAAGCGTAGATAATGCCCATTGGCATGCGTTCATGCGCGGGGAAGGGGAAGTTTGCGATGCTCCGCTGTGTCTGCGCGCCCCAATAAGCGTCTGCAGGGACCTCAATGTGTCCAAAACTGTCGATTTCCGTGCGGGTTTGCCCCGTCACTTTTTCCGTCCGAAGTCCACACTGACGACGTTGGAGCCATCTTCAATGATGACAGAAGGGCCATCATTGCCGGCTTCTTCATGGGGTTCGGGCGCACTTTCGCCTGCGTCCACATGGAATTGCAACGCGAAGTCCACGGCGGGATCCACAAAGGCGGTTATCGCGGAATAAGGGATGAACAGGTGCGACGGAATTTGGTTGAAAGACAGGCCTACTTCGAAATGTTCGGTCTCTACCTTCAAGTCCCAATATTTGTGCTGAAGCACAATGGTCATCTCATCAGGAAATCGTTCATGCAGATGTTGCGGAATCGCAACGCCGGGGGCTTGCGTCTTGAATGTAATGTAAAAATGATGATCGCCAGGTAGGCCATCGCGCGCGACATTGCCGAGCACACGGCCCACCACGGCGCGCAATGCCTCTTGCACAATATCATCATAAGGAATCAGGCTATCAACATGCTCTTCGGTCATCGCGTCTAGGTGGACCGCCGAGAGCCCGAAATCAAGACGCTTATTGCCGCAAGTCAACTTGCCAAATGCGCCAGTGCGGCTATATCGGCGGCCATGCGTACAGGCTCTATCAGTCGCAAGACGAACGAAACGTCCATTGATGTTGAGGTCAACCTCGACGGAACTGGTGTGTATGACGTGTCCACAGGCATTGGCTTTCTGGACCATATGCTGGAGCAATTGTCGCGACACTCGCTTATCGATTTGAAGGTGAAGGCGATAGGCGATCTGCATATCGACCAACATCATACCACCGAAGACACAGGCATCGCCATTGGCGAGGCGGTGTTGCAGGCGCTTGGCGATAAACGCGGCATTACCCGTTACGGAACCGCTTATGCGCCGATGGACGAAACGCTGACCCGCTGTGCGCTCGATATTTCCGGCCGGCCCTATTTTGTGTGGAAAGTGTCGCTTGGCATGCCGCGTCTGGGTGAATGGGATACCGAGTTGATCGAACATTGGTTCCACAGCTTCGCGACCAGCGCGGGCATTACGTTGCATGTCGAAAATCTATATGGTTCGAACAATCATCATATTGTTGAGAGCTGTTATAAGGCTTTGGCCCGCGCCTTGCGGCAAGCGGTTGAGATCGACCCGCGCAAGGCCGATGCAATTCCGTCGACTAAAGGCACGTTGTAGGCCGTGTCACTTGCGCTGATTGATTATGGCGCAGGCAATCTGCATTCGGTGCATAATGCGTTGAAGGCGGCGGGTGCACAGGACATTCGTGTGACCGCTGATCCAGATATTGTGGCCAAGGCTGATCGCATTGTCCTGCCCGGCGTAGGTGCCTTTGCCCATTGTATGGAGGCCTTGTCCGCCATTGACGGCATGACCGCCGCGATGGAACGACGCGTTCGGGTAGAAGGCACGCCGTTTCTGGGCATTTGTGTTGGTATGCAATTGCTCGCCGACGAAGGTGTTGAACATGGAAGCACAAGCGGGCTGGGTTGGATAAGCGGCACTGTGCGCGCGATTGCGCCAGCGGCGGACCTGAAAATCCCGCATATGGGCTGGAATGATGTAGTGCCCCATGACGGCGCGCCATTGATAGAGCGCGGCGAAGCTTATTTTCTGCATGGCTATCATTTTGATGCAGCAAACGCCGCCGATGTGCGCGCTACGACAGACCATGGTGGGGCACTGGTTGCGGCTGTGGGCCGTGATAATATCATGGGTGTGCAATTTCACCCGGAGAAAAGCCAAGCTTATGGCATCAATTTTCTGAAACGCTTTTTGGAGTGGATGCCGTGATTGTCTTCCCAGCAATTGACCTAAAGGGCGGCGAGGTTGTCCGCTTGGCTGAGGGCGACATGAATCGTGCGACGGTCTATGCCGATGATCCCGCGGCGCAGGCGATGCTTTTTGCTGAACAAGGCGCGCAGTTTTTGCATGTGGTCGATCTGGACGGCGCTTTCGCGGGACGGCCGGAAAATGCAGAAGCGGTAGAGGGCATAATCGAAAATTTCCCCGGCTATATCCAATTGGGCGGCGGCATTCGCAATGCGCAAACAGTGGAGCGTTGGTTTGACATGGGCGTTGCGCGGCTGGTGATTGGCACAGCAGCGTTGAAAGACCCGAACTTTGTGAAGGAAATGGCGCGCGAATTTACAGATGGCATTGTCGTTGCCGTCGACGCGCGCGATGGATTTGTCGCCACCGAAGGCTGGGCAGAGAAATCGGACATGCCCGTGATCGATCTGGCGCGCCGGTTTGAGGATGCGGGTGTTGCGTCCATCCTGTTTACCGATGTTGGCCGCGACGGGATGCTGACCGGATGCAATATTGACGCGACGGTTGATCTGGCGCGGCGGGTGAACATTCCGGTGATTGCCAGCGGCGGGGTGAAGGGCATTGAAGACATTCACAATCTCGCGCGGCATGCCAAAGACGGCATTGAAGGCGTCATCACGGGCCGTGCTATTTATGATGGGCGGCTCGATCTAGCGACAGCGATTAAAGCGGCTGAACGCGCGTGACTGTTCGCGTTCGCGTCATCCCTTGCCTCGACGTCTCCAATGGCCGTGTGGTCAAAGGCGTCAATTTCGTTGACCTGCGCGATGCGGGTGATCCGGTGGAACAAGCGCAGGCTTATGATGCGGCTGGCGCGGATGAGCTATGCTTCTTGGACATTGGCGCGAGCCATGAAGGGCGCGGCACCATCATTGACGTTGTCCGGCGCACGGCGGAGGTATGTTTCATGCCCCTGACTGTAGGCGGCGGCGTGCGTAGCGCGGAGGATGCGCGGGCGTTATTGCTGGCGGGCGCAGACAAGGTCGCGGTCAACAGCGCCGCGGTCGCGCGGCCGGAGGTTGTGGCGGACATCGCTGCACGTTTTGGTAGCCAGTGCGTGGTGGCTTCGGTCGATGCCCGGCGAACAGGCGATCGGTGGGAAATCTTCACCCATGGCGGCCGTAATCCAACCGGCATTGATGCGCTCGAACATGCTGTCCGATTAGCAGAGCTTGGTGCAGGTGAATTGCTGGTGACGAGCATGGATCGCGATGGCACGCGCGATGGCTATGACCTTGAATTGACCCGCGCGATTGCCGATGCGGTCTATATTCCGGTGGTAGCCAGCGGCGGTGTGGGCAATCTCGACCATTTGGTCGCTGGCGTCCGCGAAGGCCATGCCAGCGCTGTTCTGGCCGCTTCGATATTCCATTTCGGCCAATATAGCATCGCAGATGCACATGCCGCGCTTCGGGCGGCAGGGTTGCCGGCGCGCGCCTAACATTTTAGAAAAAATCTGCGTGGCGAGTCCTTGACCTGTCACAAAAAGACCCTATCTGGGCTCCGTTAGCACTCGCCTTGTATGAGTGCTAATGTATATTCATTGCCGTCCTCTGCTTCATGCAGAAGTGGCGGGATGGCGAAACAGAAAAAGGATAGTTCAACATGGCATTTCGTCCATTGCATGATCGCGTTCTCGTCCGTCGGGTCGAGGCCGAAGCAAAAACCGCTGGCGGGATCATCATCCCT
>JBEDEX010000012.1:0-108467 GCA_041175465.1 Pseudomonadota bacterium | reverse complement strand
GAATCTTGCGCCGCTTATAGTGCGCCCCCACCGCAAGTTAGCGGGTGTAGCTCAGTTGGTTAGAGCGCCGGCCTGTCACGCCGGAGGTCGCGGGTTCGAGCCCCGTCACTCGCGCCACTTCTTTCAAGTTTTAATCTTGAGGGGGGGCGCGGAACGATCCTGTCTCCATCCAAATCATCAGTGGGCGCATTGGCGCTATCCATATGATACCGGCGACCAAATAGATAATGCTTTGGATTGCGATGTTTTGCGCCCCGATAAAGTCTGACGCGCTTACAATGATACCTGACCAGAGCAATATAATCAGTAATATCGCCAGCATACCGGCAGGTTTCCGCCAAGTTGGTTGCTTGAGTGGTGTCGTCATAAGGTGATCCATGATTTTTCGGTGAGTATAGCGTGCAATGGCATATCCCAAATGTCTGATGCGAGGGTAGGTGCGTGTTGGACGGACCATGCAAGGCCAATAGCAATGGCGCGCTCCAAAACGCTCAAGGCGCGGTCATAATGGCCAGCACCTTGCCCAAGCCGCATCAACCGGTCGTCAAAGGCTACTAAGGGCGTGAGAACGATGTCTGGTGTGCAAATGGGCTCGTTCTCTGCTGGCTGCAGCAACCCAAAGGGGCCAGGAATCAAATTGTCGCCAGGTGTCCAGCGCAAGAAGCGCATCGGGGCGGCTTTGCTCGTAACATGGGGTAGGGCAATATCGCAGCCCATTTTATGCGCCTGATCTAACAGCGCGGCGGGATCTACTTCAGATCCGATTGAGATATAACCCGCCACGACTTTGCCGGGCAAAAGATGTTGCGCCAAAGGGCTTGGAATTTTGGAGAATGCTAAGGCGCGATCCTGTGGCGACAGTGCGTCCACAAACTGGTCCCGCTTTTGACGGAATTCCAACCGTTGCGACTGCTTGTCAAAATCTGGTTGCACTATTTTTCCCGAATAATGTTGGCGGAACCATCATGGGTCGTTTCCCGGAATATCCTCTGACGCCAGGACGTCAGGTGGGCACCGTGTGATCTGAACCTTAAGGTTTCCCAAACGGCTCAGGCAGGGACAGCTCCCTTAGATAGATAATCGCCTCAGGGATGTTCTCATCAGTTCGTGCCGGACAGTACCGCCAAGTATCAATATAGGCCGCTTATGTTAATTCTCAAGCCTTAGCGCCAGATTTTCCAATCGGCTCGCAAGATCTTCTAAAGTATCCACAGCTTGCACCATTGCCGCCGAGGGCTCCGCCTTATCAACTGCCACTGGGCTACCTGCATCATGTAGCTTGTCGGCAAGCATTAGTGCCGAAAACAGCAGCGCGCGGGTTTCTGTCAGGCCACGTCCGCCGGCAGACACTCGTTGCGCCGTGGCATCCACCATGGCGCCAAGCTCTAGTAAGCGCTGCTCTTCTCCCGCATTACATGCGACGAAATAGTCACGACCCGCGATAGATAACTTAACGTCGGGCATCAGAGCGCACCCGACAAAATCTTATCCAAATCTTGAATGGCCATGCGCGTTTCCGACTTTAGCTTTTCATGACGTTCGACAAGGCCATTATCGCCAGCGGATGCCGGTGCGATTGCCGATTTTTCGATGCGGGACAAAGCGCGCTCAATACGACCGATTGCGACAATAAATCGTTCTTGTATCACAGGTTAGTTTCCTTTGCTCAGGAAGCTTAGCAGAGACTATTCTCAATGCAAATGTGTGAACGTGTTAATAAGCACAAAATCATGGGGAAAAGACCCTTCGCTCACTTGACGCTGTACGCTTGCGTCCGCAAGGGTTCGCTTCATCGATTCGGCGTTTCTGCATTAATGAATGTGCGCCGTCACCCGCTCCCGCCCGGGAGTGAAAAGTGGGGAAAAGAACATGACTGTTAGTGACCAGCAAATGGCCAATGCAATTCGGGCACTGGCCATGGATGCTGTGCAGGCCGCAAATAGCGGCCATCCTGGTATGCCAATGGGCATGGCTGATGTGGCAATGGTGCTCTACTCGAAATTTTTGAAATTCGACCCAAAGGCCCCCAATTGGGCCGATCGCGACCGTTTTGTTTTGTCCGCTGGTCATGGTTCGATGTTTGCTTATGCGACCTTATATCTCACAGGCTATGCGAGCCCGACTATCGACGACATCCGAAATTTTCGTCAATTGGGTAGCCCATGCGCGGGGCATCCTGAAAATTTCCTAATCGACGGCATTGAATGCACCACTGGCCCATTGGGGCAGGGCTTAGCAATGGCTGTTGGTATGGCGATGGCGGAACGTCACCTGAACGCTCGCTTTGGCGATGATTTGGTAGATCATCGCACTTGGGTTGTGGCCGGGGATGGTTGCTTGATGGAAGGCATTAACCATGAAGCTGTTGGCCTCGCTGGGCACCTTGGCTTAGGCCGCTTGATCGTATTCTGGGACGACAATCGTATCACTATTGATGGTTCGACAGATCTTTCCACCAGCGAAGATATTGCCGCACGCTATGTTGCTAGTGGTTGGCATGTTGAAGCGTGTGATGGTCATAATTTCAACGATATAGAGCGCGCAATTAAGGCGGCGTTGGCAGATAACCGGCCCTCTCTGATTGCTTGCCGCACTTTAATTGGCAAGGGTTCACCGAATAAAGAGGGCACGAAAGCGCCACATGGCAGTCCGCTTGGCGCAGACGAAATCGTTGCGACACGCGCAGCAATAAATTGGCCATATCCTGCATTCGAAATTCCGGATGACATTCTTGGCGCATGGCGCACAACAGGCGAAGCAGGAGCAGTAGCGCATGCGGCGTGGACTGCGCGGTTGGCGGCATCTGCAAATGCGGCGGCGTTTAAAACAGCAATGTCGGGGGAACCAAACGGTGCGTGGCTTAAGCCACATCTCGATAGCTTAATCGCCGCACCGCAAAAGATTGCGACGCGCAAGGCATCGGAAATCGCGCTGACAGCAGCCACGGCAGCAATATCGGAACTGTTGGGCGGATCCGCGGATTTGACCGGTTCCAATTTTACGCGCACCGCTTCTACCAACACATTGGATAAAAACGATTATTCGGGTCGCTATGTAAATTATGGCATTCGCGAATTTGGGATGGCTGCGGCGATGAATGGCATGGCGCTACATGGCGGCATCATACCTTATGGTGGGACATTCTTGATTTTCTCGGATTATTGTCGAGCCGCCATGCGTTTGTCCGCACTGCAAGAAACACGTGTTATCTATGTTATGACACATGACTCTATAGGCGTTGGCGAAGATGGTCCGACGCACCAGCCTATTGAGCAAATTATGTCGATGCGGCTCATCCCCAATTTGGATGTGTATCGGCCCTGTGACACGATTGAGACCGCCGAATGTTGGGCCTTAGCAATCGAAAGCGCATCCACGCCTTCGGTACTTGCACTTTCACGGCAAAATCTGCCGCAATTGCGCACCGACATTAGCGAGAATTTCTCTGCCAAGGGGGCATATCGGCTGCGTGCTGCAACCGCCGCGCGCAAAGTCATCCTGATTGCAACTGGTTCCGAAGTTGAGATTGCGACTCTGGTGGCGGCTAAGCTCGAAGCACAGGGCATTGGTGCGGATGTGGTCTCCATGCCAAGCTGGGAGCGGTTTGATGCGCAGCCTGCGACTTACAAGTCAGAACTGTTGCCCACGGATACGCTGCGTGTTTCGATTGAGGCTGGCACAACTATGGGATGGGAGCGCTATGTCGGCGATGGTCTTCGGATCGGTATCGACAGCTTCGGCGCTTCTGCCCCAATTGACGCGCTTTACGAGCATTTTGGCCTAACGGCTGACAAGATCACCCCGCAAATTGTCGCCCGGTTGGGCTGATAGGAGCAGTTATGACAGTGAAAGTAGCAATTAACGGTTTTGGTCGTATTGGCCGCTTGGTTGCACGCGCAATACTGGAGCGTGATGACCATGATCTGGAACTGGTCGCGATTAATGATCTTGCGCCAGCCAAGGCAAATGCCCTTTTGTTCAAGCGAGACAGCGTACACGGCCCGTTCCCTGGTGCAGTTGAGGCCGATGGCAATGACATCATCGTGAACGGTAAGCGTATTCATGTGACGGCAGAACGTGACCCAGCCAATTTGCCGCACGCGGCCAATGGCGTTGATATTGCGTTAGAGTGCACCGGTTTTTTCACTGACCGCGTCAGCGCTGAAAAGCATCTCGCGGCAGGCGCAAAGCGCGTATTGATCTCTGCGCCGGGTAAAAATGTCGATAAAACGGTTGTTTTTGGCGTCAACCATAACGTTCTGAGCGCCGCCGATATCATCGTATCAAATGCAAGCTGCACCACGAACTGCTTAGCGCCAATGGCGAAGGTCCTGAACGATGCCATCGGTATCGAGCGCGGATTAATGACCACGATCCATAGCTACACCAATGATCAAAAGATCCTGGACCAAATCCATGATGATATGCGCCGCGCGCGTGCTGCTGGCATGTCGATGATCCCAACCACCACCGGTGCTGCGCGCGCTGTAGGTGAAGTTATGCCAGAACTTAAAGGTAAGCTGGATGGCTCTGCCATCCGAGTACCTACGCCAAATGTCAGCATAGTCGACCTGACCTTCACGCCAAAGCGTGACACAAGTGTTGAGGAAGTGAACGCGCTGTTGAAGGCAGCTTCAGAAGGCGCCTTGAAAGGCGTCTTGGCTTATTCAGACGAACCTTTGGTCTCGATTGATTACAATCATTGCCCTGCAAGTTCGACAATCGACAGTTTGGAAACCGCCGTTATTGACGGAAAGCTGGTGCGCGTATTGAGCTGGTATGACAATGAATGGGGTTTCTCCAACCGGATGGTAGATACCGCCGGCGCCATTGCCAAATTTCTCTAAGGATTAATCTATGGCATTCCGCACGCTCGACGACCTCGGCGATATCAAGGGCAAACGTGCTTTGGTGCGCGTTGACCTGAATGTGCCCATGGCCGATGGGCGCGTAACTGACGAAACGCGAATGCGTGCTTTGGTGCCGACTGTGATCGAACTTGCTGACAAGGGCGCTAAGGTCCTTTTGCTAGCACATTTCGGGCGCCCCAAGGGCGCAAAGCATAGCGAAATGTCCGTTTCGATGGTTCTTGATTCCTTGCAAGAAGTGCTTGGTCGCGAGATCATGTTCGTGCCGGAAATAGCAGGCGATGTGGTTACGCAATCCGTGGGTATATTGGCAGATGGCGACATCGCGCTCCTCGAAAATACCCGCTTTTGGCCAGGTGAGGAAAAGAACGATCCTGAACTGGCGCGTGCTGTCGCTGCTAATGGCGACTTCTACGTTAATGATGCCTTCTCGACGGCGCATCGTGCCCATATGTCCACCGAAGGCCTCGCACATGTCCTGCCAGCTTATGCAGGTCGTGCGATGGAGGCAGAGTTGAAGGCGCTTCAGGCGGCTTTGGGCGCGCCAGAGCACCCTGTGGCGGCAGTTGTCGGCGGTGCAAAGGTTTCTACTAAGCTCGACGTGCTCAACAATCTGGTAACGCAGGTTGATCATCTGATTATCGGCGGCGGCATGGCGAATACCTTTTTAGCTGCGCGCGGCGTCAATGTCGGGAAGTCCTTGTGCGAACATGATCTGGCGGATCAAGCCAATGCGATTATGGATGCGGCGGATGCCGCAGGCTGCACGGTTCATCTGCCTTATGACGTTGTGACGTCACGCGAATTTCGCGCACACCCGCCAATTCGGACGGTTAACGTGCATGAAGTAGCAGCGGATGAAATGATCTTGGATGTTGGCCCTGCCGCTGTTGAGGCATTGGCCGATGTATTGAAAAACTGCCGAACGTTGGTGTGGAACGGGCCATTGGGGGCGTTTGAAATTGAACCTTTTGATGCGGCAACAGTCTCGCTAGCACGGACAGCTGCTGCGCTGACCCGAGAAGGGTCGCTTGTGTCGGTTGCAGGGGGCGGTGACACCGTTGCCGCACTGGCCCATGCAGGGGTAACTCAAGATTTTACATTTGTCTCTACAGCAGGCGGTGCATTCTTAGAATGGATGGAAGGCAAGCCGCTTCCGGGTGTTGATGCTTTAAATATACTCTAAATTGAAGAGCTTTGCCCCTTTTTTCAATTGCTCATGCATACGTATGCAGGGCCAGTTTATAGGATGCCAACGATGAACTATGCCGAAATGCTTGCAAAAGTGTCCACTGCCTCGGGTTTTATTGCTGCACTCGATCAGAGCGGTGGTTCGACGCCCAAGGCGCTTAAGGGATATGGCATACAGGAAGATGCCTATACGACCGAAGAAGAGATGTTTGGCCTTATCCATGACATGCGCGCACGGATTATTACTGCGCCAAGTTTTTCCGGTGAGAAGGTGCTGGGCGCGATATTGTTCGAACGTACGATGGACGGCGAAGCGGGGGGCAAGCCAGTGCCTGCGGCATTGCAGGACCGCGGCGTTGTGCCGTTTCTTAAGGTCGACAAGGGCCTTGAAGACGAGGCAGACGGCGTACAATTGATGAAGCCAATGCCTGACCTCGATGCGTTGCTACAACGCGCCAAGGCGAAGGGCGTGTTTGGTACAAAAAAGCGTTCCGTTATTAATCAAGCGTCACCATCCGGTATTGCTGCGATCGTAAAGCAGCAATTTGATGTGGCGGAACAAATCCTCTCCGCAGGATTGATGCCGATTATTGAGCCTGAGGTGAACATCAAAAGTGTTGATCGTGCGCAAAGCGACGTCATCTTACGTGATGAAATTTTGAAGGCTCTCGATAATGTATCGGCTGACAATAAGGTCATGCTGAAGCTGTCTATACCCGCCGGGGCAGGAACTTTTGACCCGCTCATTAAGCACCCGCGTGTATTGCGGGTTGTCGCGCTCTCCGGTGGCTATGCCCGCCCTGATGCTTGCGCGGAACTTGCAAAAAACAAAGGAATGATCGCCAGTTTTTCGCGCGCTTTGCTTGAGGATTTACGTCACCAGATGACCGCTGAGGAGTTTGATGCCGCACTTTCCAGTGCCATTGATGAAATCCACGCGGCTTCTGCGACCTGAGTTTGGAGAGGGCCGACTGTAAATGCGCAAGGTGTTTGCCGCCGGCCTAAAGCCCCGCTATTGAACGCTGCATGAAAGAATTTTCCTGCCAATTATATTTGATCTCACCGCTTGAAGTCGGCGGTGATTTTCCTGTCCATCTTGAGGCGGCCTTGTCCGCTGGTCCAGTCGCAGCATTCCAGTTTCGCGTCAAAGATCTAGATCAGCATGAGGCGGCGGCGCTCGCGGAGCCATTGCAGGCCATTTGTGCAAAGCATGATGTCGCGTTTATCGTGAATGACAGTGTCGCTTTGGCCAAACGATTGAAAGCCGACGGTGTGCATTTGGGGCAGGGCGATGGCGATGTTAGAGAGGCGCGTGAACTGCTTGGCCGTGATGCGCAGATTGGTGTTACCTGCCACAATAGCCGTCATCTCGCTATGGAGGCGGCGGAGGCGGGTGCTGATTATGTGGCCTTTGGCGCGTTTTATCCCACAGCTACGAAGTCGGTGGAGCATGTCGCTGATCTCGACACATTACAGAAATGGTCGTTTGTGACAGAAGTGCCGTGCGTTGCTATTGGTGGGATTAGCCCAGATAATGCCAAACCATTAATTGATGCAGGCGCGGATTTCATAGCAGTGTGCGGCGCGATATGGGGTCATCCGCAAGGTCCCGCCGAAGCGGTCAAGGCGTTTAACGCACTGCTTGCCTAATTGTGCGGTCATCGTTAAAGGCCGCGACTATCGGCACGGGTTTGCGTGCCTGCTCTTTCCATCTGTCAAGCGAGTGAACTCATGAAAATCAACGCGGTTGAAATCAAGCCGGGTAACATATTGGAATATGAAGGCGGCCTGTGGCGTGTCGTAAAGACCGCGCACACCCAACCGGGTAAGGGCGGCGCATATATGCAAGTTGAGCTCAAAAATCTCCGCGATGGTCGCAAAAACAACATCCGTTTCCGTTCAGCGGAAAGCGTAGAAAAAGTACGCCTCGACCAGAAGGATTTCCAGTTTCTATATGCTGAGGGCGACAACCTGGTGTTCATGGACAAGGAAACCTATGATCAGGTGACTTTGCCTAGCGATCTTCTAGGTGATGCCGCTGCTTTCCTTCAGGATGGCATGGACGTTGTCATGGAAATGTACGATGACGAAGCCCTCTCGGTTGCCTTACCTGATCAGATCGAGGCTACGATTGTCGAAGCAGACGCAGTGGTAAAAGGACAGACCGCGTCATCCAGCTATAAGCCTGCAATTCTCGACAATGGCGTGCGCGTTATGGTGCCCCCGTTCATCAGTGCGGGTACGCGTATCGTGGTAGATGTCTACGAACGGGAATATGTTCGGAAGGCTGATTAATGCCAGCATTAACCGGTTTACTGACAATCATGGAAAAAGCCGCCCGTAAAGCGGGGGGTAAGCTTCGCCGCGATTTTGGTGAGATCGAACATTTGCAGGTTTCTCAAAAGGGCCCTGCAGATTTTGTTTCGAAAGCTGATGAGCGTGCTGAAGACACGATTTTCCGTGAGCTCGAAATCGCACGTCCCGACTGGGGATTCCTGATGGAAGAAGGCGGGGAGATTGCGGGAGCCGAAGGTAAGCCGCGGTTCATCGTCGATCCGCTCGACGGAACGAGTAATTTTCTCCACGGCATCCCGCATTTCGCGATTTCGATTGCGGTGCAAGACCCTAAGCCTGATGGTTCAGGCTGGGGCGATATTTTCGCAGGCCTTGTATATAACCCAATTACGGACGAAAGCTTTTGGGCCGAGCGTGGCAAGGGAGCTTGGCTTGGTAATCGCCGTTTGCGGGTATCCGCACGTCGCCAGCTAAATGAGGCGCTGATTGCCACGGGCACGCCTTACAAGGGGCATGGCGACTTTGAGGAATGGGCCAAAATTTTTGGCGCTATTGGTCCTTCTGTATCTGGCATTCGGCGCTTTGGCGCGGCAAGTCTTGATCTCGCTTGGTTGGCTGCTGGGCGTTATGATGGTTTCTGGGAAAGCGGTCTATCTCCTTGGGATACGGCCGCTGGTTGTTTGCTCGTGCGCGAAGCTGGTGGTTTTGTAACCGACTATCGTGGACGCAGTCCGCATATCGCAGATACACAGGTTTTGGCGGCAAATGACATATTGCACAGCAAACTGCATAAGTTGTTGGTTGGCGCCATAAAATAATCGTCGAAAATGGCAGAAAAAATGCCGAGTCTTGGCCTTGCAGGTCGGGACTCTTCTGCCTAAAAGCGCCGCAACTTACGGGGTTTCGGAAACGAGTCTGATATGACTGATTTGTCGCAATATTTGCCCATACTGCTTTTCTTGGTGGTGGCGCTCACCTTGTCGTCGGCATTTGTGTTTTTGCCGATGGGCGTGTCGCGGCTGACAGGAACGTACAAGCCGACTGAGGCGAAGCTTGCCGAGTATGAGTGCGGATTTCCAGCTTTCGAAGACTCGCGTAGCCAATTTGACGTCCGTTTTTATCTTGTTGCGATTTTGTTTATCATTTTTGACCTTGAGGCGGCTTTTTTATACCCATGGGCGGTTAGTCTGGGTGAAACAGGCTGGATCGGTTGGGGCACCATGATGCTGTTCCTGTTCGAATTGGTCATCGGATTTATCTATGCATGGAAAGTGGGAGCACTCGAATGGGAGTAATCACGCCATCACTGTCTGACGTGCAAGCGCCAGATACCGCGTTCTTCAAGGATATTGAAAGCGAAGTGAACGACAAGGGTTTTGTTGTTTCGTCGACCGAAGACCTTTTTAATTGGGCGCGTACGGGCTCTTTATGGCCCATGACCTTTGGTCTTGCATGTTGCGCTGTAGAAATGATCCACGGTTATATGCCGCGCTACGACTTTGAACGTTTCGGTATCGCACCACGCGCATCACCGCGTCAGTCCGATGTGATGATCGTCGCGGGCACACTTTGTAACAAAATGGCACCTGCGTTGCGCAAGGTTTATGACCAAATGTCGGAACCCAAATATGTCATCTCCATGGGTAGCTGCGCCAATGGCGGTGGCTATTATCACTATAGCTACAGCGTTGTGCGCGGTTGCGATCGCGTTGTACCCGTAGACATTTATGTACCTGGATGCCCGCCAACGGCTGAAGCTTTGCTTTATGGCATTATGCAGTTGCAACGTAAAATCCGCCGGACAGGGACGATCGAACGGTGAGTCATTCCGCACCCCGCATTAACGCGCCTGACGGCATACTAAAAGCGATCTCAAAAGCGCTTGGTAAGCACTTGGTTTCTATTGAAGAAGCCAATCATGAAGTAGTTGTGCATATTCACCGTGATGCGTTGGTGGACTGCATGGTACTACTGCGTGACAATTGCGAGTATCAGCAGTTGATGGAAATTGCTGGCGTCGACTGGCCCGATCGCGATCCGCGTTTTGAGGTGGTCTATTGCCTTCTGAGCCTCACAAAAAATCACCGCATTCGTGTGCATTTAACCACGAATGAAGATCAGCCTGTTCCTTCGGTTACCAGCATCTGGCCAGTTGCCGGGTGGTTGGAACGCGAAGTTTTTGACATGTATGGCGTGTTATTCTCCGGCAATGCTGATTTGCGGCGCATATTGACCGATTACGGTTTTTCGGGACATCCGCAGCGTAAAGACTTCCCTCTTTCGGGCTATGTTGAGCTGCGCTATTCCGAAGAAGAAAAACGCGTGAAATATGAGCCTGTGCAATTGGCGCAGGATTTCCGCAATTTTGACTTTCTTAGCCCTTGGGAAGGTGCGGATTATGTCCTGCCAGGTGATGAAAAGTCGGTCGAAGTTGTAAAGCCGCAGTCTGCACCCAAAGAAACGGTCAAACGCACCGCACGTAAGCCAAAGGCGGCGGGAGACAAAGCATGAGCATGCAGCAAGATCTCGCGCCTACCACTGGCGATGAAGTCATCCAAAATTACACGATTAACTTCGGCCCACAGCACCCCGCAGCGCATGGTGTTTTGCGTCTGGTGATGGAGCTAGACGGCGAAATCGTCGAGCGGCTTGACCCGCATATCGGCCTATTGCACCGTGGCACCGAAAAGCTGATTGAATATAAAACCTATTTGCAGGCTTTGCCATATTTTGACCGGTTGGATTACGCGTCGCCCATGGCGATGGAGCATAGCTATGTGCTCGCGGTCGAAAAGCTGTTGGATCTGGAAGTACCTCTCCGTGCGCAATATTTGCGGGTATTGTTCGCCGAACTGACACGTATCAAGAACCATACGCTGAACATCGCGCACCATATCATCGATGTTGGTGCGATGACGCCGCCATTGTGGTTGTATGAAATCCGCGAAGATATCATGGCCTTTTACGAGCGGGCCAGTGGCGCGCGTATGCATGCCGCGTGGTTTCGTCCCGGCGGTGTGCATCAGGATGTACCGTTAAAACTGCTAACCGACATCGCCGAATGGTTGGACGAGCGCATGCCGCGCTTGTTCGAGGACGCGATGTCATTGGTAGTCGACAACCGCATTTTTAAACAACGCAATGTCGATATCGCGATTGTTTCTAAGGAAGACGCGATCAAATGGGGCTTTTCCGGACCAATGATCCGTGGAGCAGGCATCCCTTGGGATATCCGCAAAAGCCAGCCTTATGACGTCTATGACCGGATGGAATTTGATATTCCAGTGGGTACACGCGGCGATTGTTATGACCGGTTCATGGTTCGTGTTGAAGAAGTGCGCCAATCGGTTCGCATCATCAAGCAATGTTTGCAACAAATGCCTGAAGGGCCAGTTTGCAGCGACGATCGTAAGGTCGCGCCACCTAAGCGTGCGGAAATGAAACAATCGATGGAAGCATTGATCCATCACTTCAAGCTCTACACTGAAGGCTTTAAAGTGCCTGCAGGCAGCGTATATGTGGCCACTGAGAGCCCGAAAGGCGAGTTTGGGGTTTATCTGGTCGCCGACGGCAGCAACAAGCCTTATCGTTGCAAAATTCGCCCGACGGCCTTTTCGCACTTGCAGGCGATGGATTTCATGAGCCGTGGACACATGCTTGCTGATACGACTGCGATTTTGGGTGCGCTCGACATCGTGTTTGGGGAGTGTGACCGCTGATGACGCGCGAACTTATGTTTCTAGCATCGGTGGCAATTGGTTCGGTCACTCTGGTTGCGGCCTACCTCTATTTGTTTCATGCCGAGGTGTCGGCAAAAGAAGTGGGTTCGACCGCTGCGGCCATGATGTTTGGCGCGTATATCGGGCGGACTTGGGGACGGAAAGAAGCACATGGCTGACGCAGTAAACATCCCGGATGAAGCCGAAACCCGCGCCAAATGGGGTAAATTTGCCTTTTCCAAGGAATATAAAGCTAAAGCCGATATGTATATCGGCCGCTACCCCGCCGGTCGTCAGCAATCGGCGGTAATGGCTTTGCTTGATTTGGCGCAGCGTCAGGTCGGCGAAGAAACACAAACCCAAGGTTGGTTGCCCGTTCCTGTAATCGAATATGTCGCAAGCTATCTCGGTATGCCTTATATGCGCGCGTATGAAGTCGCGACCTTCTACACGATGTACAATCTCGCGCCCGTGGGACGATATCATGTGCAAATATGTGGAACGACACCATGCATGTTGCGCGGGTCCGATGACATTATGGCGGCGTGCAAGAGCCGCGGACTGATTAAAGGTGCGACGACGCCAGACGGCATATTCACGCTGAACGAAGTCGAGTGCATGGGTAATTGCGCGTCTGCGCCGATGGTTCAAATCAACGACGATAATTATGAAGATCTCGATTATGGCAGCATGACCGCGATCCTCAACGACTTGGCTGAAGGTAAGCAACCGAAAATAGGAACCCAATTGCCGGGTCGCCACACGGTGGAGCCTTATGGCGGTGCAACGACCTTGCATGCGATGGTTGACAAAAACCATGATTATCGGGGGGAGTATTAATGGAATTTCTCCCTCTCATCGGAATTCTCATCGCGGCGTTCGTCGCTTGGAAATTGCTCAAGGGCGTTATTAAGCTCGCCGTTATTGGTTTGATCATCGCCGGGGCAGCATGGTTTTTTCTTGGAGGTTTGGGCTGATGCTCGCTGACAAAGACCGCATTTTTACCAATCTGTATGGCTATCAGGACTTTGGCCTGAAGGCGGCGCAGAAACGTGGCGATTGGGACAAGACTGCTGACCTTATGAAGGTTGGGCAGGATGCGATTATAGAGGAAGTGAAAGCTTCCGGCCTCCGTGGTCGCGGCGGTGCGGGTTTCCCAACAGGGATGAAGTGGAGCTTCATGCCCAAGGCGCCGACGCCCGAGCGCCCGAATTTCCTCGTCATCAATGCCGATGAATCCGAGCCCGGCTCGTGCAAGGATCGTGAGATCATCCGTCACGATCCGCATAAGCTGATCGAAGGTGCACTGATCGCTGGTTTCGCGATGCGCGCGCGTGCGGCCTATATCTATATTCGCGGCGAATATATTTTTGAAGCCAAGGTGCTAGAAAAGGCGGTTGCGGAGGCCTATTCTGCAGGCTTGCTCGGTAAGAATGCCGCCAAGTCTGGCTATGACTTTGACGTGTTTGTCCATCGCGGTGCGGGCGCTTATATCTGTGGCGAAGAAACCGCGATGATTGAAAGCCTGGAGGGCAAAAAGGGCCAACCACGGCTGAAGCCGCCATTTCCTGCAGGTGCGGGGCTTTATGGGTGCCCTACGACCGTAAACAATGTTGAAAGTATCGCGGTCGTCCCAACGATTCTGCGGCGTAGTGCAGCTTGGTTCAAAAGCTTTGGTCGCGAAAACAACCATGGCACCAAGCTGTTCCAAATCTCCGGCCATGTCGAAAAGCCATGCGTTGTTGAAGAAGAAATGGGCATCCCGTTTCGTGAGCTCATAGAAAAGCATTGCGGCGGTATAAGAGGTGGTTGGGACAATCTCTTGGCGGTCATTCCTGGCGGCTCGTCGGTGCCATTGGTTCCGGCAGCGATGATGATGGACGTGCCTATGGACTTTGATGGCTGCAAAGCTGTCGGCTCCGGTCTTGGCACGGCAGCGGTGATTGTGATGGACAAGTCCACCGATATTGTGCGCGCTATTTGCCGGCTTTCGTATTTCTACAAACATGAAAGCTGCGGCCAATGCACGCCTTGCCGTGAAGGTACAGGCTGGATGTGGCGCGTGATGGAAAAGATGCGCACCGGCGATGCCGATATAGGCGATATAGATACTTTGTACGATGTGACCAAACAAGTCGAAGGCCACACCATTTGCGCGCTCGGCGATGCAGCTGCTTGGCCAATTCAAGGGCTTATCAAGCATTTTCGTCCAGAGATGGAGCGCCGGATTAACGACGCCAAGGGCGACAATATGCTGGAGGCGGCGGAGTAAACATGCCTAAAGTCACCGTAGACGGATTAGAACTTGAAGTCCCTGCAGGCGCGACTGTTTTGCAGGCGTGTGAGATGGCAGGGAAGGAAATTCCGCGCTTTTGTTATCATGAACGGCTGTCCATAGCTGGCAATTGCCGCATGTGCTTGGTCGAGGTTGCACCCGGTCCGCCAAAGCCACAGGCGTCATGTGCACTGCCCGCCACCGAAGGTCAGATCATCCGCACCGATACGCCGATGGTCAAAAAGGCGCGTGAAGGGGTGATGGAATTTTTGCTCATCAACCACCCGCTTGATTGCCCGATTTG
This sequence comes from Pseudomonadota bacterium, assembly GCA_041175465.1. GTDB lineage: Bacteria > Pseudomonadota > Alphaproteobacteria > Sphingomonadales > Sphingomonadaceae > Sphingorhabdus_B. Next base: position 93,815 of record JBEDEX010000012.1, on the reverse strand, counting down.
TGATCAAGGCGGTGAATGTGATCTGCAGGACCAAAGCGTTGCTTATGGTCGCGGTGCGTCGCGCTTTGAAGAGAACAAGCGCGCGGTTACGGAAAAATATATGGGGCCGCTCGTTAAGACAGTGATGACGCGTTGCATTCAGTGCACACGCTGTGTCCGTTTTGCCGAAGAAGTTGCTGGTATAGAAGAAGTCGGCGCGATTGGACGCGGCGAAAATATGCAAATCACGACCTATCTTGAGCACGCCATGCAAAGCGAGCTTTCAGGTAATGTCGTTGATCTATGCCCCGTTGGTGCCTTGACGGCGAAGCCTTATGCTTTTGAGGCGCGCCCTTGGGAATTGAAGAAAACCCCAAGCATCGATGTGATGGACGCCGTGGGCACCAACATCCGTCTCGATAGCCGGGGTAGAGCCGTGTTGCGTGCCTTGCCGCGCATCAATGACGATGTGAACGAAGAATGGGCGTCGGATAAAACGCGCCATGCCGTAGATGGCCTGACGCATCGCCGTTTGGACAAGCCCTATGTCCGCAAGAACGGAAAGTTGGTCGCGGCAGATTGGGCTGAGGCTTTTGATGCCATTAAAGCGCATTGGACAGGCGAGGCGGCGGTACTGGCGGGTGATCAGGTTGATTGCGAAACCATGTTCGCTGCGCGCGAACTCGCTGGCGCGTCGATGTTGGAGGGACGCCAGACAGGCCTTGCTTATGACACATCTTCTCTTTCGGCTGTAAATTTTAACACCACGATCGCTGGCATCGAAAATGCCGATGTAATTTTGTTGGTCGGCAGTGATTTGCGGCGTGAAGCACCATTGGTGAACACACGCATTCAAAAGGCCGTTCGCAAGCGTGGGGCGAAGGTATTTGCCATTGGCCCCGTCACTGACCTTACTTATAAGGTAGAGTGGCTCGGCGATGATCTGAGTGCTTTGGCGAAGGCGCCCAAGGCATTGTCCGATGCGCTGAAGGCGGCTGAACGTCCATCGATTATCTTAGGTGGCGGTGCTTTGCGCTATGATGGTGTGCACGGCGCGGCCTTGGCCTTTGCTAAAAAATATAAGCTGGTCCGCGATGATTGGAATGGTTTCAACGTACTGCACTTTGCAGCTGCGCGCATGGGCGGTCTCATGCTCGGCTATGCGCATGACGGCGGGATCAAGAAGCTAGCCGCAACAAAACCGAAGGTGGCATTCTTCCTAGGTGCTGACGAAGTGGATTACAGCCTGTTTGCGGACAGCTTCAAAGTCTATGTCGGCCATCATGGCGATAATGGCGCGCATCATGCCGATGTGATTTTGCCCGGCGCTGCTTATTCCGAAAAATCGGGAACCTATGTAAACTTGGAAGGCCGCGTGCAACGTGGCGAGCGTGCGGTGTTCCCGCCCGGTGATGCGCGTGAAGATTGGGCCATATTCCGGGCTTTGTCCGATGTCCTGGGCAAGCGCCTCCCATTTGACAGCTTAGATGCATTGCGCGCCGAAATGGCGAAGGCAGTGCCTGCTTTGGGCGTCGAAGAACTAGCGGATTATGGCTGGTCGGAACCTTCGCTGCCTGCTGATGTAAGTGGCAAGATCACTGATTATCCGATCAAGGATTTCTACCTGACCAACGCGATTTGCCGCGCGTCCGAAACGATGCAGAAATGTTCTGCTGAACTGGTGCACGGCACGCAAATTTTGGAGGCAGCGGAATGACATCCTTCTTCCAAACCCTTGGTATGAGCTACGAAGCGGCATGGTTCACGGCAACCATCGCGGGGATACTACTCATTGCGTTACCGCTGATGCTGGCAGTCGCCCTCATCATTTACGCCGAACGCAAATTGTGGGCAGCTTTTGCACTGCGCAAAGGGCCCAATGTTGTTGGTCCTTTCGGGGTCCTTCAGTCGTTTGCTGACGGCCTTAAGGTGTTTCTACAGGAAACAATCATCCCAAGCGCTTCTAATCGCGGCTTGTTCCTAATTGCGCCGATCATTACCTTCACCGTCGCATTGATGGCTTGGGCGGTCATTCCCTTTGCCGATGGTGTGGTGCTGTCGAATATCAATGTCGGCTTGCTCTACATTTTAGCGATCAGTAGCCTTGGCGTTTATGGTGTCGTCATCGCAGGATGGGCATCCAACTCCAAATATCCATTCTATTCGGCTATGCGTGCGGCTGCACAGATGATTTCTTATGAAGTATCCATTGGCTTCATCTTGATTTGTGTTGTCCTTTGGGCAGGCACGTTCAATGTTGGCGGCATTGTTGAGGGGCAGCGTAGCCACGTTTTTGGTTTCATCAATGCCTATGCCTTTAATCCTTTGTTGTTCCCGATTGCGGTGATGTTCCTCATCAGCTCCATGGCGGAAACGGCACGCGCTCCCTTCGATTTGACTGAAGCGGAAAGTGAGTTGGTCGCCGGGTATCAGACCGAATATTCCTCCATGGCCTTCGCTTTGTTCTGGTTGGGTGAATATGCCAACGTCCTGTTGATGTGCGCGCTGAACGCGATCCTATTCTGGGGTGGATATTTGCCACCGGTTGACTGGGCGCCATTGTACGCCGTTCCAGGCATCATCTGGTTCTTTGCTAAAATCCTGCTTATGTTCTTCATCTTTGCATGGGTAAAGGCGACTGTGCCGCGTTACCGTTATGATCAATTGATGCGTTTGGGTTGGAAAGTGTTTCTGCCAATATCGCTCTTCTGGGTCTTTTTGGTGAGCGGCTATCTTATGTTCACGGGACATTTCGCATGACCACCATAGCTCATCTCATCAAAACCTTCACTTTGTGGGAATTCGTCAAGGCGCACATGCTGACCTTGAAATATTTCTTCAAGCGGAAGGCGACAATCAACTATCCGTTCGAAAAGAACCCGCTGAGCCCGCGTTTCCGCGGTGAGCATGCTTTGCGTCGTTACCCGAATGGCGAGGAACGCTGCATCGCATGTAAATTATGTGAGGCAGTTTGTCCTGCACTGGCCATTACCATTGAGTCTGAACCACGCGACGACGGTAGCCGCCGTACCACGCGCTATGACATCGATATGACCAAGTGCATCTACTGCGGCTTCTGCCAAGAGGCGTGCCCGGTCGATGCTATTGTCGAAGGGCCGAACCTCGAATTCGCAACTGAAACGCGAGAGGAACTGCTCTATGATAAGGCCAAGCTCCTCGACAACGGCGCGAAATGGGAACGGGCAATTGCCGCGAACCTTGCCGCCGATGCACCCTATCGTTAAGGGCGACCCATCGTGATCCAACTTGTCTCTTTTTATATTTTCGCAAGCATCGTCATCGCGTCCGCGGCGATGGTCATTTTTGCGCGTAATCCAGTGCACAGCGTGCTGTGGTTGATTGTTGCCTTCTTCAACGCGGCAGGCCTTATGGTGCTCATCGGTGCAGAGTTCATCGCGATGCTGTTGGTCATTGTCTATGTAGGCGCGGTCGCAGTGCTGTTCCTTTTCGTCGTCATGATGCTTGATATTGATTTTGCCGAATTGCGTGCAGGTTTTATCAAGAACGTCCCGCTTGGGTTGTTGCTGGCGGTCATATTGGTGTCTGAACTGGTACTTGGTATAGGCGCATATCAGGCCGGTGCCGTGCAGCTTGGTACGCCAGAAGCAGGGAGTGCTGTGGTATCGGCGACGGTACCCAATATCGAAGCGATTGGCGCCTTACTGTATAACAAATATGTATTCTTGTTCGAAACGGCAGGCTTGATCCTTTTGGTTGCGATGGTTGGCGCAATCGTTCTTACGCATCGCCGCAGCCACGGCACCCGCGGTCAGAACATCAGCAGTCAGGTTCAGCGCCGTCCGCAAGACGCGACGCGCAATGTTAATCAGCCTGTAGGGCAGGGGATTGAGCTGTGATTGGTATCGAACATTATCTCGTGGTGAGCAGCATCTTGTTCGTCATGGGCGTGCTTGGCATTTTCCTGAACCGGAAAAATGTAATCATCATCCTAATGGCAATTGAGCTCATACTGCTTGCGGTGAACATCAATCTTGTGGCGTTCAGTGTATTTTTAGGCGACCTGACGGGGCAAATTTTCGCCATGTTCGTTTTGACCGTTGCGGCGGGTGAGGCTGCGATTGGTCTTGCGATATTGGTTATCTATTTCCGTGGCCGTGGCACAATCGCGGTTGATGACGTCAACAGGATGAAGGGATAACATCCAGTGACTGCAATCCATTTCATTGTATTCCTGCCGCTTCTGGCTGCGCTTGTCGCGGGCCTCGGCCAGCGTTTTATTGGCGCTTTGGCGGCTAAGACAATCACCACCGCAAGCTTGTTTATTGCTGCGTTCCTGAGTTGGCCAATTTTCATCGGCTTCCTGAACGGCATTGAAACTGCTTACGTCCAACCCGTGATGACATGGGTGCAGTCGGGCGACTTGACCTTTGACTGGGAATTGCGCGTTGATGCGCTGACCGCCGTCATGCTTGTGGTGATTACCAGCGTGTCGGCGCTCGTACATCTCTATAGCTGGGGCTATATGGAGGAAGATCCCGATCAGCCGCGCTTTTTTGCGTATCTGTCGCTGTTTACCTTTGCGATGTTGATGTTGGTCACCGCCAACAATTTGGTACAAATGTTCTTCGGATGGGAAGGTGTTGGCCTTGCGTCTTATTTGTTGATTGGTTTTTGGTATAAGAAACCCAGCGCAAATGCGGCGGCAATAAAGGCGTTTGTCGTCAACCGCGTCGGTGACCTCGGCTTCATGCTTGGCATTTTTGGCATATTCTGGTTGTTTGGCACCGTTTCGATCCCCGAAATTCTCGCTGCCGCACCGGATAAAGTCGGGTCAAGCATTGGCTTTTTGGGACTTCGCGTCGATACCATGAGCTTGCTCTGCATATTGCTGTTCATCGGCGCGATGGGCAAATCGGCGCAGCTTGGCTTGCACACATGGTTACCGGACGCGATGGAAGGCCCAACGCCCGTTTCGGCGCTGATCCACGCGGCGACTATGGTGACCGCTGGCGTATTCATGGTGTGCCGCCTATCGCCCTTGTTTGAAACCAGCCAATTCGCGCTCGATGTCGTTACAATCGTAGGCGCTACGACTGCAATCTTCGCGGCGACAGTTGGCCTTGTACAGACCGATATCAAACGCGTTATTGCTTACTCCACCTGTTCACAGCTTGGTTATATGTTCTTTGCCGCCGGCACTGGCGCATATGGCGCGGCGATGTTCCATCTGTTTACCCACGCTTTCTTTAAAGCGTTGTTGTTCTTGGGCGCGGGTTCGGTGATCCACGCAATGCACCATGAACAAGATATGCGTTATTATGGCGGTTTGCGGAAACATATCCCGCTGACATTCTGGGCCATGATGGCAGGCACTTTAGCGATAACGGGTGTCGGTATCTTGGGCGTTGGTGGCTTTGCTGGTTTCTATTCCAAAGATGCGATTATTGAGGCCGCGTTTGCGAGTGAATCTACTTTCCATATGTACGGCTTTGGTATTGGCGTCCTCGCCGCGCTTCTGACGAGCTTCTACAGCTGGCGCTTGATGTTCCTGACATTCTTTGGAAAGCCGCGCTGGGAGCAATCGGAGCATATTCAACACGCGATGCATGATCATCACGAACATAACCATGACGCACATGGGCATGACGCGAAAAGTGACGGAACGGCGGGCTATCATCCGCATGAGAGCCCGTGGCCAATGCTGACGCCTTTAGCGCTGCTGACTGTAGGTGCCATTTTTGCAGGTTTTGTCTTCCACAATGCGTTTATCGACGCGGAAGCGGGGCAAGCATTTTGGGCAAACAGCACACTCTATTTCAACGCGCATTTGATGCATGCTATGCATGAAGTGCCGTTGTGGGTAAAATTGTCGTCGACCGTTGCCATGCTTATTGGTCTGACAACCGCCTATGTTATGTACCAGTTGTCGACAGATGCGCCACAACGTTTGGCGACCGCTTTTGCACCGATTTACAGCTTCTTCCTCAACAAATGGTATTTTGACGAACTCTATAACTTCTTGTTCGTGCGTCCTGCATTTTGGTTCGGACGTCTGTTTTGGAAACAAGGCGATATCGGCATCATTGACCGTTTCGGTCCCAATGGTTCGGCCGCTTTGGTGTCCCTTGGTAGCAAATTGGCTGTGCGGATACAGTCGGGTTATCTTTATACATATGCGCTTGTGATGCTTCTTGGCTTAGTCATCGCGGTGAGCTGGATGATGGTGAGAGCATGATAAACGCCGCAGATATACCTGTCCTTTCGATCATGTTGGCCATCCCGGTGGTCGCATCAGCTTTGTGCTTGTTTGTTCGCGCTGAACTGGCGCGCAACATTGCGCTGTCTGCGACATTGTTGAATCTTGTTCTCGGTGTCGCGCTTTGGCTCAGTTATGATCCCGCGGGCGCCCAATGGCAATTTACTGAAAGTGCAGCCTTGTTCGGCCCCATTGGTTGGCGGCTCGGTATTGACGGCATTTCGCTGACTTTGATTATGTTGTCGGTATTTCTGATGCCCATTTGTATTGGTGCAAGCTGGACATCGATCCAGAAACGCGTCGGTGAATATATGGCCGCGTTTCTGTTGATGGAAACACTGATGATTGGCGTTTTTGCAGCACAGGATTTGCTGCTGTTCTACATCTTCTTTGAAGCTGGCTTGATCCCGATGTATCTCATCATCGGTATTTGGGGCGGGCAAGACCGCATTTATGCGTCTTATAAATTCTTCCTCTACACATTGCTTGGTTCACTCGTGATGCTCATTGCAATGCTGTGGATGATCCAATTTGCGGGCACCTCGGATATCCCAACCTTGCTGAACACAGATTTTCCTGCAGAAGCCCAGAAATGGCTTTGGTTCGCATTCTTCGCATCTTTTGCGGTGAAAATGCCCATGTGGCCCGTGCATACATGGTTGCCTGATGCCCACGTTCAGGCACCAACCGCTGGTTCTGTAATCTTGGCAGGTGTGCTGTTGAAAATGGGTGGCTACGGCTTCCTGCGTTTCTCTTTGCCTATGTTTCCAGAAGCGAGCGCAGACTTCATTCCGTTGGTCTTTGGCCTGTCGATGGTTGCCGTTGTCTACACATCGCTTGTTGCATTGGTGCAGCAGGATATGAAAAAGCTGATCGCCTATTCGTCGGTCGCGCATATGGCGATTGTGACCGTTGGCCTGTTTACTTTCAATCAACAGGGTATCGAAGGCGCTATCATTGTGATGTTGAGCCATGGCCTTGTTTCTGGCGCGCTCTTCTTGTGCGTGGGCGTTATCTATGACCGCCTGCATACGCGTGAAATCAGCCGTTATGGTGGTCTCAGCGTCAATATGCCCAAATATGCTTTGCTTTTCATGCTGTTCACGATGGCGAGTGTTGGCTTGCCCGGGACCAGTGGGTTTGTGGGAGAGTTTTTGAGCCTTGCCGGCGCGTATAAGGTTTCCACATGGGCCACATTAATTGCCACCACCGGTATTATCTTGGGTGCTGGTTATATGCTATATCTCTACCGTCGCATCGCATTTGGACCACAGGTTAATGCTGATGCGGCTGCTATGTCTGACGTTAATGGTCGTGAAATATGGCTTCTCGCGCCGATTGCTGTCGTGGTGTTGTGGATGGGTGTATATCCTGAAACATTCCTGGCACCCATTCGCCGCGACGTGGCAACTATTGTCGCGCGCATCGAACGCGCTGCCACTGTGGGGGACAGCAAACTGAAATTAGTAGACCCAACCACCGCGCGGTATCGCGTTGTGCATCATGCGGAAAAAAATATGGCTGAGGGGAGCCATTGATAATGGAACTGAACGCCTCTCTCTTTCTGGTACGTCCAGAAATCATTTTGAGCTTCTCTGCGCTTGGCCTGCTGCTTGTGGCTGCTTGGCGTGAACAGGCTGGCCGCTTGATCAGCATATTGGCCGTTGCTGCACTCAGTGCCGCTGGGGCATTCGTTATCGACTTTATGATGAACGGTACCAATCTATCCGCTTTTGATGGTCTTTTGGTCAATGATGCATTCGGCAATTTCTCTAAGATACTGATCTTCATCGCGGCGGCGATCTCGCTGATGATTGCACCCCGTTTCTTGGAAAATGCGGGTGCCATGCGCGCCGAATATCCGGTGCTTATCCTCTTGTCCTGCATTGGCATGGGTGTGATGGTATCTGCAACCGACCTGATTTCTCTCTATATTGGCTTAGAGCTGCAGAGCTTGTCCGCTTATGTCCTTGCAAGTTTTGTGCGCTCCGACGGGCGTTCAGCTGAAGCCGGGCTTAAATATTTCGTTCTTGGCGCCCTTGCCAGCGGGATGCTCTTGTTCGGTGCGTCTTTGGTATATGGCTTTGCTGGATCTACAAGTTTCGCCGCAATTGGCTCGGCTATGGATACGGAAGTCGGCCTCGGCTTGATTTTCGGTATAGTGTTCATTCTTTCGGGTCTTGCCTTCAAAATTAGCGCAGCGCCGTTCCACATGTGGACCCCAGATGTTTATGAAGGCGCGCCGACACCCGTCACGGCATTTTTCGCCAGCGCACCAAAGGTTGCGGCGATTGCGTTGACCATCCGTATCGTGCTTGAGGCATTTGGTTCGCAAATATTGGTTTGGCAGCAAATCATTATTGCTGTGGCGTTGATGTCGATCATCATCGGTGCAGTCGGCGCCATTGGTCAGCAAAATCTGAAGCGACTGATGGCGTATAGCTCGATCAACAATGTCGGTTTCATTTTGATTGGCCTTGCGACGGGAACAGAACAGGGCATTTCTGCCATGCTGGTGTATTTGGTTATCTATGTTGCTATGACCTTGGGCAGCTTCGTCTGTCTAATGCAGTTGAAGGATATAGACGGTGGGTATCGCGAAGAATTTTCTGATATAGCCGGTCTGTCCAAGACGCGCCCAGCGCTGGCCGCTGCTTTGGCCATTTTCATGTTCAGCCTTGCTGGTATTCCGCCATTGTTCGGTTTCTGGGGTAAGCTGGTAGTGTTTAACGCTGCAGTGGCCGCTGGTCTGTTACCACTAGCCGTCATCGGCATCACGGCATCCGTTATTGGTGCATTTTATTATCTGAAGGTCGTCAAGGTTATGTATTTTGATGACGCAGCGGATGTAATCGTTGAGAGCGACGACAAGCTTCTCGTCTGGACGGGCGGCATGCTAGCCGCAGCGAACTCACCTTTGGGCTATTTCGCGATACCTGCGCTTGGCATCTGGACGGCTTATGCCGCGAGGGCGCTGTTCTGACACCCATTTTTGAAGAAGTTGCACTCACAGGTTCAACCAACGCAGATCTTCTGATACGCGCGGCGCAAGGCGCTCCCGAGGGGTTATGGCTTCGCGCAGATGCGCAAGATGGGGGGCGTGGCCGTCTTGGACGTAGTTGGGAAAGCCCGAAGGGCAATCTCTTTGCCAGTGTTATTGTGCGCTTGCGCGACACAGATCCTTCTCCCGCAGGGCTGGCTTTTGTAACGGCCGTTGCTGCTTATGATGCCGTTCGTCATATGGCGCCGCAAGTTGATTTAATCCTAAAATGGCCGAATGACATATTAACGCATGATGGCTCAAAATTATGCGGCATATTGTTGGAGCGCGCCGCAGATGCAGTCATTGTAGGTATAGGCCTTAACCTCGTCTGGCACCCGCAAAATCTGGACAGGAAAGTGTCGGACCTATTGTCGCTTGGCGTAGCACCGCCTGACGCGCAAACGGCACTGGAAATTCTAGCGGAAGCGTTTGCCCGATATCTCAATATTTGGCGGTTATCAGGCTTAAGCACCATCGTCCGTCATTGGGAGGAACACGCCCATCCACGCGGCACAGCATTGTCAGCGAAACTACCCGATGGCGAGGAAGTGAATGGGCTTTATGCCGGTCTTGATGATGATGGTGCGTTGCAGCTTCGCTTGGCGGATGGTTCAATTCGTGCCATTCATGCAGCCGATGTTTTTCTAATTTAGTAGGGGTGAGCTATGCTGCTCGCGATTGATACAGGTAATACCAATGTGAAATTTGCATTGGTCAATGACACTGGCGAAATAGTGCAAAGATGGCGCATTGCGACAGATGCACGGCGCACGGCCGATGAATATGCGGTATGGTTGGACCAATTGATCCAGATGGCGGGCTTTCGTCGTACGGATGTTAAAGCGGTTATTATCGCTACAGTCGTTCCACGCGCTTTGCACAATTTGCAGCTGTTAGCGACACGCTATTTCGGTACTGAGGCCTTAGTTGCCGGACGCGGAAGCGTTGAGTGGGGCATTCAATTGCGTGTGGCTGAACCGCACGCTGTTGGTGCGGATCGCGCCGTAAATGCCATTGCCGCACATTCATTGGCCGACGGGCATAAGGTCGTCATAAGTTTTGGCACAGCAACAACGTTTGATTATATTGGCTCAGATGGTTCCTATAGCGGCGGTAGCATCGCACCAGGTGTTAACCTTTCCCTTGACGCGCTCTACGCCGCTGCTGCCATGTTGCCGCGAATTGCAATTGAACCGCCACCAAATGAAAGCGTGATTGGTACAACGACTGTTGGACAAATGCAGATTGGCATCTATTGGGGCTATGTGGCGATGATCGAAGGGATACTCGCACGGATGAAAGCTGAAATTGGCGAACCGGTGTCAGTCATTGCAACTGGTGGTTTAGCTATATTGTTTCAGCAACATGGCCATTTATTTGACCGGGTAGAGCCCGATTTGACGCTGCGGGGGCTGTCGCTTTTATACAGGAATAGAGATATTAACTCATGACGACCCCAAAAAACGAACTGCTTTTTCTTGCCCTTGGCGGCTCCAACGAAATTGGAATGAACGTCAATTTATACGGTTGCCAGGGCAAATGGGTGATGGTCGATTTAGGCCTAACATTTGCGAATTCGGAATATCCCGGAATTGACCTTGTCCTGCCCGATCTGGAATTTATTGAAAAGCGCAAGAATGACTTGCTCGGTATCGTTCTGACCCATGGCCATGAAGATCATATTGGCGCGGTAGCTTATTTTGCCGCCGACTTGGGCGTACCACTCTATGCCACACCGTTCACGGCAACCCTCATTCGCGGCAAGTTGGTAGAAGAAGGCATTGCCGACATTGTGGAGTTGAACGTGATCCCGATGGAGGGCGCATTTTCATTAGGGCCATTTGACTTCAAGTTCGTCACCTTAGCGCACTCTATACTTGAGATGAGCGCCTGCCTCATCACCACACCCTACGGCAAGATATTTCATACGGGGGACTGGAAATTGGACCCGCGCCCTGTATTGGGCACACCGTCGACCCAAGAGGCGCTGACCGCGATTGGCGACAGCAAAGTGTTGGCGATGGTGTGTGATTCCACCAACGTGTTCAATCTTGATACCAGCGGCAGCGAAGGCAGCGTTAAAGATGATCTTCTCAAGTCCGTTAAATCTGCCAAGGGCAGGGTGGTCGTAACCACCTTCGCCTCCAACGCTGCGCGATTGCAGACCTTAAGCGAGGTCGCGCGCGAAAGTGGTCGCACCTTATGTTTCGCAGGGCGTTCACTGCACCGCATCATTGAAGCGGCGCAAGCCAATGGCTATTTAAAAGACATGCCAAAGACGGTGGATATGGAGAGCGTTGATAGCCTTCCACGGCATGACGTTATGGTCGTCGCGACGGGCGGGCAGGGCGAGGCACGGGCCGCTTTGGCGCGCATATCCGAGGGCAACCACCCAGTGAAGCTACAAGAAGGCGACACAGTCATTTTCTCTTCGAAGCAGATACCGGGCAATGAAATTGCCATTGGCGTAATTATGAACAAGCTTGCCGAACGGAACATTCTGACAGTCACGGAAAAGCAGGCGCACGTCCATGTGTCCGGCCACCCGGGCCAGCCCGAACTTGCCGCGCTGTATGACTGGGTTCGTCCAGAAATCCTTATTCCCGTACATGGCGAACGCCGGCATATGGCGGAACAAGCAAGGTTCGCGCGCGCGCACGGCGTTCCCAAAGCGGTTGTTCAATCCAATGGCGACGTGGTGCGCCTTGCGCCTGGCGAACCGAAAATCATTGGTAAAGAGCGCACTGGTCGTTTGATCCTTGATGGCGACACTATCATTGCGGCTGATGGTGCCACATTGAATGAACGCCGCCGACTTTCATGGTATGGTCTGATTTCGGTAGCCTTCGCGCTGGATGCTAAAGACCGGATGCTAGGCAACCCTGAGATACGTTTGCATGGTGTACCGATTGAGGAAGATCTTGAAGATTTTCTGGAAGAGGCCACTGCTGCTGCGGTGAAAGCAGTGAAAGAGCATCGCGGTGACTATGACAAGTTACGCGAAACTGTGCGTTTAGCCGTCCGCCGCGTTGCAGTAAGTTGGACAGGCAAGAAGCCGATTGTGGATGTTTTGATTGTGGAGACCGCATGACCTGGACCTCGATTGTTGCCATATATTTGCTGTTTTGGGTTATGACGGCGTTCGTCATTTTGCCTATCGGCGTGCGGACGCATGACGAACTTGGCCTTCCAAAGACGCCCGGCCAAGCGGACAGTGCGCCGGGCAATTTTCAGCCAAAGAAAATATTGTTGAGAACGACATTGCTGTCAGCAGCATTGTTCGGCTTATATTACGCCAATTACAGCTTTGACTGGATAAACCGCCACAGTTTTGATGGCTTGCTTAATCCGCCCGTTTGAAGCTTATTTACGTAGCCGCTCAATGGCCTGCGCCAGCGCAACGTAAAGCTTACCAATATCGGACGATAGCAAGGTAACACCAATCGCATTGCCATCACGCGTGCTGAGCAATAGGCGCATTATACCTTCGAAGTCATGCACGTAACGGTTTACATGTTCCCGGAAATCGCCGTCATCGGCATAATGCTTGGCAATAATCTTTGCTTCACGCGAATCCAGCAAGCGCACGGCACGGCGCGTAAACACGCCACGATCACCCTTTAAATAGGCTGCCCAGGCGGTATCGGTTACGTCATTAGACAATATCTTCGTAACGTCGATGGCGGTCGAGTTCAAAGATTCGGTCAAAATCACCATACGACGAGCAAAGCTATCATCTTGGATTGTTTCAAAGCTATTGATCGTATCTGCAATTCGGCTTTCAAGGCTCGTCGTCATATCGTTCAGTTCGCTGAGCTGCTTGGCTACCAAGGAAGACGCGGTTTCCGACAATTCGATGTTACGCGTAATTGCGTCCTGCACCGCTTCATTCATCGATGCGACCTGCGCATCCAATGCATTGGCCAATGCCGTCCGGTTTTGTTCCGTTAGCTGATCGGCGATATGCGACAGTTCTTCGTCAAGGATCTTGCGGCTGCTTTCTGCGGCAGCGCGTGTTGTTTCACGTACGCGTAATAACGAAGTGACCAAATTATTATTGGCTTGATCCGACATGTCCTGCAGCAGTGCCTGCGTTTGCTTGAGCGCAGCGCCAAGGGCATCGACTTGGTCATGGTGCGCGGCAAAATGTGCATCACTTTCCGCCATTAGCGCGGCAACAGCGTCTCGTTGCGCGGAGATCGATTGTTCAATATCGTTGAGCTTTTCCAGCGTTCCATCGCTGATATTGTCGAGGGCTTCTGCTGCGGATAGTGCAGCGTTCACTTGCTCTATGCCTTGTGTCATGCGGGCGTTAACACTGTCCATCGCCGCAGGAATCTTATGACCAATTTCCAGATTAGCCGCGCTGAGCGATCCTATCAACTTGTCGGATTGATCCAGTAAGTTGGCGGTAGTCGATTGATTCTCGGACAAGGCAGCCCCAACTGCACGGGTGCTTTCACCCAGCGCAGATACAGCAAAGGCAAGTTTCGCTGTTTGGTCTGTTGCTGCGCGGTCAATTTCTGAAATTTGCGCTGCACTGCACTGAATATGTTCGCTAATATTTGCGATCATGGCCTGAATACGGGCCTCTTCCTGGCTGGTTTGTCCTTCAATGTTCCCCAAAGCCCGACGTAGGTCGGCAAGATTGGCCAGGATGTTCGCTTTGCTGCTGGTAATGACGGTGTCGACTTCGCTCGATGCCTGTGCGATTCCGGCGGAAATCGCTTGTGCGGCTTTGTCCATAAGCGTGGCCATTTCGGCACTTCGGTTGAGCGCTTCGTTGCTAGTATCATCTAGCAGTTTTACATTATCGTTCAGCGAATGCGCGAGCCGGATGGACAAGTCGTCGGCACGGTTTTCGACATTCTCAATATATTCGCTGACCGACTTACCGGCATCGCTTACCCGTTCGAGGGTAGCAATCAGCGTCTTAATCTGAACCTGCGCATCATTCCCTGCGCTTCCAATCTGATTGCTGACATCTTTCGCGGCGCTCGTAACAACAGGCAAATGTTTACGAAGTTGTTCCAAATTGGTGTTGGCGGCGTTGCTCACCGATTCCAGGGTCTTTGCTTTTTCATCGCTGTCGGCAAGAGCGGCCGATAACAAGTGCGCGGAGTCTACCAAGTTTTTCGAAGATTGGCGACCCAATGTTTCCAGTTCACGCGCATTTTGTGACAGAAATTGGCGCGCGAGCGCTATTTCTTCGTTTACCGTCCGCATACGGATTGCCAAAGCATCGCTCTCTGATCTCAACAAATTAGCGACCTTGCCAAAGCGTGTTGCTTCGCGACTGCTGTTACGCATGACGACCAACCACAAGACGGCAATTAAAAGCATAGGAATGGCCCAAGTCACGATGAGCGTAACAATCCGATCATTGTTCATCGCGAATTGTGCCTCAGACCAATAGGTAACGACAAAAAATACAGACCACGCAGTAAACGCGCCTAACAACAGCGTTGGCGCAAGATAACGCCCAAAACCGGTTCTCTGCGTCGTTTCGTCAGTGACATGATCATACTCATATTCCGATGTTTGATCATCTTCAGCAGCGTTTTCAGCATTGCTGCTGATGGGCTGCGAAGCCGTTTCTTGATCGATTTCGGTGATTTCGCGGTTTAGGCCAACGATTTTGGAACGTGTTTTCATAAACTTCTATTTAACACATTATTCCGAGAGAGAAACGCAAACTTATCAAATTGCCGAAAGGTAATAGAAATGCCCGTGGACTAAGGAATATTAGGCCTTGGTTATAGCAATTCGCTTATCGTAGCGGCGCTTTTGCGAGCCATCAAAGGTAAGCAACACATATTTCTATTGGCAAAACGGCCTTAACATTCATATCAGGAATATGCTCTCCGTTCGAAATCCGATTTTTCCGACAATGGCTTTACTCTCCGTCGCAGGGGGTGATGGCAACGGGCGGGATGCTGCAAATGATCCTGTGCGCCTTGACTTGGCTGGCCTGTCCTTGATTGAATATCAGATATCAACGCTCGCGCGCGCGGGGATACAAAACTTCTTGATTGAAGTTGAAAATATAGACGGGGCCCTAATTGCGATTGCCGACCGTTGCCGGACCCGCAAACTGACGGTCAATTTTGTGCGTACAGGCGTGGATATACTGCAGTATATCGACACCAACGATCGCGTATGGGTACAATCGGGGCAGTTATATGTGCAGTTGGGTTTGATAGAAACGCTTCTTAAATCCAGCGAAAATTTCATTGCAACCATTGATGGCCGTGACGAAAACCAAGCGTTTGAACGTATGGATATCAATACACGCTGGGCCGGTGTCTCGATTGTTGGATATGATGCTATTGCGATGTTGCGCGACCTTCCAGAAGACTGGAGCATCATATCCTCCTTGCTGCGACAATCTTTGCTGGCCAAAGTCCCGGTCCGTCCATTGTCGCAACAACATGTTCAGAATGGTACGCTGACTGTCTTGACGGGCGCGCAGGATTTTTCAGAACTCAATCGTCAGATACTTCGGCGGCGTGTGGCAGGCCGGGCAGGCTATGTTGAATCAAAAGTATTTGGGCCAATTCTTGCACGTATAGTGCCAATTATATGGCTAAGTCCCAAGGCGGTAGCCGCAACTAAATTCGCAAGCGCAGTGTTGGCTTTAGCAGCAGTTACGTTGGGGCTAGTAAACCTTACGACAGCAGCCTGCGTTACGGCTTTCCTATCCGTCGCTGCAAACGCGCTGCGTTTAGCGGTAACGGATGATGCCGATGGCAGTGATCACGTGCAAAGCCTGTCTGTTGTGACTTGGGCGCTTATTATATTAGCTATGTTTGGCAGCGAATATGTGGCGACATCTTATCACAATAATGGCTTGTTTGCGGCGTTTGCCGTGGCTTCGCTCGCTTATCTGACCCACAAAATGGCATTGACAGGTTGGGCTAAAGGGCTGTTGCATTCACCCGCGGCCTTGGCGTTACTTGCTATTATTGGGACCGCGGCCATTGGAATAACGTCTGCATTGCAATGGATTATGGTGCTGCAGCTTAGCACCCTAATCATCGCAAGCATGAACCGCGAAGATAAGGCTCCACAGAAAACTTAAATCAACTTCAACGTAAAATTAAATTCGCGTTGGGTGCTGAAGGCGGAAACGCAATATTTACGCTCCGCCCTCCAATTTGTTTCAGCGTGCGTCCAAGCCTGGGTAAGGACGGTGATTTGGTCCGGTATACAACTGACGCGGGCGTCCAATTTTCTGTGCTGGATCCGAAATCATTTCGTTCCACTGTGCAACCCAACCTACGGTCCGCGATAGCGCAAACAACACGGTGAACATTTCGGTCGGGAAACCAATGGCCGACAGGATGATGCCGGAATAGAAATCCACGTTCGGGAACAGCTTCTTCTCAATAAAGTAAGGATCGTTCAGCGCCATTTCTTCCAGCTGCATCGCAACGTCGAAAATAGGATCGCTGATGTTCAGTTCGGTAAGAACCTCACGTACGGTTTTTTGCATAACTGAGGCGCGCGGATCATAGTTTTTATAAACACGGTGACCAAAGCCC
Source organism: Pseudomonadota bacterium (assembly GCA_041175465.1). Lineage (GTDB taxonomy): Bacteria > Pseudomonadota > Alphaproteobacteria > Sphingomonadales > Sphingomonadaceae > Sphingorhabdus_B. Next base: position 77,011 of record JBEDEX010000012.1, on the reverse strand, counting down.
ATCAAGCGGAACGGATCATTCTTATCCTTCGCCCGCTCAATATAATGTGGGATACGGTCAGGCGTGCCGATTTCGCGGAGCATGTTCAATGCGGCCTCGTTCGCACCGCCATGTGCGGGGCCCCAAAGGCAAGCGATACCAGCAGCAATGCACGCAAACGGATTGGCGCCAGATGATCCGGCAAGGCGGACAGTCGAGGTGGATGCGTTCTGTTCATGGTCGGCATGGAGAATAAAAATCCGGTCCATTGCGCGCTCAATTACAGGGTTCACCTCATATTTTTCGGCTGGCACGCCAAATGTCATGCGCAGGAAATTGCCCGTGTAAGACAAGTTATTGTCGGGATAGACAAAAGGCTGACCAACCGAATATTTATACGCCATGGCCGCAATTGTCGGCATCTTCGCGATCAAGCGATGGCTTGAAATCATACGGTGCGTTGGATCGCTAATGTCCGTCGAGTCATGGTAAAATGCGGAAAGCGCGCCGACAACGCCGCACATGATAGCCATAGGATGGGCGTCTCGACGGAAGCCACGATAAAATGTTGCCAATTGCTCGTGCAACATGGTGTGCCGAGAGATTGTGTGGCTAAAATTGTCGAGTTGCTGTTTATTTGGCAGCTCGCCGTTCAGTAGCAAATAGGACACTTCCATAAAGCTGGATTGTTCGGACAGTTCTTCGATGGAGTATCCGCGATGCAGAAGGATGCCCTTGTCGCCATCAATAAAAGTCAGAGCGGATTCGCAACTCGCCGTCGACGTGAAGCCAGGGTCAAAAGTGAAATGGTCCGACGCACCATAAAGCTTGCGGATGTCAATCACGTCAGGACCTTCTGAACCCTTCATGATGGGCAAGTCATAGCTGGTGTCGCCAACGGTGAGCGTCGCGTTTTTATCGGCCATTATCAAACTCCATATCTACTAAGCTATATACCGGTCTGCCCTTTAGAAAGGCATGTTTTTTTTTAATGATACGGGACGCGGGAAGCGCCCGTGACGACAATCTAAAGTCGTTTAAATACCAACATTTCTTGGGGAGAAAATGGCTATGTCGTTGGGTAGCCCAATGATAGGAAATTCTATGGGCGTCAAGGCAAACAATAGCTTCTTTAGCATTGATAAATTGCGCTTTCATTCTGTGATGTTAAATCTCTGTAGTGAAACAAAAATTTGGCAATTTTGTTACGGATAAAAACGTCCGGTTCGGTCCGCCAATTACGCTGTTTGCTGTTCTGGAAAACTGGCTCGACCGCGAACGTGAGCAATTACCCTTATGGTTGCCCGTTGGCATCGGATTCGGCGTCGCATTCTGGCAGTTTTTTGGCAGTTCTGCTTGGGCAGGTTTGGCAATGGCGTGCCTCTCCTTGCTATTTTTCGGGTATTTGTCTCCGCGATATAGCCGGTTACGGCAACTGGCCCATATGGCTGCTCTCGCGATATTGCTTGGTTTTCTCCTGATTGTTTTTCGTTCAACGACCGTTGCCCAGCCCGTTTTAGGAAAAATATGGATCGGTGAGTTTTACGGACAGGTTGAAGCGGTTGAGAATATCTCAGCGCGCAACGTCTATCGGTTACGGCTCGCAACCGGCAGCAGTTCAGATTTGCCGCCGTTTGTGCGCGTGAACTTATCGCCGGCACAATATCAGGACGACTTCAAACCCGGCTCCATAATTCGCTTGCGCGCTCGCCTGTTGCCGCCTGCAGGGCCAACTTTGCCAGGAGGTTATGATTTTGCCCGGCGCGCGTGGTTTCAGCAGATTGGCGCGACCGGAACAGCTTTGGGCAATGTGCGGATTTTTCAGAAGGCAGACAACGGAACCTGGTTCGCAACGCAACGCGCAGCACTCACAGAACATATATTGGCATCAATGCCAAAAGGGGCTGGTGGAATAGGCGCCGCTCTTGTCACTGGAGATCAAGGGCATATCAGCCCCGCAGACGCTCAAGCCATGCGAGACAGCGGCTTGGCGCATCTTTTATCTATTAGCGGGCTGCATGTGACTGCGGTGGTTGGGTTTATGTTCATCGCCGTAAGCCGCCTTTTGTCTTTATCCTCTTGGCTGGCATTACGGATATCTATCCCCGTTATTGCTGCGGCAACGGCGGCTTTAGCTGCGCTTGTCTATACATTGTTGACTGGCTCCGAAGTCCCAACGGTACGGTCTTTTATTGCAGCAATTCTTGTCTTGATTGCATTGGCAATGGGCCGTGACGCGCTCACGCTTCGATTGGTGGCCTTTGGTGCGTTAGCCGTTTTGGTCTTCTGGCCCGAGGCCATGGCTGGTCCAAGTTTTCAGCTCAGTTTTGCGGCGGTAGCGACCATCGTGATCATGCATGATATACCAGTGGTTAAACGCCTGACCGAACGCCGCGATGAGAGCCTTGCTCGGAAGGTGGCGCGGGCGGTTGGGGCACTCATCTTAACTGGTGTCGCTATTGAACTTGTCCTTACCCCCATTGCCCTGTTCCATTTTCATAAGGCAGGGCTCTATGGGGCCTTAGTGAATGTGGTTGCAATCCCGATGACAACATTCATCATCATGCCGTTCGAAGCATTGGCGTTATTCTTCGATATGATTGGTTTGGGACAGCCATTTTGGTGGCTGGCAGGTCAGGGCATCGGCGTGATTTTGGCGCTCGCGCATTCGGTCAGTGGCCTGCCTGGCGCCGTTACCATGATGCCAGCAATGCCGACATGGGCCTTTGGCGCTTTCATTATTGGCGCACTGATATTTGGGTTGCTGAAAACGCGCGTGCGCTATTTTGGCGTTCTACCTTGCATTATTGGTATCATCGCGATGGTCACGGCGCCGCGCCCCGACATTCTCGTGACGGGAGATGGCAAACATCTGGCCTTAGTCAGCGCTGATGGTGAAGTAGCGTTCCTGCGAAGTAGGACGGGTGATTTTGTCCGTGGAATGATTTTTGAGAAAGCTGGCAGTAGTGCCCAAGCAATGCAAATTGAAAACTGGCCCGGCGTCCAATGCACGTTAGACAGTTGCGTGGTTACCATAATGGGTGAGGATAGAGTGTGGACATTGTTGGCCACCAGAACACGCAATCCGATACCATCCATGGAGATGGCCGCCGCATGTAAACGCGTCGATATTGTCGTAAGTGATCGATGGTTGCCAGCATCATGCCGACCAAAATGGATAAAAGCGGACCGCCGATTGTTAGAACAAAGCGGCGGTCTAGCCTTTTATCTGGATGCGCAACGTGTGTTCACAGCAAATGAGGGCATCCGACATATGCCTTGGGTGCACGCCGCACTGGAGGCTCGCGCAACAACTGATGCCTTAGATCAATGATATCGGCGGAGCAGTCCGGCAAGCTTACCCTGAACCTCAACCTCATGCTGCGCATAATATTGCGGTTCATAGCTACCATTGGCAGGATCAAGACGGATCTGCTGGCCTTCACGGCGCAGATATTTCAATGTTGCTTCCTCACCGCGCACCAAGGCGACCACGATTTCACCATCGCGCGCCGTATTTGCCTTACGGATAAGGGCGTAATCGCCATCCAATATGCCTGCCTCAATCATCGAGTCACCGGATACTTCAAGCGCATAATGCTCACCAGCACCTAGCAATGCCATGGGCACGGATAATGAATTCTGACCTTCAAGTGCCTCAATCGGCACGCCAGCTGCAATTTTGCCGTGGAGCGGGATTTCCATGACATCATTTGCCGCAACGGGTATCTGTATCTGTGGTTTGCTTTCCTTCACAGGCGCAAAGCGCGCCACATTCTTGCCGCCCACATTCCCGCCTTCGGGCATTTTCATAACTTCAAGCGCGCGTGCACGGTTGGCCAGTCGCCGAATAAAGCCGCGTTCTTCCAACGCACCAATCAAACGATGCACTCCAGATTTGCTCTTCAGATCAAGCGCCGCTTTCATTTCCTCAAACGATGGAGAAATGCCGCTTTCATCCAATCGCTGGTTAATGAATAAAAGCAGTTCGTGCTGTTTTGCGGTGAGCATATTCAGGGTTCCATCCTGTTGAACATGAATGGAACGATTAGAGAACAAAAGCGGTTAAGTCAAGAACAATCGCAGATATTGTGTTCCGATTTTACGATAGGCGCATATATTGAACCAGCGTGCCTTTGGCACGCGACGGAATGTGCGGCAGTTGCACGAGGAGCGCATTGGCTTGTGACAAAGTGCGCGTTAGGCCGCTGTCCTGTACCATCAACGGGGTGATATGTCCGCCTTCCACTATCGCGCGAAGATATTCAGCGCGATCTCCGCCTGCGGGCAAGTCATTGGTAGTTGACGCTTCAAACAATGGGGGCAAGGGGGCATCGCACCCTGCCATGTGCCGAATGAGTGGCAAGAGAAACAAAAAGGCGGTAACGAAGGCAGAAGATGGGTTGCCGGGTAGGCCAATAACCACTGCGTTCCCAACTGTGCCCGCCATCAAGGGCTTTCCAGGACGCATTGCAACTTTCCAAAAATCCATCTGTGCGCCGATGTTGATCAACGCGCGTTGCACCAGATCATGGTCACCCACCGATGCCCCGCCAGTCGTGACAATGATATCGACCTGTTCCGAAAGTGCCGATAGGCCGCGCTCCAACGCGCCCAAATCGTCGCGTAAGATGCCTGCGTCATGCACATCACAGGGCAAGCCAAGGAGCATGGCTTGCAACATTGGGCTGTTGGAGCAGGGAATTTGGGCTGTGCTACAGGCCGCGCCAGCGGGAACCAATTCGTCACCCGTAGCGGCAATGGCGATGCGCGGTCTGCCGCCCACAGTAAGCCGTCCATGCCCCGCCATCGCGGCCAAGGATATTGCCCCTGTATCCAAATAGATGCTTTTGGTGAGAACTTCATCGCCAACGCGAAAGTCACTCCCAAGGCGGCGGATATTGGCCCCGCGCATAGGAACGCGGTCAATGGTCGCGCGTAACATGTTGCCATCGCGCGTGGCATTTTCCTGTATAAGGACGCTATCGGCATTTTGGGGCACATGCGCACCGGTGAAAATACGGACGGCCTCGCCGCTTTGTAAGCTGCCACTGAAGGGATGCCCCGCCGCGCTTTCGCCAATCACGCGCCATGGGCCGGGAAAGTCTTCTACGCCGATGGCATAGCCATCCATCGCAGATAAATCAGCCGCAGGTTGCGTGCGTTCGGCCATCAACGGTGCGTGCAGATAATGCTGCACGGCTTGCATAAGCTCTCGTTCAACGGGCGGCAAAGGAGAGGCGAGTGCCAGCAATCTGGCCTGCGCGTCTGCAACCGAAATCATGCGCGATAATCGCCCGATTTGCCGCCTGTTTTGGACAGCAAGCGCACATCCGAAATGATCATCGATTTGTCCATGGCCTTGGCCATATCGTAAAGCGTCAGCAAGGTGACGCTGACCGCGGTTAAGGCCTCCATCTCCACACCCGTTGGCCCGTTCAAACGCACCCGCGCTTCCACACGAATGGCGGTAGGTTCATATGCAAAATCGACACTTATTTTGGACAACATCAGCGGGTGACACAAAGGAATAAGGTCGCTTGTTTTCTTTGCCGCCATAATGCCAGCGATGCGCGCCGTCCCCAACACATCGCCTTTTTTCATATTGCCCGCGCGTATCGCGGCAAGCGCTTCGGCAGACATGGATATCCGCCCTTCGGCAACCGCCTCGCGCGCAGTATCCGCTTTGGCCGAGACATCGACCATATGCGCGCCGCCATCGGCGTCCAGATGCGTGAGGTCAGCCATGTCCTGTCAAAAGCCTTTGCGTTGCCTGCATTACATCATCCTGCCGCATCAGGCTTTCGCCGACAAGGAAGGTGTTAACGCCGGCCTCTGCCATGCGCAGGCAATCGCCATGCGTCGAAATACCGCTTTCGCAGACAAGCAAAATATCATCCGGCACCAATTTCGCCAGACGCTCTGTTGTCGCCAGATCAACCTCGAAGGTTTTTAAATTGCGGTTGTTCACGCCGACCAGCTTGGATTTCAGATGCTTGAGCGCGCGTTCGAGTTCCGCCTCGTCATGAACCTCAACCAATACATCCAGACCGTTCTGCCGCGCGGCATCTTCAATCTCGGTCATCACAACATCATCCAGCGCCGCTACGATAATCAATATCGCATCACCGCCCATCGCGCGCGCTTCTGCACATTGCCATGGGTCGACCATGAAATCCTTGCGGATGACGGGCAGGTCACATGCGCCGCGCGCCGCGATCAGATAATCCTCATGCCCCTGAAAATATGGCGCGTCGGTTAATACGGACAAGCACGCCGCGCCGCCTGCCTGATAGGCCGCAGCATGCGCGGCGGGATCAAAATCCGCACGGATTAGGCCCTTGGAGGGGCTGGCTTTCTTGATTTCCGCAATCAGCGCAATGCCGGTCTGGCTTTTGGCCCGCAACGCCGCTTCAAACCCGCGCGGAGCCGATGGCGCTGGCCAATGCGTCAAGCCTTTTGGCTTACGCTCCGACACTTCTAAACGCTTGGTCGCGCAAATTTCTGCAAGCTTGTCCGACATCAATAGGCCACCCAACAATTGAGCAGCGCATTGGCAAGTCCTTTGTCGATGGCCTCCGCTGCTTCTTCCACGCCCTCGGGCATAGTGTCGACAACGCCTGCGACCAACAAAGCCTCTGCGGCGTTGAACAAGACGGCGTCGCGATAGGCGCCATGCTCGCCCTGAAGCAATTTGCGTAGTTCCAGTGCATTATGCTGGGCATCGCCCCCGCGTATGGCTTCTACAGGGTGAACGGGCAGGCCCGCATCCGCCGCCGTGGTGCGTTGATAGCGAACACCGTCGGGTTCGACGACCGCAACTGCATTGCCGCCAGCCAAGCTCAATTCATCCAAGCCTTCGTCGCCTGAAATAATCCGCGCATGTTCGGTGCCCAAATGATGCAGCGCCTCTGCATAAACAGGGACATAAGCGGGGCGCGCAATCCCAATCAACTGCCGCTTAACCCGCGCCGGGTTGGCCAAGGGGCCCATCAGGTTGAAAATCGTGCGTTGGCCAATGCGCTGGCGGATCGGCTGAATACGCTTCATCGCGGGATGGTGATTTGCGGCGAACAGGAAACAGATGCCCAAGTCTTTCAGCGTCTCTTCGGCCATTTGTCCGGCGCGTTCCATATTGAGGCCAAGCGCTTCCAACGTGTCTGCCGCGCCTGCTTTGGACGATGCCGCCCGGTTGCCATGCTTGGCGACTGGCACGTCGCAGGCGGCCACAACCAAAGATACGGCGGTGGAGACATTCAACGTGTGATGACCATCACCACCCGTACCGCAGACGTCTATCGCACCCGCAGGCGCGTCTATCGGGATTAATCGTTCACGCATCGCCTGCGCCGCAGCCGCGATTTCCACCATCGTCTCACCACGCGCGCTCAACGCAATGAGAAAGGCTTCAATCTCGTCCTCTGATGCACGGGCGTCCAATATGTCGGCAAAGGCCTGCGCTGCCTCATCATGGGCAAACAGATGGCGCGGGTCGGGTAGCCTGCCAAAGGGGGTCACGCGGGTTCCCTTAATGAAGAATCTGAGACCGCCAATCCCGCAATACGCATGAAATTGGCTAACATGGCGTGCCCATGTTCGGTCGCGATGCTCTCTGGATGAAACTGCACGCTGTGAATGGGCAATGTCGCGTGGCGAAAGCCCATGACATGGCCGTCATCGCTGGTGGCATTTACCACCAAGCTTGGGGGAACATTTTCGACGATCAACGAATGGTAACGCGTTGCCTGAAACGGGGAGGGTAATCCTGTGAATAGGCCGCTATTATCATGCGTAACGGGTGAGGTTTTGCCATGCATCAACCCACCACGCGCGACTGTTCCGCCAAAATGCTGCCCAATCGTTTGGTGACCAAGGCACACGCCGAGCAGTGGCTTACCAGCATCAGCACACGCGGCCACAAGATCAAGGCTCACGCCCGCTTCATTGGGCGTTTTCGGTCCCGGCGAAATCAGAAAGGCCTGAGCGCCCGACGACAAGGCTTGCCCTGCCGAAATATCGTCATTGCGTACAACGTCGACCTCTGCGCCAAGTTCCATCAGATAATGGACAAGGTTCCAAGTAAAGCTGTCATAATTATCGATGACTAAAATCATGCGGCGTCCCTAGCGGCTTTGCCCTGTAGGTGGAAGAGGCACTATTGCGCTAATAGAGCGGCGAGCTCATCCTTCCAAAATTTCGCCCATGTGTGCGTTCCATGCCCTTTTGTTTCGGGAGAGGCTGGAATGAGAATGAATTTCGTATTGGGCAGGCGCTTCATGGCTAATTCCGTGATGCCATAATTGGCGGGATTGATGAAATCATCGGCAGAATTAATCCAAAGGGTGGGTGCTTTGATAGCCTCCAACGTTGGCCATGGATTATAGTTTCTGGATGAATCCAACTGATAAATAATGTCGTTCGCGTCGTTGCGCGTCACGACACGGGCAAAGGCTTCGTCGGTATAGGATTCGGCTGCCAGGCGCGTAGGATATTGCGCCTGAAGTGCAAGAGGGTTCGCTCCTGCGATAAGGCTAAGTGTCGCAGCAGTCCTTAGCCCTGACATTGGCGGCGAAGAGTAGTTTCCACCGTTCCAAATCGGGTCCGCTTTAATCGCATCCATGGAAAGCTTGCGCCACATGCGGTTCTGGCCTGCAATTTCAACTGGCAAGCAAGCAAAAGGTGCGAGCTTCTCAACGGTGTCGGGGTAACGCGCGCCCCACATAAAGGCATGCATGCAGCCCATTGATGTGCCGAGGATAAGTTTCAGTTTTTTGATACCAAGCGATTTTGTGACCAATGCATGCTGCATCGCGATCATGTCGCTATAATCATATTTCGGAAAAGCCATACGCAAGCCATCGCTTGGCTTAGATGATTTTCCGTGTCCGACATTGTCGGGCAAGATGATAAAATATTTAGATGTATCCAGAGCTTGCCCTGCGCCAAATAGTTCGTTTGCAAATTGTGGTTGGAAGAATTGGTGCCCCGTTCCGCCAGTGCCATGCAATATCATCACAGCGTTAGATATCTCGCCGCGCGCATCGCGCTTTGGCGTGCCAAAAGTGGTGTAGTGGATCTTCACCTCAGGCAAGCGTTCGCCCGTTGAAAACACATAATCCCGAAAGACAGCATCTGCCTCAACAGGCGCAGTAGACTGGCCAAAGGCTGGAGACGATAGAACCGACAAAACAGCCAGTGAAGAAAGGAGTAATTTACGCATAAAGGCAAGCTAGCGGCGTTTACGTGAACGTCAAGCTATTGCCCAAATTTAGACTCCCCGGCTACACGGATAGCCTCACGGGCGGCGGCGATGAGTGCGCCAGCCTTCGCCTCACATTCGCGTTGTTCATATTCAGGATTGCTATCGGCAACAATACCAGCGCCTGCCTGCACATGCATGACGCCGTCTTTAACCACTGCTGTGCGCAGGACGATACAACTGTCCATGTCACCATTGGGCGAGAAATAGCCAACACCACCTGCATATGCGCCGCGGGTTTCCGGCTCCAATTCGGCAATGATTTCACATGCACGAACCTTGGGCGCGCCAGACACCGTGCCCGCCGGAAAGCCAGCGAATAAGGCATCAATCGCGTCTTTATCATCCGCCAATTCGCCTACAACATTGGACACAATGTGCATTACATGGCTGTAAAACTCGACCATATAGCTGTCGGTGACTGTTACGCTGCCACCCTTTGTCACGCGGCCAACATCATTGCGACCAAGGTCGAGTAGCATCAGATGCTCTGCGCGTTCTTTAGGATCGGCCAGCAAAGATGCTTTATTTTCCGCATCTTCAAGACTGGTTTTCCCGCGCGGCCGTGTTCCCGCAATGGGCCGGATCGTTACTTCACCGCCGCGTGCACGCACCAATATTTCTGGGCTCGACCCGATTAGTGCAAAACCCGGAAGGTCGATGAAATATAAAAACGGAGAAGGATTTATCCGCCGTAATGCGCGATAGAGATGGACCGGTGGTAGATTAAAGGGCGCGGTGAACCGCTGGGCCAGCACCACCTGGAATATGTCGCCGGCTTGGATGTAATCTTTGGCTGAGGCTACCATGTCAGCATAGCGCCCTGTCGGCAGTACCGGCTGCAGCTTCAGTTCATTTCCATAGCCCTGTGAAGTTGGCTGAGCCTTTGCAACATGCCCCGCATCGAGCAACCGTTCAGCCTCATCCAAACGCTCATGCGCGCGCGCAACAGATTGGGTGTCCTCTATGCCCGTCCAGACAGGCGACACAAGGAACATTTCATCCTTCAAGCGGTCGAACAAAAGAATGACTGTTGGCCGCACAAACAGCATGTCCGGTAATTCCAAGGCTGATTGCGGCGCACGGGGAAGTTTTTCCACAAGCCCAATCGTCTCATAGCCGAAATAGCCAACAAGACAGGCAAGGGCCGGTGGTAATTCTTCGGGGACTTCCATACGACATTCTGCTGCCAAGGCGCGCAAAGCATCAAGTGACGGGAGCGGGGAGGGTATAAACGCATCCCGATTGGTCATCCATTGCGCGTTGATTTCGGCCTTGTTGCCAGCGGCTCGGAACACAAGGTCAGGCGCAATGCCAATAAGACTATGACGACCTCGCGTTTCGCCGCCTTCAACAGATTCCAAAATGAAATCGCCGCGCTCTGCCTCAAACAATTTCAGGGCCGCCGACACCGGTGTTTCGGTGTCGGCAATGCGCTTTCGCCAAATGAGTTGCGGCTTAGTTTCCGTCACGGTTCGTCAGGCGGGTGCGGAGTTCTTCAATACCACCCTCATTTTTTTCAACGCCGACATCTTTAGCAGCTGATGCAATCATCTGCGCGGCATATTCTTGTTGCAATATGCCGGTTAGTTCTTGCTTGCGTGCCATTAGCATTGCCGCATTCCCACGCGCATCGCCCTTTATAACGTCGGTGAGGTGTACGAGATACCATCCGCGATCTCCGCTCGCGGCAAGAATTTTCGCTGTTCCCTTTTTCATGGCGAACATCATCGACAATGGCGGGGGAACAGGTTGCCCTTCGCGTGAAATATCCGCGCGGGTACCACTGAGCCGCTCGACTTCAGCGCCCTTGATGCCTGCAGCGGCTAGCACCGTTTGAAGTGGTTGCCCAGCGTCTACGGCCTTACGCATAGCATCCGCCGCAGAGCGAGCGGCCTTTGCTCCTTCTGACAAAGCCCATTGCTGTTGCACAATGCTGCGTACATCATTCAAAGGCGGCGGCGCGGCTTCTTCAAAGTCGGCAACGGATATCATTGCAAATTTCTCGCCTGGGATAAGCTCAATCAACTGGGCTTCACCGCTGGTTTCCATTTGGAAAGCTGCGGGCAAAATTGCCGCCATTTCCGGAATTGGTTTATAGGCAGGATTACTAATATCTTGCCCGGTCGCGAGCAACTTGGGCGAAGTATTGATGGTTACGCCATTTTGCTTCGCCACATCGGCAATCGTTGCGCCGTCTGCAAACGCGTCCTCAATCTCGGCCGTCATTTCGGTCAGCATCTCTTCGCTGCGTATTTTGAGCAACTCTTTCTCAATGTCCGCCCGCGCTGCCGCTAGTGACTTTGCCGCGACATTGTTGATGGCATCAACGCGGATTACGGCCCAGCCCAGCTTACCGCGTGCAGGCTTGGCAACGCTGCCCTGTGCAGTGGCGAAAACCGCATTGGCAACAGCTGCTGTTGCTGAGCTTGTAAGGCTATCTTTACTAATACCTGCAGTTGTCGTTACCGATAACCCTAGTTCACTAGCAACCGCAGAAAGTGATTTGCCGGCAGCGACTTGCGCCACGACAGATTTTGCCGCCGCCTCAGTTGGAACGATCATTTGGCTGATGTTCCGCGTTTGTGACGCCGCAAATTTGGCAGGATTTGCCTTGAAATAAGCCGCGATATCCGCATCGCTTGGTTTTGCCCGTTGGGCAATGATGTCACGCCCGAAGATGGCATAGCTAACGGCACGCTTCTCAGGGATAATGAACTTCGCCGCATTGGCTCTGTAGAACTTTTCCAGAACAGCCTCACTTGGTGCGCGTGTGGGCAAAAAAGCCGTTGCGGGGATAGACGCAATTTGTCCTGTGCGCTTTTCCAGCATCAGTGACGCATAAGGCAATGCCATGCCGTCAGGCGCTGCGGGGCCGCTGGCGGCTGCGGGTAAAATCTGTTGTGCAAACAAATTTTGTGTAAAATCGTCGCGGATTGCTTTTTCACTGACACCGATTTGTTGCGCAAAAGCGCGAAACGCATCCGCGCTGAACTTTCCATCCAAACCCATTGCCCCTGGAATTTTACGTATTTCGGAGTCTACAAGGCGCTTACTCACCGCCATGCCATATTCTGCACCAAAAACCGTGATAGCATAACGATTAATCAATTGTGTAAGCGTAGCATCAAGCCCGCCGCCATCTACAAATTGGATCATATCAAGCGTTGGATTATTCTGGCGCTCAACCTTCAACCCACGGTCAAGTGAATCATTCAACTCACCCAAGGTAATGTTTTTATTGCCTACGCTGGCAACGTTACCACCGCTTAATCCGCCTAAATTGCCAGAACCGCTGACATCACCAAGTGCAAAGGCAATGGCGATTAATCCGATGAATATAAGCGCAAAAATAGCGCCAAATTTTGAATTAATGAGGGAACGGATGGAACTAATCATGAACTGCTATTTCCTGCGTAGGCGGCGCTAATTGGCTTTCGCATCACGCTTTAGGCGGCAAGCCGCTGGCAATCAAGGGATAGACTTGCCCAAATGGCGGAAAGCATGGATAGCCAATACAGATTCGTAGCCTATGAAATTTTGAGGTATCAGATGCGCAAGTTTATCGTCGGGAATTGGAAAATGAACGGCACGTCCAGAGATCTGGACGAAATAGCGGTCATTTCGGCTGTAGCGCAGCTTCATCTATCGGTGGATTCAGCCGTGTGTGTTCCCGCAACGCTTATCACGCGAGCCGTTAACGCCGTTGGCGCATTCTCCATTGGTGGACAGGATTGCCATATGCAAAGGGCTGGAGCACATACGGGCTGCGTTTCTGCGGACATGTTGTTGGATGCAGGCGCCGTGCTGACCATCATTGGCCATAGCGAACGGCGCGCGGCACAGCAGGAACAAGACACTGATATTCGCGCAAAAGCCGAAGCGGCAAAGGCAGCGGGTTTGCAAGCCATTGTATGCGTAGGCGAAACATTGGAAGAACGCGAAGCGGGTAAGGCGTTGGACATTGTTCTTGGCCAAGTCGCCCATTCCTTACCGGACAACGCAGCAGGCGCCTGGCTCAGCGTGGCCTATGAACCTGTCTGGGCCATTGGCACGGGCCGCGTTGCCGAACCGACTGATGTTGCAGATATGCACGCCGCAATTCGCGCTTCGTTGGTTGCGCGTTATGGCACGGAAGGTGAAAAAATCCGTATTTTATACGGCGGCTCCATGAATGGCGATAATGCCGCACAGCTTTTGAAGGTGCCAAATGTCGATGGCGGGTTGATTGGCGGGGCGAGCCTGACGGCGGCAAAATTCCAACCAATATTGGCCGCAGCTATCGCGCCCGGCGAATAGCATTGAAGAATATGGATGCGCTCGCTATGTGGGCGCCTTAATCATTTGCATATCGCCTTTTATATTCGGAATTTCTCTCATGGGCATTTTTCATTTTCTCATCGTCGTTCAAGCCATTATTGCAGCTTCGCTCGTTGGCATCATCTTGATGCAGCGTTCCGAAGGAGGCGGCTTGGGCATGGGAGGAAGTCCATCGGGCCTTATGTCAGCTCGCGGTGCAGCCGACTTTTTGACACGAACCACAACGATATTGGCCACCTTGTTTATCATTTTGTCGATATCATTGGCCTTTGTTGCAGCGAAAAAGGGCAGCAGCGGCGAAATCGACAATAGCTTGCAACGGACCGAAGTGCCTACATCGCCGACCGCACCCGTTACAAATGCACCGGCTGCTGCCGCGCCAACCGTTCCTGCGCCTGCAACAGAAGTTCCGCTCGACAAATAATCGTTTTGAACAAAAAATCTTTTTACACAGGTTAATTTTCAACAAGCGGATTCGTGCGCTTGTCTTTTGGTGTAAAGATAGCTTAGGCCTTTTCTCCCATGACACGGTTCATTTTTATCACCGGTGGCGTGGTCTCCTCGCTTGGCAAAGGTCTTATGGCAGCATCGCTTGCGGCCCTTTTGCAAGCGCGCGGCTACCGCGTTCGTATCCGGAAGTTCGACCCATATTTGAATGTCGATCCAGGCACGATGTCGCCATATCAACATGGCGAGGTCTATGTGACTGATGACGGGGCGGAGACAGATCTCGACCTTGGCCATTATGAACGCTTCACCGGTGTTTCTGCGCGGCAGTCAGACAATATTACGTCCGGTCGGATTTATCAGACAATTATCCAAAAAGAGCGCCGCGGCGATTATTTGGGCGCAACTGTGCAAGTTATCCCGCACGTCACCGACGCCATTAAAGAATTCGCAAAGGCCGACACTCAGGATTTGGATTTTGTTCTATGCGAAATCGGTGGGACCGTTGGAGATATCGAATCTCTGCCATTTATTGAGGCCATTCGACAGCTGCGGAACGAACTTGGCCGCGAACGAACCTTATCCGTCCATGTGACCTTGGTACCCTATATCGCCGCTGCCGGTGAGTTGAAGACCAAGCCAACTCAGCATAGCGTACGCGAATTGACATCCTTGGGCATCCAACCGGATGTTTTACTGTGCCGCTGCGAACATCCTTTGCCCGAAACAGAGCGCGCCAAGATTGCAGCATTTTGCAATGTGCGCAAAGAGGCGGTTATCCCGGCTTTGGACGCAAAGAGCATTTATGCTGTGCCCCTGCAATATCATGCCGAAGGCCTTGATAACGAAGTGTTGCGGGCATTTGGCCTTGAATCAGAAGGTGAGCCTGATCTGGGCCGTTGGGACGATATTATTGACCGGCAGTCCAATCCGGAAGGCGAGGTAACCATTGGCGTTGTCGGCAAATATGTCGGCCTTGCCGATGCCTATAAATCACTCAACGAAGCTTTAACGCATGGCGGCCTGTCGAACCGCGTGAAGGTTAACATCAAATGGATTGACGCCGAATTGTTCGAGCAATCCGAAGATGATATCGCAACAGCGCTTGAGCCCATGAACGCCATTTTAGTCCCAGGTGGCTTTGGTGAGCGCGGTTCCGAAGGCAAGATTGCAGCCGTCAAATTTGCGCGTGAACGCCATGTACCATTTTTCGGCATTTGCTTGGGCATGCAAATGGCATGCATCGAAGGCGCGCGAAACACTGCAGGACTTTCAGGCGCATCCAGCACGGAATTTGGTCCCACCAATGAGCCTATCGTTGGCATCATTACAGAATGGATGAGCGAAGAGGGCATCCAAAAACGCGAGACTGGCGGCGACATGGGCGGCACGATGCGGCTTGGTGCTTATGATGCCGTTCTAGATGGAAACAGCCATGTTGCGTCTATTTACGGTAGCAAAAACATATCCGAGCGGCATCGTCATCGTTATGAGGTGAACGTCCATTATAAGGATGCGTTAGAACAAGGCGGATTGGTATTCAGCGGCATGTCACCCGATGGTGAACTGCCTGAGATTGTCGAACGTCCGGACCACCCATGGTTTATCGGCGTCCAATTCCATCCAGAATTGAAGTCACGCCCCTTTGCGCCGCATCCCTTGTTCGCCAGCTTTGTGAAAGCAGCATTGAATCAGAGCCGCTTGGTATAAAAGAATAGGGCGGCGTTTTAATCCGACCGCCCTAAACCTACTGCTTAAGCAGCTTGCGGCCCTTTTTTCTTGGGCGCACCATCATGCTCAATCACCGTAGACGTTAGTTTTGGGCCAATCGCAATTTTGCGCGGCTTTAACGCTTCGGGTACTTCGCGAACGAGGTTGATGATCAAAAGACCATCGGCCATGTCTGCGTCGGTCACATGAATATGGTCGGCAAGTTGAAAGCGGCGTTCGAAGTTCCGGTTTGCGATGCCCATGTGCAGAAAATCGCGATTATCATTGCTTTCGCCTTGCTTGCTGCCGGTGACGATCAGCAAATTTTGCTGCGCAACGATATCGATCTCATCCATCTTAAAACCAGCTACGGCAACAGTGACCTTATAGTCATTCTCACCTGTGCGTTCGATGTTGAACGGGGGATAATTTTCATTTTGCGCGGCACGACCTGTGGTTTCGAGCAGCTCGAATAGGCGATCAAAGCCAACAGTGTTCCGGCGATAAGGTGTAAAGTCAAAACGGTTCATTTCAAATTCTCCTTCAAGCAATTTGGTTCTTCGCTAACCCCGCAAAAGCAGCGGCGAGCATGTTCGTTTTGGAGCCTTGCGGCCTCCGCATGGCAAGATGGGATGCGCCCAAAAAATTGCAAGGGCAAAATAGCACGAAAAGATTGGCGGTAATATCGAACACCAAAAACAAGGCCGATCGGAGTTCCCGAACGGCCTTGCTCTGCGGCTTTTACAGCGCGTGGTTTCATTCCTCTACCGGTCCCCACCGGCGGGTCTGATTATCCCCCTGAACCATCGGCCATTTCAGGCTTTCGACGAATTCAACAGCTTCATCTTCTCTTGGGATAAGCTTTGCAAATGGAACTCGGCTCTGCCCAACGCTTTTTCAAATGCTGTTGCGTCCCTGCAACAATACTTGCCAGCCTCCATAGCGGGACCTAAGAACGGCCTATGCCAAAAACATGGATGAGTGCCCGCACATGATATTGTCGCGATATGAACGCATGGTCGCACGCCGGTATTTGCTTCCCGGTAAGGGAGAAGGCTTTATCTTCCTCGTGGCCAGCATCAGCTTGGTCGCGGTTGCATTAGGTGTCGCCGCGTTGATTATTGTAATGAGCGTGATGAACGGCTTTCGGGCCGAATTATTTGACAAAATCGTTGGCCTGAACGGGCATGCCGTGGTGCAAGGCTATGGCGGTCGCCTGCAAGATTGGCGCCAAATCCTCACCGATGTGAAGCAGACAGATGGCGTCACCGATGCAACGGCTTTGATAGAACAGCCATTGCTAACGACCTTCAACGGCCGCGTTGAGGCCATTTTGGCGCGCGGCATGTCCGTCAATGATATCCTGAAAAACGACACACTGAAGGGCAAGACCGTCGCCGGCGATTTGCGCAGACTAAACCCCAATGAAGACAAGGTAGCTATTGGATCGCGGCTTGCCCAAAATCTTGGGGTACAGGTTGGGCAGAGCGTCACGATTATCAACCCCGCTGGTCGCACGACGCCATTTGGCACGGTACCGCGTGAGATATCCTATGAGGTCGCAGCTATCTTTGAAGTCGGCGTGTATGATTATGACAAAGCATTTGTAATCATGCCCATAGAACGCGCGCAAATCCTGATGCTGATGGGGGATGAAATCGGCATGATCGAAATCAAGACGGAAAATCCCGACAAAGTGAACGAAATTCTCATGCCCTTATTGCCCAAGCTTGAGAATAAGGGGCAAATTGTTGACTGGAAAAGCATGAATGCGTCCTTGTTTGAGGCTTTGGCGGTCGAACGCGTCGCGATGTTTGTTGTGCTCTCAATCATCGTACTCGTTGCTGTCTTCAACATCTTGTCGTCACTCATCATGCTCGTGCGCGCCAAAACGCGCGACATTGCCATATTGCGGACCATGGGTGCGTCGCGCAAATCGCTGCTGAAGATTTTCATGACTGTGGGCCTGCTGATTGGCTCTTCGGGGATTGTTCTCGGCATGATATTGGGCGCGATATTCCTGTATTTCCGGCAGTCGGTTGTGAACTTCATTCAATTATTGACTGGTCAGAATTTGTGGGACCCATCGATCCGCTTCTTAACTGAGCTGCCATCGCGCACGGACCCGTTGGAAGTGCTAGCGATTTGCGGGCTGGCTTTGCTGTTCAGCTTCCTTGCAACCTTGTATCCGGCACTGAAGGCGGCAAGTACGGACCCAGTTCAGGTACTGCGTTATGAATAATATCTTGGAACTTATCGATGTCCGCCGCAAATTTGTGCAAGGCGATGTCACCATACAAGTCCTGCGCGGCGTTGATCTTGTTGTCGGCAAAGGTGAGTTGGTGGCTTTGCTTGGCCCATCGGGTTCCGGCAAATCGACCATGCTGCAAGCAATAGGCCTTTTGGAAGGTGGCTTTTCAGGTTCGATTAAACTCGATGGCGAAGAAGTCAGCGCAGCCGGTGTGGACCGCCAAACCGAAATCCGCCGTCAAAAGCTGGGCTTTGTATATCAGTTTCACCATTTACTGCCTGACTTTGACGCGTTGGAAAATGTGATTTTGCCGCAGTTGATTGCGGATGCCGCGCCCGAACTTGCGCATGATCGCGCGACCTATTTGCTCACGCAGCTGGGCCTGTCCGAACGACTCCATCATCGGCCTTCAAAGCTGTCGGGTGGTGAACAACAACGCGTTGCGGTGGCGCGGGCATTGGCGAACCGACCAAAATTGGTGCTGGCAGATGAGCCAACCGGCAATTTAGACGAGCACACCGCCGATATAGTGCTTGGCGAGTTTATGGCGTTGGTGCGTGAAGAGGGATCATCAGCCATCGTCGCCACACATAATGAGCGATTGGCCGCCAAGATGGACCGCGTCGTGCGCTTGCATGAAGGTAAGCTCGGATAACAATAGAGGACGCTATATGTCAGTTTATGATTTCACAGTTAAAATGCCCGGTGGCGGAACTGAGGCTATGGCCGTCCATCAGGGCAAAGTGTTGCTCGTCGTGAACACGGCATCCAAATGTGGCTTTACGCCGCAATATAAGGGCCTTGAGGCGCTGTATCGCCAGTATAAGGACCAAGGTCTCGAAATCCTTGCCTTCCCATGCAACCAATTCGGTGCGCAGGAGCCAGGCGACGCGCAGGAAATTCAGAATTTCTGCTCGCTGACTTACGATGTGTCATTTCCATTGGCCGCCAAAATCGATGTGAACGGAGCTGACGAAGACCCATTGTGGCATTATCTGAAGCAGCAGCAAGCTGGCCTCTTGGGTTCACGTGGGATTAAGTGGAACTTCACTAAATTTCTTGTAGATCGCAAAGGCAATGTCGTGGCCCGTCATGGTCCTCAGGTAAAGCCAGAGGCGCTAGCCAAGGACATTGAAAAATTGCTCGCCGCAGCGGCGTGATTGTCCACAGCTTAGCCAAAAACAAACCTTGTCGAATCATGCGCGTGTTCTAACGATAGGACATGGCTTATGTACCCTTCGTTCCTCTCCGCGTGTATTCCGCATACACTATTTTGGAAGGCGCGATTGAGCCAAAGGCGATTGGTGAAACCGCAAAAAAGCTTGGCTTTCCCGCGATTTCTATTTGTGATCGTAACGGACTGTATGGCGTTATGCCGTTTCAGGACGGCGCGAAATCATACGGCGTACAACCGATCATTGGCGCGTTGCTTGGAGTAAGGCGACCGACAACCGACGGAAAGTTTATCCGCGACTGGTTGCCATTATTTGCCCAAGATGAAAATGGGTATTATAATCTATGCCGCCTGGTCTCCATGGCACATTTGGACCGTCCAGAGCATCTTGACGCGCATGTTACCCTGGAACAACTTGCGGACCATAAAGACGGCCTCATCGCCCTTACTGGTGGGGCAGAGGGTGCGTTGGCCCAGTTACTAAGCGAAGGACAGCATGACGCCGCATTCAGCTACCTGGCGTGTCTTGAGGCGCTCTTTTCCGAACGTTTGTATATCGAACTCAGCAGGCGCAACGACGCAGTCGAGGAAGCCGCCGAAGACGCGCTCATCGACCTTGCTTATACGCGCGATATTCCTCTGGTAGCCACTAATCCTGCGTTTTTTGCCGAGCCTGATTTCTTCGACGCGCATGACGCCATGCTGTGTATCTCGGACGGCGCCTATATCGAAAGCGCTGACCGCCGCAGGAGCAGCCGCGACACATGGATTAAAACAGGCAAGCAAATGCGCGAGCTGTTCGCCGATGTTCCCGAGGCATTGGCCAATACGCTTGTTGTAGCGCAGCGTTGTACAGCACTCGCGCCATATCGTAGCCCGATTTTACCAAGCCTTGCCGGTGACAGAACCGCCGAAGATGCACAGTTGCGCGAGGATGCGCGACTTGGCCTTGAAAGTCGCCTTGAAATTGCAGGCATAACGGACCTTGCCGAACGACAAGTATATTTTGACCGACTGAAGTTTGAATCCGATGTTATCTGCGCCATGGGTTTTCCCGGCTACTTCCTGATCGTTGCTGATTTTATCAAATGGGCTAAGGAACAGGATATTGCCGTTGGCCCGGGCCGTGGGTCGGGGGCAGGTTCGCTGGTCGCTTGGGCACTAACAATTACCGACTTAGATCCCATTAAGCTAGGCCTGCTGTTCGAACGCTTCCTAAATCCCGATCGTGTATCGATGCCTGACTTTGATATCGACTTTTGCGAAACCCGCCGTGGCGAGGTCATTCGTTATGTACAAAAAAAATATGGTTCGCGTCAGGTCGCGCAAATCATCACCTTTGGAAAGCTAAAGGCACGCGCCGTTTTGCGCGACACTGGGCGTGTGTTACAAATGAGCTACGGCCAAGTGGACCGGCTTTGCAAACAAGTACCAAACCTGCCAGCAGACCCATGGGACTTAAAACGCGCTTTGTCTGGCGTGGCAGAGTTGCGGGAAGAATATCGTCGTGACGCGCATGTGAAGCGCTTGTTTGACCTTGCGATGAAGCTGGAGGGTCTGCCACGCCACAGTTCGACACATGCCGCCGGTGTTGTGATTGGCGACCGCGAATTGTCTGAACTGGCGCCGCTATATCGCGATCCGCGTTCGGACATGCCGGTCACACAATTCGACATGAAATATGTGGAAAGCGCTGGCCTAGTAAAATTCGACTTTTTGGGTCTCAAAACGCTATCCGTTCTGCAAAAGGGCAGCCAAATGCTCGCCAAGCGTGGCGTGGGAATTAATCTCGACCTGCTACCGCATGACGACCCGGCGGTATATGAACTGTTGCAGCGGGGCGACACGGTCGGCGTGTTCCAGTTGGAATCAGAAGGTATGCGCCGCACGCTGGCGGCGGTGAAGCCAACAAACTTTGGGGACATTATCGCGCTTGTGTCGCTATATCGTCCTGGCCCAATGGACAATATTCCCATGTTTGGCCGGCGCAAAAATGGTGAAGAGAGCATTGAGTATCCGCACCCGTTACTGGAACCTGTTTTGAACGAAACCTACGGGATCTTCGTTTATCAAGAACAGGTTATGCAAGCTGCACAGATTTTGGCTGGCTACAGCCTTGGCGAAGCAGATTTGTTGCGCCGCGCCATGGGTAAGAAAATTCAGGCAGAAATGGATGCCCAGCGCGAACGTTTTGTTACAGGCTGTGCTACGCATGCAATTGCACCCAATCGTGCCAATGAACTTTTTGACTTGATAGACAAATTTGCAGGCTATGGTTTTAACAAGAGCCATGCCGCAGCTTATGCAGTGCTGGCGTATCAAACTGCTTGGCTAAAAACACATCATCCCGAGGAATTCTTCGCCGCGTCCATGTGCTTCGACATGCACCAGACCGACAAGCTTGCAACTTTCATGGACGATATGCGCAGGCTTGCTATCACCTGTTTGCAGCCGGACATAAACCTAAGTGAAGCCGAATTTACCGTAGAGACCAATGCGCATGGGGAACATGCTGTGCGCTATGCTTTGGGCGGTATCAAAAATGTTGGCGAACGGGCGATGGAAATATTGGTCGAAGAACGAGCGACTGCGGGGCCATTCAAAAGTCTCGATGACTTTGCCAACCGCGTTGACCCAAACCAGATCAACCGCAGAAGCCTTGAAAATCTTGCAGCGGCTGGTGCTTTTGATGCTTTGGAACCCAATCGTGGAGCGGTGCACGCTGCGGCTGAAACGCTTTTGGCAGCAGCGCAATCCGCACGCGATTCACGTGAAAGCGGGCAGGGCGGTTTATTTGGTGAGGGCGGATCCGACATGGCGGCGCTACGGATCGACAGCAGCTTGCACTGGGCACCTGGTGAACAAATGAACCAGGAAAAAGACGCTTTTGGTTTTTACTTTTCGGCACATCCTTGTTCTCAATATGATGCGCTGGCTAGTAGCCACGGTGCGAAGCCTTATGCGGTGTGGCTCGATAGCGGTCCAATACCCGAAGGTGTCCGCCGATCCGCAACCATGTCCGCATTGATAGAGGGGGTCCGCTGGCGCGAATCCCGCAAGGGTAAGCGGTTTATGGTCGCGGATTTCTCGGACAATAGCGGACAGTTTTCAGTGCGATGTTTCGACGAGGCGGTGGGCATACAGCTTGCCGAGTGGGCGAAAGACGCGGAATGTCTTTTGCTGAATTGTGAGATGGACATGCGGCCCGGCGATGAAACGCCAAGCTTCACAGTGAAAAGCGCAAAAGCCCTATCAGGTCTAACTAGCGTGTCGCGTCTTAAAATGCAGTTGGATGTGACGCAGGAAGCAGCCATGTCGCAACTTGCGCAGATAGTCGCGCCATTGGATGGTGGCCGTGGCGAATTGGTCATCAAAACCCGCGCTGCCGACGGGCGCTGGGTGCAAATTAACCTTGGTCGTCGCTTCCAGATTGATACTTCTTTGCTTGATCAAGTGCGTTCCATTGACGGTATCGATAATGTTGAGCTTGCACCACTGGGCCCAGTTTTGGCATTGGTGCGCTGAACGAGGAAAATCGTAGACAGAAATGGCGTCTGCAGTAATCTGCAGCTGGGTAAGAGGGAGAGATTTTGATGCACGGCACCATGCAAGATTGGGACCTTCGCGTTCCACGTTTGATTGACTACGCGGCGCGCGAACATGGTACGCGCGAAATCGTAACGCGGTGGACCGACGGCAGCATTGAACGTACAAATTGGTTGGGTGTAGCCACCGAAGCGCGAAAATTGTCGCAAGCTTTTGCTGGTCTTGGCCTGAAAAAGGGGGATCGCATTGCAACATTCGCAATGAACCATCACCGGCATTTGGCAGCTTGGTATGGTGCCATTGGCTTTGGTGGTGTCATTCACACAGTGAATGTGCGGTTGTTTGATGAAGACCTAATCTACATTATGAACCATGCCGAAGATAAGGTGTTGATGTACGACACAATGTTTCAGCCCATTATCGACAGGTTGAAGCCACATTTGAAGACCGTTGAGCATTATGTCATATTTGATCGCGACGACAGTTACGGTGCCTTTATTGGTGACCAAGATGGCAATTATGAATGGGTATCAGGCGATGAGCGCGACGCATGTATGCTGTGTTACACCAGCGGAACAACAGGCAATCCAAAAGGTGTGCTATATCAACACCGCTCAACAATGCTGCATGCGATGGCTGAAATCGCACCCGCTATTTTCGACCTCAGCCCGCAATCGGTGCTGTTACCCATCGTCCCGATGTTCCATGCGGCAAGCTGGGGCCTACCCTTTGCAGGTGCAGCTGCTGGCGTTAAATTTGTGTTTTCAACGACCAATGATGCCCCAACTCTGCATGGCCTGATGCTTCAGGAAGGTGTCACACATAGCGCAGGTGTGCCTACAGTGTGGCTCTCGATGTTTGCGCATTTGGATGCAGAGACAGCCGCAGGACGTGATGCGACCCTTGGGAAGCTACGCTTGGTTACGATTGGTGGTTCAGCTGCCCCGCGTGCCATGATTGAACGCTTGATGAAGTCCGGTGTCCGCGTGTCGCATGCATGGGGCATGACTGAGACATCGCCTATTGGCACAATGGGGGCGCCAACACCCAATTGGGATGAGCTGACGCTGGAACAGCAAATTGATGTGGTTTGTAAGCAAGGCCGCACGCCATTTGGTGTTGAGCTGCGCGTGATAGACAAGGATGGCAATGTAGCACCGCGCGATGGCCTGACTTCTGGCGCGCTGCAAATTCGTGGGCCGTGGGTGATTAAACGTTATTTCAAGGCTGACACAGATGCAGTGGACGCGGAGCAGTGGTTTGATACCGGAGATGTATCTGTTCTGCATCCAGACGGCACAATGCAGATCACCGACCGTGTGAAGGATGTTATCAAATCTGGTGGCGAGTGGATTAGCTCCGTTGAGTTGGAGAATATCGCTGTAGGTTGCCCCGGTATTGCCGAGGCAGGCGCAATTGGTATTCCACACCCTAAATGGGATGAACGCCCTGTTTTAATCGCCGTGAAGAAACCTGGCGCTGACGTCGATGAAGCAACTGTGAAAGCTTATTTAGCTGAACGCATCGTTAAATGGTGGATGCCCGACCGCGTTCTTTTTGTGGACGAACTGCCGCACACCGGTACAGGCAAAATCCAAAAAGTTGCACTGCGTGCGCAGTTTAAGGATTTTGTTCTCGAGGATTGAAACGCAAGCTGCGTCCATGCGATAGATTAGGCGGGACTTTCCGCCTAATCTATACTTCGCGTAAACGCGGCATCAGTTCCACAAAATTGCAGGGGCGATGTCGGCTATCGAGTTGATGGACCAAAATTTGATCCCAGCCGTCTTTAACCGCACCATTTGAACCGGGCAGGGCAAAAATATACGTCCCGCCCGCTAGAACAGCACAAGCGCGCGACTGTATCGTGGATGTACCAATGCTTGTGAAGCTTAACCAGCGGAACAGCTCACCAAAGCCGGGAATGTCCTTTGTCTTCACGCGGTCAAGTGCCTCGGGTGTAACATCGCGTCCGGTCAGCCCAGTGCCACCAGTGGAAATAACAACGTCAATTTTGTCATCGTCGATCCATTGATGCAACTGAACAGTAATTAAAGCAGTGTCGTCGCGCAAAATGGCGCGATCAACGATTTTGTGTCCGGCCGCGGAAATCCGCTCTTCTAAGATATCGCCACTGGTATCGTCATCGATGCCACGGGTGTCGGATACCGTTAAGAGCGCGATATTTACCGGCTTGAACGCCCTATTTTCATCGAGCGGCAACGACTCCTCCTGTTATCCTACGCGCCGTGACAATGCCATTTGCGTCTGGAAATTTTGGCCACATATATTGGGCTAATCCCTTCAAGCTTCCTGAAACCCTGTTTTCGCGCATCTCATAAATCCAGTAATTTCTTAAGATGATCGCCACATAACCGCGCGTCTCCCAAAATGGGATAGATTCAATGAACAATAACGGATCGCCATTGTCGCGTATCTCGTTGTTCCACCGTGCCACAGGAGACGGCCCTGCATTATATGCAGCAATCACTTTTGGAAGTAGCCCTCCTGTTGCAGGCAAGTCCCGCAGCTTTTCTAAATAGGATTGTCCATATTCCAAGTTTATGGATGGGCGATCCAATTCGGATGCTGTGAAAAACGCCCCGCGCGCCCGCGCAAGGTCCTGCGCCGTTCCGGGGCGAACCTGCATGAGACCACGTGCACCAGCTGGGCTTATCACGTCAGTTCGGAAATTGGATTCTTGCAGCGTGTGGGCGTAGATCAAGGATGGCGTGACACGCCACCCACCGGTTGGTTCCCAATTGGGTAAGGGATAACGTGCCATTGCGTTGCTCTGGTCGCGTGATGGACCATAATGGCCAAACCAGAATTGTGTTGAAGCCAAGTTCAATGCACCCGCCAATTGCGCGAGATTAGCGTGTTGCCGTACATCTCCAATTCTCGCCTGATGGCGCAATGCTGAATCCGCCAACTTATTCTGGCCAATTTCAGCAAGTGACACAGCCAAGACAGCGTTCGGCTGGTTTCTCAGACTTGCCCAATCAAGAGGGACAATTTTTGATATCTTCCGCGCAATCGGTTCCATTCCAAGCGCCTCGCTAGCAAGCAAGCCATAAAAGGTTTCCGATAACTGCGCCGCTTTTTGCATCTTGGGTTGGATATATTGGGGCTGTTTTGCTGCCATCGCTGCGCGTGCGCCCCAGAACAGGCCCGCTGCCTTTAAATCAGCGTTATTCGCTAAGCGGGCAACAAGGTCAAAGGCGTTATAGGCGTCGGCATAATCGCCGAGCCTCCAAGATGCGAGACCAAGTACCCAGCTGGCCTGCGTGCCCCACTCACCCCCGGCAACTTGTGCAACGGCAGACAGGCGCTTTGCGGAAGCATCGTCATTTTCTATATAATAAGACCATGCCACACGATAGCGCAATTCCGTGAGCGCCTCAGGCGACAATTCCAACGCCTTGCTTTCTAGAAATTGTTCGGCGGCTAGAGGTTGGTCATTTTTAATAAAAAGCTGCAACTCCGCACGTATGCTATCGCTAGCCTTATTTGCGGGTAAATCCCTTTTGGGTGCGCCACCCAGCCATGAAAAACGCCGGATGCCGGGTCGATCGGGAAGCATCTCCAAACAGCGCTTACGTGCCATAGTCGCCAATTGCTCCGCTTGTGGCAAATAAGGCGCTGCCTCAAGTAGGGATTGCAGCTGCTCTGCCTCTACCTTTGGGCTGTTGGGTGCAACATATAATTCCGCGCGCGCCATCGCGGACATCGGACCTTGTGGCGCAGCATCAATCATCTGCGCGGCGTCATCCCATTTCTCCGCACGGATAGCGTCGAAGATTGCCTTGAATACGACTTTTTCTTGGGCGTTCAGAACAGATGGGGCTGGCTGGGAAGGCACAACAGCACGAAATCCACCGCTGGTATTCGCCTGTGCTGCCGTAAAGGGGCCGCAAGCTAAAGCAACTGCCAGCCAGCGCGCCTTATGTGCTCTTAGTTTCATTGCATCACCTTTTTTGCAAACATTTGCAAATCTGTCCAAGCCAGCTTTTTCATGGCAGGACGTGCGATAAGGGTGCGTGGATGAAATGTTGCCACGGTTGGTATGCTAAGGCCATCATATTCAATATAATGGAGTTTTGCCCGTGCAAGCATCAATTCTTCGCCCAAAAGAGCTTTGCATCCAGCGGAACCGAGTATCATAAGTGATTTGGGCCTAATAAGCTGAATCTGGTGTCGCATAAAGGCCGCGAGGTCGGACAAGTCCCTTTCAGGAACCTCACCTGTTGAAGGGATGCTCGACGCCAGCCATGTGCAATAACAATCTGCTACATCTATCCCGATTGCACCAAGCATTCGGTGCAGAAGGCTTGCATTAAATAGCATCGTGGATTCTGGCGTAGCTGTTATGTCGGGTAGATCCGATATAACCATCACATCACAGCTCATCGGTCCAACGGACGGGAGGCGAACGGGACCATAAGCATTTCCGGGCAGAGGAGCGCCACTGGCCACCATCTCGCGAAGGCTAACAATGTCTTTAGGCCAAATTATTACCGGGATCGCAGGTGTCTCGGGCTGCTTTTTTTCGGAATGGATAGGAGCGGGCGCCTTCAGCGCCGTATCGACCGCAACCTGCGCCAATAAATCGACCGAGTTTTGTTGCACAGCAGAATCAACTCCGGCGAGTTCCCACCAGCCAGATAAAGATTCAAACACTGCAAAAGCAGTAACTTTTTCCCTATACTCCATAAATCCCTTCAGTCACCAGTTGACGGCGGGGTCAATTGCTTGGCATGGCAATTCCCACAGGCTGTTCATATAACGGGACGGCTCGAATTATATGCCGGGTAAAGGATAATGGCAATGAGTGAACGTGAGTCGATGCCCTATGATGTTGTTATTGTTGGCGCCGGGCCAGCGGGACTTTCGGCCGCAATCCGCATAAAACAATTATCCCCCGACACCAGCGTCTGCATCCTTGAAAAAGGGTCTGAGGTAGGCGCGCACATATTGTCCGGTGCGGTTATTGACCCCAAGGCGCTTGATGAACTGCTTCCTGACTGGCGCGATATGGGTTGCCCGCTGGCGGATACGCCGGTGAATGACAATCAGCATTGGATCATGACTAAGAGCGGCAAGTTTAACATGCCGCATTTTCTAACGCCCGGTTTCATGCACAATAAGGGCACATATACCGGTTCGCTGGGCAACCTTTGTCGCTGGTTGGCAGGGCAGGCAGAAAATCTAGGTGTAGAAATTTTCCCCGGATTTTCCGCAGCAGAAATTCTCTACAACACGGATGGCTCAGTGAGAGGTGTTGCTACGGGTGACATGGGTATTGCTCGCGATGGTAGTCACAAAGACGATTATATGCGCGGCATGGAATTGCACGCAAAATACACCTTCTTTGCCGAAGGTGTGCGCGGCCATCTTACCAAATTGCTTAAGCCACAATTTGCCCTAGATAAGGATTGCGAGCCGCAGGTTTACGGCATCGGTCTTAAGGAATTGTGGGACATCCCGCCAGAACAACACTCTGCAGGACGCGTCATTCATAGCCAGGGTTGGCCGTTGACGGATGCCAATGGTGGTGCTTTCCTTTATCATCAAGCGAACAACCAAGTTGCCTTGGGGTTTGTTGTATGGCTCAATTATTCCAACCCATATCTGTCGCCATTTGAAGAGCTCCAACGTTGGAAAACCCATCCAGAGGTAAAGAAAATACTCGCTGGCGGTCGTCGTGTTTCTTACGGCGCGCGCGCGATTAGCGATGGCGGATGGCAGTCGGTTCCTGAGCTTACATTCCCAGGTGGTGCATTGATTGGATGTTCGGCAGGTTTCGTAAACGTGCCCCGTATCAAGGGCACGCATACTGCGATGAAGTCGGGCATGTTGGCGGCTGAAGCTGCCGTTGAAGCTCTCGTAGCGGGCCGCGAACATGACGCACTCACTTCATACCAAGCGGCCTATGAAAATAGCTGGATTTACAAAGAACTGCGTATGGTACGCAACGTCCTTCCCTTGGTCGAAAAATACGGCAACCTAGTGGGCAGCGCGCTTGCTGGGATCAACATGTGGCTAGAGAATTTTGGAATTCGCATGCCATTTACAATGAAGCACCATCCAGACCACAAGGCGCTGAAAAAGAAAAACAACGCCGAACGTATTGAATATCCAAAGCCCGACGGCGTGTTCAGCTTTGATCGCCTGTCGTCGGTTTTCTTGTCAAACACCAACCATGCCGAAGATCAACCCATTCACTTGCAGGTCAAAGATATGGACCTTCAGAAAAACAGTGAATTTATGGAGTTTGCAGGACCATCTACTCGCTACTGCCCAGCGGGCGTCTATGAGTGGATTGAAGAGGAAGGGCAGGATGCCCGCTATCAAATCAATTCGCAAAACTGCGTCCATTGTAAGACTTGCGACATCAAGGATCCGAACCAAAATATCAACTGGGTGACGCCAGAGGGTGGCGGTGGGCCTAACTACCCCAATATGTAATATGGGTGGCGCTTTGGTTGCCACCCGGGGTTAAGGGCAATCGTGGAAAATTCTGAAATAGCCTTTGCAAAGATAAACCTCGCCTTGCACGTTCGCAAACGGCGGGATGATGGCTATCATGATATTGAGACCTTGTTTGCGTTTGCGCAGGATGGTGACCTTCTGAGTGCTAAGTTGGCAGATGGCTTAATTCTGGAAATCCATGGCCCATTCGCAAGCGGTCTAGAAGCGGATGCGAGCAATTTGGTGCTGCAAGCCGCGATGCTTTTGCAGTTACATTTTGGGATAGCACAGGGAGCCGCTATCCAGCTCAATAAGCAATTACCGATTGCTTCCGGCATAGGTGGTGGTTCAGCCGACGCAGCGGCAACCGCACGTCTTCTCAACCGCCTTTGGGGATTGGATGCTACGGAGCAGCAATTGGCTTACATTCTGGCACCCTTGGGAGCCGACATTCCCGCATGTATATACAGCCGCCCAAGCTTTGGCACCGGCACCGGCACCGCACTGACGTTTTTGAACGATAGCAGCATCAGGGCGCGGCATTTGTTACTGGTAAACCCGCTTCAATCGGTCTCCACAGCCGCGATATTTAAGGCATGGGGCGGCGTTGACGGTGGCGCAGTTGGTCGCGGTGACATGTGGGATTCGACGATTGCCGGACGCAACGACCTTGCGCCAATGGCATCTGCAATTTGCCCGGTCATTACCGACATTCTGGACCGTCTAGCGCGGGCGAAGCCAGCTCTATCACGTATGTCCGGGTCTGGCGCAACATGCTTTGCGTTATTTGATGATGTGACGTCACTAGAGGCCGCAAAAGCAAGGCTGGAACCGGATTGGTGGTCTATGACCAGTGTGCTCCGATGACGGATGTTCCCTTCGAAATATTAGGAACGCCGCACAAAGGAGGGTTCCTTATCATTGGGGATCATGCGTCAAATCATGTTCCTGCTGATATCGATCTTGGGATTGATCCAGCCTGCCTCAACACGCATATTGCATGGGATATCGGGGTAGCCTCAGTGGCGCGCTTAATTGCACGCGAGGAGGGTTTCTCTGCGTTTCTCGGCGGTTATTCGCGCCTCGTTGTCGATTTGAATAGGGAAGAGCATGATGACTCAGCCATTCCTAGCGCAAGTGATGGATTGCCCATTCCCGGCAACGCCATCAGCGCAACTGAAAAAAAAGCACGGATGGAACGATTTCATAAGCCGTATCATCTCCATTTAAGAGAGCTGCTTACCCAACATCGCCCAAAGCTTATCTTGTCTCTCCACAGTTTTACACCGGCATTGGAGAGCAAGCCAGATGAAGCAAGGCCTTGGCACGTCGGCGTGTTATATAATGAACAAGAAGCCGCTTCCAAACTCGCAATCCCATTTCTTGAAAGCGCAGGCTATATCGTCGGCGACCAACTCCCTTATTCTGGCAAGCTGCTGAACGCGACAATGAACCGCCACGCCGAAGCCAATAACATTGCCTATATTGGTATCGAGATGCGGCAGGACATATCCTGCCACCCCGATGGTCAAGCAAGATATGCGCGTACATTGGCAGATATGTGCCATTTTGTTTCGGAACAGCTTGGCTTATCCATATAAAATGGCTTAAAGCGCTCCGCATAACGGAGGTCATTATGCCAAACCAATTCGACAAGTCCAAATTGCCAAGCCGCCATGTGTCTGTAGGGCCGGAACGCGCCCCGCATCGCAGCTATTATTACGCAATGGGGCTGACTGCCGAAGAGATTGCGCGACCTTTTGTTGGTGTGGTCTCCGCCGGAAATGATAGTGCACCGTGCAATACGACACTTGATGCACAAGCCGATATCGCACGCGTTGGCGTGGAGCAGGGGGGCGGCATGCCACGCCGTTTCAATACAATTACCGTGACGGACGGTATTGCCATGGGGCATCAGGGAATGAAATCCTCGCTCGTCAGCCGCGAGGTCATTGCGGATTCGGTTGAGCTTTCCGTGCGTGGCCACTGCTATGACGCGTTGGTTGGCTTTGCGGGATGCGACAAGTCATTACCCGGCATCATGATGGCAATGTTGCGCTTAAACGTGCCTTCGATCTTTGTGTATGGTGGTTCCATACTTCCTGGACGGCACCATAACAAAGACGTCACCGTTAAGGACGTCTTCGAAATTGTCGGAAAATATGCGGCAGGCGCTTGTCCTTTATCGGAATTGGAAGAGCTTGAGCGCGTTGCCTGTCCAGGTCACGGCGCATGTGGCGGGCAATATACCGCGAACACCATGGCCTGCGTTGGCGAGGCAATTGGTCTTTCTTTGCCTAATAGCAACATGGCACCAGCACCATATTCAACTCGCGACCAAATCGCGCATGCGGCGGGCGTTCAAGTCATGGAATTGCTTGCACGCAATATCAGGCCGCGTGACATATGTACGCGAGAAGCCTTTGTAAATGCTGCACGAATTGTTGCCGCAACTGGGGGATCAACCAACGGTGCGTTGCATTTGCCTGCCATGGCGCATGAGGCTGGAATAGATTTTGATCTGTTTGATGTGGCAGATGCCTTTAAGACCACGCCATATATGGCTGATCTCCAACCTGGCGGTCAATTTGTCGCGCGCGACATGTATGATGCTGGTGGTGTCTACATGCTCATGAAGTCGTTGCTGGCTGAAGGCTTGTTGTTTGGCGACTGCATGACAGTGACGGGCAAAACACTTGGCGAGAATATCGAACAAATCACGTGGAACCCCGATCAAAAGGTCATTTATCCTGCTACCGCGCCCATCACGCCAACTGGCGGTGTTGTAGGGCTTCGCGGGACTTTAGCACCAGAAGGCGCAATCGTAAAAGTTGCAGGTATGGATCGATTGATATTCACAGGCCCTGCACAGGTTTTCGATTGTGAAGAGGATTGTTTTGCTGCGGTTGAGGCACGGGAAATTCGCGAAGGCTCAGTCATTGTTATCCGTTATGAAGGGCCACGGGGCGGCCCAGGCATGCGCGAAATGTTATCGACAACGGCGGCCCTTTACGGGCAGGGAATGGGTGAAAAGGTTGCGCTCATTACGGATGGCCGCTTTTCAGGCGCAACGCGCGGCTTTTGCATTGGCCATGTCGGACCCGAAGCTGCTTTGGGCGGGCCAATTGCTTTAATCGAAGATGGTGATGAGATCATGATCAATGCCGAAACAGGCGTCATTGATCTGAATGTTGCTACGGAAGTCCTTGAGAAACGTCGTAAAAACTGGAAACCGCGTGAAACGGATTATCAGTCCGGTGCGATTTGGCGCTATGCTCAAAATGTTGGTCCTGCCTATAAGGGCGCGGTCACACATCCTGGTGGTGCCAAGGAAACACACGTTTTCGCAGATATTTAAGTCGCCGGTTGATTGCTTGCCCCTTCACGGGCATGGGGCTGTATGGAATTGACAGAAGAAATTATCAGGGTTGCCGCACGCGGTGATGGCGTCACTGCAAACGGCCGTTATGTGGCGCTTGCTGCGCCGGGCGATATTGTCGATCCATCGGGCGGCTTGATCCATGGGCCGCATCATGTTGCACCCCCATGCCAACACTTTCCCTTATGCGGTGGTTGCCAGCTGCAGCATCTTGATGAGGACAGCCTGCGACTATTCATTGCCGAACGGGTAACGCATGCCCTCGCGACGCAACAGGTCAGCATCGGCGAAGTGATGCCCGTTCATCTGTCGCCGCCTAAGACGCGCCGCCGCATTGCGGTGCGCTCCGCTTGGGCTGGCAAGCAGTTTCAGTTGGGTTTCAGTACCGAGAAAAGCCATCGTATTATCGACTTACGTCAGTGTGACGTCATGGCGCCAGAGCTGTTTGCTTTGCTTGCACCGATGCGGGCATTGCTTGAGCCACGGCTGAATCGAGCCCGTCAAGTGCAGATTAAATTGGCAATGGTTGACCAAGGTGTCGATGTATTGATTGAGAATTGGATAGCCAATGATCTCGATACGCATGAGCTATTGTCCGAATTTGCCAAAACCCAAAACCTTGCGCGTCTGTCGCTGGATGAAGGCTATGGCCCAGTGCCATTTTATGAACCCGAGCCTGTTACAGTAACTCTAGGCGGGGTTGCGGTGGGTTATCAGCCTTATGGCTTCCTGCAAGCCACTGTTGATGGTGAGGCGGCGTTGGTTAAAGCCGTCAATTCAATTATTGGCAAAGATACCATCGTGGCGGACTTGTTTTCTGGCTCCGGCACTTTCGCCTTATCCATGGGTGCAGACCGTAAGATCTATGCTGGTGAAGCTGACCTTCAGGCCAGCCTTGCCCTTAAGTCTGCTGCGGGTCGCAGTGGCAGGACAATATTTGCTGAACATCGCGATCTTTTCCGGCGACCGCTCACGGCGGAGGAGCTTAACAAATTTCAAACGGTGGTGCTTGATCCACCCCGCGCCGGTGCAAAGGAGCAGGTCGCGCAGCTTGCTGCGTCGAATGTGCAAAATATTGCGTATGTAAGTTGTAATCCCGCCAGCTTTGCGCGGGATGCAAAAACTTTGGTGTCTGCCGGATACAGGTTGCAGCGGATCTGGCCGGTGGGGCAGTTCCGCTGGTCAACCCATATCGAGTTAGTTGGCCATTTTAGCCGTTAGTGGAGCAGTACCGACATTACGGAATGCGCCACGAGCATCATGAGTGCGATGGATGATAGCGCAAACAAAGCAAAGCGAATGATCACGCGGTTAGAAAAAATCTGAACCAAGCTGTGTGCAACGCGAAGGCCGACATATACCCAAGCAATAGTCGCGTTCAAATTGTCACCTTGCCCTACCATCGCCAAAACCAAGCACACCGCATAAAATACGGTAGGTGCTTCGTTTAAGTGATTGTAATTATCTGCTACCCAAGAAGCCTTTTCTTCACCTTTGGCGATAAGTGCCTCACGCAACGCGCCGCTGGAAGAACCAATAATCTTGGTTCCGTCAATGCCTGCACGGCCCATCGCTGGCAGGCGTGTGGCGTACATCCATATCCAGATAATCATTGTCCACGCCGCAAGCGCGACCACTGGTCCTAAAATACTGCTTTGCATTTCACTCCCCCTTTAAATTGTCGCAACCACTGCTTGTACGGCCAAAACCGTCAGGCATAATGATGACAACAGAAACAAAACAAACCGGACGCTGACGACATTGATCGTCGCCTGCCAGACACTGTGGAGCACCCGCAAAACGGTGTAAGCCCATGCCAAATAGACGGAAAATTCGTTTGCGCCGCCAGATATAGCCAATATTGCGATTGCGGCGTAGAACACCGTAGGCTGCTCCATAAGATGCGCATAATTATGCGACTTCCAAGCCACTGGCGGCGGCAAATTGGGATCTATGTCTTGTCCTCGTCCGCCGGGCGCAGCCTTGCCAAGATCCACCCCAATCTTCGCCATAGCGGGCAACCGCGCGGCCATGAGCCAATACATCATGAAAACTGACCACAGTACCAATGCCGCCGCTGGCGCTAAAATAGCCGTGTTCATATAAAAATCCTCCCCTTCATTAGATGGGGAGGGTGATGCACCTCAGACAAATTGTCAAATGTAACTTAGATTTTTG
This sequence comes from Pseudomonadota bacterium, assembly GCA_041175465.1. GTDB lineage: Bacteria > Pseudomonadota > Alphaproteobacteria > Sphingomonadales > Sphingomonadaceae > Sphingorhabdus_B. The sequence continues at coordinate 42,297 of JBEDEX010000012.1, read as the reverse complement.
AGCTATGCGAACGCGCGGATCGAACGCCTGTGTCATTGGCTGGAGCCCAGCCATAAAGCGTTGCCATTGGCTGATCCGCAACCACAAGCGTTTCTGTTTCACCAAAGCCATTAAATTCTGTTCGCATAGCACAACCATAAGCGCCGAGCATGCCAACTTCGATAAAATCGCCAGCTTGTACGTCATCAGGCAAGATGAATGGCCCCGCCATATGGTCCATATCGTCGCAGGTAGGCCCGTAGAAGCTGAATTCAGCCATCTGGGTACCAATTGAGGTCTCCGACCGCTGAAGCGCTACAGGGAAGCGCCAGCCAATATGTGCAGCGTCGAACAACGAGCCGTAGGCGCCGTCATTGATGAACAACTCATTCCCGCGCCGCTTTTCGACCTTCACAAGCAGGGATGCATATTCAGCGCACAAGGCACGGCCAGGTTCGCACCAAAGTTCCGCAGAGTAGCTGATTGGCAAATCCTCGAAGCAATCATGTATAACTTCGAAATAACCCTCTAGCGCTGGAGGCTCCATGCCGGGATAAACCGAAGGGAAGCCGCCACCGACGTCAACAATATCAACTGTTACAGATGCTTCGACAATAGCGGCACGGACATGCTCCATGGCTTCAGCATAAGCAGCCGGCGTCATAGCTTGGCTGCCAACGTGGAAACAAATGCCAAGGCTATCTGCGACCTGACGCGTAGCTACCAACAGGTCAGCAACTTCCAAAGGGTCAGCACCGAATTTCGATGCAAGGCTAAGCTTAGCATGCTCGGACGACACACGAATACGTACACACAGTTCTAGATCCGTCGCGCCATTTGTGGCGCGCACAATCTTCTCAAGCTCTTCGTGGCTGTCGAGACTGAAAGTGCGGACGTTATGGTTGTGATAGGCTTGCGCGATGGCGCGCTCGCTCTTGACCGGATGCATAAAGCAAAGCTTCGCATCTGGTAGGAATTTGTGGACCAGCCTAACTTCGCCCAAGGATGCGACGTCATAATGTGTGATGCCAGCGTCCCATAGGGTTTCGAGCAAGGCGGGGGATGGGTTAGCTTTCACGGCATACAAAGATTTACCCTGAAACTTCTCAACGAAGAAACGGGCCGCGCGCGCAGCAGCATGTGGGCGAAGTAGCGTGATTGGTTCGTCCGGGCGGAGGGCGCGGACTACAGCAAGTGCGTCAGTGTTCTCGTACAATTCAAGGGACCCCCAAAAGATAACATGAAACAACAAGGCTGCCTTGCGGTTATTGGAAGTCCCCCTGGGGCAGCGGACGTGCGCCTTATGAAAAGCAGGGGGTTTTGTAAAGCGATTCGTTTAGTTTTTAGCTCAGGCGATCGCGGAACGCGGTCCAGTCGAAAGAACGCACGCATTCAAGCGCATCCGTATCGCTATTCCACAGCCAAAGTGAAGGCAACGGCACGCCATTAAACGTGTTTGTCTTCACCATGGAATAATGTGCCTGATCCAGAAAAGCGAAACGCGCTCCGGGTTCTGCTGGGACAGGCAAAACATAATCGCCAATGATGTCACCTGCCAGACAAGACGGCCCTCCCAGGCGGACAGGAGAGCCTTCTGCGCGTTCTCCGAGCATGGCGGGGCGATAAGGTGCCTCAATGACATCCGGCATGTGGCACGTCGCGCTGATATCCGTGATGCCTACCTGAAGACCGTTTTCAAAGACATCAAGCAATTCGCCGATCAAAATTCCTGCATCAAGCGCGACCGCTTCACCGGGTTCGAGATAGACATCCAAGCCAGTTTCCGCGCGCACATCTTGAATAAAAACCACCAACTCATCGCGTTGATAATCTGCGCGGGTGATATGGTGGCCGCCACCAAAATTCAGCCAGCTTAGGCGTCCAAAATAGGGAGCGAGATGCGGTTTCAACGCTTCCCATGTGCGTTTAAGCGGTTCGAAGTCCTGCTCACACAGCGTGTGGAAGTGTAGCCCTGAAACACCATCGAGATGCTCTGCTTTCAACTGGCTAACCGGAAACCCAAGCCGTGACCCCGGCGAGCAGGGATCATACTTCGCTACTTCGCCCTCGGCATGTTCGGGATTGATCCGTAGGCCAACATCGACGCTGTCATTCAGGAACGATGCAAAACGGCTATGCTGGGATGGGCTATTAAAAATCACATGGTCGGAAATTGCGACGATCTCGGCCATGTCGGCCTCTTTATAACCAGCGCAATAAGTCGCTATTTCACCCTTGTAATAGTCCCTAGCGAGACGCGATTCCCATAGACCCGAGCTGCAAACGCCGTCCAGATATTCGCCAATGATCGGCGCGACCCTCCACATGGAGAATGCCTTCATGGCGCATAATATTTTGGCACCGGAGCGCTGTTTAACGTCCGCCAATATGGCAAGGTTCCGACGCAAAGCAGCTTCATCCACCACAAAGGCAGGCGAAGGAACGCGGTGAAGATCAAAATGGGCAAATGCGCCGGGATCGCCTGCTTTGGTTTCCATATTATAAATTACCTACCATATGGTTAGTCGCAAAAGCGGAGGCTGGTGCCTATCTCGCTATTCATCTTGCGCGTGCTTTGCTTAGCGGCGTGATGGGCACCGGCTTGCGCTAGGGTGTCAGGGAATTAAAAAGCCAAAGGCCCGTCCAGCTCCTTCACCTGCCATGGCAGGCCGTGTGCGTTCAACATATCCATGAAGGGATCAGGATCGAACTGTTCAATATTCCAGACGCCAGCGCCTGACCATGTACCCGTAACAAGCATTGCGGCGCCGATCATCGCCGGAACTCCGGTTGTGTAGCTCACCGCTTGGTTGCCGGTTTCGGCATAAGCGTCCTCATGATCACAGATATTGTAAATATATAGGGTCTTTTCCTTGCCGTCCTTGCCAAGGCCAGTGGCGATGCAACCAATATTGGTTTTACCTTTGGTCGTAGGCCCAAGCGAGGCAGGTTCAGGCAATACAGCCTTTAAGAACTGAAGTGGGATGATTTCCTTGCCCTCATACATCACAGGGTCAATCCGCGTCATACCCACCGCCTGCAGGACGTTCAGATGCGTGATATAGGCATCGCCAAAGGTCATCCAGAAACGGATGCGTTTTATTTCGGGCAGATGTGTTTTGAGGCTTTCGATTTCCTCATGATACATCAGATACATATTCTTAGGGCCGACGGCTTCAAAGTCGAAGCTTTGCTTCACTGACATAGCTGGTGTTTCCACCCAGGCGCCATTTTCCCAGTGCCGTGCCACGGCGGTGACTTCACGAATGTTGATTTCAGGGTTGAAGTTGGTGGCAAAGGCTTGGCCATGATCACCGCCATTGCAATCGAGAATGTCGAGCGTGTCGATGTGGTCGAAATAATGCTTCTTCAAGTATGTCGTGAACACGCTGGTGACGCCAGGGTCAAATCCCGAACCCAGCAAAGCCGTGAGCCCTGCATCCTTATAACGGTCCTGATATGCCCATTGCCAATGATATTCGAACTTTGCGACATCCAACGGCTCATAATTGGCTGTGTCCATATAGTGCACGCCAGCGGCCAGGCACGCATCCATGATGTTGAGGTCTTGGTAAGGCAAGGCAAGGTTTACGACAAGGCTGGGCTTAATCTGGTTCAGCAATGCTGTGGTTGCAGCGACATCATCCGCATCAAGGCCAAAAGTGTCGATATCTACGCCCGTGCGCTCCTTGACCGAGGCGGCAATCGCATCGCATTTCGACTTTGTACGACTTGCGAGGCTGATATGGCTAAAGATATCGGGATTCATGGCCATCTTATGGACTGCAACAGATCCCACGCCGCCTGCGCCAATAACCAATATCTTGCTCATCTTTAGTTTCCTCTTATCAGAGATTCGTTCAGCGCACGCATATAGGGGCCTTTTATGACAGAACAAGAATTGGCTGCGGCCCACAAAGTACCAACGCATGAAGGCGTACTGCGGGCAATGACTAAAATTGCGGATATTCTGCCTAAAACCCCCTTGCTGCCGCTTGAAGTTGACGGCGTAACTATCTGGTGCAAAGCAGAAATGCTTCAACCCATCGGCGCTTTCAAAATACGCGGCGCGTGGCATCGACTGTCTGACCTCAATGAAGAAGAGGCCGCACTGGGCGTTGTTGGCGTGTCCAGTGGAAACCATGCACAGGGCGTTGCTTGGGCAGCTAAGAGGCTTGGAATATCGGCAACTATTGTGATGCCATCCAATGCGCCTCGTATGAAACTAGAAGCGACGAAAGCTCTTGGCGCAAAAGTCGTTCTTTATGATCGCGCCACGGAATCGCGCGAAGAAGTTGCCGCGGCACTGATTGCCCAAAGCGGCGCCACTTTGGTGCATGCCTTTGGCGATCCATGGGTAATTGAAGGGCAGGGGACCGCTGGGCTCGAAATTGCCCAGCAACTGCGCGATTTTGGTTTGTCTGACCCAGATATGATAATTTCTTGCTGCGGCGGAGGTGGCTTGGCATCCGGCCTTGCGCTGGCGTGTCCGGACACCGAAATCGCTATTGTTGAACCCGAAGGATGGGATGACATTATTCGTTCGCTGGATGCTGATGAAATTTTGCCTGTCAAAGACCTTACGCATCCGACTTATTGCGATGCTCTACAGACCCCGCAAACTTATCCTGTAAATTTTGAAATTTTGCGCAGCCGCGTGTCTCAGGGTGTTTCGGTAACGACGGACGAAGTAGCGACCGCAATGCGCGTAGTGTTTGAAAAGCTGCATCTCGTTGTCGAACCCGGCGGCGCTGTCGCGCTCGCTGCTGTCCTTGCAGGAAAGTTACAAGCCAAAGGTGTTACCGCTGTAACCTTGTCAGGCGGAAACGTGGATCGGGAGTTGTTCCTAAAGTTGCTTGCTCAAGCAGCTTGAGCGACCGGCATCTCCATCCGGCCCCAAATTTCCAACAATGCTGCCGTTAAATTACGCATCATGCCTTCATCATGGTGAGGGCCAGGCGTGAAACGCAAACGTTCCGTGCCGCGCGGCACAGTGGGATAATTGATTGGCTGAACATAAACACCATATTCGGCGAGCAATATATCGCTAATCTTCTTGGCTTTGATAGGGTCACCAACCATTAAGGGTACGATATGCGTATTGCTCATCATCACGGGTAGGCCTGCGTCTGCAAACAGCTTTTTCAACATAGCCGCATTGGCTTGCTGCGCATCACGCTCCACACTGGAGGCCTTCAAATGGCGCACCGCAGCCAACACACCCGCGACCAAGACCGGTGATAAGGACGTTGTGAAGATAAATCCGGGTGCATAAGACCGGATGACATCAATGATATTCTGATCCGCGGCTATATAACCGCCCATGACGCCAAAAGCCTTGCCAAGAGTGCCTTCGATAATGGTTACACGGTCTGCGACGGCGTCACGTTCTGAAATACCGCCACCGCGTGCACCATACATGCCAACGGCGTGCACTTCGTCACAATAAGTGAGCGCGTTATATTTGTCGGCAAGGTCGCACACAGCGCCAATAGGAGCAACGTCACCGTCCATCGAATAGACGCTTTCAAAGGCAATCAGCTTTGGTGCTTCCGGATCATCGGCCGCGAGCAATTCTTCCAAATGGGCGAGGTCATTGTGCCGCCAAACCCGTTTTTCACAACCAGCGTTGCGGATACCTGCAATCATCGACGCGTGGTTCAACTCGTCGGAATAAATGATGCAACCCGGCAGCACCTTTGCCAGCGTCGACAAAGTCGCATCGTTCGATACATAGCCCGAGGTGAACAGCAATGCGCCGTCCTTGCCATGCAAATCAGCAAGTTCCTGCTCAAGTTCGACATGATAATGCGTGTTGCCACCGATATTGCGTGTCCCACCAGAACCCGCGCCGACATCATGCAATGCGTTTTCCATCGCATTAATGACTTCGGGATGTTGCCCCATGCAAAGATAATCGTTGGAACACCAAACCGTGATATCCTTAGGACCATTATGCCCTGCAAAACAGCGTGCGTTCGGGTAATTACCCTTGTTTCGCAATATATCGATAAACACGCGATAGCGGCCCTCGGCATGAAGCCGGTCAATCGCCTTTTCGAAAACAGCGTTATAGTTCACGGACGTTAACCCCGGGTTGAAACCGCCGTTGCGGTATGCTGACGCGCAGTAATCGCGGGAATTGCAAAAATCCAGCGCTAACGACTTGCAATAAGCGACATTCTGGTTCCGCTATTGCGATATTTTCACTTACAGTGATTTGATCTGCGTTAAACCCAGAGAAAGCAACGCAGGGAGCAGCGATTCAAGCGCTCTTATATCCTCGGTTGTTACGAATATACCATCTGTTGGCTTTTCGGGCCAACTTTGATCCTTAGTCAAATGGCATATGCGGCGTGCGATGCCAGCAGCGCCATCAACAAATTGCATATGTGGGGCGGCGGCCAATAGTTCCTCTTGTATCAAAGGAAAGTGCGTGCAGCCAAGCACTGTCACATCGATATATTCACCAGAGTCTTGGTTCATCAAACCTGACATCGCTCTAGTGTAAGTTGCTGGATCAACAATTTCTCCGCGCATTTTTGCTTCAGCCGCACTTACAAGTTCAGACGCTGCATGGCGCAACAAACGTATTTCCGGTGCATGATTAGCATGAAGCGCGTCCACATAAGACTGACGCACAGTGGCTGCTGTACCCAATAAGCCAATGACACCTGTCTGACTTGCCTCGGCAGCAGGCTTAATCGCCGGAACCGTGCCGACGACAGGCACATTCAAAGCAGCCCGTACATGGCTCAATGCTATAGTGCACGCGGTGTTGCAGGCAATGACTACGAGGCGGGGCTGATAACGCTCAACCAAGCGGCCAAGCAAGGCTGGCACTCGTGCCGAAATCTCGGCTTCAGTCTTGGTTCCGTAAGGCAAGCCCGCATAATCGGCGGCAAAAACAATGGGCGCATGCGGCAAGGCGACCTGCACAGCCTTTAACACCGAAAGGCCGCCAATGCCGGAATCGAAAAACAATAATGGTGCGACATCTGGAACAAGTGTCATCACATGGCGATAAACATCAGCTGTGGAACTTGCAAGGCGACAACCTTGAGCGCACGGAACAAAACAGCTACACAATACAGAAACTTAGGGGGATTCGTGTCGTGAGTGATGGTTGGTTCAATATAATTATGGGTCTGTTGCTGGGCTATGCGCTTGGCGCCATTCCCTTTGGTTTATTGCTCACGCGTTTCTCCGGGGGCGGTGACATAAGGAACATTGGGTCAGGCAATATTGGTGCTACGAATGTTTTGCGGACCGGACGCAAAGGGCTTGCCGCTCTTACATTGCTACTTGATCTGCTCAAAGGATTGCTCGCGGTATTGCTTGCTACAAAATATATTCCCGATGGAGAAATTCTTGCAGCAGCAGGTGCATTTTTCGGCCATCTTTTTCCTGTTTGGCTTCAATTTAAAGGCGGCAAGGGCGTTGCAACTTATGCTGGCATCTTGTTTGGTTTATTCTGGCAAGGCGGGTTGGTATATGCGGCCGCTTGGATTGGTGCCTTGCTTATATCGCGGATATCGTCGCTGGCCGGATTATTCGCTGCACTATGTGCGCCCATCGCGGCCGCCATTTTTGGTCATTATGAATTGGTAGCTTTATTTAGCGCGTGCACATTGATTGTTTTTTGGAAGCATCGATCGAATATCAGAAACTTGATGAATGGGACGGAACCCAGAATTGGCAAAAGCAAAAGCTGATGGAGACAGTGGGGAACAGCCAAGCACAATTTGATCAGCTTCGCCTGATCCGTTCCCCCAACATAGGTCCTGTCAGTTATCGGCAACTCATGGCGCGTTTTGGCAGCGCACGGGCCGCGCTTGAGGCTTTACCCGATCTCATACGTCGTGGCGGTGGTAAGTCGGTGGTTCTTGCCAATGAAGCGCACATTGCGCGAGAGTTTCAGTTTGCCCAAGCGTTTGGTGCGCGCCATGTTTTCATTGGCGATGTGGACTACCCCCATTTGCTGTCACACATGGACAATGCCCCAGCCGTTATCTGCGTAAAGGGCAATCTTGCGTTATTGGCGCAACCAACTGTGGCGCTCGTCGGCGCACGCAATGCTTCGGCTGGCGCCTGTCAATTTGCACGCCAGTTGGCTTTTGATCTAGGCCAAATGGGCCTATCTGTTGTGTCGGGTCTGGCACGTGGCATTGATACTGCCGCGCACGCAGGCTCCATCGATAGCGGCACTGTCGCGGTTATCGCTGGCGGCATCGATGTAGTTTATCCGCCCGAAAACCGCGCGCTGCAGGTGGCCATTTCCGAGCGCGGGCTTTTGATGGCGGAACAACCACCGGGCACCGAGCCGCGCGCACGACATTTCCCATATCGAAACCGCATCATCGCCGGCACGGCAGCTGGAACGGTCGTTATTGAGGCCGCGCCAAAGTCGGGTTCACTCATTACTGCGCGGCTCGCCGCGGAAGCGGGAAGGGAGGTCATGGCAATCCCTGGTTCCCCGCTGGATCCACGTTCGCGTGGATGCAACCAGCTCATCCGTGAAGGCGCAACATTGGTGCAGGACGCATCGGAAATTGCGGAGCTGCTCTCCCCCTTGGACAATCGCATGTTTGCGCCTACGGTTAAATTCGCCTCGTCTTTTGTCGTAATGAACGATGATGGAAGCGATGTTGAGCGCGGAGCGGTTATTGACCTTATGGGCATGACCCATGTCTCGGTCGATGAATTGGTGCGGCAATCCGGCAGCAGCCCATCAACCGTCCAGATGGTTTTGCTTGAGCTCGAGTTGGCCGGAAAACTAGAACGTGGTGCGGCTGGGAAGGTCCGCTTGGCGGAATAAAAAACACCAGCATTTTTCGTCTTGACGAGCCCTGTCTTACCCCGTCAGCCTATACGCGTACGCGAGAGATTTTAGAAAAGCACAATATATCATGCAATTAGTAATCGTTGAATCACCTGCAAAAGCCAAGACAATCGAGAAATATTTGGGCCCTGGTTTCAAGGTGCTGGCTTCATATGGCCACATCCGCGATTTGCCGCCCAAGGATGGCTCGGTTAATCCAGACAATGGCTTTGAAATGCTGTGGGATAATTATGCCGATAAGGCAAAGCAGCTCAAGGCGATTACCGACGAAGCGAAAAAGGCCGATGGCCTTATCCTCGCGACCGACCCTGATCGGGAAGGCGAAGCGATTAGCTGGCATGTGCAAGAAGTGCTCGCTAAGAAAAAGGCGCTGCCGGCCAAAGTAGGCCGCGTGACATTCAACGCTATCACGAAACAAGCCGTGACCGATGCGATGCAGCATCCGCGCGCTTTAGATGTCGACCTTATTGATGCGTATCGCGCCCGCCGTGCGTTAGACTATCTGGTCGGATTTACGCTGTCGCCCGTGTTGTGGCGCAAATTGCCTGGCGCGAAGTCCGCTGGCCGTGTGCAGTCTGTTGCACTGCGCCTCATCGTGGAACGTGAACGTGAAATCGAGGCGTTCCGTGCGCAAGAATATTGGTCCGTGAAAGCCGGAATGGAACATAAGGGGCAAAAATTTGATGCCCGTTTGATCCAATATTTGGGCAAGAAACTCGACAAAATGGACCTGAAGACCGAAACGGACGCAGAGCAAGCACGTCTTGCTGTAGAGACGGGCAAGTTCACGGTCGAAACCGTCGAAACAAAGCCTGTGACACGCAATCCGCAGCCGCCTTTTACAACATCAACTTTGCAACAAGAAGCCGCACGTAAACTGGGCTTTTCCGCCAGTCACACCATGCGCATTGCGCAAGGTCTGTATGAGGATGGCGCGATAACCTATATGCGAACCGATGGCGTTCAAATGGACCACAGCGCGATTTCCGCCGCGCGGAAATCCATCTCTGAACGTTTTGACAACGGCTATCTGCCCGAAAAACCGCGTGTCTATCAAAGCAAAGCGAAGAACGCACAAGAAGCGCATGAGGCGATCCGGCCAACCGACTTTGGTAGGGACAAAGCAGGATCGGGCGACCACGGCCGCTTATACGACCTGATTTTCAAACGCGCCATGGCCAGCCAGATGGCATCTGCCCGCATGGAACGCACATCGGTCGATCTGCTCGATGGCACCGGACAGACTGGCTTGCGCGCCACCGGACAAGTTATGAAATTCCCTGGATTTCTTGCCGTATACGAAGAAGGCCTAGATGATAGCGAGGGCGAAGATGGCGCAATTTTGCCGGCAATGGTTGTTGGCGACACGCCTGCAAAGCACGCAGCTGAAAAAACGCAGCATTTTACACAACCACCGCCACGTTTTTCGGAAGCGACCTTAGTCAAGCGTCTGGAGGAATTGGGTATTGGCCGCCCGTCAACTTATGCATCGACTATTCAGGTATTGAAAGATCGCGCATATGTTCGTGTAGAAAAAAATCGTTTCTTTGCAGAAGAATCTGGGCGACTTCTCACAGCATTTCTAGAACGTTTCTTTGAACGCTATGTTGCTTATGATTATACCGCTGGCCTTGAAGATCAGTTGGATGAAATCAGCGGTGGTCGTGCGGATTGGCAGTCCTTTTTGGAGGCATTCTGGCGCGACTTTAAACCGAAAACGGTGGAAGTTATGGAGCAGAAGCCATCGGAAGTGACTGCAGAGCTTGATATATTCTTGTCACCTTATCTTTTTCCAGAGCGCGAGGACGGCACGGATCCGCGTATATGCCCGAAATGCGGTGCAGGCAGACTGGCCCTGCGTGGCGGAAAGTTCGGCGCCTTTGTAGCTTGCTCAAATTATCCGGAGTGCAAATATACTCGAAAATTTGCACAGCCAGGTGGCGAGAGTGGGGAGGACACCGGTCCAGAGGTGCTTGGTCAGCATCCCGAGACACAGATAGAAGTTAGCCGAAAATCCGGGCGTTTTGGTCCTTATTTCGAAATGGGCGAGGGCACCGACGTCAAACGCGCCTCTATCCCTAAGGATATTCCTGCAGAGGAGATTGATCTAGAATGGGCGGTAAAGCTGCTGTCGCTACCCCGCACCGTCGGCATACATCCTGAAAGCGGCGAGCCCGTCACGGCAAGCATTGGTCGCTATGGCCCATATTTGGCGCATAACGGAAAATATGCCCGGCTGCAGTCGACAACTGAAGTTTTCGAAACCGGCATGAACAGCGCGGTTGTGAAGCTGGCGGAGGCATTGGCCAACCCCGGCCGCGGTCGCGGTGCTGCCCGCGCGCCCTTAAAAGAATTCGGCAAACATCCACGTACGGATGCTGAAATTAAACTGATGGAAGGACGCTTTGGCCCTTATGTCACCGACGGAACCACAAACGCGACGGTGCCAAAGTCCATCTCACCTAATGAGCTGACATTGGAAGAAGCCGCGCAACTGATCGACGCCCGCGCGGCAATGCCACCTAAGGGTAAGGTCAAGAAAAAGGCCGCGCCGAAGAAGAAAGTTGCACCAAAGAAAGCGCCGGCAAAAGCCAAAGCAAAGACAAAAACATAAACCAAATCCGTCGCCCCAACATAAGCTGGGGCGACGTGGTTTGGAGAAACCTTGGCGGCGGTTATTCCACCCATTCAAGCCCAATGTCGCGATACAGGCTGCGGTCCTCGTCCCATTTGGCATGCACTTTCACATGCAAGTAAAGATGCACCTTAACACCCATGAGTTTGGCCAGCTCAAGACGTGCGGCCTCTCCAATGGCTTTAATCCGTGCCCCGCCTTTGCCCAGAACGATGGCGCGCTGCGTCGGGCGGGCTACTAAAATCTGCTGATGGATTTCTAACGAGCCGTCTTCGCGCTCGCTATATTTTTCGGTCTCCACAGCGCTTGCATAAGGAAGCTCCTCATGCAGTTGTAGATAAAGTTGCTCGCGTGTTATTTCCGACGCGATCAGGCGCTCAGTTGCATCAGACACTTGGTCTTCTGGGAAATGCCATTCGCCCTCAGGCATATTGTCGGCAAGTGCCGTTTTGAACTCTTCAAGCCCATCACCAGTCGCAGCGCTGATATAATAAATTTGTTCAAACGCGCATTTTTCCGTCAGTTTCGTAGTCAACGCGAGCAATTTGTCCTTGGCGGCAATGTCGACCTTGTTGAGCACGAGCCATTTGCGTTCTGGGCGGTCCTTTAATCCTTCAAGAATCTTTTCCACCTTTGGTCCTGCGCCTGCGCGGCCATCGACAATTAACGCAATCATATCGGCATCGCCCGCGCCATCCCAAGCGGCCGCGACCATTGCACGGTCAAACCTGCGTTGCGCGGCAAAAATGCCGGGTGTGTCGACGAGAATGATTTGCGTTTCGCCGGCCAACGCTACGCCCAACATGCGTGTGCGCGTGGTTTGTGCCTTGGGGCTAACGATCGCGACCTTCTGTCCGACCAGAGCATTAACCAAGGTCGACTTACCCGCATTTGGCGCGCCGATAATAGCGACATGTCCGCATCTTTTGGTCATGCGTTGGCTTCCAAAAATGCAAGTGCGGCAGCGGTTTCAGCGGCCTGCTTGCTGTTGGCAGTGGCCGCAACTGGTGCAAAGCCCTTTACGGTGACGGTGATTTCAAATCTCATGGCGTGGGGAGGGCCTTCTTTTTTGGTGATAACATATTCAGGAACCTTGCGCCCATGGGCGGCGCACCATTCTTGAAGTTCGGATTTTGGGTGTTTGGGGGCGCCTGATGCGGATTCGAGAAGTGGCCTCCAGAGCCGTTCTACAAGATCGCGGGCTACGAGTAGACCATGGTCCAGATATACAGCGCCAATAATCGCCTCCATGATGTCACCCAACACATTGTCGCTTTGTTGGGCCCCATCATCACGCGCTTGCTTGCCAAGACGGATATAAGGCGGAAGACCAATTTGTCGTGCGATGTCTGCGCAAGTTACGCCCGACACAAGCGCGTTCAGGCGGTGTGAGAGGCGCCCCTCGGCTTCATCCTTATATCGCTGGTAGAGCATATCGGCGATGATCAGGCCCAAGATGCGGTCGCCTAAAAACTCAAGCCGTTGATAGTCCGGTTGCCCCGTACTGCCATGCGTGAGGGCACGTTGGTAGAGCGACATATCCTTTGGCTGCTTTGGAAGCAATTCCGCCAGCCAAGCCCCTTGCTCTTCGTTGGTCAAAACCCTTGTCCAATGCGTTCCGCGCGTGTGGCCGTAAACCATGTCCATGGCAGCAACCAATGCGACGAACCATCTGTTGAGAACACAGACACCAACGCACGCCCTACCAGATTTTCTTGTGGTACCATGCCAATAGCGCCTGGTTTGTCGATGGGGGACCATCTGCTGTCGGCGCTGCGGTCTCTATTATCACCCATCAGAAACAAGTCGCCTTCGCCCACAACAAATGCTTCCGTGTTGTCGCCTTCTAGACCATTTGCAAGATCGAGAATTTCGTAGCTTTTACCTTCCGGTAATGTTTCCCGAAAACGGGGGTAGCGGCATTGTGTGCCGCCTTTCGCCGCGGGTTCCTCCATGTCTGGACGCCAGCAGGGGAATGGATTGCGGTCCATCTGCGCAGTATCACGCATATTTTGTGTGACCGGAATAACAAGATCCGCAATACGCTCCTTTTTCACGGCAACGCCGTTAATTTCGAGGATACCATCACGCATCTGAATGACGTCACCGGGAAGGCCAATGACGCGCTTAATATAATCCGTGCCGTTCGACATCGGGGCTTTGAAAACGACAACATCGCCGCGTTCTGGTGGACTCGCAAAAATACGTCCCGGTATAATTGGCAATGCAAAAGGCAGGCTGTTCTTGGAATAGCCATATGGCCATTTCGCAACGAGCAAATAATCGCCGATGAGCAAGCGGGGCTGCATCGATTCCGACGGAATATTAAAGGGCGAAACGATGAAACTGCGTAATATAAAAACGAATAGAGCAAGCTTGAGCAAGAAGCTGCCATATTCGCGCCATTCGGACGATTCAGGTGGTGAAACCTGCAGAGCAGGCGCAGTTGCAGATGAATCGCCTGTCTTTTCAGTATTTGAAGTCACAAAATCTCACAAAATATTGTCATCGAATGACAGTTAGGCTGGTCTTTTACAGTGAAGGCGCGTTATTTGCCAGCGCCGAGATTCACGCTGCGTTACAACGCCAATACTGAAGAGATAAAAAATGACCGATAATCGATGGGCTGCGTTAGAACAGCATCAGCCGCAGCCCCTTGTTAACCTGTTCGAGACGGATGCACATCGCGTAACCAAAATGACCGTAGAGGACATTGGCCTTCGGTTCGACCTGTCAAAAACGCATCTTGATGATGCCGCCTTAGATCATTTTGCCAAGCTTGCGGAAGAGATGCAGCTTGATGCCTCCAAAGCCGCGTTGTTTTCGGGCGTCTCAATAAATGTGACCGAAGGGCGTGCCGCAGAGCATCCCGCCGAACGCGGCATGGGCGATGCTGAATCTGTCGCTTATGCCCGCGCGCTGCAAAAACGCATGCGCGGGTTGGTTGAGGCTATTGATGCCGGCCTGATGGGCGACATTCGGCACATATTACATATCGGTATTGGCGGGTCGGCGCTTGGCCCCAAATTGCTCATCGACGCACTTGGCCGTGATGACGCACATTATGATGTGAAAGTCGTATCTAATATTGACGGTGCCGCGCTAACCGAGGCGGTGAAGGGAATGGACCCACACAAAACGATTGTCGCCGTTGCTTCAAAAACCTTTACCACCACCGAAACTTTGCTCAACGCGACCAGCGCAATGGAATGGATGCGCGACGGCGGCGTGGCAGACCCCTATGCCCAGTTTGTCGCACTGACAGCCGATCCCGATAAAGCGATCGAATGGGGCATCGACGAAAGCCGGATATTGCCGTTCAATGAAACCGTTGGTGGCCGCTATTCCTTGTGGTGCGCAATCGGCTTTCCCGTTGCGCTTGGTCTTGGATGGTCGGTGTATCAGGAACTACTTGATGGTGCAGCCGCTATGGACGCGCATTTCCGCAATACCCCTGACATGAAAAATGCCCCGACATTGGCGGCATTTACGGATCTTTATTATGCACAAACCAAGGCCTGTCAGACCCGTGCGGTATTTGCCTATGATGAGCGTTTGCGTTTGTTGCCCGATTATCTTCAGCAATTAGAGATGGAATCCAACGGGAAATCCGTGACAGCAGAAGGCGCGCCGCTTAGACGCCACAGCGCGCCAGTGACATGGGGCGGTGTAGGCACCGATGCACAGCATGCCGTGTTCCAATTGCTGCATCAGGGCACGCATCTCATCCCCGTCGAATTCATCGCCAGCAAGACGCCGGGGCATGATTTTGATACAGCACATCATGAAACGTTGCTGGTCAATTGCTTTGCCCAAGGTGCGGCATTGATGGCGGGGCAAAAATCCGATGATTTGGCGCGCAATTATGTCGGTAATAGGCCATCTACGACGATATTATTGGATGACGTAACACCCGCAACATTGGGGGCCTTGATTGCTTTTTACGAACACCGGACATTTGTGAATGCGGTTTTGCTGGGTATCAACCCGTTCGACCAATTTGGCGTTGAGCTTGGCAAGAAAATCGCAAAAAGCATAAGCGAAAATGGGGCAAGCGGCTTTGACCCGTCTACCACTGCTCTAATTGCAGCGGCGCTTGGGGACGTCTGAGTTATCGGCATTTGTTCGATAACAATGCGCGAGAATTCCCATTGGTAAAATTATGCACCTATCCCCATATTGCAGGGACACAGGAAAGAACAAAATATGGCTGATTTTGACTATGATCTCTTTGTCATTGGCGCAGGCTCCGGCGGCGTCCGTGCCTCACGCATTGCGGCATCGCATGGCGCACGTGTTGCCGTAGCAGAGGAGCATCGTGTCGGAGGCACCTGCGTTATTCGCGGCTGTGTGCCCAAAAAGCTATTGGTCTATGGATCGCACTTCGCCGAAGATTTGCATGACGCACAACGGTTCGGCTGGAATACCGATGGCGCGACATTTGATTGGAGCGTTCTACGCGACAATGTTGCTGCCGAGGTCAACCGCTTGGAAGGCCTTTATGGTCAGACGCTTGGGAACAACAAAGTCGAGGTTTTTCGCGAACGCGCGACAGTGACTGGGCCAAACAGTGTTCAACTTACCAGCGGCCAAGACATAACGGCGGCACATATCTTGATTGCCACTGGAGCTTGGCCGTCGGTTCCTGAAATCCCAGGCGCGGGCCATGGGATCACATCGAACGAAGTTTTCAGCCTTCCCGAATTACCCAAGCGCGCAGTGATTGCGGGCGGCGGTTATATCGCAAATGAATTTGCCGGTATTTTCAACGAATTGGGTGTCGAAGTTAAACTGGTTACACATGGTGATCGTATATTACGCGGCTATGATGACGAGATTGTTGATCGTTTGGTCGATCTCAGTCGTCAAAAAGGTATTGATGTCCATTTCCACTTTGGCATCAAATCTGTGACGAAGCAGGATGATGTCTCCCTCTTAATTACCGGCCATAATGACGAGACGATTGAAACCGATTTGCTATTATGGGCCATCGGTCGCACGCCGCACACAATTGGACTTGGCTTAGAGCAGGTCGGCGTTGACCTTGGCAAAGATGGATCAGTGAAGGTCGGTGACGACAACCGCACCAATATTTCCAGTATTTATGCCGTGGGTGACGTCACAAACCGCGTGCAATTGACGCCTATTGCCATTCGTGAAGGCCATGCCTTTGCCGACAGCGTATTCGGTAACAATCCGCGCACGGTCAATTATGACTGCATTCCAACGGCGGTGTTCAGCAATCCACCCATTGCCAGCGTGGGCTTGACCGAGGCGGAAGCACGGGCGCAACATGATGACGTTAAGATATACAAAAGCGATTTCCGCGCGATGAAAAACGTCCTCGCCGACCGCAACGAGCGGGCCTTGTATAAAATGATTGTGGCCGGTCCGGACGAGCGGGTTGTAGGCCTGCACTTGATAGGCCCGGACAGCGGCGAAATTCTGCAGGCGGCGGCCATTGCAGTTAAGGCAGGGCTAACGAAGCAGGATTTTGACGATACCGTTGCCTTGCACCCCAGCATGTCGGAAGAATTGGTTTTGATGAAATAATCAGGGAAAGTGAACCGGCGCATCGCCCGCTTTCCATTGCGGATATCGCGTCATGATAGCTGCGAATATGTCGCTACCAACAAGTGCGGCAAGCCAGCTTTGCAGCTCGGGCAGGGGTAACGCCGCAAACCATGTGGCATCGGTTGCGGCAAATTGTCGGACAAAAGGGAATATGGCGATATCGGTGAACGCGGGCTGCGCGCCGCCGAGATACGGCGCACCGGCCAATCGATCATTCAAGTCACCAAGATATATCAAGGCGGCGTCGCGATGTGTGCTGCCATCGCTCAGCTCATAACGATGCGGATATTTATACCGGTCAAGCGCTTGTTTAAATGGCCCATCAGTGGCCAAAACAAGATTTTGGTCATCATGGGCCAGCCAGCCTTTGGGATCGCTTTGTGCGAGCGCCCAGCGCATGATATCCAGACTTTGCTCTAACACCCTGCCATCGCGAAGCACCAAGACGGGAACGGTCCCCTTGGCGGATGCCTCTAACATTTCCGGTGGCTTGTCGCGCAGCACGACCTCGCGCAGTTCCACGTTCACGCCGCTAACCGCGACGGCCATACGTGCGCGCATAGCATAAGGACAACGGCGGAAGCTGTATAGGATCGGCACGGCGGTCATTTATCTATTATGTGGCCTTGTGCTTCGACTGCGTCTGGCACCCGTAAACTGATAACTAGCCATCATCACGCGGATTAACGCCAATATGCTGCTTGCCGCGCTTTTTGGCCAAGGCAATCTGCTTTTGCCGCTCCGCAAAACGGGCGCGATCCTCTTCGGTACGTTCGGCATAGCAAGCCGGGCAAGACACGCCCTCGGTAAAATGGGCAGACGCCTTGTCCGCTTGGGAAATCGGGCGGCGGCATGCGTGGCAAAGCTCCATTTCGCCAAGCTTGAGGCCATGCTTCACCGATACGCGTTCGTCGAAAACGAAACATTCACCGTGCCATTTGCTTTGTGCTTCCGGAATATTTTCCAAATAGCGCAAAATGCCGCCTTCCAGATGATAGACCTCGTCTATGCCTTCTGCCTTCAAAAATGCGGTTGATTTTTCGCAGCGGATACCGCCGGTGCAGAACATCGCAAACTTTGTTTTGCCTGCCGCCAGCTCCGCGCGATGTGCACGAAACCAATCGGGAAATTCGCTAAAGGATTTGGTCAATGGGTCGACCGCACCTTCAAACGTGCCAATCGCCACCTCATAATCATTACGGGTGTCAATCAACACCGTGTTTGGATCGGAAATCAGTGCGTTCCAATCTTCCGGCTGCACATAAGTACCCACTTCGCGCTTTGGGTCGATACCTTCTACGCCGAGCGTAACAATCTCTTTCTTGAGACGCACTTTCATCCGGTAAAAGGGCATTTCCTTGGCAACAGAATATTTCACATCCAGCTCGGCGCAACCCGGAATATCGCGCAAAAATGTTATTAAGGCGTCAATGTCAGAAGGGTTTCCAGCTACTGTTCCGTTGATGCCCTCATGCGCCAACAATATCGTGCCTTTGATGCCGCCAGCCGCGCATTGTGCTTGAATGCGTGGTTGCAGCTCCTCTGGCGCGTCAAATGCAACAAAGCGATAGAGCGCCGCCACCTTAATGGGATGTTGTTCGTCCATGACGCGGCCCTATAACGTGCTTTTTAGATTTTTGCAGCCAGGAATTCATAGTGGGCTAAACCGAATTTAAGCGCACGATTAATTTGCAATTGCCGCGACGGGATGCCAAGGCTTTGGTCAACAAAATTGCTTATGGGGAATGCCATGTCGGCCAATATCGCTGAACTGGAAGCACGCCGCGCGGCGTCGAAATTGGGGGGTGGGCAAAAGCGTATTGATGCGCAGCACGCCAAGGGCCGTCTGACGGCCCGCGAACGCCTGGATATCTTGCTGGATGAGGGCAGTTTCGAAGAACTCGACGCTTATGTCACGCATAATTGCACCGATTTCGGCATGGCGGAGCAAAAGATACCGGGCGATGGCGTTGTCACTGGTAGCGGCACTATCAATGGCCGTCTCGTTTATGTCTACAGTCAGGATTTCACCGTATTCGGTGGGTCCCTGTCCGAAGCCCATGCGATGAAAATCTGCAAGGTATTGGACAATGCGATGAAAGTCGGCGCGCCGGTTATCGGCCTGAACGACAGTGGTGGCGCACGTATTCAAGAGGGTGTGGCCAGTCTCGGCGGCTATGCAGAGGTGTTCCAACGCAATGTATTGGCCAGCGGCGTTGTCCCGCAAATTTCGCTCATCATGGGCCCATGTGCGGGCGGCGCGGTATATTCACCGGCAATAACTGACTTCATCTTCATGGTGAAGGATTCATCGTACATGTTCGTCACGGGTCCCGATGTCGTGAAGACGGTAACGAATGAGGTCGTAACGCAAGAAGAATTGGGTGGCGCTATTTCACACACGACCAAGTCGGGTGTGGCGGATAATGCGTTCGAAAATGATATTGAAGCATTACTGTCGGTTCGCGATTTCTTTGACTATCTGCCCGAAAATAACCGCACGGGCGTGCCTGAGCGTCCGACCGAGGACCCATGGGACCGGATTGAACCTAGTCTCGACACGTTAATACCGCCCAGCGCGAACCAGCCTTATGATATGCATGAGCTGATCCGCAAAACAGTTGATGAGGCGGATTTCTTTGAGGTTCAGCCTAGCCATGCGGCGAACATCATCATCGGCTTTGGCCGGATTGAAGGTCGCACGGTGGGCATCGTTGCCAATCAGCCGATGGTGTTGGCAGGCGTGCTCGACATCAATAGTTCCAAAAAAGCCGCCCGCTTTGTGCGCTTTTGCGATGCTTTCGACATTCCAATCGTTAGCTTCGTCGATGTTCCTGGCTTTTTGCCGGGAACTGCACAGGAATATGGCGGCATCATCAAGCATGGCGCCAAATTGCTATTCGCTTATGCCGAGGCGACCGTGCCCAAAATCACCATCATCACCCGCAAGGCCTATGGCGGTGCATACGACGTGATGGCATCAAAGCATCTGCGCGGCGACCTCAATTACGCATGGCCAACCGCGGAAATCGCAGTGATGGGTGCAAAGGGCGCTGTGGAAATCATCTTCCGCGGGCTGTCGGCCGAAGAGCAAGCGGTAAAAACGGCGGAATATGAAGACCGCTTCGCCAATCCTTTTGTGGCGGCGAGCAAGGGTTTCATCGACGAAGTTATCTACCCACATTCCACACGGAAACGGATTGCCTTGGGTTTACGGAAATTGCGGAACAAGGCGTTGGAAAACCCTTGGAAGAAGCATGATAATATTCCGTTGTGAGGATCTAGTATGAAACTCGGCCGTCTGAACCATATCGGCGTTGCAACGCCTTCCATAGCGGACAGCATCGTCTTTTACCGCGATGTTATGGGCGCGACGAAAATTCATGAACCGTTCGACCTGCCGGATCAGGGGGTGAAGGTTTGCTTTGTCGATACGCCCGGTGCCGACGGTGCGATGAATGGCACGCAAATTGAACTGATCGAACCGCTGCCTGGCAACGCCTCAATCACAGCGTTTCTGGAGAAAAATCCGGCGGGTGGACAGCATCATGTCTGTTACGAAGTGTCTGATATCCATGCGGCAAAGGCCGAATTTGAGGCTTTGGGCAAACGCGTGCTTGGCGAACCACGTATTGGCGCGCACGGGACGTTGATATTCTTTGTGCATCCCAAGGATATGCAGGGTGTTTTGACCGAAATTATGGAGGTGGGTGTAGGAGCGCACTAATCGCGCGTTGCCCCCAATCGTCATGCTGAACTTGTGGCAGCATCTATCATGCTACTCTGACCGACGCAGTAAGTGGCAGTATGGACCCAGAAACGCGTTCAGGGTGACGGATTAACGAATGGAAGTTTTATGACGAATATCGACCAGTGGAAAAAAGCGGCTGAAAAAGAGGTTAAGGGCAGGGACCTGACTTGGAATACGCCGGAAGGCATCGCTGTAAAGCCGCTCTATACCGCGCAAGATTCTGGCGACCCTGGGCTTCCAGGCTTTGCACCTTTCACCCGCGGTGTGCGCGCGTCGATGTATGCGGGCCGCCCATGGACGATCCGTCAATATGCTGGCTTCTCAACCGCTGAAGAATCCAACGCCTTTTACCGTCGTAATTTGGCCGCTGGACAAAAGGGCCTGAGCGTAGCGTTCGATCTCGCCACGCATCGGGGCTATGACAGCGATCATCCGCGCGTTGTCGGCGATGTCGGCAAGGCTGGCGTTGCGATTGATAGCGTTGAGGATATGAAAATATTGTTCGACGGCATTCCGCTCGATCAAATGTCGGTATCGATGACCATGAACGGCGCGGTCATCCCCATCCTCGCTTTTTTCATTGTGGCTGGTGAGGAACAAGGCGTCGACCAATCGCAACTCGATGGCACGATCCAGAACGACATTCTTAAAGAGTTCATGGTTCGCAACACCTATATCTATCCGCCGGAACCATCGATGCGGATTGTGTCGGACATTATCGCTTATACCAGCGCCAATATGCCCAAGTTTAACAGCATCTCCATTTCCGGCTATCATATGCATGAGGCTGGCGCGACCGCGGTGCAGGAACTGGCGTTCACCATTGCCGATGGCAAGGAATATGTGCAGCGCGCTATCGCTTCGGGCTTGGACATTGACGCCTTTGCCGGTCGGTTGTCCTTCTTCTTTGGCATTGGCATGAATTTTTTCATGGAAGTGTCAAAGCTGCGCGCCGCGCGGACCTTGTGGCACCGCGTGATGGACGAACTCGGTGCAAAAGATGAACGCTCCAAAATGTTGCGCACCCATTGTCAGACATCGGGCGTGTCGTTGCAGGAGCAGGATCCATATAACAACGTCATACGTACGACGATTGAAGCGATGGCGGCGACCTTAGGTGGGACGCAATCGCTGCACACCAACGCTCTTGATGAGGCGATTGCGCTACCAACCGACTTTTCGGCACGCATTGCTCGCAACACGCAAATCGTGTTGGCCGAAGAAAGCGGCATTACCAAAGTCGTCGATCCTTTGGGTGGTTCTTATTATGTCGAGGCGCTCACGGCTGAATTGGTCGACCAAGCTTGGAAAATCATTGGTGAGGTAGACGCGCTGGGCGGTATGACCAAGGCGGTTGCCTCTGGCATGCCAAAACGCCTTATCGAAGAAGCTGCCGCCGCGCGGCAAGCACGTGTCGATAAAGGCGAAGACGTCATCGTGGGTGTGAACAAATATAAACTCGCCACCGAAGACCAGCTCGACACGTTGGAAGTCGACAATGACTTCGTCCGTCAGGGCCAGATTGCCCGTCTTGCGGCCACGCGTGCCGCACGAGATGAGGCTGCGTGTCAGGCGGCTTTGATGGCTCTTACCGAAGGTGCAAAAGGCAATACAAACCTCTTGGCACTCGCCGTCGAGGCAGCCCGTGCCCGCGCCACTTTGGGCGAAATTTCGGACGCGATGGAGGCTGTATTTGGCCGCTACGCGACTACACCGGTTCCTGTGCAAGGGATTTACGGCAGCGCCCATGAATTTGACAAGCGCTGGGCACAAGTCTTGGATGGCGTGGCTTCGGTGGAACGCCGCTTGGGCCGCAAACCCAAGCTGTTGGTCGCAAAAATGGGGCAGGACGGGCATGATCGCGGCGCCAATGTTATCGCGTCGGCTTTCTCAGATATGGGCTTTGACGTTATCAGCGGGCCATTGTTCCAAACGCCTGAAGAGACCGTTGTTCTGGCATTACAACATGACGTTGATGCCGTTGGCGCATCCAGCCTTGCCGCCGGACACAAAACGCTCATACCTGAATTGGTAAAAGGTTTGCGCGCGGCAGGACGCGGCGACATCAAGGTGATCGCCGGCGGTGTTATTCCACCCCAAGATTATGATTTTCTGCGTGAGGCAGGGGTGCAGGGCATTTACGGCCCCGGCAGCAATGTTGTTGAGTGTGCCGCAGACGTTTTGACGTTATTGGGGCACAATATGCCGCCTTTGGGAGATGCCTCATGACCGTCCGCTCTGACTGGACCCGCCTAGAAATCGCCGCGTTGTTCGATCTGCCCTTCGACGAATTGGTATATCAAGCGCAGACTGTGCACCGTTCGCATCATGCAGCAGGGCAGATACAGCTTTGCACATTGCTAAGCATCAAAACCGGCGGTTGCCCAGAAGATTGCGGATATTGTTCGCAATCCGTGAAGGCCGACAGCGGCGTTGAGGCAACGAAGTTGATGGACGTTCAAGCGGTGTTGCAAAAGGCGGCTGAGGCCGCAGACGCTGGCTCACGCCGCTTCTGCATGGGCGCTGCGTGGCGCAACCCCAAGGATCGCGATATGCCTGCGATTGTGCAAATCGTTCAGGGTGTGCGCGCCATGGGCATGGAAACTTGCATGACGCTGGGTATGCTTACACCCAGCCAAGCAGACATGCTGGCAGAGGCTGGCTTGGATTATTACAACCATAATATAGATACCTCGCCTGAGCGGTATAATGAAATCATCACGACACGGACGATGGACGACCGGCTCGACACGCTTGCTGAGGTCCGCCGTGCGGGCATTAACGTATGCAGCGGCGGCATTGTCGGCATGGGTGAAACCCGCGCCGACCGGGTGGGCTTCATCCACACATTGGCGACGTTGCCACAGCATCCAGAAAGCGTACCAGTTAACGCCTTAGTTCCCGTGAAAGGCACCGTGCTGGGCGATATGCTGGCCGACACGCCGCTCGCAAAAATCGACGATATAGAATTCGTCCGCACGATTGCTGTAGCGCGGATTACCATGCCGATGAGCATGGTGCGCTTAAGCGCAGGGCGTGAGAGCATGTCGGAAGCGACGCAGGCGTTATGCTTCATGGCCGGCGCAAACAGCATCTTTACCGGCGACAAGTTGCTCACCGCGGCTAATGCAGGCGACGATAAGGACGCAGCAATGCTCGCAAAGTTGGGTTTACGCCCAATGGAAGCAGAGGAACCGCTTCGTGCATGTAAGGCATTGGAGGCAGCGGAGTGACCGGGGATACGTTGCCGCGGCCAAAGGCTTATCTTATTGCTGAAGTTGAAGTAGCTGATCCTGCGGCTTACGAAAAATACACGTCTGCGGTTGTTTCCATCGTTGCTCAATATGGGGGACGGTATGTTGTTCGTGGCGGACAAACCGAGTCTTTTGAAGGCGACGCGGCCAAAGGTCGATTGGTTATCATTGAATTTGCGAATATGTCAGCAGCTCAAGCTTTTTTGAGGTCAGATGAATATCGCCCTATCGCCGATATCAGGCATAAGCATGCCGTATCCCGCATTATGATTGTTGAAGGGGTCATTCCTTAATGTTCAAAAAAATCCTGATCGCCAACCGTGGCGAAATCGCTTGCCGGATCATCAAAACCGCGCGCCGAATGGGGATTGCGACGGTCGCGGTTTATTCAGATGCTGACGCGCGGGCGCCATTTGTGCAGATGGCTGATGAGGCGGTGCATATTGGACCTTCACCTGCTGCGCAGTCTTATCTGATCGCCGACAAGATCATCGCCGCATGTAAACAAACAGGCGCGGATGCTGTGCATCCAGGCTATGGTTTCCTGTCGGAACGCACCAGCTTTGCCGAAGCATTGGCCAAGGAGAACATTGCGTTCATAGGCCCGCCCGTGAACGCAATTGCAGCAATGGGCGACAAGATTGAGTCTAAGAAGCTGGCGATGGCGGCAGGCGTCAATGTCGTTCCCGGCTTTGTAGGTGAAATTGACGATACCGAACATGCGGTGCGAATTTCGGCAGAAATCGGCTATCCCGTCATGATGAAGGCCAGCGCAGGCGGCGGCGGCAAGGGGATGCGGCTTGCGTATAATGAGCAGGATGTCCGTGAGGGTTTTGAAGCGACTAAGCGTGAGGGCTTAAACTCCTTCGGTGATGACCGCGTGTTTATTGAAAAATTCATCCTTAACCCGCGCCATATCGAAATCCAGATCTTGGGCGATCAGCATGGCAATATCCTATATCTGAACGAACGCGAATGTTCGATCCAGCGGCGTCATCAAAAGGTTGTTGAGGAAGCGCCTTCGCCCTTCGTTACGCCAAAAATGCGCAAAGCGATGGGCGAGCAGTGCGTGGCGTTGTCCCGTGCGGTTGGTTATTATTCTGCAGGAACGGTCGAACTTATCGTATCGGGTGCGGACCCAAGTGGCGAGAGCTTCTACTTCCTCGAAATGAACACGCGGTTGCAGGTCGAACATCCTGTTACCGAATGCATCACCGGTATTGATCTAGTCGAACAGATGATCCGCGTCGCCGCGGGTGAGAAGCTTGCCATGACGCAAGACGATATCAAAATTGATGGTTGGGCGATTGAAAACCGCGTCTATGCCGAAGACCCCTATCGTGGGTTTTTACCGAGCACAGGACGTTTGACGCGCTATCGCCCGCCAGTGGTGGGTTGGAGCGAAGACGAAGATGCCAACGGCCGTCGCGGTGTTGAGGGCGTCCGTGTAGACGACGGCGTCTATGATGGGGGCGAGGTGTCGATGTTCTACGACCCGATGATCGCCAAGCTCATTACGTGGGGTAAAACCCGGGATGAAGCCGCCGACCTGCAAATCGCTGCGTTAGATCGTTTCGAAATTGAAGGCTTAGGCCATAATATCGATTTTGTGAGCGCGATTATGCAGCACCCACGTTTCCGATCAGGCGAACTCACGACGGGTTTCATCGCCGAAGAATATCCTGATGGATTCCAAGGCGCACCTGCAGATGCAAAACTGATCAAATCACTCGCCGCAATCGCTGGTTTTGTGGCGACGGCTGAGGCGGACCGCGCAAGGCATGTCGATGGTCAATTGGGCGATACGCTTGACCCGCCAGCGCGTTGGCAGATTGCTATCGGCGGGGCTGTCCATGCAATCGAAATGATTGATGGCGACATGCATGTCGATGGTGCGCATTTCGACCTGTCGATGGAATATGACCCCGGTGATCGTTTAATCGAAGCCGAAATTGGGGAAGAGGAAATCGCGGTCAAGATCAGTAAATCGCGAACTGGGTTCCATCTGACAACACGTGGCGCAAGTTTTTTTGCCCGCGTTCTGCCCGGTCACATCGCGCATCTTGCGACGCACATGATCGAGAAGATCCCGCCAGACCTTTCCAAATTCCTCATTTGCCCAATGCCAGGCCTTCTCACGACTTTGCATGTCAACGTCGGCGACAAGGTTGAGGCCGGTCAACCGCTTGCGGTTGTAGAGGCGATGAAGATGGAAAACATCTTGCGCGCGGAAAAATCCGGAACGGTCAAATTGGTCAATGCGCAAGCTGGAGACAGCCTAGCCGTAGACGCGGTGATATTAGAGATGGAGTGAACTCGCTTGTAAGTGCCGCCATTGGCATTAAAACATGCGTAGAGGGTTATTAGGGGAATATCATGGCCAGTGCTGCCGAAACTAACGTCGTACTTGATCCAAAACGCGACCGGTTGGTCATTACCGCGTCTTCGCTGGGTACGGTTTTCGAATGGTACGACTTTTTCGTCTATGGCATTTTGGCTGCCCTTATAGGGAAGCTATTTTTTCCTGCCGACAACCCGACAGCCGCAACTTTAGCATCACTAGCGATATTCGGAGCTGGATTTGGCGTGCGCCCCTTTGGGGCGGTTCTGTTTGGCTATTTCGGCGACAAAATTGGCCGAAAATATACCTTTCTTGTGACCATTACGCTCATGGGTGTTGCGACCGCGGCCATTGGATTACTGCCGACGTTTGAAACCGCAGGAATATGGGCCGCGGCCTTGCTTTTGCTTATGCGCTGCCTGCAGGGGCTGGCGCTTGGCGGGGAATATGGCGGGGCAGCCATCTATGTGGCTGAACATGCGCCAGACGGCAAACGTGGCCAATATACCAGTTGGATCCAGGCATCGGTCGCGGGCGGTTTTCTGCTCGCGGTTATTGTCGTGCTGATCACACGCCAGTCCATGAGCACCGAGGCGTTTGAGGCATGGGGCTGGCGTGTGCCGTTTCTAACGTCCATTTTGTTGCTCGCCATTTCTCTCTACATGCGCCTTAAATTATCGGAAAGCCCCGTTTTCAAGGCGATGAAGGCTGCTGGTACGACGTCCAAAAACCCGTTTTTGGAAAGCTTCCAATATCCGGGCAATGTGGGGCGTATCTTCGTGGCATTATTCGGCGTCGCCGCTGGCTTGACCGTCATTTATTACACGTCACAATTCGGCACATTATACTTTCTGACGGGTACTGCGCGTGTTCCAGAGGCGGATGCCCTTTTGTATATGGCGGTGGGCGCAGCATTGGCGGCCCCCACTTATGTTGCGTGCGGTTGGTTGTCGGATAAATGGGGCCGAAAAAAGCTGCTGCTGCTTGGCTATGGCCTTTCTATCGTTGGTGTATTTCCGATTTTTTGGATGATGGCGGATGCCGCAAACCCAGCCTTAGCTCGCGCGACACAGAGCAACCCTGTCACCCTTTCTATGCCCGAATGTGATTTCAACGCGCTCAACCGTGTGCATGAAAGTGAATGTGCACAAGCGCTGAATTTCCTGACCAAGCGTGGCATCGCCTATAGCAAGCAAGCGAGTGACACCGTGTCATTAAAAGTCGGTGACGCAAACCTGCAGGGCTTTGATGAAAAAGCCTATATCGCCGCTTTGGAAAAGGCGGGATATCCCGACAAATCAGACCCAGCGCAGCGCGAACCTTGGAAAATCATTTTGGCGGTGTTCCTGATGGTCGCCTTGTCAGGCATGACTTATGGCCAAGTCGCGGCAATCCTTGTGGAAATGTTTCCGGCGAAAATTCGATACACCTCAATGTCGATACCTTACCACATTGGTGCAGGTTATTTTGGCGGATTTCTGCCCTATATTTCGCAATATATCGTTGCACAAACTGGGCAGCCGTTTTCCGGACTTTGGTACACCGTCGGGGTTACGGCATTGGCATTTGTCGTCGCATTGATTTGGTTGCCGGAAACATCGGGACAAACCAAGTTAGATTGACAGGCATCAGGCGAGCAGCAAAAGGCAGTCGATGACTGATTTTGAGCCCCCATTACGCCTTCACCTTGATAGCGATGCGCTAATTTCAAACTGGCGTGCACTAGATGCGCGTAGCAGCGCAGCGCGGGCAGGGGCGGCCGTGAAGGCCAACGCTTATGGCTTGGGTGCGCGTGAAGTAGTCACCCACTTGCGCGATGCAGGCTGCCGCGACTTTTTCGTTGCGCATTGGCGCGAAGCCGAAGCTATTGCTGATTTGGTGCCGCCCAGTTGGATATCGGTGCTGAACGGTATCGCGCCATCCGATATCGCAGCGGCACGCACATTGGGCGCCACGCCAGTATTGAATACAGCGGAACAGCTTGCCAACTGGCGCAGCGCAGGCGGCGGACGGTGCCATGTCATGCTTGATAGCGGTATTAACCGTTTGGGCCTTACGCCACAGCACATAGCCGACAGCTTGCTCGACGGCATTGATATTGATTTGTTGATGTCGCATCTGGCATCGGCGGACACCGATGTCGCGCAGAATAACGAGCAGCTATCCTTATTTCAGCAGTGTGTTTCCACGACGAGAGCACAGCGCTTTAGCTTAGCCAATAGCGCTGGTATCATGTTGGGCGCAGACTATCATTTTGATCTGACACGCCCTGGGCTGAGTCTATATGGCGGTATTGCACGCGCGGGAATGGAAGAATGGATTAGGCCCGTCGTTCGGATCTCAGCACGGCTTCTTCAGCTGCGCAACTTACCCGAAGGCGCATTGGTCGGTTACAATGCGACCCATGTCTGCTCCAAAGCGACACGCGTCGGCACTATATCGCTTGGCTATGCGGACGGATATTTGCGTGCATTTTCGAGCAAGGGCAGGGCGTGGGCAGATGGGCTTGAGTTGCCCGTCATCGGCCGCGTGTCGATGGATCTTGTGACCCTAGATCTGAATGCGGCACCTAAAATATGCGAAGGTGACTGGGTAGAAATAGAATATGACCTTGTCGCGGCTGCAGCGCAGTCGGGCCTTTCGCAATATGAGCTACTGACGAATTTAGGATCAAGGTTCGCGCGCGACTGGAGCTGAGTCTCTAGGCGTCTGACATCTTCTTAGGTATCGGGTTTTTAATTCAGCCAACAAAAAGGGCGCCACAATGGGCGCCCCTTTTTTTATTGTGCTGTGCTCTAATTAGAACTTGAAGTTCGTGTTAATGAACCACTGGCGACCGGTATAGTCATAGCCCGAATAGAGCGGCGCATTGCCGATTGTTGTGTAATAGGCAGTGATCTTTGGTGGATCCTTATCGAGCAAATTGCGCACGCCAAGGGTCATTTGGAACTTATCAGTGATGTTCAGCTGAACCGAAGCACTGTGCTGATAGTAATCAGGCACTTCGAGCTGATAACCCTCATTCAAGATGTTGACATTGGCCTGATTAACAAGACCGGTTGTGCGGCTTGTTTGGAGATATTCTGCCGTACCACTGCTGCCATTGAACCATGACACACCGTAACGGAATGTTGCAGGTCCTGTACGATAGGTAACGTCGAAATTTCCAACCCAATCCGGCACGTTAGTGGTCCCGTTACTGTCGAGCAAAAACTCTTCAGGGAACGTCTTGTCAGACTGCTCTGTGTATTTTGTCATGTTCGCGTTGAAAGTAAATCGACCACCAAACAGATCCGTCGCAAACCGACCAGTGAATTCATAGCCCTTTACGATATCAAGTGAGAGGTTCACGTAACCGCTTGTCACAGTCAAAATTTGGTTGGTGTCACGCTTTACAAACTTACAGAAACCTTCAGCTGGGTTGAAGTCAACCTCGCTGTAGCAACGAGACAGGATGGTCGATCCCGAAATCGAAGACACTCCGTTAGACACCTTGATATCGAAATAGTCGACGGCAAGGCCCAACGTCGTTGAGTTGGAAATGCGCGGTTGTACAACGGCACCTACCGACCAGTTGCGTGATGTTTCCGCTGACAAGCCAGTTTCCGCACCACCACGCTGGAACAGCGTAATGCTGGAATTCTGCTGGAAGGTGTTAGTGTCAATGCCGATTGACTGGCAATTGGCAGCACGCTGCTGTTGCGCAGTAGTATAAGCACTGGGATTTGGCAAACCAGCTAAACGAGGAAAGTTATCCGAATCGCAAGGATCGCTTCCGCCGCTGCTAAAGCCACTGGTCGCGCCCAGGAATTGCTCTGAAAGGGCAGGTGCACGATAAGATGTACCATAGCTGCCGCGAAGACCGAAACCTTTAAAGAACTCCCATTCACCCGCCACCTTATATGTGGTGTCGCTGCCGTACGACGCATAGTCTGTGTAACGCGCAGATGCGTTCAAGCTAAGGTTTTGGAAAAACGGGCGATCAGCAACTATCGGAACGAAAACTTCACCGAACACTTCCTTAACATTGTCGGTGCCGCGTGTAGGCGTACCGGCAGTCAGGCCAAGTAAGTTGCCGCTGATCGAGTTTGCATCCGGGGTGTCATCAATTCGCTGCTTACGATATTCAGCGCCCAAGGCCAATTGGACATCACCACCTGGCAATGCAAACAACGGCCCATCTACGTTAAAGCTAGCAGTCGATTCACGAAACTTTGTGTTCCCGATCGTGTTTACAAGAATGTAGTCACGAAACGCTTGCGGCAACTTGCCACCAATAACATCCGCACTTAACCGGGGCCCTGGCACACAGGTCGGATTTGAAGCGGCGCTGGCACAGCTCAGAACGCCACTCGACGATTCCACAACGTTCATCGCATTCGCCATTCTGTCGATTAAGAATGACTCGATCTCGTAGGTACCGTCTGTCCAGGATTTCCCAACATAAGCGTCGTACCGCCAGCCATCGAACGCAAATTCGCCACGGATACCCGTCCCGAACCGAACATAATCAACTTCTTGAACGGAATCTGTAAGCCCAAAGCCTACAAAAGCGCGTGCGGCAACTGGTTGGCCACTTGACACATTGTTGGCGGCTAGAAATGTACCCGACCGGAATTCAACAGGTAAAAGTGGGCTACCTTTCAAATAGTCCAAAGATACTTGGCGATACAGTAATGACGACGACTTACGGCGGGTAGCAAGAAGCTCTCCATAAATTTCTGCATTGCCCAGCATATCGGTCTGGTAGCTTCCGGCAAGAAAGCCAGTGTAATTTTCAACAGGAGTAATCAGCTCTTCTTCCTGGCTTGCAGGATCGAATGTGTCACGGTCGTATGTGCCTACACCAAGATAACCTGGTGTGCCACCTCCAGCACCAGGCGCCGGAACAAAACGGTTAAATGTAGATGCAGTTCCGCTTGTGCGACCGATCGCTGACCGATTTGGAAGACCTAACGTGTTAATCGTTACACCACCATTGTCGAGTGTGAAGCAGTTGCGGGGATCACCCAATGGATATGGATCGTCCGAGCCCAAAGGAGAGGCTGCATCAAGTTTGTACCCTGGAATAGGGCAGCTGGTGAAGTCACGGTCATTAAGACGCAAAGCGTTCCGTTTACGATACTCAAATGACCCAATAACATTCAACCGATCATCACCAAATCCAAATGTCGTCGCAAACCGACGATCGATGCCTGCACCGACCTCAGGCACATTTATCTGCGCATCCACAGTTACGCCGCGCGCCTTTTTGTCAGTCATAATGTTTACAACACCAGCAACGGCGTCAGAACCATAAATTGACGAAGCACCGGCTTTTAGGACTTCAATACGCTCAACGATTGCTGTTGGAAGCACGTTAAGGTCAGCTGCCAGAACGTTACCTCTAGTGCCAGCAGGCGCCAGTCGACGCCCGTTCAGCAAAACAAGGGTGCGTGCGGGACCAAGGTTGCGAAGCCCCAGCGTGTTCGCGCCGGTACCCCCAGCGGTTACAAATCCGCCGTAAAAGTTGTTAATTTGACCAGCACCGGCTGTTACGACTTGGCTTTGCAACACATCACTAGCGCTATTAAAGCCGCCTTGCGTAATTTCTTCAGCGGTAACCACGGTAATTGGTTCGATGGTGCTGAATGTGTCGCGACGAATGCGAGAACCAGTCACGACAATCGCGCTAGTTGTATCTTCAGGCACTTCAGCAGTTTTGACAACGGCTTCCTCTTCGGGGTCCTGAGGCGCTGTTGTAGTCTGCGCAAATGATGGTGATGCGATAACCATCGCAAGGCTGCCAAATGATGCAGCGATAAATAGACGAGATTTTTTCATGGTAGCTCCCCCACTAGCTTTGAACCTATATTTTAGGCCGATTATTCCTTTTGAAATTAAAACGTAACATAAACTTAATCATGCTAAACTGATGTAAATGAATAGCGCAACTGCCACTTCTTGAAATGCTGCATTTCTTTTTTGAAATGTTGCAATATTGCCACAGCAGTTAATCAAAAGTTCATTAAGGCGCTTGAATTTGGACGACTCAGAAACGGCAAAATACCAAATTGCTGCTACGCGGTTATAAGTTATGCGGCATGAAATTTACCAATGTTGCAGTGCATTATAACTTAATGCTATCAGGCTCCAACTTTCCTGGAAGGACCAGATATGGCGCGTACGGCCAACAAAAATGGTGATGGCCCAATCATCATAAAAAAATATGCTAATCGCAGGCTGTATAACACGCAGTCATCCAAATATATTACGCTTGATTTCCTCGCCGAATTGACGCGCAAGGACATAGATTTCAAAGTTGTAGATGCAAAATCGAATGAGGATATCACCCATGGTGTCCTAACGCAGATCATCATGGATGAGGAGAATAGCGGGCAGCAAATGTTGCCGGTGGGTTTCCTGAAACAATTGATCGCAATGTACGGGGATTCCATGCAAGGCATGGTGCCGCAGTTTTTAGAAACGTCGATGGACAATTTCCGCAAGAACCAACGGCAAGTTCAAGAAGTGATTGAAACCGCTATAACGTCTGGTCCCTTTGGCCATTTGGCAAAGCAGAATATCGAATTCATGCGTTCGGCGCGGGAAGCGCTGATGCCAAATTTGGCTAACCTCACGGGCAAAAAGCCGGAGCGCGACGAAACCGTTGCCGAGCTAAAACAGCAGATTGCGGCACTACAAGCGCAGATTGATAAAATGGCCGCTGACCGCGCCTCATAATTCCCTCAAAGAAAACAGGTAAGATTTTGATAAAACATGCTTTAAGCGTCACCCGCGC
The DNA here is from genome assembly GCA_041175465.1 of Pseudomonadota bacterium. Classification (GTDB taxonomy): domain Bacteria; phylum Pseudomonadota; class Alphaproteobacteria; order Sphingomonadales; family Sphingomonadaceae; genus Sphingorhabdus_B. Next base: position 9,140 of record JBEDEX010000012.1, on the reverse strand, counting down.
GCAGAATTTCGCTGGCTGGTATCAAGAGGTCATTTCAGAGGCTGATTTGGCCGAAGAATCTGGTGTACGTGGATGCATGGTCATCCGGCCATGGGGCTATGGTATGTGGGAACGCATCCAAAAGCTTATGGACGCAGAGATTAAGGCCGCTGGCGTTGAAAACTGCTATTTCCCATTGTTCATTCCCTTATCCTTCTTTGAAAAAGAGGCGGACCATGTTGAAGGCTTTGCCAAAGAAATGGCGGTTGTTACGCATCACCGCCTGGTCAGTGATGGCAATGGCAAGCTGATACCGGACCCCGGATCAAAGCTTGAGGAGCCACTTGTCGTGCGCCCCACTTCGGAAACAGTGATTGGCGCAGCCATGAGCCGCTGGGTACAAAGCTGGCGCGATTTGCCTTTAATGGTCAACCAATGGGCAAATGTCGTTCGTTGGGAAATGCGGACCCGCATGTTCCTGCGTACCAGCGAATTTTTATGGCAGGAAGGACATACCGCCCACACGGACCGTGCAGATGCAATGCAGGAAACGATGCGCGCACTGGAAATGTACCGTGCGTTTGCCGAAGGTCCGTTGGCTATGCCCGTCGTTGCGGGTGAAAAGCCAGAAAATGAACGCTTCCCTGGCGCGGTAGCAACCTACAGCATCGAAGCGATGATGCAGGACGGCAAAGCGCTGCAAGCCGGCACATCGCATTATCTGGGTACTGGCTTTGCCGAAGCATCCGGCATCAAATATCAAGATAAAGACGGCAACCAGCAATTCGCGCACACGACTAGCTGGGGCGTTTCCACGCGCATGATTGGTGGCGTTATCATGACGCATGGCGACGATGATGGCCTGCGTTGCCCGCCGCAAATTGCACCGCATCAGATCGTCATTATTCCCATGCTGCGGGATAATGACGAAGACGAGGCTGTTCTCGCATATTGCCGCAGCTTGCGTTTGGAATTGCTCGCGCTCAACGTCTTTGGTGAACCATTGCGTGTGTTGCTTGATACGAAAGCAACAAAGGCATCGAACAAGCGCTGGTCATGGGTCAAAAAAGGCGCGCCGATCATTGTTGAAGTCGGTCCGCGTGACATGGGCGAGGGCAAGGCCGCGGTCATTCGTCGCGATAGCCTGTATAAGGACGACGGCAAGCTTGCGACTGCATTTACGCCGCGCGCCGAATTTGTGACATCTGCGCCTACTATTCTGGAGGATATCCAGAACAATTTATATACCGAAGCAAAAGCGCGACTGGAGGCTAATATTAGGCGTGACGTCACGGACCTTGCCCAGCATTTTGCCGGCGATGAAGCCGGCTTTGCTGGCTGGGTCGAAGTGCAATGGTCGCGACCAACCGGGGCGGCGCTTGAAGCCATTGTGGCACAGCTCAAGGCCTTGAAAATCACGATGCGCAACAGCCCGAACAACGCCGCCCCCGCCGACGGCACATGCTTCTTCACAGGTGATCCGGCGGTGGAACGAATATTAATCGGGCGGACTTATTAGAATATGACCAAATATGCGCAATTTGAAGGCCTTCCCACCCGAGATCAGATCCTTGAATTTATCAAAATATCCAAGGACCCTGCGGGCAAAAGGGAAATTGCGCGGGAATTTGGTTTGCGGGGCAATGAGAAGATTGCCCTGAAGGCATTGTTAAAGGACATGACCGACGAAGGGCTGATTGACATGGCCCCGGGTCGTGCCTTTCACAAAATGGGTGGCGTGCCGAAGGTTACAGTGCTTAAAATTGTTGCGATTGATGGTGATAACACGATCGCTGTTCCGGAACATTGGGAAGCGGAAGGCATTCCATTACCCAAAATTCGGGTGATGGAAGCCAAAGGCAAGCGTGGCGCATTGGGCATTGGTGATCGCATATTAGCGCGCACCGAAGAGCGTGGCAGCGGCAATGTCGCGCACATTATGAAGAAGCTGGCCAAGGGCAGCGAACAGATTTTGGGCGTAGTCGAAGGCGGAGAGAATGGTCGTTTCTGGCTGAAGTCCGTCGACAAGAAAGCCCGATTTGATACGCAAATTGGGGACGTTGGTAATGCGAAGGCCGGGGAGTTGGTGCTCGCCGAATTGACAGGCAACGCGCACAAGAAATCCGCTCGGGTCACGCAAGTGTTGGGAGACCCATTTGCGCCCAAAAGCTTTAGCCTGATTGCCATTCACAAATTTGGCATTCCATTTGAAATGCCAGAGGCGGCGGAACGCGAAGCAGAGCGCGTCCGCGAACTACCAGTCACAGACGACCATCGTGAAGACCTACGCCATTTACCCATCATCGCCATCGATCCACGCGACGCGCGGGATTTTGATGACGCCATCTGGGCGACCCCGAACCCCGATACAGATGGCTTTGATGCCATCGTCGCGATTGCCGATGTGAGCTATTATGTCCGCCCCGGCAGCGCATTAGACCATGAAGCGTCGAAGCGCGGAAACAGTGTCTATTTTCCCGATCTTGTGGTGCCTATGTTGCCGCATGCATTGTCGTCGGACAAATGTTCGCTGCGGGCAGGGGAGGATCGCGCAGTGATTGCCTGTCATCTCTCTATCGGCAAAACCGGGCAAGTGACGTCATGGCGTTTCACGCGCGCTATCGCCCGAATTGCGGCCAATATCCCTTACCCAGATGCCCAAGCTGCTATTGATGGGCAGATGGAGAACCCATTGCTAGAAACGGCGCTCAAGCCGCTTTGGGCGTGCTGGAGATTGCTTTCTAAAGCACGGAGCAAGCGCGGACCGCTGGAGCTTAATCTACCGGAAAAACGCATCACGCTAGACGATCAAGGCCGCGTCACAGGTGTGGCCGAGCGTGAGCAGCTTGAAGCACATCGTTTGGTCGAAGACTTCATGATTGCAGCTAATGTCGCCGCAGCTAAGGCGCTGGAGGCAAAGAAGTCATCGTTGATTTACCGCGCGCATGAGCCGCCAAGCCGCGAAAAGCTGGTGGCCCTGAAAGAATATCTGAAGACTTTCGACATTGAATTTGCGCTTGGTCAAGTGGTCAAGCCTGAGACGTTCAACACTATCCTTGAAAAAATTATTGACGAAGAAGTGCGGCCGCAAATCATGGAAGCGGTGTTGCGTAGCCAGACACAAGCTTATTACGGTCCCAATAATGTCGGGCATTTTGGCTTGTCATTGGGCAGCTACGCCCATTTTACCTCGCCAATCCGACGTTATGCGGATCTTATTGTGCATCGGGCATTGGTTAGCGCTTATGGCCTTGAGATGCCCAAGCCAAAAATCAAGGATGTGGAGCCAATTACGGGCTTGACCGAGGCTGCGATTACGAAGCTTGCGGCCACCGCAGAAGCCATCAGCCGCACCGAACGCCGCGCGATGGAAGCAGAGCGCGAAACAACAGACCGTTATATCGCGGCTTATCTGTCGGCGCATGTCGGACAAATTGTTCAAGCGCGGATTACCGGTGTTCAGAATTTTGGATTTTTCGCTACTGTACAAGGAGTTGGAGGAGACGGATTAGTTCCTGTCTCAACCTTGGGTAAGGATTATTTCCATTATGACGAGGCTAGCCAGGCATTGATTGGTGAAAAAACACGGCAGGAATATCGGCCGGGGATGTGCCTTGAACTACGTTTGGCCGAAGCGAACCCAATTTCAGGCTCGCTGCGCTTTGAATTGCCCGAGGGCGGAAGCTACGCCCCCGACCGGTTTAAGCATAAGGGCAAGCCAAAGGCGGGCAAATATGATGCCGGAAAGCGTGGACGGCCCGGAAATATCCGGCATCAGGGGAAAAGGCGCTGAGGCGGGCTACGCAAAGCGTGCCTGAACTTCAGCTCAACTCATCCAATTGTGCATCGCTGAGCGATCCTGGAATAACCATGACGGGGCAGGGCAAGGTCCCGGCATTCACACCCGTAAAGTGGCTAATCAACGGACCAGGTGCGCCTTGGGCGGCAGCACCTAACACAAGCGCGGCGATTCCGGGATGCTCCTCCAACATAGCTTTTACAACATCGATAGCCTCGCCAGGCTTAACGGTAATGGCAGGACGCACACCCATTTCGTCGAAAATTGAACCGGCCGCCGCGATCACAAGTTGCTCCGCTCGGTCGCGCGCCTCTGCCTCCATCGTCGCCTGAACGCCGCCCCACGCGACAAAGTCAGCTTGCTCGACAAGCGCAAGGATATGCACCGTGCCCGCAGTTTTGGCAGCACGGCGCGAGGCAAACCGCAAGGCAAGCCGTGCTTCTTCGGTTTCGTCGATAACCACCAGATATGTCCGCATACATTCCCCCGGGGCATAGTTCGCCCGCAGCATTTCATGAATTCGTATAGCCTGCGCGAAATTTGAAGGATTGGCAACCTCATCACGCTTGACGCTCGGGAAAGCTTGGCTATTCGGAGTCGTTTAACGACGTCTATAAAAGGCCAGTACCCAATGCCCATAGAACTCAAAATGCCCGCGCTTTCGCCCACAATGGAAGAAGGCACATTAGCCCGTTGGCTCGTCAAGGAAGGTGACAAAGTGTCTTCTGGCGATTTGCTGGCCGAAATTGAGACCGACAAGGCGACGATGGAGTTTGAAGCGGTTGATGAGGGTATCGTAACCCAGATATTGGTGGCCGAGGGCACCGATGGCGTGAAGGTCGGCGCGGTTATCGCGATGATCCAAGGTGAGGATGATGAAGCGGCGACCTCTACTGCTGCTGCGCCGGTCCAACCCGTCCCGCCTGTAACTGCGGGAAAAGTTGCTCCAGCTGCTCAGGCCGTAGAGCCGACCGCGGCAGCACCCCTTCCTCTGGTGGCTGCTGCGTCCCCTGCGCCATCGCAAAACAATGACCGCTTGAAAGCGAGCCCACTGGCCAAACGTATTGCCAACAACAAGGGCCTTGATCTGACCGCTGTCACTGGCACTGGCCCCAATGGCCGCATTGTGAAGGCGGATGTGGAAGCACTCTCTAGCGACAGCCGTAGCCCTGTTGCAGCTATGACATCTAATACTGGCCTGCGCACAGAAGCACCCGTCGCAAAACCCGCTGCAATTGACACGGATATTCCCCATGAGGTCGTCAAGCTCAGCAATATGCGCAAGACCATCGCGCGGCGTCTTACCGAGAGCAAGCAGCAAGTGCCGCATATTTACCTGACAGTAGATGTTCGTCTTGACGCCTTATTGAAACTGCGCGGCGAATTGAACGCCAGCCTTGAAAGCCGTGGCATCAAGCTGTCGGTCAATGACATGTTGATTAAGGCGCTGGCACTGACCTTGATACAGGTACCTGCCTGCAATGTTAGCTTTGCCGGTGACAATATGCTGCAATTTAGCCGTGCAGATATAAGCGTTGCCGTATCGGTGCCGACTGGATTGATTACCCCCATCGTTACGGACGCTGCGAACAAGTCACTGTCCAAAATCTCGACAGAAGTGGCCGAGCTTGCGGCGCGCGCCAAGGATGGCAAGTTGCAACCGCATGAATATCAAGGCGGCACCGCGTCTATTTCCAACATGGGAATGATGGGCATCAAACAATTTGACGCCGTCATCAACCCGCCACAGGCGATGATCCTCGCGGTCGGGGCAGGGGAAAAGCGCCCTTATATCGTCGATGACGCCCTCGCCATTGCGACGGTTATGAGCGTCACTGGATCCTTCGACCACCGCGCCATAGACGGCGCGGACGGCGCGATGTTCATGAAGGTCTTCAAGGAACTGGTGGAAAATCCTTTGGGGTTGGTGGCATAAAATGTCTGATTACGACCTCATCGTCCTGGGTTCCGGCCCTGGTGGATATGTTGCCGCCATCCGTGCTGCACAGCTTGGATTAAAAGTTGCAATTGTTGAACGCGAAAATCTGGGCGGCATTTGCCTCAACTGGGGCTGCATCCCGACCAAGGCGTTGCTGCGCTCGGCCGAAATTTATCATTATATGCAGCATGCGGGCGACTATGGTCTGACCGCCGCCAATATCAGCGCCGATATTGACGCCGTTGTGAAACGCTCGCGCGGCGTTGCGAAGCAGTTGAATCAGGGCGTCACGCATCTGATGAAGAAGAACAAAATTACCGTCCATATGGGCGATGGCAAGTTGCTGGCGGCCAATCGAGTTTCGGTCACCAAAGACGGCAAGACAGAGGAGCTGACCGCGAAGAACATCATCCTCGCGACCGGCGCACGGGCGCGGGATTTGCCATTTGCGCCTGCTGATGGAAAGAGGATCTGGACCTATCGCCACGCAATGGTGCCGACCGAAATGCCGAAAAAGCTTCTCGTCATTGGTTCGGGCGCCATTGGTATCGAGTTTGCGAGCTTCTACAATGACATGGGCGCCGAAGTGACAGTCGTTGAGATGCTGGATCGTATTGTGCCCGTCGAGGACGCCGATGTCTCCACTTTCCTTGAAAAAGCGCTGACGAAGCAAGGCATGAAAATCATGACAGGGGCAGGGGTTGAGAGCCTGAAAGCTACCGCAACAGGCGTTTCTGCATCTATCAAGGGCAAGGACGGCAAGATTGTCGCGTCTGAATATACGCATTGCATCGTCGCCATCGGCATTGTTCCCAATACAGAAAATATTGGATTGGAAGCGCTTGGCGTTGAGATGGACCGCGGGTTCCTGAAAACCGATTCCAACTGCCGCACCAATGTGCCCGGCCTGTGGGCGATTGGCGACATCACCGCCCCGCCTTGGTTAGCGCATAAGGCAAGCCATGAAGGCGTGATTGCGGCGGAAACCATCGCGGGCGGTCACCCACATGCGATGGACCCGTTGAACATTCCGGGCTGCACCTATTGCCACCCACAAGTCGCCAGCGTCGGCATGACCGAAGCTAAAGCCAAAGAGGCGGGTTACGAAGTGAAGGTGGGCAATTTCCCGTTCATGGGCAATGGCAAGGCAATCGCATTAGGTGAGGCAGAAGGCTTCATCAAAACCGTGTTTGATGCGAAAACAGGCGAATTGCTGGGCGCGCATATGGTGGGCGCAGAAGTCACCGAGCTGATCCAAGGCTATACCATCGGCAAAACCGCCGAGTTGGTTGAAGCCGACTTCATGCACACCGTCTTCCCGCACCCAACCTTGAGCGAGATGATGCATGAGAGCGTGCTGGGCGCTTATGGCAAGATGTTGCATATGTAAGTGAGGCGCGCCAGAGCGAAAATCAACGGCGATTAGGATTGACGCCTTAAATTTTGTCCGCGGCATTTTAGCTATCCTAAACGTCCATTTTTTGCCATCCTTCGGACATCAAGAATGTGTAGGAAAAATGTATGTCATATAGTGTGAACTTGCTGAAGAATTTGAGGGTCTTAGCGTTTTCTGGCGTCGCCATTTTGTCCTCGACAGCACAGGCGCAGACGACGGTCATAACCGCAGACAAGATGGTCGATGTTTTGACCGGCAAAACGGTCGAACACCCAGCAGTTTTCGTTGGCGCAGATGGTCGCATCACCAGCATCGCCGATGCGCGTTCCGTAAAATGGGGCAGCGATGTCGCGCATATCGACATGTCCGGCAAAACCATTCTGCCTGGCCTCATTGACATGCATGTGCATTTGGATGGCCCTGCCGATATTGGCGGCTATCGCGGTCTCGAATTCACCGACAGCTTTTGGGGCATGACCGCCGTGGGATCTGCGCAGGCGATGCTCAAAGCAGGTTTTACAACTGTGCGCAATGTGGGTTCAGGCAATCGTAATGACATTGGGCTTAAACAAGCCATTGAAAATGGATATGCAACTGGACCGCGCATTGTCCCTGCTGGCTATGCTTTGGGGGCAACCGGCGGTCATTGTGACTCCACCTTCTTGCCACCAAGCCTCGAAAAAGACGGCAAGGAAGAAGGGATTGCCGATAGCGAAGATGAATTGCGTTATCAGGTGCGTCGCCAGCGCAAATATGGTGCTGAAGTCATTAAGGTCTGCGCAACAGGCGGCGTATTTTCACGTAATACCGAACCTGGTCAGCAGCAACTCTCCGAGCGCGAATTGCGTGTGATAGCCGATGAAGCGCATCAATGGGGTCTGCGCGTTGCAGCTCATGCCCATGGCGGAGACGGCATTAAGGCGGCAATCAAAGCGGGCATCGACACAATTGAACATGCAAGCCTTGTTGACGATGAGGGCATAAAGCTTGCCGCCGCGCGGGTGCGTCCGGTGTGGTTCTCTATGGACATCTTCAACACCGACTATACGCAGTCCGAAGGCGCTAAAAACGGCGTATTGGAGGATAATCTGCGCAAAGACCGCGAAGTTGCGCAGATCCAGCGCGACAATTTCCGCAAAGCGCACAAAGCTGGCGTAAAAATGGTTTTTGCTTCGGATGCAGGCGTGATGCCGCACGGTCTTGTGGGTGGTCAGTTTAAGGTCATGGTTGAATATGGTATGACCCCGATGGAAGCCATCCAGGCCGCAACCCGAAACGCCGCCCAAGCGCTGGGCCGTGAAAAGGATGTCGGCGCCATTGCCGTTGGTCGCTTTGCCGATATCATCGCGGTCGATGGCGATCCATTGACGAACGTGCGGGAGTTGGAGTCCGTCGACGCCGTGGTGAAGGGCGGCAAAATCGTTCGGTGAACGCGCATTATGCAATCTGTCATAGCGCATTGATTGCGCCATGACGGTTGTGTAAACTGTCAGATAAGCGGTCTTTAAACCGTCCGCGCATGAACATCAGGGATTTTGAAATATGATCACTATCATTGCAACCGCACTGCTCAGCATGGCCGCCATGAAGGGCGATCCTATGGACGACGCACGCAAGGCATTCAACAACTGCATGATTGAAGTCCACAATGTGGCTGTCGCGGAAAAAGCAGCCCCCAGCGCGTTCATCAAAACATCTGACGATGCATGCCCAACTGAACGGGCTGCCTATAAAGCGATATTGGTGAAGTCCGAGCGTTCTTATGGTTCAAGCCAGGCTGACGCAGAGAAATTTGCTGCAGAAGAAATCCAGATGCTGGTCGACTCGATCGTGTCGAGCTTTAACGAAAATATCGAGAGTGGCGCGAAATTGACGCCGGAGAAGTAAGGCTAGCGCAGAAACAATCTTGGCGGACAGGGTGGGATTCGAACCCACGGTGAGCTTCCACCCACGACGGTTTTCAAGACCGTTGCCTTAAACCACTCGGCCACCTGTCCGCTTACGATGCGTCCCCTAGCCAGTGCGGT
>JBEDEX010000011.1:0-194381 GCA_041175465.1 Pseudomonadota bacterium | reverse complement strand
TTGGCGGACAGGGTGGGATTCGAACCCACGGTGAGCTTCCACCCACGACGGTTTTCAAGACCGTTGCCTTAAACCACTCGGCCACCTGTCCGCTTACGATGCGTCCCCTAGCCAGTGCGGTTTGCGAAGGCAAGCATAGATGAGCGCGCTTTGACCAATCTGCGCTATGAAATGCGGTCTGTCGTGACCAAAACAATTCACAGTCCTGATGGGTTGTGGCACTATGTCCCAATCTAACATGAGGGGATCGCGTGCGCATTTATCATAAAATTGTGATGACGATGACGGTTTGCGTGAGCGCTGCGGTGCCAGGCACGGCGTGCGTTGCACAGGATGCCGCAACAGGCTCTATGGAAAGCACAGCCGTTCAGGAAGACGGCTTCCGTTCCTATCTGGCGCAAGTGCGGCAACGTGCCTTACGCGAGGGAGTGGCCTCTGCGACGCTTGATCGCGTGCTGCCGTCAATCACATATAATGATCGCGTGGTGCGGCTTGATCGCCAGCAACCCGAAGGACCGTCTAGCGCGCCAGTGCCCAATTTTGCGCCATATAAGGCGCGGCATGTTGATGCATCCCGGATTAACCGAGGTCGAGCAAAATATTTAGAACTTCGCCCGTTGCTGAAGAGCATTGAGGATGAGACGGGCGTACCTGAAGAGATCATGCTCGCCATTTACGGGCATGAGACTAATTATGGCGCTGTTACTGGCAATTTCAACGCCCCAGAAGCTTTGGCCTCTTTGGCATATGAAGGCCGTCGTCGCGTATTGTTTGAGGGCGAATTGATTGCGGCACTCAAGATGATCGACAAGGGTGTGCCACAATATGCGATTACCGGAAGCTGGGCAGGGGCGCTCGGTAAGCCACAATTCTTGCCATCGGTTTATTTGCGGCTTGCCCGTGATGGCGATGGTGACGGCTATGCAGACATTTGGCGCAGCGAAGTAGATGCCATGACATCGATTGCCAATTATTTCGTCAATGCAGGTTGGCGGCGTGGTGAGCCGTGGGGGTTTGCGGTCAATGTACCAGCCTCGTTTGACCGCGGCGTTATACGGTCACGCTTGACATCGCCCCGATGCCCCCGCGTCTTTGCGCGCCACAGCCAATGGCGGACAGTCGCCGAATGGCGGCAATTAGGGATAACGCCGCAGCGGGGCTTTTGGCCGAATGACAATATGATGGTGACCTTGATTGAACCCGATGGTGCCGGGAATACAGCCTATCTCCTCGGGGGGAATTATCGTGTGATACTCGATTATAACTGTTCGAATTTCTATGCGCTTTCGGTCGGATTGTTAGCAGATGAAGTGCGCAATTAGGTTTTGGAATGGCGTCTGCGGGCCGCTATACGCGGCTATTGAATTCGCCTATCGGATGGCGAGAGCAAATGGCCCTGCCATTCGCGTTATGTGACGACGGAACAGATTTTATGCCAAATACTGCAATTATCCAACAAATATGGGTGCGCCTGTGACCGTACGCGGCCGTTTTATATCCATTGAAGGCGGTGAGGGCGTTGGCAAATCGACTCAGATTGCGGCACTCGCTGCGTTCATCTCACAGCATGGATTTGAAGTGATATTGACCCGCGAACCAGGCGGTACCGAAGGCGCGGAAGCCATAAGGCAGCTAGTCCTTGGCGGAAGCGCCGAACGATGGATGCCCCGCGCCGAGGCGTTCCTGTTTGCGGCAGCGCGCAGCGACCATGTTGAACGGCTCATCGAGCCAGCCTTGGCCAGCGGAAAATGGGTCATTTCCGACCGCTTTATCGACAGCAGCAGGGCCTATCAGGGTGGAGGTTCCGGCCTGTCAGATGCGGATATTATGACGTTACATCAGATTGGCAGCCGGGGCATGTTGCCGGATCGGACACTGGTCCTGCGGTTGGACACCAAAGAAGCCGCAAGCCGCGCGGCGGCACGCGACCAGAACCAGCCAGACCGCATTCAGGGGCGCACCGAAATTTTCCATTCAGACGTCGATCTGGCCTTTGTAAGTTTTGCCGAACGTGAACCGCGCGTGCGCCTTGTCGATGCGTCGGGTTCGGCGGATGCGGTAACCGCGCGATTACTGACCGAAATTAGCGACCTGTTGGAACCCGCATGAACGATTATGTGGGGCATGATAAAGCCTGGCGACAGTTCGCGGCCGCTTGCGATAGTGGGAAAATCCACCATGGCTGGATTTTGGCCGGGCCCCGGGGCATTGGAAAGTCCGCCTTTGCATTGCGGGCCGCAGCCATGCTGGTTGACCCGGAAAATGCTTATACGAGCATGATTGCGCGCGGATCACATCCGGATATCTTATCGGTGAAGCGGCTACCGAAAGAGCCGTTGAAGGAAGATGAGGTCATCGATGATGTCACCGAATTCAAACGCAGCATCACTGTCGATCATATTCGTGGGCTTCAGCAATCGCTGACCACTCGCCCCGGGTTAAGCAACCGGCGCGCAATCATCATTGACGCCGCGGACGACTTGGAGCGTGGCGGTGCTAACGCATTACTTAAGTCTCTGGAGGAGCCACCTGTTGGTACCTTCTTCTTTCTTGTCAGCCATGCCAGTGATCGGCTACTTCCGACCATTCGTTCGCGTTGCCAGATACTTCGGTTTGAGGCACTGGATGACTCAGACATGGCGCATATATTGCAGCGCGCAGCGCCAGAGGTCGGTGCGGACGAACTGCAAGCACTGATCCGCCTGGGCAATGGGACACCGGGACAAGCGCTTGATTTTCTTGGCCTTGACCTCAAAGAGATTGAAGACGCCATGATGGCGATTGTGCGTACAGGCGACCGCGACAATGCGTTGCGCAGTGGTTTGGCAGATAAATTGGCGTTAAAGGCGGCACAACCGCGTTATGAGGCCTTCTTGCGCCGCGCACCGTCCCTGATCGCGGATTATACGCGAAAGTTGGATGCCACGCAGGCAAGCAATGGTGTAGCCGCTTGGGAAGCCGCCACCGGACTTGCCGCAAGGGCCATCGCATTAAGTTTAGATAAACAAAGCGTCGTCTTCCAAATGGGAAGCTTGCTGGCATCAATTCAAGCGCATACAGCGCGTCCATAATCAAAATTAAGAGTAGTCATGTCCGAACCTTTCTACATTACCACCGCAATCGCTTATCCCAATGGAAAGCCGCATATCGGCCACGCATATGAGGCGATCGCCACCGACGCGATTGCCCGTTTTCAGCGGCTAAATGGCCGCGAGGTCTGTTTCATTACCGGTACGGATGAACATGGCCTAAAAATGGACCAGACGGCGCGCGGACTGGGCAGAGAAACACGTGATCTTGCGGACGAAATGTCCTCTTATTTCAGACAAATGTGTAAAACACTTGATATTTCTGTTGATCATTTTTGTCGTACGACAGCGGATAATCATCACAAAGCAAGCCAGGCAATTTGGAAACGGCTGGAAGCGAACGGCGATCTCTATCTGGATCGTTATGAGGGTTGGTACTCTGTCCGCGATGAAGCATATTATGATGAAACCGAGCTCACCGAAGGGGAAAGGGGACAAAAGCTTTCGCCCCAAGGCACCCCAGTTGAATGGACCGTTGAAGAAAGCTGGTTTTTCAGGCTCTCCAAATATGAAAAGCCTTTGCTGGATTATTACGCCGCCAACCCGGAATTTATCCGCCCCGACAGCCGCAAAAATGAAACCGTCAAATTTGTCGAAGGCGGGCTAAAGGATCTATCTGTCTCGCGCACCAGCTTTGACTGGGGGGTCAAGGTTCCGGGCAGCGATAACCATGTCATGTATGTCTGGCTTGATGCGCTGACCACCTATATCTCCGCCATTGGCTTTCCAGATGATACCGAAGAATGGCGCAAATTTTGGCCAGCAAGTGTCCATATCATCGGAAAAGACATTGTCCGTTTCCATACCGTATATTGGCCCGCATTCCTGATGTCGGCAGGTTTGCCCTTGCCAAAAATGGTATTCGGCCATGGTTTTCTGCTGTCGCGCGGCGAGAAGATGTCAAAATCTTTAGGCAATGTTGTCGACCCAATGGAGCTGGCGGAATTGTTTGGCGTTGATGCCTTACGCTATTTCCTGTTGCGCGAAGTCAGCTTTGGCCAAGATGGTAGCTATAGCCCGGAAGCCATTGTCACGCGTGTAAATGCTGATTTGGCGAACAGCTTTGGTAATCTTGCCCAGCGGACATTGTCGCTAATATTCAAAAACTGCGAAGGTTATCTTCCTGCAATTCATGGCCATCATGCTGATGACAAGGCCTTATTGGAATTGGTTGGTAATGCCGTTTCAGCGCAAATACCTGCGCATTTTGAAGATCTCGCCATGTCGCAAGCTTTGGAATCTTGGATGCAGGCTGTGTTTGCATGTAACGCCTATGTCGACGTGCAGGCTCCATGGGCGCTCAAGAAAACCGATCCGGAGCGGATGGAAACAGTTTTGGCGACGTTGTTCATCTGCATCGCACAATTGGCCATAGCCGTGCAGCCATTTATTCCCGGATCCGCAACTAAGCTGCTCGATCAAATGGGGGTGCCAGAGAATGTGCGTAATTTTGCTAATGCAGGATCGCATTGGTATTCGCCCTTAGCCGAAGGCGGTTTCCAGATTGCCCAGCCTCAAGGGCTATTCCCGCGGCTAGAATTGCCAGCAGAGGAGGGGGCAGCAGCCTGATGTTTGTCGATTCCCACTGCCACCTCAATTACAAGGGCTTGGTTGAGCAACAGGCTGAAATACTTGCGCGCGCACGGGACAGCGGCGTGTCGGCGATGCTCAACATTTCGACGCGAGAGCGCGAGTGGGATGATGTCATTGGCCTTGCCGAACAAGAGAGCGATGTATGGGCATCGGTAGGTATTCATCCGCATGAAGCCGACCAGCATGTCGGCATGGACTGCGCGAAACTTGTTGCAAAGTCCGCCCATACGCGTGTGGTCGCCATAGGCGAGACGGGCCTCGATTATTATTACGACAAAAGCGACCGGGCACAGCAAAGCACAGGCTTTCGCGAGCATATTAAAGCATCGCGGCAAACAGGCCTACCGATCATCATTCATACACGCGATGCGGAAGCTGACACAGCCGCGATACTGACCGAAGAAATGCGGGAAGGGGCGTTCACCGGGGTTATTCATTGCTTTACCGCCAGTGCCGAATTTGCACGCATTGCCTTAGATTTGGGCCTGTATATCTCGCTGTCAGGCATAGTGACGTTTAAGAACGCCCAAGAGCTTCAAGCTGTAGCGAATTGGCTGCCCGCAGATCGATTGCTGGTGGAAACCGATGCCCCATTTCTCGCGCCAATCCCGCATCGAGGCAAAACTGGCGAGCCGGCCTTTGTCGCTGATACCGCGCGATTTGTAGCACAATTACGCGGTGTAGCGCCTGAAACGCTGGCGGAACAAACTTCAGACAATTTCTACGACCTGTTTACGAAAGCATGTCGATGAACATTATGGAAGACGGCCCATCGCTGATTTGGGGCATTATTTGTATTTTGCTACTTGTTAGTTCGCTGGCAGCGCGGCGCTTATCCTTAGGCGAAGTTGCGAAAGCTGCGCTCGCTTGGATCGCAATTTTTGCAGCCTTATTTGCCATTTTCAGCTTCCGTTTTGAATTTATCGGTATTTGGGAGCGCGTGAAAGCCGACATATCGGGGACCACCGGACAAAATATTAGCGGCGAAGCGATAGAGTTACGCCGACAGGACGATGGCCATTATTGGCTATTGGTCGACATAAATAACAAGCCTGTTCGCTTCATGGTGGACAGCGGTGCGACGATGACCGCAATCAATGCCACGACAGCGAAAGAAGTCGGCGTTGAAGCCGATGGTTATCCTATAATCCTGAGCACCGCAAATGGCCGTGTCGCTGCCAAGCGCGCTAATGTGAGTTCGCTGACTGTAGGGCCGCACACAATTGATAACCATCCGGTGGTGGTGTCAGAGAGTTTTGGTGACGTTAACTTATTGGGTATGAACTTCCTCAACAGCATGCAAAGTTGGCGCGTGGAAGGGAATGTCATGGTGCTTCAGCCGTGAGTAAGCAGACCGGACACAACACGCACTTAGAACAAATATGCCACTTTATTTAACATAATATATATTATCGAACTAATTGAGATAACAAACTGATGCGCGCAGACATTACCCCTCTAACAGACATTATGGCGCGCCTGCGTGATCGTGAAACGGGCTGTCCATGGGATTTAGAGCAAAACTTTACGACAATTGCTCCTTACACCATTGAAGAAGCCTATGAGGTTGCCGATGCAATTGAACGCAACGATCTAGACGCGCTCAAAGACGAACTCGGTGATCTACTCCTTCAGGTTGTATTTCACAGCCAAATGGCAAACGAATTAGGTATTTTCGACATTCAGGACGTCGTGAATGGCATTTGCGACAAAATGGTGCGCCGCCATCCACATGTGTTTGGCAATGCCACCGCCGAAAGCCATGAAGTCCCTGACAATTGGGAAACCATAAAGGCCGCTGAGCGTAGCGGATATGAAGACAATAGCGCGCTGGCCGGTGTAGCCCTTGCCCTTCCCGCCTTATTACGCGCCCAAAAAATTCAAAAGCGGGCGGCGCGCACGGGTTTTGATTGGCCTGATCAGTCCGGCGCGCGTGAAAAAATTATTGAAGAATTAGATGAAGTTAGCGAAGCAAGCACACATGAGCATGTGGCCGAAGAAATCGGCGATTTGCTATTCGCCGTCGTCAACTTCGCCCGATTTCACAAGGTGGACGCAGAGCTGGCATTGAAACAAGCGAGTGCAAAATTCGAACGTCGGTTTCGCGATATGGAAGTATCAGCTGGAGACGCTTTTGTTGGTTTGCCACTCGATGAAAAAGAAGAACTTTGGCAACAAGCTAAAGCAAAAGAGTAAAGTTAAGACACAGTCTTAAGTGTCTGCCCGTTCAATATGCG
This sequence comes from Pseudomonadota bacterium, assembly GCA_041175465.1. GTDB lineage: Bacteria > Pseudomonadota > Alphaproteobacteria > Sphingomonadales > Sphingomonadaceae > Sphingorhabdus_B. Next base: position 187,462 of record JBEDEX010000011.1, on the reverse strand, counting down.
TCTGAAATTGTTTTTCAAACTGGCCCCATAATTGACGGCTTAATGACACATCTACTGAGACAATATCGCCGTGAACATATTGCCCACTCACCACGCCGCGCCCATGCAGCCAAGCCAAAGCAGCGCCATTATCCGTGCGTAATTTGATGGTACGCAGGTCATTACCCTTAGCAATGAGCGCAGTTAAATGGGCCTTGAAGGCATCAATCCCCTCACCTGTCTCGGCAGATATCATCAGAATATTGTCATCGCGCGCGGCCATGCCGGATAACTCGGAACGCCGATCATCGTCCAGAAGATCCAGCTTATTCCAAATCTCAACCATCCGCGGCTGATTTCCGGCCTGCTCATCATCTAAAACGCCTAGATCTCGCAAAATGTGCAAAACATCTTCACGCTGCGCATCGGACTCAGGGTGCGAAATATCGCGTACATGGACGATGATATCAGCCGAAATCACTTCTTCCAAAGTTGCGCGAAACGCCGCAATTAATTGCGTTGGCAGGTCAGAAACAAAACCAACCGTGTCGGACAATATCGCCTTTTCCACACCCGGAAGCGTGATTTGCCGCATCGTTGGATCCAAAGTCGCGAACAACATATCTTCGGCAAGGACGGTCGCTCGCGTCAACCGATTGAATAAAGTCGATTTGCCAGCGTTCGTATAGCCCACCAAAGCAATCACCGGCCAAGGTGCGCGTTTACGCCGCGCACGATGCAAGGAACGGGTCCTTTTCACCTCTTCCAGTTCCCGTCGCAAACGCGCCATGCGGTCCCGTATCATACGCCGGTCGGCCTCAATCTGCGTTTCACCTGGGCCACCCAGAAAGCCGAAGCCACCGCGCTGCCGTTCCAAGTGAGTCCAGCTTCGGACTAACCGCCCAGCTTGATAGTCAAGATGCGCGAGCTCAACCTGCAACCGCCCTTCGGCCGTAGCCGCGCGTTCGCCAAAGATTTCGAGGATAAGACCCGTCCGGTCAATCGTCTTCAATCCAGTGCGTTCTTCAAGATTGCGTTGTTGAATAGCGGTCAGCGAAGCATCCACAATCAGAAGGTCCGCCTCAAGATCGCGGCCCATCTCAGCTATTTCTTCAACCTGGCCACCACCGAGCAATGTCACGGCGCGCGGTGAACGCACCCGATAATGCTTTTTGCGGATAACATTGAGGCCAATGGCAAGAGCTAGGCCTTCTGCTTCGGCAACACGTGCCTCTGGCCCCACAGAGGCCCGTCCAGGCAGCTCCGGATAAATGACCAAGGCGCGCGCGCCGCGCGCGAACTCGTCCGTTTCGCTGCGTTCAAAACCGCTCAAATATCGCTCTCGTCGACGCCCTGATTATAATCCGCAAGGTTCACGGGATGCGCTGGCTGGATTGTAGATATGGCATGCTTATATACAAGCTGCGTGGTCCCATCACGTTCCAGCATAACCGAAAAAAGATCGTAAGCGACAATAGCGCCTTGCAGCATCACACCATTCACCAGAAACGTCGTAACCGATTCATTCTGGTCACACATCGCGTGCAAGAAAACATCCTGCAGCATTCCGGGCCGGTGCGTGGCGCGCGACATCATATCATCAAATATAGAACGGTCCGGCGACGTCGAGGGCATAATAGTTGATATGGAATGCTTATACACAAGCTGCGACATGCCATCGCGGCGCAGAAGTACCGAAAAGTTATCAAACCACGTTACAACACCTTGAAGCTTTACGCCCTTAACCAGAAACATAGTCACAGGTGTCTTCGACTTTCTGAGGGAGTTCAGAAAGAGGTCCTGAAGACCGTTATTTTTTTCAGTCATTGTTGTTATCCGTTTATATTTATCGTTATGCCAAATGTCGAAATTGCCCAGCAAGAAGCCACAAAACTCAGCAGATCCTATGTTACACGAATAGCTTCACCTTCGCAATTGCACTCAAGATTCTGTATCGTCGCTAAAATCTAGTGCATTTTTGCGGACGGAAATGCCTAATAGCTTAAGCTTTCGGTGCAATGCAGAACGCTCCATCCCCACAAAAGCGGCTGTTTTCGAAATGTTTCCGGAAAACCGCTTAATCTGCACCCGTAAATATTCGCGCTCAAAAGCTTCACGCGCCTCGCGCAATGGCGCCCCCATAAGGGACGTCACATTATGCTCTGCACCTTCATAGCTGTTGATGACCTCTGACGGCAGCATATCCGCCTCAATTGTAGCCACGCCTTCTGCCGGGGCCAATATGATGGTGCGTTCAATAATGTTACGCAATTGCCGGACGTTGCCCGGCCACTCACATGCCTGCAGAGCAGCCATCGCATCACCCGAGAAGTTAGGCGGCGAGATCCGGTGTTCAGATGCAAAGCGCGCGGCGTAATGGTTGACGAGGTCAGGAATATCTTCGCGCCGCCCCGACAAGGGCGGGATTTCGACCGGAACAACATTTAACCTGTAAAACAAATCTTCACGGAACCGGCCTTCGGAAATTTCAACCGCCAGATCGCGCGCAGTGGCTGATACAAATCGAACGTCAACACGTATTGGTCGGTCGCCGCCTACCCGGACAAAGCTCTGGTCAGTTAACACGCGCAAGATTTTGCCTTGTGTGGTGCGCGGCATGTCAGCGACTTCGTCTAAGAACAATGTCCCGCCATGGGCCTTTTCCAACATGCCCGCCTGCACAAGGCGACCATCCTGTTCGATACCAAACAACTCTTCATCAAATCGTTCAGGAGACAATCGCGCGGCGCTAACGGACACGAAAGGCGACCCTGCCCGTGGGCTCCAGCTATGCAGCAAACGGGCAGCAACCTCTTTGCCAACCCCTGCCGGCCCCGTGATGAGCATTCGGCTTCCCGTGCCAGCGACCTTTTTAAGCGTTGCGCGCACGGCGTTAATGGCCACCGACGAACCAGTCAGCTCTTCCGAATGCCCTACACGCGCCTTTAGGTCGGCATTTTCCGCGCGCAGCCGTTCCGTTTCGGTGGCTTTTGAAACCAAGTGCAGTAACTTGCTGGCTTCAAAGGGCTTTTCGATAAAATCCGCCGCACCTTGCCCGATGGCCGCTACAGCCGTGTCGATATTCCCATGACCGGAAAATACAATGACGGGAATCTGCGGATCGCGGATTTTGATAGCGCGCAACAACTCAATACCGTCCATCGAGGAACCACGCAGCCAGACGTCGAGCAATATCAACGACGGCAAGCGTTCATCCAGCGCAGCTAACGCCTCATCCGCAGAAGCTGCCGTCCTTGTGCCATAGCCTTCATCGTCAAGCACTCCAGATACCAAATCCCGAATGTCTTGTTCATCGTCTACAATCAGTATGTCGAGTGCCATAATTAGCCAATAACCTCATCTGCATTGGAGAGCGGTGCGGTAGAATGTACTTTCCCCACCTTGGATGCCACGAATTGCGGATTGAATTTCAATGTCACGACAGCGCCAACGGGATCATTGTCTGACAAGGAAATTTCTCCGAAATGTTCTTCAATAATCTTTTTCACTATCGCAAGTCCTAACCCCGATCCGCTCGCGCGGTTTGTGATATAGGGCTCCATTATACGTTGGCGGTCTAGTGGCAGGCCGATGCCATTGTCCGCGATGCGGATCACCAACGCCTCCTCATCCATCAACAGATCAATTGAAATAGCCCCCTCAATTGGATCTAATTTTCTCTTTTCTTCAATAGATTCAACTGCATTTTTAAGGATATTTGTAATCGCCTGCCCCAACTGCCGCCTGTCAGAGATGAGATTGGGAACTGCGCCAATTTGATTATAGGTGAACATGATGTCGGAGTGCGCTACTTCGAACATAAATACCGCATGGCCAACGATATCGTGGATATTTTCGGCACGGAACAATGGCTTCGGCATGCGCGCAAAGGACGAGAATTCATCGACAATGTTGCGCAAATCCCCAACCTGCCGGACAATAGTGCTGGTCAATTGTTCAAATATAGCCTGGTCCTGGGTGATATTTTTACCAAACCGGCGCTGTAGGCGCTCCGCTGCCAACTGGATCGGCGTCAGCGGATTTTTGATTTCATGGGCGATACGGCGCGCAACGTCAGACCACGCCGCCCTGCGTTGGTCTGCCAATTGCTGGCTTATATCTTCAAAAGTCACCACACTGCCCTGCTCCCGTGGGGAAACTGTTACAGCGACAGTCAGTGGCTCAGGCCCGTCACCCAATTGCACCACCCCGCGCGGGCTTTCGTTCGCTAATGCCGCTAGTGCAGGGGCGACACTTGTAAAACTTTGCCCCACAATCGTCTCAGATGCATTTTTTAGCAGCTTTTCCGCCGTGGAATTGGCGAGTTGGACCACACCATTGCCGTCAACAGATACAACGCCAGCGGATACCGATTCCAGAACCGCCTCGATAAACAGACGTCGCTCGCCGAGTTGATGATTAGTCGCTAACAATACGCTTGTCTGTTGCTGCAGACGCTCTGTCATGCGGTTGAAGGATTGTGCGAGAAAGGCAACTTCGTCGTTGCGATATTGGTCAATGGTGACGCGCGCGGACAAATCCCCCTCAGCAATCAATTGTGCCGCGTTCACAAGATTATTGACCGGGCGCACAAGGCGGTCGGCAACCCGCAAGGCTACCCATAAGGTGATCCCGATAATCATCAATGATACAAAATACAGCGCGAGATTGAACTGGATTTGCAGCGTACGTGACCGACTGACCATATCGTCATAATCTTTTAGCACCGTTTGCGCTTTTTCACCGAGCGCAAAGGATGGGACCGATAAGGCCCGGCTGGCGTATAAATAGCTACGCGGTGTATCGAACAATATAGTGACCGCTTCAATTCTGTCAGCGCGGTTGGCAATAACCATCCCCTCGCCCGCGTTCAGTTTCTTCAAGATATCGGCAGCGATCCAATCCTGCTTTCTGCTGTCATTTTCAGTCGCAACGGCTTCCGTTCGCTGAATTCCATCGGCGCCTACCGACACAATTGCGGATTCACTTAACCGCCTGCGGAATACCTGCTCCAGATAATAGCTCAAAAAAGCTGGGTCATCTGGGTTAGTTTGGCTCAATGCATTGCGGAAATCACCAGCCATCGTGACCGTTTCATCTCCGACATCCTTGGCGTTTACCTCATAATAGCCCTTTGCTAATTCCCCCGCATTTTCGAGCATTCCGCGCGCAGAACCAGAAAACCAAAATTGAATTCCGCTCTGAAACAGCAAGGATGCGAAGATAACGAGAAGAACGGTAGGTACTGCAGTAATCGCCGAAAAAATCGCGACCAAGCGAACATGCAATAGCTGCTTACTGCCAATGCTGCTGCTCTCCGCGCGCTTGAGTGCGACGCGGCGACCAAACAACACAAGGAGTAAGGTCGCTGGCAACAAGTTGCTGACGAGCATTGTCGCCGATGCCGCAGGCGCGAGTGGCTCTGATTGCGGTCCCTGCCCCATTAACAGCAATGCAGTGATAACGCCCATAACGATCAACATCAAGGCGCTGGCAACTTCTAAAAATTTTATCGACTGGCTTTTGCCGACTAGGTCGGTGATCCGTTCAAAAAGGCGACGGACAGCGGAAGGTGCAGCACGTTCTTCCTCAAGGTCCATTGTTGCCATAAAGACACTGTGGCATTCCTTGCGTTGCCTGAAAAGCACAAAATAGAGGTTTTTAGGTAACGTATCGCGTTAAATCATCAATCTAACGCCCACCTGAAGGGCCAATACCATAATCAGTCAATTTTTTGCGCAAGGTATTGCGATTGATACCCAGCAAAGCCGCCGCCTTTAACTGATTACCCTTCACTTGCTTCATCACATGCTGCAACAACGGGATTTCGAACTGCGCAAGTGCGCGTGGATATAATTTTTCACGCAATGTGCCACGCTGACGCTGATCACGCAGAAACTGTGCGACAGCCGCTTCAAAACTTGCGCCTGGAATGGGTGCTTCCACATCCGGCGCCGGCTCAATAAATTGCATAACCGTCGCGTCGGTGATGGTATCTTCACGACACAATAAAGCGAGGCGGTAGATTAGGTTTTTGAGTTCGCGAATATTGCCGCGCCACGGCATCCCCATCAAATGGCCAATGGCGTTATCATCAATTTTTCGCATCGGCAGGCCATCTTTCGCCGCCAGTATCAAGAAATGTTGCGCGAGCAGGCCAATGTCTTCCGTCCGGTCGCGCAATGGCGGCATCTCTATCGGAACGACGTTCAGGCGATAGAATAAGTCTTCACGAAAACCGCCTTTTTCGATCAGTGCAGGCAGATTTTGATTGGTCGCTGCGACGATGCGTACATCAAGGCGAATGCTGGCCTTACCACCGATACGGCTAATCACACCGCTTTGTAATGCGCGCAGTAATCGTGTCTGCGCGTGCATCGGCATGTCGCCAATTTCGTCGAGGAACAACGTGCCACCCTGCGCCTGCTCAAACCGACCAATTGATTGCCCCACGGCTCCTGTAAACGCGCCTTTTTCATGACCGAATAATTCTGCTTCAATCAGCTCACTTGGGATCGCAGCCATGTTGACGGCAACAAATGGTCCAGTCTTCCGATGGCCAAGATTGTGAATCGCCTCGGCAACCAATTCTTTGCCCGTTCCGCTTTCGCCGGAAATGAGTACTGATAAATCGTTGCGTAGGAGGCGTGCCACCATACGGTACACATCCTGCATGGCAGCGCTTCGTCCAATCATCGGTAGATTGGCCGCGCTGAGCTGTTCAAAGGGATCTTCGGCCGTGGAGCGCTGCCTTTCAATACCTTGCTTCACCGCCAGAACGAGATCATTCAGGTCAAAAGGCTTTGGAAAATATTCAAATGCATTGATTTCGCTGGCGCGCACCGCCGTTTCCAGCGTGTTTTGCGCAGACATAATAATTACAGGCATATCGGGCAATTTTTCCATCGCCTCTTTCAACGTGGAAAGACCATCGCTGTCTTTGAGCATGACGTCCGTCAGCATCAAATCAAAACGGCCATTGGCCAAAATCGTGTCGCGCGCTGCCACGGAATCGCACAATAATGTTTCTATATTCTCGGCCTGAAGCGCCGCGCTCACCACAAGGCCTATGGATGCGTCGTCCTCAACTATGAGTACCCGTGGCGGTGTCATGCGTTCATTTTCCCTGATGCAACCGGTAATAATAATCGGAAAGTCGTTTGCCCTTGCACAGCATCGCGTTCGAACAACACACGGCTATTCATTTGCTGTACCAGCTTGCGCACAATGGCGAGGCCAAGCCCCTGCCCGTCGCGTTTCGTGGTCACAAAGGGTGAAAAAAGCTCGTCTACAATATGTTCGGGCACGCCCGGTCCATTGTCGGAAATGGAAATTTCAACGGGCAGTTTAATCGACCGCCGGTCAACATCGGCATCTCGCAAAGCGCCGCTCATGACATAGCGGGTCGAAATACCTATAACGCCGCCTAACCGCCCGTGCAGCGCATCTGTAGCGTTTTGCAGCAGATTGATGAGTATCTGCACCATCCCATCGGCATCAATCAGAACATCGGGCAAGGAAGGGTCATAATTGATGGATATTTCCGGCATTGCGCGGTTTGCAGCTCTTAGCGAGCGAATGGCGCGCTCAATCAGCAAATGAATATTGGCAGGCGCAAGCTCCGCTGGTTCAGAGCGCCCCAGCTTTTGCATTTGGTCCAACAAGCGCGCAATGCGATCGACCTCATTGACAATTAATTCCGTCAGGGCGCGGTTTTTTTCATCGACGATCCGGGCCAAAAGCTGTGCCGCGCCTTTAATCCCAGCCAAAGGATTTTTGATCTCATGCCCCAATATCGCAGGCGCGCCCATGGCTTGCTGCTGCCCGCTGTCGCGCTGATCGCCAATATGCTCACGGCCACCATTACGTGGCGATATGACAGCTATGCGCCACTCCGGATCCTTGGATACTGATGAGAGATTTACATCGACTGTAATGATGCCGTCAGGCGTTTTAAGCTCCATATCTTGAGCCGATATATCACTCTCCGACGACAATAATGCGGAATTCATTCGTTCGCTTTCGAACACCAATATATCGTCAATGCGCTGCCCTTCTAGCCGACGTCTGCTTCGCCCAAAAAAGGCCTCGCTGGCGTCATTGGCGTAATCGATGAAATGTTCAGGCGAAATCAACAATACCGGAACCGACAGGCTTGCCAGCATCTGGCCATAATCAGGACGATGCATGGCTTGCGACATGTTTTAAGCCGCCGACTTCGTCAGAAACGGTTCATAAAAGCGCGTTAATTCGTCGATAACGATCATGGGATCGTCAATACGGTTCATAAAATTTCTAAACTCGGCGGAACCGTTAAGCCCCTTGGTATACCAGCCAATATGCTTACGCGCGATACGCACGCCAACTTCGCTGCCATAATGGTCAAGCATAGCGCGATAATGGTTCATGATAAGATGAAATTGCGTATCGATATTTGGATCGTCAATGGTCTGGCCGGTTCGAAACCAATGCATCATTTGGCCAAGTAACCACGGCTTACCATAAGCACCGCGACCAACCATAACGCCGTCCGCACCGCTTTGCGCCAAGGCTGTTTGCGCATCTTCAATGGTGCAAATGTCGCCATTCACGATGACGGGCAACGACACCGCATCCTTTACCTTACTTACAAATGCCCAGTCAGCGGAGCCCTTATACATCTGGTTACGTGTGCGGCCGTGCACCGTAATCATTTTTGCGCCTAAATCTTCAGCAATGCGCGCAAGCTCAGGCGCATTCAGGCTTCCATGGTCCCACCCCATGCGCATTTTGACGGTGACGGGAACGGAGACCGCCTTCACTGTTGCCTCAATCAGGCTAGCAGCCAAAGGCAAATCGCGCATCAATGCAGAGCCAGCGTCGCCATTCACCACTTTTTTGACCGGGCATCCCATATTAATATCAATAATGGCCGCACCGCGTTCTTCGTTCAGCTTGGCCGCTTCACCCATTTCATAAGGCGTGCAACCGGCAAGTTGCATCGAAACCGGTTCTTCAATCGCGTCCCATTCGCATTTCTGAATGCTTTGCCGGGTCTCACGGATCATAGCTTGGCTAGCGATCATCTCCGTCACGTTAAGACCGGAGCCAAACTCGCGCACAATTTTGCGGAATGGCATATCGGTCACGCCAGTCATTGGCGCCAATATGACGGGACAATCGATTTTGATGTTACCGATATGGATGGGTTTAAGTTGCATCTTCAAATACTGCCTAAAATTTAGGCAGGCCGTTACCCGCTTTCAGCTTGGCGGGCAAGTCTGCTGTCGCTAGAGCGCGCATATGGCATCTCGACCAACAACCGTTGCGCTCATCGTCGCTGCAGGCTCAGGTAGCCGCGCAGGCGGCACGCAACCAAAGCAGTTCCGCCATGTACGCGGCAAACCCATGCTATGGCACAGCTATGCGGCATTGGCGGCGCACTCTTTTATTGACCAAGTGTATGTGGCGATTGGCGCAGGACAAGAAACCGAAGCTATGGCAGCGCTAGCAGATGTCAAAGAACCGATACTCTTACAAGGCGGCGCAACTCGTCGGGAAAGCGTCCATTTGGGGTTACAGGCGATTGCCGCCACGCAAATGGCAGATCAAGTGTTGATCCATGACGCCGCTCGGCCTTTCCTATCATCCAGTGTGATTGACGATTTGCTCGACGCTTTGTCACTTGCACCCGGCGCGGTTCCTGCACTCCCTGTTGTCGACAGCCTTTCACGCGGTACGGATATTCTGTCTGAAACTGTCGAACGCGAAAATCTCTGGCGCATTCAAACGCCACAGGCTTTTGTCTTTCAGGCAATTTACATGGCCCACCAATCTTGGACGGGCGCAGAGCCTACTGATGATGCCCGTATGCTGATGGCGCAAGGAGGCGATGTGCGTATCGTACCAGGCGCGGAGGCGCTCAATAAATTTACCTTCTCAAGCGATTTTGCAGGAAACAATATGCCCTCATTTCGAAGCGGAAATGGTTTTGACGTTCACCGGCTGGTATCGGGTGCCGAATTATGGCTCTGCGGCGTGCAGATACCGCATGATAAAGGTCTAGACGGCCATAGCGATGCGGATGTTGCGATGCATGCGCTCACCGATGCCATATTGGGGGCCATTGCCAAGGGCGACATTGGTGATCATTTCCCACCAAGCGACCCGCAATGGCGCGGCGCCTCTTCTGACCGTTTCCTTGCGTATGCGATGAAGTTGGCCCGCGCAGATGGCTTTGAACTGTCAAATGCCGATGTTACCATAATCTGCGAACAGCCAAAAATAGGTCCATTCCGTGGAAGAATGCGCGAACGGCTGGCTGAAATAATGTCTGTTGATATCGATAGGATATCCGTAAAGGCAACAACAACCGAAATGCTTGGTTTTACGGGCCGAGGTGAAGGCATCGCCGCGCAAGCCACCGCCACTTTTGAGAAAATCTGAATATGGACACTGTCTTACCCGCCGAGATCGCCAAGCTAGCTGCGCGCGTTGTTGCCGAGAATAAAGCTGCTGGGCGAACGATTGCCATAGCCGAAAGCTGCACCGGCGGCCTTGTCTCCGCCGCGATTACCGAAGTTCCGGGTAGCAGCGCCGTATTGGGCTATGGCTTCGTCACTTATAGCAATGACGCGAAGATTAAGCTTTTGGGCGTAAATGAGGACATCATCGACGCATTCGGCGCTGTTTCTGTCGGTGTTGCATGGGCGATGGCGCAAGGCGCGCTGAAAAAAAGCGGTGCGGACATCGCTGTGGCGATTAGCGGCGTGGCGGGCCCAGACGGTGGTAGCGCCTCCAAGCCGGTTGGAACTGTTGTGTTTGCAGCAGCGGTCAAAGGCCAAAACCCGGAAGAGGTCATGGGTGACCAGAAATCCTTTGGGTCAGACAAAAGCCGCGCTGATATCCGCGCCTTTGCGACGCTTCATGCGTTGGAGCTGTTGCTTCCGCCCGCACCATAAAGCGCGTCGGCTCGTTCGATAAACGCCGTTGTCATTTTACGAAGAGCGGAATCAAAAAACTGACCAGCCAGTGCTTCAAACACGCGATTACGGAATGAAAAATCGACGGTAAATTCGACTATTGAACCGCCGCCTTCGACATCCTCAAACGTCCAAGCGTTGTGTAAGTGTTTCATGGGGCCATCGAGATAATCAACGATGATAGATGACTTCGGGGTTTTCACCACGCGGCTGCTGAATGTTTCGCGAAGTGATTTAAACCCGACAATCATATCTGCCAGCATTTCACTTTCCTCATCCTTCCGGATGCGAATGGCACTGACCCAAGGCAAGAATTCAGGATAGCGACGGACATCCGAAACCAGATCATACATTTGCGCGGCATTATGTGGCAGGCTGCGACGTTCGTGATGGTGCGGCATATGTGCTTTTAAACCTTAGCGCGCCTTGGCGAATTGCACCGCACGTGCGTCGCGCATCTTCGCGAAATCATCCCCAGCATGGTAACTGGACCGAGTCAGCGGGCTGGCCGCAACCAATAAGAAACCCTTGGCACGAGCGATGGCGGCGTAAGCGTCAAATGCACTTGGTGTCACAAAATCCATAACCTTGGCATGCTTTGGCGTTGGCTGCAGATATTGGCCCATCGTCAGAAAATCGATATCGGCGCTGCGCATATCGTCCATGACCTGATGTACCTCCATCCGCTCCTCACCTAACCCAAGCATGACGCCTGATTTGGTAAAGATCGATGGATCATGTCGCTTCACAGTTTCCAACAAGCGCAGCGACGCATAATAACGCGCGCCTGGGCGAATGGTCGGATACAGACGCGGCACGGTTTCGAGATTGTGGTTATACACATCCGGGCGCGCAGTTACGATCGCCTCAATAGCAGCCTGCGCCTTATTCCGAAAATCAGGCGTTAGGATTTCGATTGTGGTGTTGGGCGTATTGCGCCGCAATGCCTCAATTACCTTCACAAATTGGCTGGCACCGCCGTCAGGCAAATCGTCGCGGTCCACCGATGTGATAACAATATGCTCCAGGCCCATTTTGGCTGCTGCAATGGCCACATGCTCGGGCTCGAGCGGGTCAACTGCACGGGGCATTCCGGTTTTCACGTTACAAAAGGCACATGCCCTTGTGCACACATCGCCAAGGATCATTACTGTCGCGTGCTTCTTGGTCCAGCACTCACCGATATTGGGGCAAGCCGCTTCTTCGCATACCGTGTTCAAATTGAGATCACGCATCAAGCGGCGGGTTTCATTAAACTCAGCACCGATTGGCGCCTTAACCCGTATCCAGTCTGGCTTGCGTTCCCTAACCGGTCGTTCGGGCAAATGTGTCGGTGCGTTCATGTTGCCCGAATAGACGGGCCGCGCCATCTTGCCAACTGCAACTTGCCTGCTATGGGTTGCAAAATCCGCAAAGGGGCAAAGATGATAGCTGATACCCTCACTTCGCCGGTGATCCTGTTTTTTGTACTTGGCTTTATTGCAGCGGTTCTAAAATCCGACCTGACTATTCCAGAAGCCTTCGCCAAGGCGATGTCCATCTACTTGATGGCGGCCATCGGCTTGAAAGGCGGGGTCGAGGTCTCCAAGAGCGGTATCACTGCCGAAGTGATGCTTGCCGCTGCGGCGGGCCTTGCTTTAAGTTTCCTTTTACCTATTCTTGCCTTCGCGTTGTTACGCAGCATCGGTAAATTGTCGAAAGTCGACGCCGGCGCGGTTGCCGCACATTATGGCTCTGTCAGCGTTGTCACCTTTGTGACTGCTATTGAGTTGCTCACCGGCGAGGGCTTAAGTCCTGCGGGCTATATGATTGCTGTTCTGGCGCTGATGGAAACACCCGCCATTATCAGTGGTCTCATGCTCGCGCGCCGGGGTGACGCAATGTCTGGTGATAGCAACAAAACGCCGTGGCATGAGGTGCTCACCAATGCTTCGGTGATGTTATTGGTTGGCAGTTTCGTGATTGGCGCCATTGCCGGAAGTGACGGATTTGCAGCGGTGAAGCCGCTATTCGATACCGGCTTTCGTGGGGTGTTATGCCTGTTCCTGCTAGATATGGGCCTGATTGCGGCACGCCGCCTGATGCAATCGCGCAAGATAACGTTGCGTTTGGTGTTCCTCGCGATTTTGTTGCCCTTGGTAAACGGCACGATTGGCACCATCGTTGGAACCGTCATTGGTCTTGATGTTGCCTCAGCAGCGGCGCTTGGTATCTTGGCGGCAAGTGCCTCCTACATCGCGGTGCCCGCGGCAATGCGGCTTGCACTACCCCAAGCGGATCCTGGCATTTATCTGAGCATGTCGCTCGGCGTCACTTTTCCGTTCAACATTATCTTCGGCATCAGCATCTTCGCTGCATTTGCCCAAGCATTAGGATGACCCAATGGTGCAAACCGTTCCCCGCAAACGTATAGAAATTTTAGTCGATACGCCACTTGTCCCGCTTATAGTCGGCAAGTTGAGAGCCGCAGATATTTCAGGTTGGAGCCTCATACATGTCGATTCCGGCGGTGGGCGTACAGGTGAATGGCAGCATGACGATGTGACGGGCGCCAGTGCAAAAACAATCGTGCTTGCTATCGCGTCAGACACCAAAACGGCTCAGCTAATTGACGCAATAGCGCCATTGCTGGACAGCTATGGCATGCTGCTAACGGTAAGTGATGTTCAGGTTATCAGGGGAGAGCGTTTCTAATGCCCGAATTTGCTGTTTTGGTTCAGGGCTATCAACGTTTCAAATCGGATGCCTATGTTCGGCAAAAGGAACGCTATGACGCGCTGGCCAGCGATGGGCAGTCACCACCCATCATGATCATTTCCTGTTGCGATAGCCGGGTCGATCCCGCGACGGTGTTTGACACCACACCGGGGCAGGTTTTTGCTTTGCGTAATGTGGCAAACTTAGTCCCGCCATATGAAACTGGCGGCGGATTGCATGGCGTGTCGGCCGCTATTGAATTTGGCGTATTGGGGCTTGAGGTGCGTCATATTGTCGTGCTGGGCCACGCCCAGTGCGGCGGGATCAAAGCATCGCTCGAAGGCGGTGATTTGGGCGATGCTGGGTATAGCTTCATTGATAGCTGGGTGGACATTGTTCGCCCTGCCCGCGACAAGGTGCTTGCGTCCGCATCGCAAGACCCCCAACGCGACCTGGAGCTGGAGGCGATACGCGTCAGCCTAGCAAACCTGCGCAGTTTCCCTTTCATTGCGGAGCGCGAACAATCAGGCCAGTTGAAACTGCACGGCGCTTATTTCGGCATATCCGATGGCAATCTTTACGTTCTCAACGATGAGAATGATAGTTTTGAGGTCCAATGAACTTGTCCGATAGCCTTCCTGCTTATTATGATGATCTTGCATTAAGTTTTGAAGAAGCATGGGGCGTTATCGCCGCCGGGGTGACCAATCGCAATAGTCCGTCTCATATGCCGGCGGTAGGCACAGCCGATGTTTTGGGCGTGCCGCAACTGCGGATTATGATATTGCGTGATGTATCGCGAGATGCACGCACACTTCGGTTTCATACGGATTCGCGCTCGATCAAGGCGGAGCAACTACGCCAAAACCCTGCGACCAGCGTGTTGATCTATGACCCGGCAGCGAAGGTTCAAATTCGGATGTCCGGCAAAGCATATGTGACAGCTATGGGCGACATGGCCGACACCGCTTGGTCAACATCAACACCATTTGCACGGCGCTGTTACATGGCCGAGGCAGCGCCGGGAACGCCATGTGCTAAACCCTCCTCAGGCTTGCCCGATTGGATCGAGGGCAAGCAACCTGACGAAGAACAATTGGCTGATTATCGCGCTAATTTTGCGGCATTACTGGTTGAAATTGAAACCATCGAATGGCTGTATCTTGCCAATGTCGGCCATAGGCGCGCGCGCTGGCAATGGCATGCCTCGCAAAATATATGGGCGGGTAGCTGGCTTATCCCATAAGGCCGCGCATCCTCGTCATCTGAGCTTGCGTTGCAGCCGATGACGAGGTGCGGGGTTTTGTGAGGTGATCAGCGGGTCATCTTCTTATAAGTTGCACGATGCGGACGCGTGGCTTCATCGCCAAGGCGAGCAATCTTGTCTTCTTCATAGGATTCAAAATTGCCTTCAAACCATTCGACATGACTGTCACCTTCGAAGGCCAGAATGTGCGTAGCCAAGCGGTCAAGGAAGAAGCGGTCGTGGCTGATGACCACGGCGCAACCTGCGAAGCTCTCAAGCGCTTCTTCCAGAGCTGACAGCGTTTCAACATCTAAATCGTTGGTCGGTTCGTCGAGCAAAAGTACGTTGCCGCCCTCTTTCAACATCTTTGCCATGTGCACGCGGTTGCGTTCACCGCCAGATAGCAGGCCAACTTTTTTCTGTTGGTCAGTGCCCTTGAAGTTGAAGGCGCCAACATATGCGCGGGTTGGCGTTTCATGCTTGCCCAGCTTCATGAAGTCCGCGCCGCCGGAGATTTCTTCCCACACATTTTTGTTGGGATCCAAATCATCACGACTTTGGTCGACAAAGCCCAGCTTCACGGTTTCGCCAATTTCCACTTCACCGGAATCCGGTACTTCCTGACCAGTGATCAGGCGGAACAAGGTCGACTTACCCGCGCCGTTTGGCCCGATAACGCCAACAATGCCGCCCTGCGGAATGGTGAAGGACAGATTTTCGAACAATAATTTATCACCATATGCCTTGGTGACATTCTTAACCTCGATAACCTTGCTACCAAGACGCTCGGGTATTTGAATGACGATCTGCGCCTTGCCGGGTGCGCGATTTTCTTGTGCCTCAACCAACTGGTCGAAGGATTTGATACGCGCTTTGGACTTGGTCTGCCGCGCCTTCGGGCTTTGCCGGATCCACTCCAGCTCATCCTTAATCGCTTTCTGACGGCCCGCATCTTCTCGCGATTCCTGCTCGAGGCGCTTGCCTTTCTTTTCGAGATAGGTGGAATAATTGCCTTCATAGACAAAGTAACGGCCACGATCGAGCTCAAGTATCCAGCTGACGACATTATCGAGGAAGTAACGGTCATGGGTTACGAGGATGACGTTACCCTTATAATCGACCAAATGCTTTTCCAGCCAAGCCACTGATTCCGCATCAAGGTGGTTGGTAGGTTCATCGAGCAACAGGATGTCCGGCTTTTCAAGCAAAAGCCTTGTAAGTGCGATCCGGCGCTTTTCGCCGCCCGACAGGCTGGTGACGGGACTGTCACCGGGTGGGCAACGCAGTGCGTCCATGGCCAGCTCAAGCTGGCTATCCAGCGACCAACCATCAACGGCATCAATCTTTTCCTGAAGCGTGCCCATTTCTTCCATCAGCGCGTCAAAGTCGGCGTCTTCGGGTGGGTCGCCCATGATCATCGAAATTTCGTTAAAACGATCGACTAAGTCCGCTACTGGACGAACGCCGTCCATTACGTTTTCACGCACAGTTTTATTCGGGTCTAACTCAGGCTCCTGCGCCAGATAACCAACGCGGATATGTTCTCCGGGCCATGCTTCGCCGGTAAATTCGGTGTCCATTCCGGCCATGATCTTCATCAGGGTCGATTTACCCGTTCCGTTCGGCCCAACGATGCCAATCTTTGCATCTGGATAGAATTGCAGATTGATATTGTTGAGAACCGGCTTGCTTGCGCCGGGGAAGGTTTTGGTCATTCCCTTCATTACGAAGCTATATTGCGCTGCCATGGGGATTATTTCCTGTGTTGCATTACTTTGATTTGGCCGCTTCCCTAGCTATCCGCAGCTTTCCTCGCAAGGCAGGATTGCAAAACTGTGCGATGCTATTAAGCCTACGCAACATGAAGAAAAACATCGCCCTGTTCGCCGCAGCTTCCACGCTGTTCCTTAACCCTACTGTAACCGTTGCCGCCCCAACGACCGCAAAGGCAACATCTGTTGCAGAATTGCGCGATAAGGCGCTACAATCCGATAGCATTGCTTATGACATCATAGAGGGCCTCACGACTGAGATTGGCCAGCGACAGGCTGGCACAGATGCAGAAGCGCGCGCGCGGATATGGTCGGTAAATAAATTAAAGGTGCTGGGCTTCGAAAATGTACGTGTTGAAGAATATCAGATGCCGACTTGGGTGCGTGGCGCCGAAACCGCTGAAATCACCGGGCCGTTTCCGCAAAAAATGGCTGTCGCAGCATTGGGTAATAGCGGTAGCACTGGCGACGCAGGTCTTGAGGCGGAGATAGCCTATTTCCCGACTATTGACGACCTGCGCGCTGCGCCGGACGGCAGTCTGAAAGGCAAAATCGCCTTTGTTAGCCACAATATGAAGGCAACGCAGGACGGCAGCAGCTATGGCGCGTTTGGCCCTGCCCGCTTTGTAGGGCCCAACATTGCCGCCAAGAAAGGCGCCGCGGCTATCGTCATTCGTTCAGTTGGCACCGACTATCACCGCAATCCGCACACGGGTAACACCAATTTTGAGCCTGGTGTCACCCCCATTCCGGCTGGCGCATTGTCCATACCTGACGCCGAAAACCTGCAGCGCATGATCGCGCGTGGCAAGCCTGTGCGGATGAAGTTGAAGATTACTCCGCAAAATATCGGCATGCAGACTTCAGGCAATGTGTTGGCAGAGGTAAAGGGTTCTGATCCAAGCTTACCGATCATCGTCATTGCTTGCCATCTGGATAGTTGGGACCTTGGCACCGGCGCAATTGATGATGCGGCAGGTTGCGGCATCATCGGCGCTGCCGCCAAGCATTTGCAGTCCATGGGCCAACCAAAACGCACCATACGTTTGCTCTGGGCTGGGGCGGAAGAAGTCGGCATCTGGGGTGGCCGCGATTATGGTGAAAAGCATACAAACGAACCACATGCTTTGGCCATGGAGTCCGACTTTGGTGCAGGTAAAGTTTGGGCGGTCGATTTCCGCCTGCCTGAGAGCGCGAATACTGTGCGCACACAAATCATTTCGGCACTCGCGCCCTTGGGCGTGGTTCCCCGCCGTGAACTAGCTGGCGGCGGCGCGGACATTGGCGCAATCATTGCTGCACAAAAACTTGGCATCGTGGACTTACAACAAGACGGCACAAAATATTTCGACCTACATCACACACCCGACGACACTTTGGACAAAATCGATAAGGCAGAATTGCGCCAAAATGTTGCTGCTTGGGTCGCGACCTTGGCCTATTTGGCCAATTATGAGGGCGAACTAAAGCCGGAACCGGCGCAATGAAAAAAGCTGTTGCTCTGATATCTGCTCTGGCATTGCTAGCGGCTTGCAATAACCTGCAAGCAAACCGCGATACTGCACCAGAAGACGGGGATATGACTGCAACATCGCAACAGGATGAAGTGACAAAGCAAAAGCTGAATATAGAACAAGCCGCCGAAGAAGCCACGAAGTTGATTGAAGCTGACGCAAAGGCCGAAATTGAGGCTGCATCGTCAATCGTTGCCGAACCCGCAAAGTAGAACAACGCGAAAGCTGCTGTTGTTACTTTTCTGTCCAATGGCGCCTACTCGACGTAATAAATGACATCGGACACAGATAATGACATGTTAAAGGCTGAGTAAGTCGGCATAATTTGGGTTTGTGCAACTGCCATTTGTCTCAAAAGATGAGAATGTATCCGGCACTGTGTCCTACGACACGCAAGAATCTCATAAGTTGTTATCAAAATTTTCCAGAAAATGGTCGGGGAGACAGGATTCGAACCTGCGACCCTCTGGTCCCAAACCAGATGCGCTACCAGGCTGCGCTACTCCCCGACATGGGATCACTGGTATAACAATGTCCTCGCGGCTGGCTGCCTGCCAACTTCGCGATGCGAAGATGGTGGGCCCGGAGGGACTCGAACCCCCGACCTAGCCGTTATGAGCGGCCAGCTCTAACCAACTGAGCTACAGGCCCTAACCGGCTCGCCAACTACTTGCGCGCCGATAGCCGAACTTTGGGAGAATGCGCAAGTCTTTATCTGAGATAAACGCGGTAAAATTTAAAACAGGGCAAAAACATCAAAATGTACCAACGCACATATGAGTCACGATAACGGCCAAAGCGCAGCAATACGCATTCCCCGCATCACCCATAGAAACATCACATTATGGGACAATTGCAATGCAGTATAATTATATTATAAGCATTGGACAAAATAGAAATGGAAATTACCAGATCATGGCTAATACGAACCTTGATGCGATAGATATGAAGCTTTTGGCCGAATTGCAGGCCGATGGTCGCATAACCAATGTTGAGCTCGCCACTAAGGTTGGTCTGACCGCGCCGCCCTGCTTACGCCGTATGCGTGCGCTCGAACAATCGGGTACAATTAAATCCTACCATGCCGATGTCGACGCCAGTGCCTTGGGCTATACAATCACCGTTTTCGCGATGGTTAGCCTGAAAAGCCAGGCCGAGGATGATTTAAAAGCGTTTGAGCAACATGTCCGCGCATTACCCGATGTACGCGAGTGCCATATGCTCAATGGCGAAATTGATTTTATTTTGAAGATTGTTGCTCGGGACCTTCAATCCTTCCAAGAATTTCTAACGTCAAAACTGACCTCGGCGCCCAATGTGAGCAGCGTTAAAACATCATTAACGATCCGCACGGCCAAAGACGAACCCGGCGTTCCTATCCCTTTGGGATAAAAAAAGGGCCCGATAACACGGGCCCTTTGTAATTTATGTGTCTTAACCTTAGGTGGCCGGGGTTGATACAGCTGCTGGCGCTGCTGCAGCATTTGCCCGGTGGTTGATAAACGCCACCCAATATTCAGCAATCGCCTTACGGTTCGCGCCGGTAATCATCGCAAAGTCAGCCTTTGCACCCGCATAATCTCCAAGCATGGCCTTTGACATGGCAAGGCGGAAGCGTGTGCGGTCTGTTTGGTCACCGCCATCTTTATCCAAAATAGGTGCCTTGCTTAACGCCGATTCATAAAGTTCCTTCGCGGTCTTGTAATCCTTGTGCGAGAAGAAGGAGTCGCCAGTCAGTGTTGCCAACATCCCCTTCGGACTAGCTTTAGCCGGTGCAATTGTGCCTGCCAAAGTGCGCGTATCCTCGGCGAGACGCGCTTTCGCTTCATTGTAGCGCTCACTAAACGTCACATTGTTGCGTGAAATTAAACCCTTCGCAAAGCCTTCATCCAATACGGAGACCGCTTCTGCTGGGTAACGCACACCGATATAGCTAAGGCTGTCGAGATATGCGGCATATTCCTGTTGGAAACGAAGACCATCGGTGGCGCGCATCAAACGCATGATGTCGAGAGTTTCTTCTGGATTGAAGTCACGCGAACGGTCAAAAAACGCAAGCGCGTCATGCCAATAATCCGCATTGTTTTCCGCTACGATCAAATCCTTGTAAAAATTGGCTGCCCCTGCGTAATTTTTCGCCTTGGCCGACAGAATGGCGGCACGTACGAGATAAGTCTTGTTCACTGCGCCGGCGGCCTTGCTGGCATCAATCGCTTTGCCAATCCATGCAACCGCGTCTGCATCCTTGCTCTGCTGCGACATGGCGTTAGAAATGAGAAACTCTATGTTATTAGCCCGATGCCCCAAATTATAGGCGTCGATCATATTTTTTTCGGCATCTGCAAAGCGCTTTCCGTCATAAGCAATTGCGCCCTTGCGGAAGGTATATTCCCGCTTCAAATCGGCAGGGGTAGAAGCAGAGGCAATCAACAAATCAATGCCTTGTTCCTGAAACGCCAGATCCTTCAACGGTGCGCCGATGTTGATCGCGAGTATGCCCGCTTCGTAACGGTCATCATCATTGCCAATGGCCGCTAAAACCTTGGGAAATTCTGCCTTTGCAGCCGCGGCGTCCTTTGCCTTATTCAACAAATTCGACACGGGCATATAAGCAGCAATAAAAGGCTTTGAATAATTTTTCTTGGGCGCGACGACCGCTTCATTACCCTTTTTTTCCTTCTTCGGCTTTTCATCGGACTGCGCAAACGCGGCAGGTGCGGCAGAGACCGCTACCAACGACAAAGCAAGGGCAAATTTTGAAACCAATTTCATGTAACTCTCCGCAAAATTATTTAGCCTTGGGGCTTCTACAGCTTGGTTTATAAGACCATGCTACCGTCTGTGCAATTGCCATAGCGCCATTGCATGAATTCCCGTTGAACGAACCGGAGCAAAAAACAAGTGGGTGAAAGCAGTGCAGTGATCATTGGGGCGCGGGGTGGCATTGGCGTTGCGTTTGCAGATGCTTTGGAACAAGATCCAAATTATGCGCAGGTCATCCGGTTGCACCGTGAGAGCCCCCAACCACTGGATATAATGAACGAGGCCAGCATTGCTGCTGCCGCAGATAATCTGGCGGACACATATCCGCCCATACGCTTGGTCATTGTTGCAACCGGACTGCTGCATTCAAAACCAAAAGGCCCGGAGAAGAGCCTTCGCGAACTTGATTCGGACTGGATGATAGAAAACTTCCGCATTAACGCGGTCGGCCCTGCTCTGGTCGCCAAGCATTTCCTACCTATCATGGTCAAGCAAGGCCCGATTTGCTTTGCAGCCCTATCCGCGCGTGTGGGCAGCATCTCAGACAATCGTTTGGGTGGGTGGCACAGCTATCGTGCGTCAAAATCCGCACTCAATATGTTAATCCGCAATATTGCAATCGAATGGCAACGCAAAAACCCGCAATCCGTTGTCGTCGGACTACATCCCGGCACCGTCGAAACCGCACTTAGCGCTCCGTTCAAGGGTAATCCAGCACATGAACGCTTCACCCCAGCGCAGGCAGCAAAGGACATGCTCAATGTGCTTCAGCGACTGAAACCGGAACAGAGCGGGCAAATTTTTGCCTATGATGGAAACTTGGTCGCACCCTAACCACCGACACCGCGCGAATCTGTGGATAAGCTGGTGAAAAAAGCGCAATTGGGGTAGTCGTATGTGGCCATTCCGCCGCGTTGGGTCTAGGGTTGTCGCATTATAAAAATATAAGGATTATCGCGGCGTGACCGACGACACAGTTACCTTGGACCCATCGGATATTTCACCTGTCGACATTGTCGATGAAATGAAGTCGAGCTATCTCGATTATGCGATGTCGGTCATCGTATCGCGCGCCCTACCCGATGTACGTGATGGTTTAAAACCTGTTCACCGCCGGATTTTGTTCGCCAGCCAAGAAGGCGGCTTTGTCGCTGGCCGTCCCTATCGCAAATCGGCGAAAATCGTCGGCGATGTAATGGGTAACTATCACCCGCATGGCGATAGCGCGATTTACGACGCCTTGGCGCGAATGACACAAGATTGGTCGATGCGTGTGCCGCTGATTGATGGTCAGGGTAACTTCGGTTCAATGGATCCCGATCCACCAGCATCGATGCGCTACACTGAGGCGCGGTTGAACAAGGTAGCCAATGCACTGTTGGATGATCTTGATAAGGACACGGTTGATTTCCAGCCCAATTATGACGGCAGCCGGGAAGAACCTCAGGTTCTCCCTGCCCGTTTCCCCAATTTGTTAGTTAATGGCGCAGGCGGTATTGCTGTCGGCATGGCGACCAACATCCCGCCGCACAATCTGGGCGAAGTGATTAAGGCATGTTTGGCTTATATCGATAACCCTGCGATTACGATCGATGAACTCATCGAAATCGTCCCTGCCCCCGATTTTCCAACAGGTCCGCTTATCCTTGGTACGGGCGGCGCACGCGCAGCCTATCGTGAGGGCAAAGGTTCCATCATGCAGCGCGCCCGGCATGAAATTGAAGAAGGAAAAGGCGACCGCCGCTCCATAGTCCTCACCAGCATTCCGTTCCAAGTCGGCAAATCCGGCCTTGTCGAGAAAATCGCCGAAGCCGCGAAGGACAAGCGCATTGAGGGCGTGTCCGACATTCGCGATGAATCGAGCCGCAAGGGCGTGCGCATTGTTATCGATCTAAAGCGCGATGCGACCACTGACGTTGTCCTCAACCAATTGTGGCGCCACACGCAGGCTCAGTCTAGTTTCCCCGCCAATATGCTCGCCATTCGTGGCGGTCGCCCCGAAGTCTTAAACCTACGCGACATTATCGAATCTTTCATTCGCTTCCGCGAAGAAGTGATTACCCGCCGCACCAAGTTTGAGTTGAACAAGGCACGCGAACGCGCACATTTGTTACTTGGCCTTGTTGTCGCCGTCACAAATTTGGACGAAGTGGTAAGGATCATCCGTGGTTCCGCCAGCCCCGCCGAAGCGCGCGCAGCATTGATTGCGCGCAAATGGCCCATCGCCGAAATTGCCTCTTACATCAAATTGGTGGAAGCGGTCGAAACCGAAATCACCGGCGACAGCTACCAATTGTCGGAACTGCAGGTTCGCGCCATTCTTGAATTGCGCCTACATCGCCTAACCGCCCTTGGCCGTGACGAAATTGGCAAAGAACTTCAGGGGCTTGCCGAAAATATCGCAGAATATCTCGCCATCTTGGGCGACCGCGTAAAGCTATATGCCGTGTTGCGCGAAGAGCTGGTCGCAATCGACGCCGAATTCTCTACCCCGCGCATATGCGAAATAACGGCAAGCTGGGATGGCTTGGACGACGAAGACCTCATGGAGCGTGAGGAAATGGTCGTGACCGTAACGCATGGCGGGTACATCAAACGTACTGCTTTGGCGACGTTCCGCGCCCAAAACCGTGGCGGCAAGGGCCGCGCGGGCATGGCGACGAAGGATGAGGATGCTGTTACCGAATTGTTCGTGACCAGCACTCACACGCCCGTATTGTTCTTCTCCAACATCGGTAAAGTTTATCGGCTGAAGGTTTGGAAACTGCCCGAAGGCGGCCCATCGACACGCGGTCGCCCCATGGTCAACTTGTTGCCATTGGGTGAAGGCGAAGTCATTTCTAACGTTTTGACCTTGCCCGAAGATGAAGCTGAATGGGGCGGCCTGAGCGTCGTATTTGCCACAGCAAAGGGCTATGCCCGCCGCAACAGCATGGACGCCTTTGCTAATGTCCCAAGCAATGGCAAAATCGCGATGAAGTTCGAAGGCGATGATGCCGACGACAGGTTGATTGGCGTTGAATTGTTAAGCGCGGAAGATGATGTCCTGCTCGCAAGCCGCTATGGTAAGGCGATCCGCTTTGCCGCAGACGATATCCGCGAATTCCAAAGCCGGGCATCTACTGGCGTGCGCGCCATGAAATTGGCAAAAGGCGACGAGGTTATATCACTTTCGATCCTCCAACGCGTTGGTACCTTGCCGGAAGAGCGCGAAGATTATCTGCGCTTCGCTCCATGGAAGCCGGAGAAGGAAGGCGAGCCAACCATCTCCGCCGAACGCATCGCTGAAATGGCAGAACGCGAACAGTTCATCCTGACGGTGTGCACTAATGGCTATGGCAAATTGTCATCCGCTTACGCCTATCGCCGCACCGGTCGGGGCGGCCAAGGTATCACCAATATCGACAATATTGAGCGTAACGGTCCCGTCGTGGCTAGCTTCCCCGCAACAAAGGGCGACCAGTTGATGCTCGTGACCGATCAGGCAAAGCTGATCCGTATGCCGCTCGACAGCCTGCGCGTTTTGGGTCGTGGAACCGCTGGCGTGCGCTTGTTCAATGTCGGCGATAATGAACAAGTCGTCGGCGCAGCTAAGATTGACGAGAACGATGAGGATGACGCCGAAATCTCCAACGAAAACGGGACTGAAGGCGACCTCGCGGTCACCGATGTGTCAATAGCGGAATAACCCAAGCTAAAGCTATCTTTGATCAATTCTGCGTCACCCTGAACTTGTTTCAGGGTGACGTTAGGAAGGGTAACTAACCTGCGTTAATCAGTCGCGCTCTTCACCGTCGGCAAAATGTCCGCGTTTGACTAATGTCTGCGCCACACCAACAGCAATCATCAGCACACCGAAATAATAGAGATACCAGATGGCGATGCCCGTCATGGTGGATCCTGCGAGCGGGCCAAGCTCAGCAAAGATCAGCAGATCGGAAACTACAAACAATATCGCGCCAAAACCCACGCGGTAACGGGGAAAATTGCTACTCCATGCCATGGCCGCCATAGCGGCGAGGATAACGCTGTAAGCCGCCACTTGTATGCCTTCGTCTTGGGTAGACGGAAGAAAATATGCAATGACTGGTGTGGCCATGAATATGGTTGTGGCGAGCACCTTCTGGATGAATACCGGTTTGACGCGCCGATGACGAAAATAGATGAGCATCGCAACCGCATGACCGGCGGCAAATGCCAAGGCCCCGGCAACCATGCTGAGTTCAATCAACCCATCACCCAGCGCATAAAATGCCAGCATTATCGCTAACAGGATAAATTCGCCCTGATGGTGACGACGCAACGCAAATGGCACCAACAGCCCGACAGCCGCCATTTTCCAAATCATGGCGTATAATCCGCCGTCAATCGGCAGGAACAACCATGTCGTGGGAAAGCTTATGCCGGCAATCAAGCTGCCGAACAAATAGGGACGTTTATGTGCGAGATCCTGAGCCATGTTTGTTTGCATCGTGCAAACACCCGCGTAAAACAAGCGGAATATGATCAATCATATTGTCCGCGGTTAGCCCCGGTCCGCCACGGATGCCGATATCACCATGCAGCCATGCCCCCATACTCGCCGCATCAAACGCTGTCGCTCCTTGCGCCACTAACCCGCATATTAAGTCCTGTAAGCACATCGCCCGATCCAGCCGTTGCCAACCAAGGCGACCCATGGCCGTTCACCAACGTCCGTCCATCGGGCGCAGCTATCCATGTTTCGGAACCTTTAAGCAGCACAACACATTGCGCCCGATCCGCTGCTCGGCGCGCGGCCTCCGCGCGATTGTCCGTCGATATGTCGGGAAAAAGGCGGCGGAACTCGCCAATATGCGGCGTCATCACGTCTGTCGGCCCCGTTGCACCGAACAAAATTTTAGGGTCGCGCTCAAAAGCAGTCAGCGCATCCGCGTCTAGTATCGTCGGGACATTCAGTCCCAAAATTTGGAGGACAGCTTGCCCAACTGATGCCCCGGCCCCTGGGCCAATGGCCAAAGCGGTAACGCGATTATCGACACAGGCGAAGCACATATCCGTTTCGCGCAACATAATCGCCGTGACATGCGCAGCCTGTTCCGTCAGCGCCTCTCTGTCACCAATCAGCGAAACGAGGCCAGCCCCCACGGCCAATGCGGCCTGCGCAGTGAGCCTAGCAGCGCCCGTATGCAAAGCAGGCCCGCTCCACACCATCGCGTGCCCACGGCTATATTTGTGCGCATCAGGTAGCGGTGGAACGAGCAGTGGCCGCAAGATAGACCGGTCGCCCGAAGAGTTAGGTGTAAATCCCATAGCCCATCTTGGCGCTTTTGCCTGTGCAGCGCCAAAGTTTTTTGATAGCCGCGCCAATATGACCAAAAAACATGATGTGCAGATTATCGGTGGCGGCCTCGCGGGATGCGAAGCAGCGTGGCAATTGGCACAGCGCGGTGTCCGTGTGCGGCTGTCGGAAATGCGCGGATCAGGAGATATGACGCCCGCCCATCAAACCGACGGACTGGCCGAGCTGGTATGCTCCAACAGTTTCCGGTCCGATGACGCCGAAAATAATGCCGTTGGTCTTTTGCATCAGGAAATGCGCGACCTGGGCTCGCTAATTATGCAGGCGGCTGAAGTCGCTAAGGTACCTGCGGGTTCCGCTCTGGCCGTCGATCGCGATGTATTTTCTGAGACCGTTACAAAGCATCTCGAAAACAACGGCAACATCGAAATCGTGCGTGAACGCGTGGATGCCATTCCATCCGACCGACCAGTTATCATCGCCACTGGCCCGCTGACGGCGACAAATCTCGCCGAAAGCATTATGGCGAAAACCGGCGAGGATCGCTTGGCTTTCTTCGATGCGATTGCGCCGATTGTCTATCATGACAGCATCAACATGGATATTGCATGGTATGCCTCACGCTGGGACAAGGGTGACGGCAAGGATTATATCAACTGCCCGATGGATGAGGCGCAATATCGCGCCTTTCATCAAGGTTTGCTGGACTCGGAGAAAGCGGAGTTCAAGGAATGGGAAACCAACACACCCTATTTCGAAGGCTGCATGCCAATTGAAGTTATGGCATCGCGTGGATTAGACACGCTGCGCTTTGGTCCGATGAAGCCTGTTGGTCTCGACAACCCCAGAACGGGCCGTTGGGCACATGCCGTTGTGCAATTACGGCAAGATAACAAGCAAGGCACTTTGTGGAACATGGTCGGCTTTCAAACGAAGATGAAGCATGGTGCACAGGTCGAGCTACTCCGCACTATTCCGGGTCTCGAAAAGGCAGAGTTTGCAAGGCTCGGTGGGTTACACCGCAACACCTTTATTCGCTCGCCTATATTGCTGGACCGGCAGCTTCGACTGAAATCTGCGCCGCATATCCGCTTTGCAGGACAAATCACCGGCTGCGAAGGCTATGTGGAAAGCAGCGCGGTTGGATTGATGGCTGGCATTATGACAGCATCGGAATTGGCAGGACGTAACGTTACAGCCCCTCCATCCACTACGGCGCTGGGTGCATTGCTGGGTCATATCACGGGCGACGCACTGGCCGACGATTATCAACCCATGAACATCAATTTTGGCCTGTTCGCGCCGTTGGATGAAAAAGTGCATAAAAAATCGCGCAAAGCAGCGATGACCGGCAGGGCACGGACTGATTTAAGCAACTGGATTTCAAGCCAAGCCATCGCGGCCTAGGATTATATCCTAACAACGGCACCCTGGCTTTATTGTTGTTTTAGGGCGGGTTTTTGCAAACTCCTTGCGCGTTAGAAGCTGATCTTTGTTGCCATCGGCGCTAGCGAAGCGCTGACCTGTAGCGGCGGCCCATTCTTCGAACGTCAGCAGATTGTTGCCGTCGGCATCTAGTCCCTTGAACGCCTTGGTCCGACTGCCCATCATTTCAAGGCGTGAGACAAGCTCATCCTTGTTGCGGTCATAGCGATTGAAACGCATTTCCTCACGGCTGGCTTTTGGTGCCTCCGGCGGGGTGGGTGGCGCGGGACCAAATATAGGCGCATCGGCCCCTGCTTCCGGTAGCTTGTCGGAAATGACTTCGGGCGGTGGCGGCGCAGGAATCAGCTGCGGTTGATTGGCCATGCTTTGCCAAACCAATAATCCCCCGCCCGCCATGCATAATGCAGCAACACCGCCAATTAACATACGCTGCATTGCAATCGTCCCTTATGGATGCCTCGCAAGCCATTCTTATACTTAGATACCTGTTAATGCATGTAAAATTAATCGCAGGCCTGATCCCGTCCGTACCGACATTGTCAAAATAGACAATGGACGCAAGGTCCGCGCTTTGGGCAGCGGCGCAGATGGCATAATGCAATCTGCAGCGCGTTCGGGAAAGGCAATACGCAAAGATTCAAGCGCCCAGAGGCGGCCAATTGGACGCAAATCCTGCGCGCCGCCCATCCAATCCGTATAGGTTGCAAAAATCGCCTCGGCGCGTAATTCGGCATGGGTGTCGATGACCTCTTGGCTAAACTGCGCATGACCCAGCAGATGCTCCCACGCCGAAGCTAGCGCCTCCAATGCGCTTGAAGGGATGCGGTCGCTCGCTTCGTTGAGCGCTTGCAGTAATGGTTCGCCTTTCGGTCGCGTCTCAGCTGGGCTGGTAAAAGCTTCACGCCACCACGCCATTTTGATTTGTGCGATCATCGGCTCGCGCGCATTGCGCAATATGTCAGCAAAGCGGTTGTCGATTTGCAGCAGCAGCGCAAATGAAGACCGAACGTCTGACGGCGCATAGGCAATTGCTAACTGTGCAGGCGGGGATAGTTCTAAAGCAGCATCCCCCGTCATCTGCGCACCCGCGACAAACTAGTCACTGCGCGATTAGACCCCAAGCGTTCTGCGAACGCCAGCCACAATTTTGTCCGCGTTCACCAACGTCGCTTTCTCCAGATTTGCCGCATAAGGCATCGGAACGTCTTCGTTCGTGATGCGCAAAACTGGTGCGTCTAGATCGTCGAAACCCTCTTCCATGCATATTGCTAGAATTTCGCTGCCGACCGAACATGTTGGCCAACCTTCCTCTGCGACAACCAAGCGGTTGGTTTTTGCAAGACTTGCCAAAACCGTCGCTTTGTCGAGGGGACGAATGGTGCGCAGGTCGATGACTTCAGCGCTAATGCCGTCTTCAGCCAACTTGTCCGCGGCCTCTAGCGAAAGACCAACACCGATGGAGTAGCTGACAATGGTCACGTCGGTTCCTTCGCGCATCACCCGCGCTTTACCGATAGGCAGAACATGATCGTCGCCCATAGGAACTTCGTAACTGCGGCCATAAAGCAATTCATTTTCTAGGAAAACGACCGGATCCTCACAACGGATGGCTGCTTTCAACAATCCCTTCGCATCGGCGGCGTCATATGGCGCAATCACAATAAGCCCTGGGACACCAGCATACCAAGGTGCATAATTCTGGCTGTGCTGTGCGCCCACGCGCGCGGCGGCACCATTGGGACCACGGAACACGATGGGACACCGCATCTGGCCGCCCGACATATAGTTCGTCTTGGCCGCCGAGTTGATGATGTGGTCAATCGCCTGCATGGCAAAGTTAAAGGTCATGAATTCTATGATAGGTCGCAAGCCGCCCATTGCGGCCCCTGTGCCAACGCCAGCAAAGCCATATTCCGTGATGGGTGTATCGATGACCCGGCGCGCGCCGAATTCGTCGAGCAGGCCTTGTGTTACCTTGTAGGCCCCTTGATATTCAGCGACTTCCTCACCCATAACAAACACGCGGTCGTCGCGGCGCATTTCCTCGGCCATCGCATCGCGCAAGGCTTCGCGTAAGGTGACAGTTTGCATCGCGCCGTTCGCGGTAACAGAACTGGCCTGAATAGACTTAGTATCCGACAAAGTTGGAAATGGCGCACTCTGTACAAGTGTTTCAACTGGGCGCGGTGCGACTGGTTTTGGAGAAGGCACAGGCACAGCGTCCTCTCCCTCACTGGCTATTACGGCAATCACGGTGCCGACTTTGACACCATCAGTCCCTTCCGCAACGGCAATCGACGAAATCACACCTTCGTCGACCGCTTCAAATTCCATCGTTGCCTTATCGGTTTCGATCTCGGCCAGAATATCGCCGGATTTGACATGATCGCCTTCTTTGACCAGCCATTTAGCCAAGGTGCCTTCTTCCATCGTTGGCGAAAGCGCGGGCATCTTAAGTTCGATTGCCATCAATATTGCTCCACCAGCACATCAGTATATAGTTCGGAAAGATCAGGCTCGGGCGATGTTTCCGCAAAATCGGCCGACTCATTCACGATCGTCCGGATCTCTTTTTCAATCACCTTCAGCGCATCTTCGTCCACGCCCATTTCGGCGAGATAAGCCTTGCAGCCTTCAATCGGGTCGCTGTTGTCGCGGACCGATTGGACCTCATCACGGCTACGGTACTTAGCAGGGTCGGACATGGAATGCCCCCGATAACGGTAGGTTTTCATTTCCAACAATACAGGTCCCTTGCCACTTCGCACCCAATCCAACGCGACCTCCGCAGCACCGCGTACGGCAAGCACATCCATGCCGTCGACCTGAATGCCGGGAATGCGGAAGCTTTCTCCGCGGCGGTAAAGCTGGTCTTCGGAAGATGCGCGGTTAACGCTGGTGCCCATGGCATATTGGTTATTTTCGATGACGAAAATGATGGGCAGCTTCCACAACTCCGCCATGTTGAAGCTCTCGTACACCTGCCCCTGATTGGATGCGCCATCACCAAAATAGGCTAAGCACACGCCACCATCGTTCGCATATTTATGCCCGAATGCAAGTCCCGCGCCGAGCGATACCTGCGCGCCAACAATGCCGTGCCCGCCGTAAAATTTATGCTCGGTCGAAAACATGTGCATCGAACCGCCCTTGCCTTTTGATATGCCAGCGGCACGGCCAGTTAGTTCGGCCATAATGACATTTGGGTCGATACCATAAGCCAGCATATGGCCATGGTCCCGGTATCCAGTGATGACGCTATCCTTACCAGGAGTCAGGGCGGATTGCAGGCCAATCGCAACGGCTTCCTGCCCGATATACAAATGGCAAAAACCACCTATCAGTCCCAGGCCGTACAATTGCCCCGCCTTCTCCTCAAACCGACGGATCAGCAGCATATCGCGGTAGAATTTTAGAAGCTCTTCCTTGCTTGCCTTATACGGCACGGGTTCGGCGGGACGCTCCCGATTGGCACGTGCGGCATCTTCGCTGACACTTGCCTTCTTGGAAGCAGATTTTTTCGCTGGGGTGGTGGCCAAAATCATTTCCTTTGGTGGAATTTTTATTTGCGCGTGAAACGGCGCCTAGCCAAATTCCGCAAAGCTGAAAAGCGCTTTTCAGTCACGAAAAGCACTGCATAGCTATTCATTTGGCGGACAGTGCCTTACTTTAATGGAACGACAACTTCGTCAGGGGCAACAACGTTCAATTCTTTGCGCATGAGCTCACCCGCAAGATCCGGATCTACATTGTCCCGGTCCAGCAAAAGTTGCCGGTTACGCAATGCGTCACGTTCTTTCTGCAATTTTGCTAGTTCAATTTTGCGTTCACTCAACGCTGCGCGATAGTCGGTCCAAGCGATGATCCCTGTCGGCCCCAACAAAGCGTAAGACGCGATCCCGAGCAAAGCGAAAAGCCCAAGAGCAGGCCCGATCACCGACTTCATATATTCAGGTTTTTTATTGCCTCGGACCATGATTAGACTGAATCATATTTTACACGAGTTGGCAAGGAAATCACAGTCAGCGGAATATAGCCCGACCGGCATATATCGCAGATGCACCGAGCTCTTCTTCAATACGAATAAGCTGGTTATACTTTGCTAACCGGTCCGAACGCGCGAGACTTCCGGTTTTAATCTGACCGCAATTGGTTGCCACAGCAAGGTCGGCTATGGTTGCATCTTCGGTCTCGCCCGAACGATGCGACATAACGGCTGTGTAAGACGCGCGGTGTGCCATAGAAACGGCTGCCAGAGTCTCCGTCAAAGTGCCGATTTGGTTGACCTTAACCAGCAAAGAATTTGCAAGCCCCTTGCCGATACCCATCGACAGGCGTTCCGGGTTCGTGACAAACAAATCGTCACCGACCAATTGGACTTCGGAACCGATTTTGTCAGTGATCGCCTTCCAACCTTCAAAATCGTCTTCGCTCATACCGTCCTCAATCGACAAAATCGGATAGTCCTTGCTAAGCGCAGCCAGATAATCGGCCATTTGGTGCGGCGTCAGCGAAAGCCCCTCACCTGATATTTCATATTTGCCGTCGCGGAAAAATTCAGTCGCGGCGCAGTCCAGCGCCAAAACGACATCTTCGCCTGACTTGAATCCTGCCTTTTCAACCGATGCCATGATAAAATCCAACGCATCACGGGTTGACGCCAAATTAGGGGCAAAGCCACCTTCGTCGCCTACCGAGGTTGCCAGACCCTTCTCGTGCAGGCCCTTCTTCAACGTATGGAATATTTCGGAACCCCAGCGGACAGCTTCTGCAATGGAGCCAGCGCCGACCGGCATGACCATGAATTCCTGAAAATCAATCGGGTTGTCGGCATGTTCACCGCCGTTAATGATATTCATCATCGGTACTGGCAGTACATGTGCATTAACACCGCCTACATAGCGATACAGCGGTAATCCACGTGCGTCGGCAGCAGCTTTTGCTACCGCTAGGCTGACACCCAATATCGCATTCGCGCCCAAGTTCGATTTATTATCGGTGCCATCGAGATCAATCATGACCGCGTCGATATTTTCTTGATCCTCAGCGTCCAGTTCAACAAGCGCTTCAAAAATGGGACCGTTAACCGCCTCAATCGCCTGAAGTACGCCTTTCCCCATATATTTGGACATATCGCCGTCGCGCTTTTCGACAGCTTCATACGCGCCCGTAGATGCCCCCGATGGGACCGCTGCACGACCGAAACTGCCGTCCTCCAACACAACATCCACTTCAACCGTTGGGTTTCCTCGGCTGTCGAGGATCTGGCGTGCATGAATATCTAGGATAGCAGTCATAACTAGGGTCCGTTTCTGCGTGTGAGGAGTTATGTCAGCGCGTCTATCCTCGTGACCGGGATTTGGCAACGATGCACCGACATATCGATTTTAAAACAAAATTTGCGGTGCTATAGTTGACTAAGGCACCCGCAATACAAATATCTAAGTACAGCAAGACCGTTTCTTTCGCCCCAGTTGTTCAAAAGGAGTCATTCTTATGGCCGAGACCGAAAAACCCGCAATCGCCAAGAAAGCAGCGACTAAGCCAGCGGCAACCAAGCCTGCAGCGAAGTCTTCTAAAGCAAAATCCCCTGCACCAAAGGCTGTCGCCAGGGCGCAGACAGCAAAAGGCACGAGTGATAATACCAAATCAAAAATCAAATCCGACATGAATGACTTTAAGGCCCAAGCCACCGAAAGTGTCCGCACGGCAGCAACTAAAGGAAAAGATCGCACCACTGAGGCAGTTGGCAGCATTGGTAAGCTTATCCGTAATAGCGCTGGCACAATCGACGATAATGTCGGCAAGCAATATGGCGACTATGCGCGCAGCGCAGCCGACATGGTTGAGGGTTTTGCTAGCAAAATGGGCGCCAAGGATGTCGATACGTTGGCAGAAGATGCACGACAATTTGTTCGCAAGAGCCCTGCGGTCGCCATTGGCGCGGCGGCTACAATCGGCTTTGTTTTGGCGCGTCTTTTACGCTCAGGCGACAAAGACGCTTGAGTTTCGAAACTGGTGGCTTTGCAAAATGCCGCCAATGGCCGATAAGCGAGTATGATGAAGAGCGAAGAACCTCAGTTCGAAGCGCAGGAAGAACCGGCGTCTCCTAATGATCCAAGTGCAAGCGAGCAACTTGCGTTGGTCATGGATGATTTGCGTACAATGGTGAAGGCAGAAATGCGCTACCATCGCTCGCGGTTGGATTACACACGCCACGTGTTCCGCTCGTCATTGCGCTATGGAGCTGTCGCGGCATTCGCATTTAGTGGAGCATCCATTGCGCTGGTGCTGGGGTTGGTCCTTACTCTTTCCCCATTGATTGGTCCATTGGCGGCAACCTTGCTCGTCACCATCAGTTTTGTGATCATCGGCATCGTTTTTGCCACATTGGCCCGAAGGTGGATGCGGAAAGTTTACTTCCCGGAAATGCAGAAAAATGTCGACGATCTTGCCTGAAGAGCGTGTTGTTACTGACCGGGAGAGCGTTATTTTGTCTAACGCTGAGCGGCGGTATTTGCGCCGCAAACTTAAAGGCAGCTTAGCCGTCACGCGCGAAGTCCTTGATCCACGCAATCAACTCAGGCGGTTCGTCAAACACCAAACAACCCAAGCCAAGCAGATCGCAGACGAGACAGTTCAAATTGCGAGAAACAATGCCCCCATCATTGGCGTTGTTGGACTAAGCGCCTTTTTAATTGCAGCACGACGCCCGATTTCGCGTTGGATTTCGACGCTGCGACACAGTAAAATTAAAACGCCCTCCGGCAAATGATATAGGAACGATATATGAGCAAGATTGGCGACAGCATCAAATCCGCAGCTGATAGCGCGAAAGCAAAAACCACAGGTTCAACCGCTGCTGCGCGCCAAAAAGCTGCGGCAGCCTTGGAGAAAAGCAAAGGTGCAGCCACCACAGGCGTGCAGCAATCTAAAGAAATGGCACGTAAGGCAAAGGCAAAGACCAGCGATGGTATCGATAAAAACCCACTCGCCATCGTGCTTGGCGGAATCGCTATTGGCGCCATCATTGGTGCGCTTTTGCCGCGAACCGAGCGCGAAGCAAAAGTGTTGGGTAAGGCGGGCAAAAAATTGAACAAAAAAGCCCGCAAAATAGCCGATGCCGCAAAAGTGGCAGGCATGAACCAAGTGGACACGCTTGGGCTAAATGGCGAAGCTATGCGCGCACAGTTTAGAGAGCTTGTCAGCAAGGCCGCTCTCGCTGTAAAGGCCGCCGGTCAGGCCGCTACAGAAGCGGCTAAGGAAAAGAATTAAGGATAGTCGATTGAGCGATACAAAATTACATCTCGTTTTTGGTGGCCGCGTTGACAACCCGCAAACGTTAAAATTCACCGATCTCGAAAATTTAGACATCGTCGGGATGTTTCCCGATTATGCAAGCGCAGAGGAAGCTTGGCGCGGCGCGGCTCAGCGCACGGTTGACGATGCCGAAATGAAATATGTTGTGGTGCATTTGCACAAGCTTTTGCAGCCCGAAAGCTGACAGTTAGTCCAAGGTCCGTTTAAGCGTTCCGATACCGCCACAACAATAGCGGGCGCGCCAGAAGCAACCCGGCAACAAATCCGCCTATATGCGACCAAATCGCTATGGCTATGCCAATCCCGGGGCCAACAAAACCAATCGCCAAATTCAGCCCCACCCACGCTAAAGTAAGATGCAAAGGACGCGCATACTCTGCGGGGATGGGCCCCCAAGACTTCGGTTTTTGATTTGGAAACAGCATCACATAAGTGCCAATAACGCCGGAAATGGCGCCACTTGCGCCAATGGCTGGCGCCATCATGTCTACAGACATCGGCCAAGCCATGAATGAAGCGAGGCACTCCATAGCCGCCGCCATATATGCCGATCCTATGTAAAGCGCTAGATAGAGCCCGCCGCCCAATACACGCTCCACCATCTTACCGATAAGCAATAACATCAGCATGTTCATCACGACATGCACGATGCCGCCATGCAGGAATGACGCCGAAAGCGGCGTTAAAAACGCAGGCACGAGGAACCCAATATCGGCAAATGCAGCACTAGAGCTGCTGAGGCGGATCGGGAATAGTCCGCCCGATATCACTGCATTTTGCCACCAAGACGGAACCAACAATATTGCAGCAATCACCGAATTAACGACAACCAATGCATTGGTGACAGGGCCACGCGGAAACTGCATGTTAGGCCTTTAGGCGCTTCCCAACGAGGCGCACGATCAGATAAACTCGATTTTGGATACGAGATAATATTTGTCGCCGGACGGCACCGTTAATTCGACCTCATCCTCAACGACGCGGCCAATCAGGGCCCGGCCCAATGGCGAATTATAGGAAATGCGACCAGCTTTTGCGTCTGCTTCGGTCTCACCTACAAGCTGATAACGCACGGGCTTATCATTTTCATCTAGCAATGTGACAGTGGCACCAAAGACGATTTTATCGCCCGACAGGGTCGAAGGATCAATAATCTGAGCACGGCCAATCTTGTCCTCGATTTCAGAAATCGCGGCTTCAACCTGCCCTTGGCGTTCCTTTGCGGCGTGATATTCGGCATTTTCCGATAAATCACCATGCGCGCGCGCTTCCTCAATTGCCTCGACAATCAACGGACGCTCATCACGAAGGCGCTTCAGGTCGGTCGTGAGCTTTTCATAGCCTTCGGCCAACATCGGATATTTCTCAAAACTCGCCATCAGGCAAAAACCCTTCGTCACAAAAATATCCCGACCGGACGCGTGTTAACCACCCATCCGATATGCAGTTCAATTGTCGGGGAAAGATACTGCGCGTATTAATAATAGTCTTGAAGTGGCCGAACTTCAAGTTGCCGTTGTTGCAGCGCGGCAATAGCTTGCGCTACCGCTACACTCCCCGCTGCGGTCGTATATTGCGAAACCTTGCCCGCAAGTGCGGAACGGCGGATTTCTTCACTGTCTTTTAGGCTTTGCCAGCCTTCGGTCGTATTGAAAATTAGCTGAATTTCGCCATCTTTAATCTTGTCGACAATGTGCGGACGACCTTGGGCGACCTTGTTGACCCGCTCAACCTCGATGCCTTGCGTCAGCAGATAAATTGCGGTTCCATCAG
This sequence comes from Pseudomonadota bacterium, assembly GCA_041175465.1. GTDB lineage: Bacteria > Pseudomonadota > Alphaproteobacteria > Sphingomonadales > Sphingomonadaceae > Sphingorhabdus_B. Next base: position 150,710 of record JBEDEX010000011.1, on the reverse strand, counting down.
TTGCACAGACAGAGAAACCGCACGCAATCGCTTGGCGAACCGCAGGGACTATGACTGGTTTGTCGGTATCTTTCACCGATACGAACAACTTCCCGCTCATCGGCGGTGGCATGCGGGCGCCGATTTGTGATTTGGCAAAGGCCGTCGCAAAATCACGATCAATGCCCATAACTTCACCCGTTGACTTCATTTCGGGCGACAGTACAGGATCAACACCAGGAAAGCGGTCAAATGGGAATACCGCCTCTTTCACCGCGATATAGTCTATATCAAGATTGATGGGCGGCAAATCTTTCAACATCTCGCCTGCCATGACGCGCGCAGCAATCTTCGCGATAGGCGCACCGATGGCTTTGGCGACGAACGGCACGGTACGGCTCGCGCGCGGATTGACTTCAATCAGGTAAACTTCACCGTCTTTCACCGCGAACTGGATGTTCATCAAACCCCGCACATGCAGGTTAATCGCCAGCAATTCGGTCTGACGGCGGATTTCCGCAATTATATCATCAGGCAGGCTATATGGCGGAATTGTGCACGCAGAATCGCCACTGTGCACGCCAGCTTCCTCGATATGTTGCAAGATACCCGCGACAACAACTTCATCGCCATCGCATAAGGCATCAACATCGACCTCAATCGCATCTCGCAGATAGCTGTCGATCAAAACGGGCGAATCCCCAGACACGATGACTGCCGTCTGGATATAATTTTCCAACTGCACTTGCGTATCGACGATTTCCATCGCGCGGCCACCAAGCACATAAGAAGGCCGCATAAGTACGGGATAGCCAATATTTTCGGCGACCTTGATCGCCTCCTCGCGGCTGCGCGCGATGCCGTTTTCGGGCTGCTTCAGCTTCAACTTATTGATCAACGCGGCAAAACGCTCACGGTCTTCGGCCAAATCGATGGCATCGGGCGATGTACCCAAAATAGGAATGCCCGCCGCCTCAAGCGCCTTTGCCAAATTCAACGGCGTTTGCCCACCGAACTGGACAATGACGCCTTTTAACGTGCCATTCTGTTGCTCGACATGCAGAATCTCAAGCACGTCTTCTGCCGTAAGCGGCTCGAAATACAACCGGTCGCTGGTGTCATAATCCGTCGATACAGTTTCCGGGTTGCAGTTAACCATGATTGTTTCATAGCCAGCATCTGCGAGCGCGAAGCAAGCATGGACGCAGCAATAATCAAACTCAATCCCCTGCCCAATACGGTTTGGACCACCGCCCAGGATAACGATTTTCTCACGATCGCTTGGTTGGCTCTCACATTCCGGTGTGCCAAAACTTGGAGCCTCATAAGTGGAATACATATAAGGCGTTTTTGCCTCAAATTCCGCAGCGCAGGTGTCGATACGCTTAAACACCGGACGCACGCCCAATTTGTGGCGTAACGCGCGCACTTCATCTTCGGTCACGGCGCCTGCCATTGCGCGGGCAGCCTGCATCGCAATTCCCGAACCACGGCGGACTGCCGTTTCCATACCCGGCCGCATATTGACCGATTCCACCGCAAGATAGGCAAGCCTTTTGTCGGAGAAGCCCATGGCCTTCAAGCGACGCAGCGCTTCGGCACTATTGGGCAGACCGTTGGTCTTAACGCCATTCTCGGCGGCGATGATTTCCTCAAGCCGCTCGAGGAACCATGGATCAAACTTCGCAATGGCGTGGATTTCGGCAACGGTCATGCCTTCGCGTAGGGCTTGTGCAGCAACCAGCAAGCGGTCGGGTGTCGCCCGGCTGAGTTCGGCGGACAATTCGTCCTTCGTTGCGCCGCGCAAAGCATCAATATAGTTAAAGCCCGACAAACCGGTCTCAAGTCCACGCAGCGCCTTTTGCATGCTCTCGTGGATATTCCGGCCAATCGCCATCACTTCGCCTACCGATTTCATGGCGGTATGCAGCAATGGTTCGGCTCCTTTGAACTTTTCAAAGGCGAAGCGCGGGATTTTGGTGACGACATAATCAATCGTTGGTTCAAACGATGCCGGCGTTGCGCCGGTGATGTCGTTGGTTATTTCATCTAGCGTGAACCCAACCGCCAATTTCGCCGCAACCTTGGCAATCGGGAACCCAGTCGCCTTTGACGCCAGCGCCGAAGAACGCGACACGCGCGGGTTCATTTCTATAACAATGAGCCGTCCATCCTTCGGATTGACTGCGAACTGTACGTTCGAACCACCTGTTTCTACACCAATTTCACGCAAGCACGCGATGCTCGCATTGCGCATAATCTGATATTCTTTGTCGGTCAGCGTCAATGCTGGTGCAACGGTAATGGAATCGCCGGTGTGCACGCCCATCGGATCGACATTTTCAATGGAGCAGATGATGATGGCGTTGTCAGCGCGGTCGCGGACAACTTCCATCTCATATTCTTTCCAACCGAGAAGAGATTCTTCAATCAACACTTCGGTCGTCGGTGACGCATCCAACCCGCCCGAAACAATCTTGATGAACTCATCGCGATTATAGGCAATCCCGCCACCCGTGCCGCCCATGGTGAAACTTGGACGAATGATCGACGGTAAGCCCGTACGTTCCAACACCTCGAGAGCCTCTTCCATCGAATGCGCAATACCCGAACGCGCCGATTCTAGACCTATCTTGGTCATCGCGTCGCGGAATTTTATCCGATCTTCAGCTTTATCAATCGCCTCAGCATCAGCGCCAATCATCTCGACACCATATTTTGCCAGCGTGCCATCATTGAACAACGCCAAAGCGACGTTTAGCGCCGTCTGCCCACCCATGGTCGGCAAAACTGCGTCGGGGCGCTCTTTTTCAATGATCTTGGCAACGATTTCGGGCGTAATCGGCTCGACATAGGTCGCATCAGCCATATCCGGATCCGTCATAATCGTAGCTGGATTGGAATTGACGAGGATGATGCGATACCCCTCTTCGCGCAGCGCCTTACACGCCTGCGTCCCCGAATAATCAAACTCGCACGCTTGCCCGATGATGATAGGGCCAGCGCCTATGATTAGGATGGATTTTATGTCAGTGCGTTTGGGCATTAGGCTACCTGTCGCTTGAGAATACAGGCCGCAGCCGAGACGCTATTCGATAAATTTCCCACATAATGAACAACTATATATTCCCATTTTTGTGGAGCATTCGGAGCGGTCATCCCATCATCCCCGCGAATTTTTCGAAGAGATAATGGCTGTCCTGCGGGCCGGGTGAGGCTTCGGGGTGGTATTGCACCGAAAATGCAGGCTGGTCGGCGAGTTCGAAGCCGCAATTGCTACCGTCGAAGAGGCTGATATGCGTTGCCTTTGCGTTGGCGGGCAAGGTCGCGGCGTCCACTGCGAAACCATGGTTCATGCTGGTGATTTCGACAGCACCGTCGCTCAGGCGCTTGACCGGATGGTTCGCGCCGCGATGGCCCTGGTGCATCTTCTCGGTCTTCGCGCCGACCGCAAGGCCCAGCATTTGATGACCCAAGCAAATGCCGAACAAAGGTTTTTTGGTTTCCAACCATTTTTGGATCACCGGCACGGCATATACACCTGTTGCGGCGGGATCGCCGGGGCCATTAGACAAGAACAAACCATCCGGCGCGTGGGACATGATTTCTTCGAAAGTTGCGGTGGCCGACACAATGGTCACGTCGCAACCTACGTCCACAAGGTTGCGCAGGATGTTGTGCTTGATGCCATAATCAATGGCGACGACTTTTTTGCGGCCCTTGGCTGGCGTTGCATAGCCAGCACCGAGCTTCCAAAGCCCCTGATCCCAAGCATAAGTTTGCAAAGTCGTTACATCCTTGGCAAGGTCCATGCCTTCCAATCCCGCCCAAGCCTTTGCTTTCGCCAACATGGCGGGCACATCAAAATCGCCACTGGCGGAATGCGCAATCACAGCGTTCGGCGCACCGGCCACGCGGATCAGTCGCGTCAGTGCGCGGGTGTCTACTCCGGAGATACCGATGCGGCCATTGGCCTTCATCCATGCGTCGAAATGCTGGGTGCTGCGGAAATTGGATGGGTCAGTCACATCTTGCCGAACAATCGCGCCCAAGGCGTGCGGGTTCAAGGCCTCGACATCATCTGGGTTCGTGCCAACATTACCAATATGCGGAAATGTGAAGTTAATGATTTGTCCAGCATAAGAAGGGTCAGTCATCACCTCTTGATAACCCGTCATTGCCGTGTTGAAGCAGACTTCTCCAACCGCCTGCCCCTCGGCGCCAAAGCCCCTGCCCCAGATGACTTCCCCGGACGCCAGAACCAATACCCCCGTCGCTCCAGAAGGCGCGCGCGAAGAGTTGGGGTCGGCCATGATGGGGTCGCTCCTATTAAACAGATTACAGCAATGTCGCTAAGACATCGCGCCTAGAGATGGTGACCCAAAGCGTCAATGCGGAAATCGAGAAAGCTGTGGAATGTTTCACACAATGCCTTCTCAACCGCTACAATCAACTTGTTTCAGGGTGACGAAATTTGGATGTTGGTCTAACGGCACTTAACATCAAAAATCGGAACCATATATGATTCGTGACACCATAAAAGCTGCCCAAATCACCGCGATGAAAGCAGGCGATAAAGACCGCTTAGCCGCCGTTCGCTTAATCCTCGCCAAAATCAAAGACCGCGACATAGAGCTTCGCACCGCATCCCAACAACCCGATGACGACGCGATGGTGGTTGAGGTTATGCAGAAAATGATCAAGCAACGCCGCGAATCGATAGCCTTATATGAGCAAGGTGACCGCGCCGAGCTTGCGGCAGTAGAAGCTGCAGAACTGGCGATTATTGAAGATTTTCTTCCGGCACAGCTTAGCGATGCGGAAACCAGCGCGGCGATCGAAGGCATCAAGGCGGAGCTTGGCGCAGAAAGTTTGAAAGATATGGGCCGCGTCATGGCAGCCCTAAAAGAGCGTCATGGCCCACAACTCGACATGAGCAAAGCCAGTGCTTTGGTGAAGGCCGCGTTGGGTTAAAGTGGCACTTACCCCGCAATGGCTGGACGAATTACGCGCGCGCGTTACGCTTTCCGCGCTGATCGGCCGCACCGTTAAGGTCACCAAGGCTGGCCGCGAGTTCAAGGCATGCTGCCCTTTCCATAACGAAAAATCACCCAGCTTCACGATCAACGACGAAAAAGGTTTCTACCATTGTTTTGGCTGTTCCGCGCATGGTGATGCCATTCGTTGGATGACCGACCAGCGCGGCCTGTCTTTCATGGATGCGATAAAGGAGCTGGCGGCAGAGGCCGGGATGGAAGTCCCTGCCCCGGATCCGAAGGCAGCCCAGCGGGCCGAGAAGGCAAACAGCCTATATGACGTCATGACGGCTGCGCAGGACTGGTTTGTTACACAATTGCTTGGTGTTGAGGGTTCCGCTGCGCGGGGATATCTGAAGCAACGCGGATTTACGGAGCAAACGATCCGCGACTTTGGCTTCGGCCTCGCGCCCGATAATCGCAATGGCCTAAAAACCGCGCTCAAGCAATTTGGCGACCCGATGTTGATTGAGGCTGGGTTGCTCATCTCGGTTGATGGCAAGGCGCCCTATGACCGCTTTCGCGGGCGGCTGATGATCCCCATCCGTGACCCGCGTGGTCGCGTGATTGCCTTTGGCGGCCGGATATTGGGCGAAGGCGAACCCAAATATCTTAATTCGCCTGACACGCCTTTATTTGACAAGGGCCGCACACTCTACAATCTCGACAAATGTTCGCCAGCTTCTCGCCAGACAGGTCGCGTACTTGTCGTCGAAGGCTATATGGACGTCATTGCCCTTGCGCAGGCGGGCTTTGCCGACGCCGTGGCGCCGTTGGGCACAGCATTGACCGAACAGCAGATCCAAATGCTGTGGCGAATGACCGAAAAGCCTTTATTATGCTTTGACGGTGACGTTGCAGGTCAAAAAGCAGCTATGCGCGCGGCTTTACGCGCCCTACCATTTTTGAAACCCGGCCATAGCCTTCAGTTTGTGACCTTACCAGAAGGACAAGACCCCGACGATCTTGTGAAGGCATCCGGCCCCGCTGCGCTTACAGCGCTCCTAGAATCCTCTCAGCCGCTCGTAGAGAGGCTATGGAGGGCGGAAATGTCCGCAGGCCCGCTCGACACACCAGAAGACCGTGCAGGGCTTAAGCAGCGCCTGGGCGCGCATATGGCAAATATCGCGGACGCGGAAATTCGTCGCCATTATGCCGATGCCTTTCGCGAACGGTTCGACAATCTCTTCGCACAGCGACCACGCGCGCCATTTACCCCAGCCACAACCTTCGTGCGCGGACGAAAGCCCGTGTGGGGCAAGCCGCAAATTTTACCGCCGGGCGCAGAAACAAAAAGCTTCAATGCTAAAGATTCAGACTTTCTCATCCAGGGTGTATTGGCAGCATTGTTGCGCAATCCCGCGCTCATTACGCAACATCATGAGGCGCTGAGCGACTTTGTACCGCCAGACCCGAATCATGCCGCTTTGCTCAATGTGATGCTCAACGAATCTTTTGGCAAAGAAACGCTTGATACCGAGGGGCTAATTACCATATTGGGCGAGAAGTTGTATAATGTCGCTGCAGGGCTGCTCCACAGCAACGGTAAGGTTTTCGCCTTTAACCGCGGAGAGTTCGGTACAGGGAGCGACGGATTGTCCAACGCTTCAAAAGATTTGGGTGAAGCAATCAGGCTTATGAAGCAGCGCCCGGCGCTGGAAGAAGCTCTGGAACGCGCTACGCAGTTGGCGAGTGCAGAGATGACTGAAGAGACTTTTGCTGAACAGCAAAGGTTGCGACACGACAAAAAGGCATTTGACGACCGTATCATCGAATTTTTTCGGCGTGATACGGATAGTTTGTAAGTTTATCGGGGAATTATTTTGGCAAGTCGCGCAAATGAAAACGAAGACGATATCGGCGAAAACGGTGATGCACCGCTGATTGACCTGAATGATGCGACCGTAAAAAAACTGCTCGCCAAGGCCAAACGCCGGGGTTTCCTGACATATGATGAACTGAATGCGGCACTACCGCAGGATCAGATGTCATCCGAACAAATTGAAGATGTCATGTCAGCGATCAATGACATGGGCGTACAAATTGTCGAGAATGACGAAGCTGGCGACGACAGTGAGGATGATACAGAGGAAGAAGTCGAAACCATCGACAATATTTCCGAAAATGACCCACGCTCGCTGACAAACACGACTAAGAAAACAGGCACCGGCGAACGCACCGATGACCCAGTCCGCATGTATTTGCGGGAAATGGGTGCAGTAGAATTGCTATCCCGCGAAGGCGAAATCGCTATCGCCAAGCGAATCGAGTCGGGGCGCGACACTATGATTTTGGGCCTGTGCGAAAGCCCAATCACGTTCCACGCGATCATAGATTGGTCCAATGCGCTCAATGACGGCGAAATGCAGTTGCGCGAAATTCTTGACCTCGATGCCATGCTTTCAAAAGAACCCGCCCCTGAATCGCTGACCGAAGATGGCGAAGAAGAAGGCGATGGTGAAATCAGCGAGAAGACCGCTGGCCCTTCCTATAAAGAGGAAGATGAAGTCGACGACGAGCCCGAAGCGGCGAGCGATGATGATGAAGACCTGACGGAGCGCCGTTCGCGTCCTGTAGAGGAAGAGGAAGAAGATAACACCCTCAGCCTCGCACAAATGGAAGAGGCGTTGAAGCCCGCCGCGCTTGAGCGTTTCGCCAAAATCACGTCGCTGTTCAAGAAATTCTCAAACATTCAGCTTGAACGCATGCGTGCGCTGAACGCTGGGGAAGATTTTTCTACAGCTTCGGAAAACAAATATCACAAATTGCGTGAAGAATTGACCGCAGAAGTTGAAAGCGTTCAATTCCACGCGAACAAGATCGAATATCTCGTCGATCAATTATATTCATTCAACCGCCGCCTGACTGCCCTTGGCGGTCAGATGCTGCGCTTGGCCGAACGGCACAAGGTTCCCCGCAAGGCGTTCCTCGATAGCTATATGGGTCATGAGCTGGATGAAAATTGGCTTGCCGAAGTGGCCAACATCGACAAAAAATGGACGGCGTTCGCAACGAACGAAGCCGAAAGCGTTGAGCGCATCCGCAGCGAGATAGCCGATATCGCCGCCAATACCGGTATGTCCCTTGGTGAATTCCGCCGTATCGTGAACATGGTGCAAAAGGGCGAACGCGAAGCGCGCATCGCGAAAAAGGAAATGGTTGAGGCGAATTTGCGCCTCGTGATTTCCATTGCCAAGAAATACACCAACCGTGGTTTGCAGTTCCTCGACCTTATTCAAGAAGGCAATATCGGCCTTATGAAAGCGGTCGATAAGTTTGAATATCGCCGTGGCTACAAGTTCAGCACTTACGCAACTTGGTGGATTCGTCAGGCAATCACCCGCTCGATTGCGGACCAGGCACGGACTATCCGTATCCCTGTGCACATGATCGAAACGATCAACAAACTGGTGCGCACAAGCCGCCAGTTCCTGCACGAACAGGGCCGCGAGCCTACACCAGAAGAAATGGCTGAACGCCTTTCCATGCCACTTGAAAAAGTGCGCAAGGTGATGAAAATCGCCAAGGAACCCATCAGCCTTGAAACACCGATTGGCGACGAAGAAGACAGCCATCTGGGTGACTTCATCGAAGATAAAAATGCGATCATTCCAGTGGATGCCGCAATTCAAGCCAATTTGAAGGAAACAGTGACTCGCGTTCTGGCGTCCCTGACCCCACGCGAAGAGCGCGTACTGCGTATGCGCTTTGGCATTGGTATGAACACCGACCACACGCTTGAAGAAGTAGGGCAGCAGTTCAGCGTGACGCGTGAGCGTATTCGTCAGATTGAAGCTAAGGCTTTGCGCAAGCTTAAGCATCCAAGCCGCAGCCGCAAAATGCGGAGCTTCTTGGACCAATAATCCCTACCAATCATTAAAAAGCCGGGCCCTTTCCTACTTTGGGGATGGGGCCCGTTTTTATTTAAGCTACTGCGTTCCAACTTCGGGCATCAGGCCGGGCACGTCGGTCGCGCAGTATCCTGTTGCATATCGTGATGAGCGCACTTATCGAATTAATCGTTCGATTAACAAAAAGGGTTCGTCCATGCGCTTTGAAGGCACCGATAATTACGTCGCCACTGATGACCTGAAGGTCGCCGTTAATGCCGCCACAAAATTACGCCGGCCATTGTTGGTCAAGGGTGAGCCCGGCACCGGCAAGACCGTGCTTGCCCAGGAAATTGCGACCGCGCTGGGTGCACCACTCATCGAATGGAATATCAAATCCACGACCAAAGCGCATCAAGGTCTTTACGAATATGATGCCGTGGCCCGTCTGCGCGACAGCCAATTGGGCGATGAGCGCGTACATGACATCAAAAATTATATCAAAAAGGGAAAGTTGTGGGAGGCCTTCACTGCCCCTCAATTACCCGTTTTGTTGATCGACGAAATCGACAAGGCCGACATCGAATTTCCGAACGATTTGTTGCAAGAACTCGATCGTATGGAATTTTTCGTTTACGAAACGCAAGAGACCGTCAAAGCGGTCGAGCGCCCCATCGTCATCATCACATCCAACAATGAAAAAGAGCTACCAGACGCGTTTCTGCGCCGTTGTTTCTTCCATTATATCAAATTCCCCGATCGTACGACGATGCAGGCGATTATTGATGTCCACTTTCCCGGCATTCAAAAAATGCTCGTTTCAAAGGCTATGGACATTTTCTACGAAGTTCGGGACGTGCCTGGCCTCAAGAAAAAGCCAAGCACCAGCGAATTACTCGATTGGTTGAAGCTGTTGCTGCACGAAGATATGCCATTGGATGTGCTTCAGTCGCGCGACCCTACCAAAGCCATTCCGCCTTTGCACGGCGCGCTGCTCAAAAATGAGCAGGACATCATGTTGTTTGAGCGGCTTGCGTTCATGGCCCGCCGTCCCAACAGCTAGAATTCGTCCACTCGCTTTTTACCGCGAGAGCCGTTCATTGGTCCAAAGCTTAATCGGTCACTTTATATAGGAGCCAGCCGATGTTTTTCTCATTCATGGAAGAGTTGCGGTCTGCTGGTATCTCGGCATCACTGAAGGAACATCTGGCCCTGCTTGCAGCGTTAGATGCGGACGTAATTGGCCAAAGCCCAGAAGAGTTTTATTATCTGGCGCGCGCGACACTTGTGAAAGATGAAGCTCTGCTTGACCGTTTTGACCAAGTGTTTGGCAAAGTGTTCAAAGGCGTCTTTACGGAATATGGACAAAATCCCGTTGATGTCCCTGCGGATTGGTTAAAGGCCATTGCCGAAAAATACCTGTCGCCCGAAGAAATGGCGAAGATTGAGAAAATGGGCAGCTGGGACGAGCTCATGGAGACGTTGAAAAAGCGCCTCGAAGAACAAGAAAAGCGCCATCAGGGCGGCAATAAATGGGTCGGCACGGGCGGTACATCGCCTTATGGCAATTCGGGCTATCATCCCGAAGGCGTGCGCATTGGCGGCGAATCCAAGCATAAACGCGCGGTCAAAGTGTGGGACAAACGCGAGTTCCAGAATCTCGACAACACCAAAGAATTGGGCACGCGCAACATCAAAATCGCGATGCGTCGCCTGCGCCGCTTTGCCCGCGATGGTGCGGTAGAAGAGCTGGATATTGATGGCACAATCAACGGCACCGCACGGCAGGGCTGGCTGGACATCAAAATGCGGCCAGAGCGACGCAATGCTATTAAAGTCCTGCTAATGCTCGACGTTGGCGGATCGATGGATCCGTTCATCAAGCTTTGCGAAGAATTATTTAGTGCGGCCACTAGTGAATTCAAAAACCTAGAATTTTTCTATTTCCACAACTGCCCCTATGAAGGCGTGTGGAAAGACAATAAGCGCCGGTTTAGCGAACGCACACAAATGTGGGACGTGCTGCACAAATTCCCACATGACTATAAGGTTGTGATGGTCGGCGATGCCTCCATGAGTCCTTATGAGATTACGCATCCGGGCGGTTCGGTTGAACATTTCAATGAAGAATCAGGCGCAGTTTGGATGAACCGTATCACCAGCACCTATCCAGCGACGGTTTGGCTGAACCCCGTGCCTGAAAAGCAATGGGGTTATTCGCAGTCGACGAAGATCATCAAGGAACTGATGAACGACCGCATGTATCCGCTGACGCTCGAAGGTCTGGATGACGCAATGCGCGAACTAAGCCGCAAGCACGGGCATTAATATAGCAAGTGCTTGCGCCGTTCTTCGATCCAAGCAAGCTCATCAACAGACGTTAAGGCATCAAATTCCTCTGCTGTGCTGTCTGCAGCATCAACCCATTCGCGCAAAGCGGGCCCGCCATTGATAACGTCAATGGCTAGCTTGCCCAGTTCATACTCATATGGAAAATCGCGCCAAAGATCATAGTCCGGATACAAGCGCCGGATGGCCTTGAACGCCAATGTCTGCAGACGCCAAGGCTGGAAGGCTTGATGGTCGTAACCTGTTCCTTCGGCATGGATATGCGCGCCATGGCAAAGCTGGTGCACATGTTTGTGGAATGTCGGTTCAAACCAGATTTCGCGCAAGCTGCAGCCTTTCAGCCATGAAGGTGCGAAGCTTTGCATTTCAGCGATGACGGCGCGCGCATCTATATCAGGTGCGCCAAATATCTCGAGCGGGCGCGTCGTTCCCCTGCCTTCGGACAAGGTCGTGCCTTCCAGCAAGACGGTCCCTGCATAAGCCCGCGCCATGTTGACGTTCGCCGCATTGGGGCTTGGATTGATCCACAGTCGGTCCGTAGGCCAACCGAACCCTGGAGCAGCGTCCGGAGCATAGCCCTCCATCACGATCACGTGATAATCGACATCAATCTTATAGTGATCAATGAACCATTTCCCCATTTCGCCCAGCGTCAGTCCATGTCGCATGGGCATAGGCCCCGCCCCGACAAAGCTTTCCCATCCTAAACGCAGCGCAAGGCCCTCTACAGGGCGTCCGGCGGGGTTTGGGCGGTCCAGCACCCAAACCGATTTTCCATGCGCAGCAGCAGCCTCGAGCATGTACAATAAGGTGGTGATGAATGTGTAAATACGGCAACCAAGATCCTGCAGGTCAATCAGGAGGACATCGAAAGTCTCCATAGAATCTGCGGTTGGGCGACGCACTTCGCCATACAGGCTGAACACCGGGATATTGTGCACAGGGTCCATGAAATCCGGAGATTCCATCATATTATCCTGCTTGTCACCGCGCAGGCCATGTTGGGGGCCAAAGGCGGCCGTGACATTGACGTCCTTTAGTGCCGCGAGTGCATCCAACGAATGGGCAAGGTCCGCCGTGACGGAAGCGGGGTGCGCCAACAAAGCAACGCGCTTGCCTTTCAAGGGTGCGCGCAGTTCGGGTTCTGCCAAAAGGCGATCAATTCCAAATTTCATGCCGCGCTTCGTGCCTCCAGTTGCACGGCAAAGCAATCCTTATGATGAAAATCCGGCTTGCCCGTGGGGTGCGCGGCAGCCCAATAAGAGATATCACCGCTTTTCGTGGCAATAACCGCGCTTACGCCTGCGCGAAGGTCGCGTTCCTGCCAAGCATGGGGTAACATGATTGTCGCGATAAGAGTGAGGCTATCGTCAAATTGTTCGATACTAATAATTGGAGCATGCGTTTCCAATTCAGACATGCCCGCACGATAGCCAGAGAACCGATATGCCGCCCATTGGCCTGACGGCGAAAAATTATATTCCAAATAATGCGCATCTTCGAAATCACCTATAAACAACTCAAAACAGGTGCTTTTCCATAATCCGTCAATCCGCTCCGCTGTTACTGGCGATGCAATTTCCAGCGCATCCAGTGCGCCGACCATGCAATAACGCAGCGTAAATTCTCCACTCTGCCCGCGCGTAATCGAAACCCTGATTGCGTCAGCACCGACCGAATCCGAGTGCGCGTGACAAATCAACGGCACTTCGGTCATTGAAATATTGGCCAATGTCAAAACTCCATGCTAGGCGCGAACGCGTTATGACTGCTTATAAATCCGATCTCCTCCGCCTGCTCGATGCACGTGGCTATATTCACCAGACAACCGACGCCCCTGCGCTTGACGCACTGGCATCCAAAGAGATTGTTCCTGGCTATATCGGTTTCGACGCGACTGCGCCATCGCTTCATGTCGGCAACCTTGTCTCGATCATGCTACTGCGACGCCTGCAGCAAGCTGGCCATAAGCCAGTAGTGGTCATGGGCGGTGGAACGACCCGGATTGGTGACCCAACGGGCAAGGACGAGGTCCGCAAGATGCTGACCGACGACACGATCGAAGCGAATATCCTTTCGATCCGAACAGCATTCGAGAAATTTCTAACATTTGGCGACGGCCCAACGGACGCCGTGATGGTCAACAACCATGATTGGTTGGGGCAGCTAGGGTATATAGAACTGCTGCAGCAGGTTGGTACGCATTTCACCATCAACCGCATGCTGACATTCGATTCGGTGAAGCTTCGCCTAGAGCGCGAACAGCCAATGACCTTCCTCGAATTCAACTATATGATCTTGCAAGGCTATGACTTCCGGCATCTAAGCAAAAATATGGGTGTTCGCCTGCAAATGGGCGGATCCGACCAATGGGGTAACATCATTAACGGCATGGAACTTGCCCGCCGAATGGACGGCGCTGAAGTGTTCGGCCTAACGACCCCGCTGATTACCAAGGCCGACGGTTCAAAAATGGGCAAGTCGGTGTCTGGCGCGGTTTGGCTGAACCGTGAACAATTGTCTGACTATGACTATTGGCAATTTTGGCGGAACACGGATGATCGTGATGTGGGGCGCTTCCTGCGCTTGTTCACCGACATATCTTTGGACGAAATTGTACGCCTTGAATCGCTGGGCGGCTCGGAAATCAATGCGGCGAAGATTGCATTGGCAAACGCCGCGACCGAATTGTGCCGTGGCGCCGATGCCGCGACACTTGCCGCAGAAACAGCGCGCAAAACATTTGAAGAAGGCGCATCCGGCGGCGATCTGCCAAGCTTAGACGCGTCGGGTGAGATTTCCGTCATCGATGCGTTGGTCGCATTGAACTTCGTCACGTCAAAGAAAGAGGCGCGCCGAATGATTCAAGGCGGTGGTGCACGTGTCGAGGGTGACGCGGTGACAGACGAGGACGCAGTCATCGCGACGCAGGCAGGTCCAGTCAAAATCTCGGCGGGGAAGAAAAAACACGGGTTAATCAACTTCGTATAAGGCACGGGGTTAACCGCCGCGCAGCGTCGCTACCCCTGCGTCTCTTTCAAACAAATAAAGCGCCACCCGCGCAGCTTGTCCGCGTGTGCCATCAAGCCCACCATCGCGATCAAGCAACAGGCGCGCATCATCGGCGGCGACACCAATCAACGCGCGTACCTGTTCAGGCGTTGCCACGCGAAACGGGTTTTCGCCCGACTGTCGTGTGCCCAGCAACTCGCCCGAACCACGCAATTTCAAATCCTCTTCGGCAATACGAAAACCGTCATTGGTCTCACGCATCAATGCCAAGCGCGCGCGCGCGGTTTCCCCTATTTGCGTGCTGCGCACCAATATGCAGACGGATTTTTCCGACCCACGCCCAACGCGCCCGCGCAATTGGTGCAGCTGCGCAAGGCCAAAGCGGTCTGCAGCCTCAATCACCATCAGGCTCGCATTCGGCACATCAACCCCGACTTCAATCACAGTGGTCGCGACCAGCAAGCGTGTTTCCCCCGCCAAGAAGCGCTCCATAACCGCGTCTTTCTCAGGCCCGCGCATCCGGCCGTGCACCAACGCAACCTGATCACCAAAGCGCAAGCGAAGTTGTTCAGCACGTTGCTCGGCAGCGGCGAGGTCACTTTTGTCGCTTTCCTCCACCAGTGGGCATACCCAAAATGCTTGTTTTCCAGCCGCGAGGTGCCGCGCAACGCCATCTACGAGTTCTAATAGCCGGTCCTGTGACATCACGCGAGTTTCAACCGGCGTCCGCCCTGGAGGAAGCTCATCGAGGATCGAGCTATCCATTTCGCCATAAGCCGCGAGCGCAAGGCTGCGGGGGATTGGCGTTGCGGTCATAACCAACAAATGCGGCACGCCCCTGCCCTTGCGCGAGAGCATCAAACGCTGCGATACACCAAAGCGGTGCTGCTCATCAATCACGGCAACCGCAAGCGCCTTATAGGTCACCGCTTCCTGAAAAATCGCATGGGTGCCTACCAATATGTGGATTGAACCATCGGCCAGCCCCATCAAGGTCGCTTCGCGAAGGCTGCCTTTTTCACGGCCCGTAAGTATAGCAATATTGATGGGCAGCCCCGAAAGCAATTTTTGCAGGCTGGCATAATGTTGCCGCGCCAAAATTTCGGTAGGGGCAAGCATTGCCGACTGCATCCCTGCCTCAACACCACGTAAAAGCGCCATTAAAGCGACCATCGTCTTACCAGCGCCGACATCCCCTTGTAGCAAGCGGAGCATCGGCCGGGACTGCGCAAGGTCGCCTTCAATCTCCGCAATCGCGCGCTGCTGCGCCCCTGTGAGCGCAAAGGGCAATGCTAGTTTTGACACCAAAGACCCGTCGCCGCGTATCGGCACGGCGGCGCGTTTGTCCATCGCCGCGCGGATTAAACGCATGGCAAGTTGGTTGCTGAATAGCTCATCATAAGCCAGCCTATCCCGCGCGTCTTCGTCATCCTTCCTGTGCAGTAGGTTGATAGACTTTGACCAACTTGACCATCCCCGACTGGATAACAAAGTCGGTTCAATCCACTCCGCCAAATCCGGCACATCTTGCAATGATGATGCCACCAATTGGCCCATACGCTTGTTTGTTAGGCCGTCGGACAAGGGATAAATCGGTTCGGCAAGGCCAGGCGAAGTATCGCTACCGACGGGCACAACATGGTCAGGGTGCACCATCTGGAGCTCGTCCCCATAACGGTCCAATTTACCAGAAATGATGCGTGTTTCGCCGACAGGAAGCTGCTTTCGCGCCCAACCGCCATTCCGGCCAAAGAATGTCAGCGTGATATAATTGCCACCGGCATCCGTCGCAAAGATACGCAATGGCGCACGTGGGTTGCTTCCGCCTCGGTGATCCATAACCGTAACGGTCAGGATGATATTTTGGCCAACATCGGCCACATCCAAACGCGACACTGCCTTACGATAGGTCCAGCTATGAGGGAAATGGTACAAAACATCCTTCACCCGCTCCAGTCCAAGCCGCTCTAACGGTTTGGCAAGACCAGGACCGACCCCTTTTAGGGCACGTATGTCTGTAAATAACGGATTGAGTATATCAGGGCGCATGACTAGGGCCGCTTATAACCCGATATTCATATTCCACCAGAAGCTTAAAGGACGCGTGACATGGACGCTGACCCCTATCGTCGCAAACTGCATTATCGCGCGCACCACCGTGGCACGCGTGAGGCCGACGCTATGGTCGGTGGATTTTTTGATCATTGCTCTGCGAAATGGGGCGAAGAGGAATATGAATGGTTCGAACGGCTGCTGGAGGAACAGGATGTCGACATCATGGCATGGGCGCTTGGCACGGCGGAGCCTGACCCAGCTTTTGCTGGCCCGTTAATGGACCAGTTGATGCAGCTGGATTTCATTACACTTCCGGAAGGGCTTAGCACCCATAAGTCATGATTGATCTGCAGCGAATCATAAATAGCCGCCAAGCGCTGACGCTGGCGTCAGTGCCGAACGGATTTACGCCATTATTGTTAGCGGATCTGACACGGGCGGCTAAAACGCGCGCGCTTTATATTGCGCCCGATGAATCGGCGATGCGCGCCATTGCAGATGCGGTGCCCTTTTTTGCGCCTGAAATCGAAATTCTCATATTGCCCGGTTGGGATTGCCTGCCTTACGACCGTGCTTCGCCATCCGTCGCCGTCACCTCACAGCGCATGTCGACGCTGCAAGCGCTGCAGCAGCCTACGAAAAAGAATCAGCTTGTGGTTACGACCATCGGCGCGGTTATTCAAAAATATGTGACGCCATTTCGTATCCGCCAGACAGGCGAGCGATTAGCTGCTGGCCGTGAGATTAGCCGCGAACGGCTTGCGTCCTTATTACAGTCGAACGGCTATTTCCGTGTGGACACTGTCGCCGACGCTGGCGAATTCGCGATACGCGGCAGCATTGTTGATCTGTTTCCCGCCGGTAGCGAAGTCGGCCTGCGCCTCGATTTCTTTGGCGATGAAATTGAAAGCATCCGCCGCTTTAACCCGTCGGACCAACGCAGCATTGATCAGGTCGAACATTTCGACATCTTACCTGCCGTCGAAGCTTTAATGGATGAAGAGGCAATTAAACGCTTCCGTGTCGGTTATCGCGAACGTTTTGGCGTCACCGCGACGGGCGACCCATTATATCAAGCGGTATCCGAAGGCCGCAGGCTGTCCGGCATGGACCATTGGTTGCCTTTGTTCGAAGAGCGGATGGCGACGATATTCGACCATGTTGGCGCAGACGCACTAGTTATCCGTGACAGCGGCGCGATCGCGGCGGGGCAATCGCGGCTCGATTCCATCACCGACTATCACGAAAACCGCGTGAAAGCACAGGCGGCGGAACCGGGAAGCTATCGCCCGCTCCCGCCCGAAATGCTGTACCTAAGCGGGGATGCGCTTGAGCAATTATTTGCGGATAACGCCGCGCATCTGATCACACCTTTTGCACAACCCGACTCCGCAAACATCATCGACTTTGGCATTGGTGCCGCGCGCGACTTCGCGCCAGAACGGGCGCAAAAGGCCAATGTGTATGAAGCGGTAGCCGCGCATCTTAAATCACTACATGCCGCCAAAACCAAGACAGTCATTGCCAGCTACTCCGGTGGTGCGCGTGACCGCCTAAAGAGCTTGTTGGCCGACCATAATGCCCCCAATATTGTCGCAGTCGACAGTTGGCAGCAAGCCTTGGGCGTCGCGGCCGGTCAAACCGCCATCGTCGTCCTGCCGCTGGATCATGGTTATACGACGCCCGATCTGGTTGTCCTGAGCGAGCAGGACATGCTTGGCGACCGTTTGGTGCGGCGTCAGAAACGGCGCAAGTCGGCGGACGCATTCCTCGCCGAATTGGCCGCGCTGACGCCCGGTGACCTCGTGGTGCACCAAGACCATGGTATCGGGCGCTATGATGGCTTGATTTCCATCCCTGTCGGTAACAGCCCGCATGACTGCGTGGCGCTGACCTATTCGGGCGGCGACAAATTATATGTTCCGGTTGAAAATATCGACGTGCTGTCCCGTTATGGTTCGGACAGCGAAAATGTCGCGCTCGACAAATTGGGCGGCGAAGCATGGCAGCGCCGCAAGTCGAAGCTGAAAGAACGCATCCGTGCCATTGCCGGCGAATTGCTTAAGACCGCCGCCGAACGCGCATTACGGCCGGGCTCGGTTATTGAGGTAGATGGCCCTGCTTATGCAAGCTTCGTCGATCGTTTTCCTTATGAGGAAACCGAAGATCAGTTGCGCGT
Organism: Pseudomonadota bacterium; assembly: GCA_041175465.1. Classification (GTDB taxonomy): domain Bacteria; phylum Pseudomonadota; class Alphaproteobacteria; order Sphingomonadales; family Sphingomonadaceae; genus Sphingorhabdus_B. The sequence goes on along the minus strand of JBEDEX010000011.1, from coordinate 132,270 downwards.
GATTGAAGAGGTGCTTCAGGACCTTTCGGCGGGCAAGCCAATGGACCGTCTGGTCTGCGGCGATGTTGGTTTCGGCAAAACCGAAGTAGCCATGCGTGCCGCCTTTGCCGCAGCGATGGCGGGCCTTCAAGTCGCGGTCATTGCGCCGACCACATTGCTCGCGCGGCAGCATTATGCGAACTTTGCCGAGCGTTTCCGTGATTTGCCTTTGAAACTGGGTCGCCTGTCGCGGCTTGTGCCCACGGCAGAGGCCACGCAAACGCGAGAGGGCCTTGCCGATGGAACCGTGGACATTGTGATCGGGACGCATGCCGTGCTGGCAAAGTCGCTTGCGTTCAAACGCCTTGGTCTGGTCATTGTGGACGAAGAGCAGCGCTTTGGCGTTAATCACAAGGAGCAGTTGAAGGCGCTCAAGACTGACGTGCATATGCTCACGCTCACCGCGACGCCCATCCCGCGCACATTGCAAATGGCGATGTCGGGCTTGCGTGAGCTGTCGGTCATTCAAACCCCGCCCGTCGACCGTCTGGCCGTGCGGACATATGTCATGCCATGGGATCCCGTTGTGCTACGTGAAGCCTTGCTGCGCGAACATTATCGCGGCGGGCAAAGCTTCTTCGTCGTGCCGCGCATTACCGATTTGACTGAGATCGAAGAATTTCTGCGCACCGAAATACCCGAGGTGAAATATGTCACCGCGCATGGCCAAATGTCGCCCACCCAGGTCGAGGAGCGGATGAGCGCTTTTTATGAAAAGCGGTACGACGTTCTCCTTTCAACCACCATTGTCGAAAGCGGCCTCGACATTCCAAGCGCTAACACCTTGATCATCCACCGCGCCGACCGTTTCGGCCTCGCCCAATTATATCAGCTACGCGGGCGCGTAGGACGCTCCAAAACGCGTGCTTATGCCTATCTGACGCATGAACCGAACCGTGTGCTTACCGAGACCGCAGAGAAACGCCTGAAGGTGCTGGGCGACCTCGATAGCTTGGGCGCAGGTTTTCAGCTTGCCAGCCATGACCTTGACATTCGCGGAGCAGGCAATTTGGTGGGTGATGAACAATCAGGCCATATCAAAGAAGTCGGCTTTGAATTGTATCAATCGATGCTGGAAGAAGCGATTTTGGAGGCCCGCGCGGGCGCGCATGGTCTTGCTAAACCACGCGGCAGCTTTTCGCCGCAAATCACCATCGACGCGCCCATTCTCATTCCGGACGACTATGTCCCCGACCTGTCGGTGCGCATGGCGCTGTATCGCCGCTTGAACGATCTCGAAGAGGGTCAGGACGTCGAAGGCTTCGCTGCGGAAATGACGGACCGCTTTGGTCCAATTCCGGAACCCACGCAAAATCTGCTCAAGCTTATCCAGATCAAACAAAACGCCCTTATCGCGCAGGTCGCCAAGATTGAGGTTGGCGCGCGCGGGACATTGGTAAGCTTCCATCAGGATACGCCGCCCAATGTCGCGGGCTTGCTCGCTTATGTCGACAAGCTTGGTCAAACAGCGAAGTTACGGCCCGATAGCAAGCTGGTGATCAACCGCGTTTGGGGCGACCCTGCGGCACGGCTCAACGGATGTTTGCAATTGTCACGTGGCCTTGCCAGTCTGGCGCGCAAGTCGAGCTAAGCCTTTCGTCGGCTCATACGTCGAAGCGCTTGGCTGCAAATGCCATGCGCAAAGAATAATATTGCCCGCAATATTGCCGCTGTTGGATTAAGCTTTCGTCTGCGCGGTTTTGCGCTTACATCGCAAAAATGATCGACGGTTTCGGACGCAATATCGACTATTTACGGATATCGGTGACCGACCGTTGCAATTTTCGGTGCACTTATTGCATGCCCGAACAGCAAAGCTTTTTGCCGCATCGCGACCTGCTGACCTATGACGAAATCATGGTTTTGGTGGAACGCTTCATTGCGCATGGCATCCGCAAAATTCGCCTGACCGGCGGCGAGCCGCTTGTGCGGCGCGATATCCATGTGTTGATCGACGCGTTGGGTCAGCATGTTCGCGATGGCAGGCTCGACGAGCTGACCATGACGACCAATGGCAGTAGGCTGGAACAATTTGCACCGTTGCTCGCGGCGGCGGGCATGAAAAGAATAAATGTCAGCCTCGACACGCTCGACGCAGACGCCTGTCGCCGTATCAGCCGCGGTGGCGACCTCAATACAGTGCTGGCTGGCATCCACGCGGCGCGCGCGCACAATATGGATGTAAAAATCAACATGGTCGCGCTGAAGCAGCAGAATGAAGACGCTCTGTTGCCGATGGCGCATTTCTGCGCCGAACATGGGTTGGATCTCACGCTTATAGAAACCATGCCCTTGGGCGCTGGTGTTATGGAACGCGAAGAGAGCTACATTTCACTCGATGACTTCACAGCGCCACTTCGTGAACATTATGATCTGCATCCCTTAGCCCATAAAAGCGCTGGCCCTGCCCGCTATTGGCGCATCGAACCATTGGGTCTTCGCTTGGGCCTCATCACACCCATGAGCCATAATTTCTGCGATCATTGCAACCGCATTCGCCTCACCACCGATGGCAAGATTTACATGTGCCTTGGTTCCGAACTGCATGTCGATTTACGCAAAGCGCTGCGTGAAGATACGCTAACAGATGTCGATTATTTGCTTCAAAAGGCTTTGCGGCTTAAACCCCAACGCCATGAATTCGAAACCCAGCTTGCGCAGCCCGATTTAAGGCTCGCGCGACATATGAACGCAACAGGTGGATGAACCCAAATATGCAACTTGCGATCATCTCGTCGGCAACCCCGCAAGCCCGTGAAGCCGAAGCACTTTTGCGCGAAGTGCATGAATTTGTGCCGCTCGACAGCGCCGATGCCGTCATCGTGCTTGGGGGCGACGGCCACATGCTTCAGGTCTTACACCAATTATTGGAAAGCCGCCGCGACATTCCCGCTTATGGTATGAACCGCGGCACCATTGGCTTTTTGATGAATGGCTGGGATATCCATGACCTTCCCGGACGCCTGCAACGTGCCAAGTCCTTTTCGGTTCGTCCATTGACGGCGGAGATAACCACGATCAGCGGTCAAAAATTCACATTGCCCGCCATTAACGAAGTATCCCTGCTGCGCGAAACACGCCAGGCGGCGAAGCTGGAGATTTCCGTGAACGGCAGAGCCGTCATCCCGGAACTTATCTGCGACGGCATATTGGTTTCAACGCCTGCTGGGTCCACCGCCTATAATTTGTCCGCCAATGGCCCCATTTTACCTTTGGATTCGTCGTTGCTCGCATTGACGCCCATCAGCCCTTTTCGGCCACGCCGTTGGAAAGGCGCAATATTGCCGGACCGCTATGTCATCCGAATCAAGATATTAGACGCCAGTAAAAGGCCGGTGAGCGCCGTCGCAGACCAACGCGAAATCCGCGATATTGCGCAGGTCGAAGTCGCCTTGGACCGCAACCGCGCGCTCACTTTATTGTTCGATCCAGAGCATGCTTTGGATGATCGCATTGCGATGGAACAATTTATTGTCTGAACGGGCAATGGGTGCTTGCCAAAAGCAAAAAAGCGCTGCTATAGGCGCGCCTCTGCCCGAGAATATCGGGCTGTTCCCTGGTAGCTCAGTGGTAGAGCAGTTGACTGTTAATCAATTGGTCGGGGGTTCGAATCCCTCCCGGGGAGCCATTTTTCTTTTCATAGCTCGGATGGTCAATCGTGGTTTAGGCCAGGATTGACAGCATATATTTAGCTAGCATAGCCGTAAACCCGCAGAGATATTCTCTTTATTTTGGCTGGTTAGGCCTATCCCATTATGTTTCGCGCAGCGGGTTGGGTGCATGCAATCGCCACTCGTTGCTTTTTATATCCTCGAAACGCAGCTGTAGATGCTCGTTTATACCAACAACCACTATGGCGGCGACAGCTGATAATACATATCTCACGGACACTATCAGACATCGATGATTGGCATCATTTCGATACCAAAGGCTGTGCGCATACCGAACCATGACCATCAGCGCTGACACGGAACGATTTTACAATTGGCCAGTTAATCATGACACACATGGAAATTCTGCGTTATGATTATTGAACACTTGCCATTGAACCGAATAGCATATCGCTACAGTAGTTCACGGCCTTGGTTGATTTTGGTCCTTTGCCTTGTGGCTTCGATCTTGCTGAGCTTTGCATCGCGATTGGTATCCAATTTTGCGGATGTGGCGATTTCACCGTTCAATTCTGAAATGATGAAACGCAGCGCAGATGATCTACCGAACTCTTCAGGGGCGGTAGCCACAAATTGCCGTTTTGAAAAAACAACATCCATTATCTGCAAAGCGGAACTGGCCAAAAGTGGTGGGCGACTTGAAAGGATCGCCGCCGGAAAAATAGCCAATAAGCCTGACTTAAATGCGCACACTCTGGGCTGAGATGCGGCACCAAAGAATGGCATTCATCGCGACATGGTCATCTTTTAAAAAATTACGAAAGTGGAAAGCGTCCCACCATAAGGAGGAGTTTTTCATAGCAACTGTGCTGGCTTTGGCATGGACCATATTGAGTATCTGGCTCTCGCGAGCATGGATGATAGATTTGGAACAACTTACAAACCCATTTTTCGCAATCTTCGCGCTGACCTTCATTGCTTACTTACCTGGATTTATGAATGTTTTCTTGCTTTCTAGCTTGATTGAGCAACCCACAAACCTACTGCAAGGGCCTAATCTCTATCCGCCTCTCACTATCATTATCGCTGCATTCGAAGAGGAAGCGGTCATTGCAGAAACCCTGTATAGCCTGAGGAACGTGAACTATGATGGGTTAATCGAGGTAATCGTTGTTGATGATGGATCACAGGATCGGACAATTAGCGTGGCGCAAGAAAGTGCAGAAGCCTTTGCCTTACTCGATCGATTTGCGTTTCGGCTCCTTAAGTTGGAAGTTAATGGTGGGAAAGCGGAAGCACTGAACAGAGCATTGGAAGCGGCACAGAATGAGCTGATTATTACGATTGACGCCGACACTACCCTTGAACCCGACAGCATCGCCCTTCTTGTAAATAGGCTGCAAGCAGCACCAATTGATACAGTCGCCATCGCAGGGACTGTGCTTGTTGCCAATCCAAATGAAAGCCTAATCGCCGGTGCACAACAATGGGATTATCTGCATGGTATCGCGGCGGTAAAACGCATGCAGGGCATGTATGGTAGCACCCTTGTCGCGCAAGGGGCGTTTTCAATATACGAACGACGAGCAATATTAGAAGTAGGTGGCTGGCCTAATTGCGTGGGCGAAGACATTGTCCTGACATGGGCCCTGCTCAAGCAGGGATATCATATTGGTTATGCCGAAAACGCGATAGCTTGGACCAAAGTTCCAAAAACGGCGCGCGGTCTGGCGCATCAACGCAAGCGTTGGGCGCGTGGTATGATTGAAGCGCTTTCGAAGCATACAGAATTATTGTTTCACTTTCGACTGCGCACGATGTTCATTTGGTGGAATTTACTTTTCATCATGCTGGACACCACCTTTGCGTTGCTCTTTTTACCGGGTTTAGCTTTGGCGCTGTTCGGTGTGTTCTGGGTTGCGGGCCCCATCACGTTGCTGGTTCTGCCCTTGGCGGCGATGTGGAACCTTGTCATCTACCGCATGCAATTGAAGATGCTTCGCGCGCAAAGCATTCAGATGGAGAGAAGCCGCTCCGGCTTCCTATTTTACATAATTGCATACCCATTGCTCATGCAGCCCATTTCGCTTTGGGGGTATTTGTTGGAATTTGCAGGCGGCAAAAAACAATGGGGCCGCGCATGACAGCGCACCTTTATGGTTTAGCACTTTGCGCGCTTGTCTTACCTCAAGCCACGAATGCGCAAACTCAACCCGCTGTTGGAGCTGACATATTTGCATCCACTGACAGCGACGGCACGGATATAGTGAGAGTTGCCCTGAACTTCGACCTACAAAACCGTAACGATGAAGATTATCTCGGCATCAGCCTGGAAGAAGCGCATTTCCATTCTAGTAATGGCAGTTCAGCCAATCGCCAGCGGGTATTTCTGCGTGCTGCGGACACAATAGGGAGTTGGACCCTGCAAACACGCGCAGGTATCGACGGGCACACAGTTATTGGCAGCCTATCTGCGCATGATAATGCGAAACTGCGCAAGGAAGTTTTCGTCGAACGCGATATTGTCGAAACAGCGCGCGGATTAGACGCAGGCATCTACACAAGCTTCGCTGGAGTAGCCATTGACGTACCGATCAACAATGACGATGTTTTTACTGTTCTAGCGGGATACCAGACATTTACGGGGCGCAATAATCGCATCCATATGCGCGGAAATTTTGTGCATAGTGTAAAGGCCGACTGGGGCCTAACCGCACAATTACGCGGGCGATACTTCCACAGTAGCGTGCCGTTCGAGGGCGGATATTATTCGCCCAAATGGTATACGGATGTGATGCCCGTTATGCAGGTCCGCAGGTTTGTGGACGGATGGAAGCTTGTGGCCGCAGCCGGATTGGGTATGCAGCGGGACAGCGAAACCGATTGGCGGCAAGCAGGCTTTTTGCAGGTGGGATTTACCAGCCCAATAAAAGCGCAGTGGTCAGTGCAAGGCGTATTTTCATACCGAAATGCGCCGTCAGATAATGCTATTGAGCAAAGCGGCTATAGCATGGGACAAGCAATGGTTAGCATCCTGCGGAGATTTTGATGTTTGGGATAGGAGATGTATAATCTTCGACCATTAAACTTATATCTTATATCAGAACATATTGGGATAAGGATGGCCAATCTGTTGGAAAACAAAGCTGTTAACTGCTTTGGCAGCTACAATGGCCCATGGGCCTGCCAAAGCAACCGCAGCGCGGCATAGCCGACCAATAACGCCGTCAGCACTCGCAACAGACGTGGTGATAAATAGCGCATGCCGAACAGGCTGCCTAATTGTCCGCCTACCAATACAGCGCCGAGCAGCAGACCATATTGCAGCGCAGGCTCCGAAAGCGCATGCACGCCCGATTTCAATATTTGGCCAAGCAACCCCGCCGCCGAGTTAATCAATATATAAAGCGACGCGAAAGCAGCAATACGGCGTGCTTCTGCCCAACGGATCAGGTGCAAGACTGGCGCCATGAATATGCCCCCGCCAATACCCGACAGCCCCGCCAGCAAGCCTACGCCGCCCGAAAGCGCGAGCAACAATGGCTTTGGAACTGCGCGCGGCGTCATCTTATCCGCTTGAAGAAAAAGGGCGATGGCAGACGCAAATAATGTGCCCCCCAATATTGTCAGAAACACGACCTGTTTCAGCGGCACCAGCCCGCCTGCGAAGGCGAGCGGCGCGGATACCAAGAGCAAAGGCAGAATTTGCGGCCAAGACACCAAGCCTGCGCGCACAAAACGAATGCTACCGCCGGTCACGACGATAATATTGCAGATAAGCGCAATCACCGGAATCAGGCGGTAATCCACCCCCCACAACGCAAGCAGCGCCGTGTAGGTGGAGCCACCGCCAAAGCCAACCGACGCATATACAAAGGCAACAAGAGCAAAGAGGCTAGCTAACCAGATCATCTACGCCTTCCCCCCGCCACATCGTTAATAAGCGCCGTGACAGTGCTTATATTTCTGCCCCGAACCGCATGGGCATGGGTCATTGCGGCGCAGATCAGGGTCGCCTGCATATGGGTCACCGCCTCCAGATGCCATTTCTGGACGCTGGATTTTTGTTGTTACCAACCCGAGAGAAGCACCGTCACTGTCGTCACTATTATCTGCACCCGTAAACGGATCGATATGCGTTGTCAGAAAATCGGGTAGTTCGGGTAAATCTTGCGGAACAAATTCTTCCTCAGCCCGGAAGTCATTGGTGGCGATAGTTTTTGTAACGCCTTCGCGAATGGCCGACAACATGCGCTCAAACAGGCCAAAAGCCTCTTGCTTATATTCGTTGACCGGGTTCTTCTGCGCATAAGCGCGCAGGTAAATCACTTGACGCAGGGCATCGAGCGTCGACAAATGTTCTTTCCAATGATGGTCGAGCGTTTGCAGCAAAATGCTCTTTTCGACCTGACGCCAAATGGTACCATCCAATGCAGCGCCCTTCGCCTTGAACCGCGCCCCCGCCAATTCGGCAATGCGGGTTTCGATCATTTCGGGCTCAAGACCGTCCTCCTGAAGCCAGCTATCGATATCGGGCGCAAGACCCAGTACCTCAGCACATTTTTGCTTCAGGCCCTCGACATCCCATTGCTCGGGATAGGTGCCTTCGGGGCAATGATCACCGACAATATTGTTCACCGTATCGTTGAGCATATCCTCAATGATGTCGTCGACGGCTTCGGCATCCATGATGTCGCTGCGTTGTTCATAAATGACCTTGCGCTGATCATTCATGACATTGTCATATTCGACCAGCTGCTTGCGGATATCATAATTGCGCGCTTCAACCTTTTTCTGCGCGGTTTCGATAGCTTTCGACAGCCATTTGCCGCCAATCGCTTCGCCGTCTTCAAGGCTGGAGTTCATCATTTTGGAGAACAATGTTTCGGACCCAAAAATGCGCAAAAGATCATCGTCCAGCGACAGATAGAAACGCGAAAGCCCAGGGTCACCTTGGCGTCCCGAACGGCCGCGCAACTGGTTATCAATACGGCGGCTTTCATGGCGTTCTGTCGCCAGGACAAACAAACCGCCGGCTTCGATAACCTTCGCTTTTTCAGCCGCGATTTCGTCCTGCAACGCTTGGATGGCTGCATCGCGTTCTGGCCCCTCGGGCATGTCACGCAATTCGTCATTCAACCGGAATTCAAAATTGCCGCCCAGCTGAATATCCGTACCGCGCCCTGCCATGTTGGTAGCGATGGTCACGCTGCCCAAACGACCAGCTTGCGCCACAATATGCGCTTCGCTTTCGTGGAAACGCGCATTGAGGACGCTGTGCTTAACGCCTTCTTTTTCCAAAAATTCGGCAAGCAGCTCGGATTTTTCAATCGACACTGTTCCGACCAAAACAGGCTGACCGCGGTCATTCGCCTCTTTGATCGTTTTGGCAATCGCCCCGAACTTATCTTGGGTGTTTTTGTAGAATTGGTCATCCTCATCCACGCGTTGCACGGGTAAGTTGGTCGGAATTTCGACGACGTTTAACTTGTAAATTTCATGGAACTCGCCAGCCTCGGTGGCCGCGGTGCCCGTCATCCCGGACAATTTGGGATACATACGGAAATAATTTTGGAAAGTGATGGTCGCCAGCGTCTGATTTTCTGGCTCAATCGCGACGCCCTCTTTGGCCTCGACGGCTTGGTGCAAGCCGTTTGACCAGCGCCGTCCATCCATCATGCGCCCTGTAAATTCGTCGATGATGATGACCTTGCCATCCTTAACGATGTAATCAATGTCACGCTTGAACATCACATTGGCTTTTAAGGCTTGGTCGAGATGGTGCACGACCAAGGTATTTTCATAATCATACAGATTAGAGCCTGTGAGCAAGCCGGCGCCTTCAAGCAGGCGCTCCACCTTCTCGGTGCCATCTTCGGTCAAGGTAACGTTGCGGCTCTTCTCGTCTTTTTCATAATCGCCGTCATCTAACTGCAGAACCACAGCGTGCACCTGCATATAGAGTTCGGATTTGTCGTCGGTGGGGCCCGAAATAATCAACGGAGTCCGCGCTTCGTCTACCAAGATCGAATCGACTTCATCCACGATCGCAAAGTTGAACGGACGCTGCACCATTTGTGCGCGCTCATATTTCATATTGTCGCGCAAATAATCGAAACCAAGTTCGTTGTTCGTCGCATACGTAATATCACATGCATATGCTTCGCGGCGTTCATATTCGGAGATATTGGGAACGACTACACCAGTGGTAAGACCAAGGAAGCCGTAAATCCGGCTCATCCATTCCGCGTCACGGCGGGCCAGATAGTCGTTCACAGTTACAACATGCACGCCCTTGCCTTCAATGGCGTTGAGATAGCAGGCCAATGTTTCGGTCAAGGTTTTACCTTCACCTGTGCGCATTTCGGCAATTTCGCCGCGATGCAGCACTATGCCGCCGACCATCTGCACATCGAAATGGCGCAGACCCATCACACGCTTTGACGCTTCGCGTACTGTGGCAAATGCTTCCGGCAGGATATCGTCCAACGTTTCACCCGCAGCCAGACGATCGCGGAACAACTGCGTTTGCTCCTTCAGGCGTTCATCATCCATGGCGGCGATGTCGACTTCAAGCGCGTTGATTTTATCAACGATCTTCATAATCGATTTAACGTAACGGTCGTTTGACGACCCGAATATGGCTTTGGCAAATCCGCCGAGCATGGATAATTCCTTCAAAAATATATTGGAAACGCGCACAATAGGCGCGCGGTAGGTAGCTATAGGACGCACCCAAAAGGGTGCAGACAGCCTAACCTAAAATGATATCGTGCCGATCAACCGGCGTATCGGGCGTTACAGCAACCGGGCGGGCTTCACCAACGGCGGGCGCAAGGGAAACCCGCGCCTTAGCGGTTTCACGTACCACGGGTTCAGAGGCGGCAACCGCCTCAAACGCCGCAGCGGCAACATACGCCTGCGCCACCGCCGTATCCACCGATGCAGACGCCGAGGAAACCGGACGCGCCGCCTCCGCAGCGGAAAATCCGCTCATCATCGCCAGTAGATAAATCAGTAAACGCATATTCTGCCTTAAGAGGTGCTGTAACGCATATAGGGATACAAAACCCCTCCGTCTATCCCGAAGCGCGCTGTTGTGAGTGCATTGCCAGTTGCGCCAATTGCGACCAACAGATAAACGCAATGTAACATCTAAATGCCCTCCAAAGATTTTCAAAAATATCACAAGGTTCCAGATACTTGCCCACCACTTCTCCTCTCGCCATTGCTTTCCCCATCATGCCCGACATCGCGGGCGCGACACCGCGCGTTGCGCGCGCAGGGTATAAGGATTGGGACCGCTGTGACCTGAGCTATGTGACGTTTGTTTCAGGTACAACGGTTGCGGGCGTAACCACGCAAAATCTATGTTGTTCGGCGGAGGTTGACCTGTGTCGTGCCCATTTGCGGCATGGCCGTGCGCGCGCACTGGTGGTGAATGCAGGCAATAGCAACGCCTTCACCGGTCAGCGAGGCAAGGACGCGGTGGACGCGATCACGGGCCAAGTGGCGGCGCATTTGAACTGCGACGTGACGGAGATATTCGTGTCTTCAACCGGTGTCATTGGCGTGCCCTTGCCCATCGACAAGGCGCATGCCGGTCTTCAAGCGGTCTTTGGTGCTGCGCCATGCAGTTGGGAAGATATCACTTATGGCATAGGCACCACCGATACCTTCGCCAAGGGCGCAACGGCGAGCGCGATGGTCGATGGTCGCAAGGTGCAGATTGTCGGCATAATCAAGGGTTCGGGCATGATCGCACCCGACATGGCCACGATGTTGGGATATATCTTCACTGACGCCGCCGTCGATGCGACATTCTTACAGCAGCTTTTGTCTACCGCCAATAAATCAAGCTTTAGCTGCATTACCGTGGACAGCGATACCTCCACCAGCGACACCGTGCTGGCTTTTGCTACAGGCCAAGCAGGCAATGCGCGCCTGACCTCGTTCAATGACGCCGGTGCCGACTCCTTTGCCGCCGCGCTGAGCGATGTTTGCCGCCAATTGGCACATCTTGTGGTGCGCGATGGCGAAGGGGCACAGAAATTCATCGAGATTCAGGTTACCGGTGCAGCTAATGACGACAGCGCACGGCGTGTAGGTTTGGCGATTGCCAATTCGCCCTTAGTCAAAACGGCGATAGCGGGTGAGGATGCCAATTGGGGCCGCGTCGTCATGGCCGTTGGCAAAGCCGGCGAACCTGCAAACCGTGACACGCTTTCCATCCGTTTTGGTTCGACATTGGTCGCGCGCAACGGACTGGCGGTTGTAGATTATGATGAAGCGCCCGTGGCGCGTCACCTAAAGCAAAAAGACATAGAAATTGGCGTTGATCTGGGCCTGGGATCGGGGCACGCCACAGTGTGGACGTGCGACCTGACCCACGGCTATATTAGCATCAACGCCGATTATCGCAGTTAGGGGCCGGACCCTAAAGCGCGGCTTCGAGCCAGCTTTTCAATTGTGCCTTGGGCGCGGCGCCGACCTTGGTATCGGCAATTTCGCCCCCCTTGAACAGGATCATCGTCGGAATTCCGCGCACGCCATATTTGGCAGGCGTATCAGGATGGTCATCAATGTTCAGCTTCACGATCTCGACCTGTCCGGCCAATTCATCACTGATTTCTTCGAGGCTTGGGCCAATCATCTTGCATGGGCCGCACCATTCTGCCCAGAAATCGACCAATACGGGTTTGCCTGATTCAAGCACAGTTGCGGCGAAATCATTATCGCCTACATTTTTGGTAGCCATTTCAATCTCCTTTGTTGTGCCCCATGTATTCCTGCTGCCAAGGGCTGACAAGGACCATGCGCAATAGTTTTGCTTGAAGCGTCAAGAGGCCGGGTAATAAGGGGCCAAGATGTCGTCCGAAAGCGTGATGAAACGCGGCGCATAAGTGAATAGCAGCGACACTTCAACACGCGACGCTGGAAAAATCGTCTGCAGTGCAGCCCGATAATGTGCCATTTGCCGCAAATGTGGAACGGGCACGCCGCTTTCATCCTGCGGCACCTGCCGACCCGTTTTGAAATCAATGGCACGCACAAGGCCGGGTTCGACCAAAAGTCGGTCAATCCGTCCATTGATTACCATTTCGCCTACCACCGCGACCAAGGGCACCTCAGCGCGGGCGGAGGAACCAAAGAACGCCACCCATTGCGGATCGCTTATGATGGCTTGCACCTCGGCAATGAGCTGCGCCGGATTAAAATCATGATCCAGCGTCTGCGCAGCCAGCCATTGCTCGGCTTTTTGTAGCGACGCATCGTCGGTGATGCGCTCAAGCAAAGCATGGATCAACTTGCCACGGGCCGCCGCCTTACGCATCGCTGCAATCGCTGGCGCGTCGCCATAATCGTCATCGTCCATACGCGACGGGACTAAAGGACGCGGTGGGCGTCGCTCCTCTGGCGCTGACGCGAAAAGCCAATGCGGCGTGGTAACCAACTGTTCTATTTTTACAATGTCAGTCGCGCGCCCCTCTTTCGGCGTTAGGTAAGCCCCTTGCTGCCCAACATGGCGCATCACCCTGCCCCAGCGCGGCTCGTCCTCCCAATCGCACCCAAGCGTAGTCATGCCCCGTTGCAGGAGCGCATACCAGCTTTCCGCAGGCGGCTCGCCCTTGCGGCTAATGCCCAAAGACCCGGCCATGATTAACCGCTCTTCAGCGCGCGTAATCGCGACGTAGAGCAAGCGCTTATGTTCCTGCAACTCGCGGGTCTTTTGCATGTCGACAATGTCTTGCAACCGCCCCGTTTGTTCGGCCTTGCGAATAGGCAATAACGGCGTGCGCTGCCCCTCATCCATCAACAGCTCGACCGACTGGTCTGGTTTCTTTGTTGGGTCAGATGTGACATCCGCCAGTATAACCACAGGCGCCTGCAAGCCCTTTGCACCATGGACGGTCATGATCCTGACCTCCTTACTGCTGCTGTCACCCTCTCGTTTGATTTCGGTGTCACCACGGTCGAACCAAGCAATGAATTTTTGCAAACCGCCGCTGTGTTGCTGTTCAAATTGCAACGCAGAATTCAGCATTTCCTCGATAGGTACCAAAACCTCACTGCCCAGCCGCGCGGTGAACTTTCGCCGCGCGCCGATGGGGCCGGACAATATCTGTTCAAGAAAATGATAGACCGTCGTAAAATCGGCCATCGCAAGCATGTCCCGCAGCGGGGCGATCTGCTGCTCAAGCTCAGGCCGATCACGAATATGCTGCCACAGGCTGCCCTTGCGGTCGCCGACATAGCCATATTGGAGCAACGTGTCTTGCGACCAGCCAATGATGGGCGAAACCAGCAAACAGGCTAGGCTAAAATCATCATTGGGTTGCAACACGAATTTGATCGCGGCCAGCAAATCCTGCACCACCAAAGGCTGCAACAAACGAAGCCGGTCGATACCTGCAACGGGCACATTGCGTTCATGCAATTGCGCCACCAGCATCGACGCCATGTCCCCACGGCTCCGCAACAGGAACATGATATCGCCGGGTTCAAGGGGGCGATTTTTGCTAACGAGCCAAGGTTTTTCGTCAATCAACGCCTTGACATGGTCCGCCAGCCTCTCGGCCAACGCACGTTTTTCGTCGCTGAACCAATTCTCTTCTTCGTCGGAACTGCTTTCATCCTGACCATTGGCTTTGGCGGAAATGGGTTCCAATAGCTCGACCATACCGATGTCCGGTTTGTCGCTATAATGCGCGGCGATTTCACCGTTCACGCCAAAGCTTTCTGGTCCAGCTTCTTCGATGACGGCATTTACGAAATCAAGAATTGGCGGCGTTGAACGGAAGCTTTGCGACAGGGTAAGCTGGTTCAACTCCGCCCCTGCGTCATCGATACGCTTGGCGAAATCGGTGCCGGCGGCTTCATAGCGTTCGGGCGCGGTCCCTTGGAACCCGTAAATGGCCTGTTTGAAATCGCCCACGGAAAACAAAGTGCGTATCTTGTCGGGCTTCACGCCCATGCCACTGTAAAAATCCCCTGTGAGCGAACCAATAATCTCCCACTGCGCGGCGTTGGTGTCCTGCGCCTCATCGACCAATATGTGATCAATCTGCCGCTCGAGCTTAAAACGCACCCAATCTGCCATCTGGCCATGTTGCAGCAACGCCGCCGTGCGGCGGATCATGTCGTCGAAATCGACCGCGCCAAGCGCATGTTTCGCTTTGCTATATTGCGCCGCAAATTCTTTGCCGACCAACAATGCGCGTGCCAGCCTATCGGCATATTGCGCGCGCACCACCTGCCCCATCAACTGGTTGGTCCATTCGAACATCTTCGATGCAAGCGCTTTATAGTCGTCGGTGAGTGGGGTGAAGCCTCTCGACGCCACTTGCATTCCGCCGTCCTTCGTTGACCAGCAACCATGCAGATCCGCGAATGAAGCAGCCCGCTCGGCGGGCGGAAGGGACAACCAGTTCTGAAGCACCGCCGCACGCTTACCGCCACGACTGTCCGCGTTATTATTGCCCCATATAAGATTGGCGTCGATGATAGATTGCAGGTCCGCGCGCGGAATTTTTTCGTCGGCAAACGCGGCCGCCAGCATATACTCAACGGGTCCGGAAAAGCTCACATCCGCCAAACGCCGCGCCCAGACAACGGCCCCTGTATCATCGGGGATTAAGGCCATCATATCGGGGGCCGCGGCAGTACGATGCAAGAAGCGTAAGGCGCCCTCCTCACCCATGTTGACGCTCAATTCCTGCAGGTCGAAAATTATCCTGCTGTCACAGCGCGCTTCGGCATCCAAAACCAAATTCGCCAGCGCCGTATCTAGCAACTCACGCTGTTCGCGGCCTTCAATTGGCTTGAAACCCGGCACAAGGCCGGCCTCTTCCGGAAAGCTGCCGAGCAAGGATTGGCAGAAGCTATGGATGGTCAATATCTGCAACCCACCGCCGGGCGCATCCAAAACCTTGGCGAACAACTGCCGCGCTTTGTTGCGTGCTTCGGGGCTGTAATCTGCACCAATTGCTTTTAGGTCTTCGCCAAGCGCGGTGCCGTCCATCTGCACCCATGTCGCCAAAAGCTGATTGATGCGGTCCGCCATTTCGGACGCGCCAGCCTTTGTAAATGTGATGCACAGAAGATTTTCGGGCTCGACGTCATTTTCCAGCAACAGACGGATGACGCGCGCCGTCAAAACTTGCGTTTTACCTGTACCAGCCGACGCGCTGAGCCAAATATTGTCGTGCGGAACAACCGCGCTGGCTTGCGCGGAGATTAAGGGATGCAGCTTTTTGGGCTCTGCACTCATGCCGCGTCCTCGATTATTGCCTGACGCCCATTCCATTCCTGCAAACGCATCAATTGGTCATAATCGCCATAAAGAGCGAATTCGGGGTGTAGCTTGGCGGTAAAGGGCGCGTCACCCAATATCCATTTACCGATTGCTGCCTCCGCTTGTTCAACCGCAAAGGCGATGAATTCATTGCGATCAGGTTTTTTATCAGCCGCGCGAGTGCTTGTCGGCATAACAATATGGCCGAAAGCTTCTTTGTTTTTGGCAAGGCTCCAATATTCGAAATGGCTCGCATCGCCTGACACGCCTTTGATAGCCAGCGCTTCCGCCATATAACCGATGAGGCCCAGTTGCAGCGCGAAACCCGCCTTAACTTGCTTGGTCTTTGGCGGAATGCCCGTTTTATAATCGATGATGACCAAGTCGCCATCTGCGGTTCGGTCAATACGGTCCACCCGCCCTTTAACGGCGATACCTTTGAGATGGATAGTGCCGGGTTGCTCGGCAACCGCAACAACGCGGCCCTGCTCGGTCATCAGGCGCTTGGTTTCCTCGGCCACCCAGCGCAGACCGGCGGCAATGCGCGGCTGCCATAATGTGCGCAGCAAGGGATCACTCGCCTCCTGCGCCAGCAACGCATCGGCGCGTGCGACAAGCTTATCAACCGCGCAACCGTCGTGCGTGAACCATTTTTCCAATATGTCGTGGACGAGGCTTCCGCGCCACGCAAAACTGGGTTCGGCATCAACCTTTTCCAGCACGGGAAGTCCCAAGATACGCTTGGCGTAAAAGGAATAAGGGTCAGATTTCAACTGATCGAAATCAGTAACGGACAAGGAAACCAAACGCTGTTTGGCGTTTGGCACCGGCACCGGCCGCGTGGCAAAGGGTTCTTTTTCATCCGGACGATCCAGCGCGTCGGCCCATGCTAACAGTGCATCATCGGCCACAAGCGCCGTGCCCATCAGCGCTTTTATCCGCAGTAGAAAGCGCGACGCGACCGTTGGCCCGCTACGATCCCGCCGCGCGCGGGTCAACAAAACCTCTTGCGCACCCAGTGCCGTCGCCAAGTCATGCGCCGAAAGGCCGATATTTCGATCCAAGGTCGGCAGTTTCAAGTGACGTCGGATAGCAGGTGCCAACCACGGGTCAGGCTGCGCTATTTGGGGCCATGTGCCTTCGTTCAAGCCTGAACAAATCAACAGGTCTGCTTGTTGCAAGCGCGCTTCTAACAGGCCGTAAATCGCGACGCGGGGGTGCCCACCGTAAGGCGGACGCACAACTGCGCCGGAGAAAATTTCCTTGAATGTCGCAACCAAGCCCGTTGCATCAACACGGCCAAGTATCGACAGGTCGCTCGCGGTGACGTCCTCCCAAACCCGCGTCAACTCGCGGCCACTTGCGCCACGCCAGATCGCCCCATCGGTAAGCGCGGTTGCAATATCGCGAAGCGTGAAAAGAACATCCTCAAATGGCAGACCATCCGCGCCCTCTAGCGGTGACAAACGCGTGGCAACGCCAGACCACCAAGCGATAAGCACTTCACTTGGTTTACGCGCTGCCTGTAATCGTTGCGTGATCGCCGCAAGCCCAATACCGCTCGCGGTGCCCCGCAAGGCAAGATCAAGCTGTCGCACATGGTCCAGCCAATCGAGCCTTTCGCTGCCGGCAAACACCAAAGGATGCTTGGCAATGGCCAATATGCTCGACGCGGAAAAGCGGCTCGATATTGCATCTATGAGCGCCAATGCAAGCGTGCCCGGCGGCGTTTGCAGCAAGGGTATGCCGGCGCTGTCATCTACGTCTATGCCCCATCTATGCAGCTGCCCGGCCACACGTACAGCCAATTCACGATCAGGCGTAATTAGGGCAATCCGCTTTTCGTCGACCTCCAACGCGCCTCGGATACGCACCGCAATGGCCTTAGCTTCTTGCGCGCTATCTTCTGCCTCTAGCCATTTTGCATGCGGAAGGCTTTTGCGCTCCGGTGGCAGTTCCTGCCAATATACGCTATGTTCTGGAAGGCAGAATATCTCCGAAATTGTTGCGGTTTCTGGCACCGACTTGGCGGTCGGGAGAACCGCAATCTCGCTGCGGTCGATACCCATGAGTTCCAGCAAATGTTTCAAATGGAACTGCGGATGCACCTCGACATTATGACGGCGGCCAAGGCTTGGGCTATCGGCATTAGGTGGTGATAGATCATCCCAACGCGCATCAGGCATATCAAGGTCAACGCCGGGTAAGATGACATGCCCGTTCGGCAGAAGTGCGACACGGCGCAGCACGCGAGCCACAGCTTTTGCAGAGGTTGTAATCCCCACCGCTATGATCGGAGCTACGCCCATATTTTGCGCTAAACGCTGCTCAAGCGCTGCCAACAAATGGTTCCGGCGTTCGGCTGGCCCTAGCAATTGGCGCGCGGTTAACGCCGCCCGATATGCGGGCAATATCTGCAAAAGCCGCGCATAGGCATCTTGCCAATGCCCGGCCAAATCAGCCTCAATTTTAATATCTGCAAAATCGGCAAAGTCGACCAGATCAACCTCAAGCGCATCAATCAATTCTGCCAATTTGCGCGCAAGTCGTAAGGCTTCCGCAGGCGAAAGTGAGGCATCGCTGGGCTGATATTCTTTGACGAGCGTCGCCAAAAGCATCAGCCGCTCAAACGGCGCAATCGCGGGCCATATTGTGCTGCCCGCTTCTATGGGATCAAGCATCGCCCCCAAGGCTTCGTCCAATTGCATGTCACCCACGGCAACCATATGTGGCAACAGCAAGCCCGGTGCTGCCTGCCGGACAAAAGCCTCCGTCATTGCCTTGATGGCGCGGTTATTCGGCAAGAGGAGTATATTGTTGCTCATCGCCAGCGGGTCTGCGCCCGCTGACTGCAAAATCCATTGTGCGGTGACATCGCATAGGTCATTGCCCAATGGTACGTTGAACACATGGGCACGCGGGGCGATGGCCTTATCCCCCATATTGTTCCGCCAATTTCGTTTCCGTTGCCGCAATTGCCGCTGGATAGCCGACGTCGAACCACAGGCCATCATGTAATATGCCCATGCAACGGCCTTGGGCTATGGCGCGATCCCAGAATATATTGGTTGAGAACACATCCGCTGGCGGATCAACAATGAGGCGCTTCGACAACATTTGAATGCCGGTCCACACATAAGACGCAGGCGCATCGCCCTGACGACGGGACAGTCTGCCATCTGCATCCATGTTAAAATCACCAATGCCTTGGCTATTATAAGCGGTCTCTAAGGGGATGAGGAGCATGAGCACATCCATGCGGCTATCATCCCAATGCATCATGAGCTGCGAGATCGCATTGTCGCCCGCATTGGTCCACCAATTGTCGGCATTGACACAGATGAAGGGATCATCGGAAATGAGCGGCAGCGCATGCACCAAGCCGCCGCCTGTATCACGCAGCAACGCGCGCTCGTCGGAAATGCGCACATCTAAATCAGCCGCTGACGCTGCCAAATGCTGCTCTATGTGTTCTGCGAGATAATGGACGTTGGCGACAATTTTACCGACGCCGGCATCGCGCAAATGATCCAGCACATGGTCGAGTAATGCAACGCCACCCACTTCGATCAAGGGCTTTGGACGGTTGGCGGTCAGCGGCATCATCCGCGTCCCCTTGCCCGCCGCCATGATCATCGCTGTATGCACATGCTTAACCATCTATGTTCAATTCCGTCGGCATTTTATGACGCAAGTCCGAAGGGATATGGGTGTCGAACCAAAGCTTGACCGGCGCTAGGGCCGGATGGGCCAAATCACGTTCCAACAGCGCCCACATGCGCGGCAAGAAGGACAGATAGCGCGCCTTGCCATCCCGTTTCCACAAACGCGTGAATATGCCGATAATTTTGGTATTCCGCTGCGCGCCCAACAAGGCATAATGCGCGTCAAAATCGGCACCGGGTTTTGCCGTGGCATGATAATAAGCCAGCATCTCGGCTTCCAACGCAGGCGAAACGTCGCGCCGCGCGTCTTGCAGCAAGGACACCAGATCATAGGCCGGATGACCGACCAAAGCGTCCTGAAAATCAATTATCCCCTGTTGGCCATCTTCGAGAAGCATAATATTTTCGGCATGGTAATCGCGCAGCACGGTGACTTTTTGATAATCCGCAAGCGGGGCGAGAGCATCGGCCCAAAGCTGATCAAATGCGCGCGCATCAAAGGATATACCCATCGCGGGCATGTACCATTCCGACAAAAGTTGCACTTCGCGCATGTACGTCGCCATGTCATAAGGCTGCGCTTGCACCGCGGGTGTCTGCGCCAATCGAACAATGGCATCAATAGCCGCGCGATAAACCGCCGCCTCATCTTCGGGATGGTCGTCTAGATGCTCGCGCATCCGTCGGTCGCCAAAATCTTCTATCAGCAATAAACCGCGCGAGAGGTCGGTGGCGAAAATTGCAGGCGCGCGGAACTGATGCCCGTTCAAATATTGCGCGATATGTATGAAAGGACGGGGGTCTTCATGCGGTGGCGGTGCGTCCATCAAAATCGCCTTGCCGCGCGTAGCGGACGCAACACGAAAATAACGACGGAAAGATGCATCGCCTGCAACCGGAGTCACTACCGCGCCCTCCCAGCCATGCGACTTCAGAAATTCGTCCAAGCCTGCGGGTGGAGCCATATTAATTACCTGTGTCATCAGTATCCATTTTCAAAGTCAGTATGCGGCTTCCGTCCGCTTGCGGTGCTATGTCAATCATATGGCTTGGCACCACATAGGTCGCGCCAAAACGCTCAGCCCACTCAACAAGTGTGATGCGTTCACTGCGTTCGTCCACCAGTCCCAGTTCGTCCAATTCATCCGCGTTGTCGAGGCGATACAAATCGACATGGGCAACGGCAACCAAAACATCTGGCGGTTCATAACTATGCACGATGGCGTAAGATGGGCTGGCGACTTCGCCCTTAAAACCAAGGCCTGCCAATATACCCGCGCACAATACGGTTTTACCGGCACCCAGCGGACCGTTAATCGCGACCCAATCTGACTGCTTCAAACTTTGGGCAAGCACATGGCCAAAAGCGCGCATATCTTCATCGGTTGCAATAATCATTTCTTTGATAGCGCCCTGGTGATTTTGGTTCCATTACCTTTTGCAGAAGGAAAATGAAAAGTGCCACCATGCAATGCAATTATCTGCCAAAATAAGGACAAGCGCATCATTCCGGCAAAAAACTAGCCTGAACCGCATCCGCATCATGCGCGGTTTGCACCATCTTCGACCTGTCAGACAATGCGAGCATATTGAAAAGCGTGTTACCGTCGGGCAGCGGTATAGCCGCGATTTGGAATATCCGGCCATCAGCAAAGATCGCCTCACTCTGGCGCTGCGCTCTATTGGAAGACGTCATCCTGATCAGTTCACCAAGGACTGTTATCTGTGTGGGTGTTTTCAAATGCGCCGCCAACAATGGCAAAAGTTCATCCAAACGAGGGTGCTTGATCAGCAAATCATCGGATAACTGCCAGATCTCGGCAAAGAGCCGGTTCCAAATACTTAGCCGGCCATCGGCTGAAAAAACGGCGATTGCTTCGAACAAATTGTCAAAGGTCGCCGTCCGTACGCGCAGCAAAACATCACGCGCTCGGGCCAGTTGCGCCTGTTCGGTGCGGTCTTCAAAAATCATAAGTAACCCGCCATCGGGTATGGGCTGGGCCAAAACGCGCAAATGTGTGCCGTCGGGCAAAAGCCAGTTTTCTTCGGTTGCGTCGGACGCGCGAAACCACTCCTCACGCGCTTTACGCCATGCGGGAAAATCACGTACTTCAGGCAGCTTTCCATTTTCACGCATACGGTCCAGCACACGCGCAAATTCCGGTTTTTCCGAAAGCCATTGGTCCCGAAAAGAGAAGAGCCTCTGAAATGGCATATTTGCAAAACTGAGCCCATATTGCGCGTCGAATTGCGCAACGCCCGCAGACATAAGGTTCAATAGGTCGCGTTGTGCCGCCAACAATTTGCGCACTTCGGATTTTGTGTCGACGAGTTCCTGCACATCAATTGCAAGTCCAGCGACGCCGGACGCGCCCAATGGGATATCGAAGACATGCAATTGTCGGCGCTCCCCATTCAACGTCGCTGATATTATGCGCTCTTTTTGTGCGTGTTCAGCCGCAGCTTCAGCAGCATATTCGGCCGCACCTTTGCCATTTTCAGGCTCAAGTAATTCGACGCTATCGCCGACCACTTGCCCGCCATCTGTGCCGCCCACCGCTGCAACATAAGCATGGTTCACAAAATGCAGTTTCATGTCGGGTTGTCGGAGCCATATCGGAATGGGGACCGCTTCAATCAGGCCTGCCAACGCAGAAAACGCGGAGCGCGCTTCGTTCGCTTCGCGTGTCTGCTGCTCCAGTTCACGCACATTTTCAGTGGAATCAATAAACCACAAGGTCGCTGTGCCATTGGGGTAGATGACATTGTCGGCAACATTGCCAACCACCGTCAGCCTGCGGTGCGATCCTTCAATTGCCAAATGCTGTGTGAAGCCCTTCCCCGTGCGCTGCGTTTCGCGCACTTTATATGCAAGTTCGGCCAAGTCCTTTTGCGCAAGACCCGCATTGTCACGCCCGCCAAGATCCGCCAGTGAACCTATGGGTTCATCCAAGCCAAGCGTCCGCACGAACCGTTCGGGCGCCTCAACCCTGCCATCACTATGAACCATTACGGGAAACGCAGGCGCCGTTTCCAAAAGGCGACCAAGGCGCGTTGACTGGCCCAGAACCTTCGACGCTTGGTCACGCATCGACAGCGCTGCCCAAATAGCGACCGCGGCCCCTGTGAGCCACAGCGCCATCAATATTCCTATCAGTGCAATGGGCAGGCCAGTGCCTGTCATCGTCATGCGCCCTTTACGTTGTCGATTTTAAGTTAATGCCCAAATGCGCGGGCCGCGCAACGAAAAAAGCCCGCCACGTTTCCGCAGCAGGCTTTCTTTTCCTCACATTATGACATGTGATTAATAACGATAATGGTCTGGTTTGAACGGACCTTCGGTCGATACGCCAATATATCCAGCCTGCTTGTCGGTCAGCTTGGTCAACTTCACGCCAAGCTTTTCAAGGTGCAGCGTCGCGACCTTCTCGTCGAGATGCTTTGGCAGAACATAGACTTGGTTCTTATAATTGTCACCGTTGGTCCAAAGTTCGATTTGGGCGAGCACTTGGTTGGTGAAGCTTGCCGACATCACAAAGCTTGGATGTCCGGTTGCACAACCCAGATTGACCAAGCGTCCCTTCGCCAGAACGATGATTTGCTTTCCGTCTGGGAACTGAACGAGATCGGTTCCTGGCTTCACTTCATTCCAGCTATAATTGGACAAAGCCGAAATCTGAATTTCGCTGTCAAAGTGACCGATGTTGCACACGATGCTCATGGGCTTCATGTTCATCATATGCTCGGCCGTGATAACGTCGGCATTGCCAGTTGCAGTGCAGAAAATGTCCGCGCGTTGCACGGCTTCTTCCATCGTCACAACTTCAAAACCCTCCATCGCGGCCTGCAATGCGCAGATCGGATCGATTTCCGTGACCATAACCCGCGCGCCGCCATTGCGGAGCGACTGGGCCGATCCCTTACCGACATCACCAAAGCCAGCAACGCAAGCAACTTTACCCGCGAGCATGACATCGGTGGCGCGACGAATGGCGTCGACGAGCGATTCCTTGCAGCCGTACAGATTGTCGAACTTCGACTTAGTCACGCTGTCATTCACGTTGATCGCGGGGAAAGGCAGCTCGCCCTTCTTCGCGATTTCATACAAGCGGTG
Organism: Pseudomonadota bacterium; assembly: GCA_041175465.1. Classification (GTDB taxonomy): domain Bacteria; phylum Pseudomonadota; class Alphaproteobacteria; order Sphingomonadales; family Sphingomonadaceae; genus Sphingorhabdus_B. The sequence continues at coordinate 108,546 of JBEDEX010000011.1, read as the reverse complement.
GACACCGGTGGTGGTTTCTTCCGAAACGCCCTTCAAATTCTTGACCGTTTGCGTCAAATAGCCGGGCTTTTTGGCAATAAATGCCTTCAAAGCGCGCTGGAATTCGACTTCTTCTTCATTTTCTGGTTCGCCGAAACTTTCGCCGCGCTCAATCTTTGCGCCCCACAATGCGAACATCGTTGCGTCGCCGCCATCGTCAAGGATGATATTGGCCGTAGTTTCATCACCCCAATCAAAGATGCGGCCGACATAATCCCAATAATCGGCAAGGCTTTCGCCTTTTACGGCGAACACCGGAATATTCTGTGCGGCAATCGCGGCTGCGGCATGGTCTTGTGTCGAGAAAATGTTGCATGTCGCCCAACGCACATCCGCGCCAAGCGCCGTCAGCGTTTCGATAAGAACTGCGGTTTGGATCGTCATATGCAAAGAACCAACAATGCGCGCACCTTTCAATGGCTGTGACGCACCAAATTCTTCACGCAATGCCATCAAGCCAGGCATTTCGGTTTCAGCAATATTGATTTCTTTACGGCCAAAATCGGCCTCGCCGATATCGGCAATGACATAATCGTTAAAAGCCACAGGCTTATTCTCCGGGAGGTTTTAGTTGGTGCACGCCATAGCGATGGATTTTGGTGAAATCAAATATAAAGATTGCTTTATATGTTCTATTGGAAAGAGACGCTTTTAGACAAAACGCCCCCTGTAACCTCCAATCAACCTTAGAAAATCATCCATAGAACATCCCCCCGCTTGACTCGGCAAAGCTGGTCACGGATGAAGCCGCCACACTCTCTCTTGCTAAAGGAAATTTCTCATGAGCATCTCTATCGGCGACAAAATCCCTGACGTAAAATTGGTCAAGGCAACCGCGGAAGGCCCTCAGCCTGTTCAGTCTGCAGAATATTTCGCTGGACGCCGCGTTGCATTATTCTCTGTCCCCGGCGCATTTACGCCAACATGCTCGGCACGCCACCTTCCCGGCTTTGTGGAAAAGGCAGATGAGCTCGCTGCGAAGGGAATCGACGAAATCGCTTGCACCGCCGTCAACGATGCCTTTGTTTTGGGCGCGTGGAACAAGTCGGGCGGTTCGGATGCCATCACTATGCTGGCCGACGGCAATGGCGATTTCGCAGCTGCGCTTGGTTTGGAAATGGATGGCAGCGCATTTGGCATGGGCAAGCGCGGTCAGCGCTTCTCGCTTGTCGTCAACGATGGCGTCGTTGAGCAAGTCAATGTCGAAGCGCCGGGCGATTTCAACGTCAGTTCAGCAGAATATATGCTTGGGCAGCTCTAATCTTTAGCTAGATCTTTACAATCTGCTTGTAAAAGGGAGGGGTTACCCTCCCTTTTTTGTTGCCAAATTCGCAAAATTCGGTGAAGCGTGATTATGCCTACTCAACACGCTCAAGACATCATTCGTCAACTTGTTACCGAGTATGAAGCTTCGGTAAAACGTCTTCAATCCGCGCTGGCAGCTTATTTGAAGGACAGGGTTCCGCCCAGCGCAGACCAGCGCGCACGCAATGACTTCTGCTATCCCGAACTCGTCATCACTTATGCTGGCAAGACCCGCGAGACCAAATCGAACCTCGCATTTGGCAAGCTGGAGAAAGTCGGCACATACCGAACCACCTTCACCAAGCCCGAACTTTTTGCCGATTATATTGGCGCGCAGCTCGACCTTTTGAATGAGCAATATGAGCTTGAGATTTCGGTTGGCCGCAGTCGACAAGAAATCCCGTTCCCTTATGTTCTGGACGGGTCAGCCGATCTTGAATTGGGAACCATCAGTCCGAACGAATTAGCGCGTCATTTTCCCACGACGGAATTGGCTGATATTGGCGATGAAATTGCCGATGGCCTATTGCGCGTAAAGGGCAACAGCAGCTCGCCACTCGCATTATTTGATGGTCTGCGCACCGATTTTTCATTGGCCCGCTTGCGGCACTATACCGGCGCACCTGCCGAGCATGTGCAGCATTATATTCTGTTCACCAACTACCACCGTTATGTGGATGAATTTGTAAGCTGGGCGTGCACGCAGGTCGGCAATGGCCGTTACACTGCTTTGTCGGGTGCCGGTGGCCTATATGTGGATCAACCAACGGACAATGCGGCGCAGCTTGTCGCCGATAGCACATGGCGGCGGCACCAGATGCCAGCCTATCACCTTATCGCGCCAGACCGTTCAGGTATCACCTTGGTGAATATTGGCGTTGGCCCGTCCAATGCCAAAACGATTTGCGACCACCTTGCGGTGCTTCGGCCTGAAGCTTGGTTGATGATTGGCCATTGCGGCGGCCTTCGCGAGACACAGCGGATTGGCGATTATGTCCTCGCCCATGCCTATTTGCGCGATGACCATATTTTGGACGAAGTCCTGCCACCCGAAATCCCCATCCCACCCATCGCCGAAGTGCAGCAAGCCTTGGCGAGTGCTGCGGAGGATGTATCAGGCGCGAGTGGCGCAGATCTGAAACGGCGGATGCGCACCGGCACCGTTGTCACCACCGACGATCGCAATTGGGAACTGCGCTATTCCGCCTCAGCGCTGCGTTTCTCACAAAGCCGTGCGATTGCCATCGACATGGAATCCGCCACCATTGCGGCGCAGGGCTATCGTTTCCGCGTACCCTATGGCACGTTGCTATGTGTTTCGGACAAACCGTTGCACGGCGAAATCAAATTGCCGGGTCAAGCGAACCGGTTTTACGAAGAGGCGATTGCCGCACATTTACAGATCGGCATTCAAACATGTGAGTTGCTGCGCGAGGCTGGAAACAGCTTACACAGCCGCAAGTTACGCGCATTCAACGAACCACCATTCCGGTAAACATGCTGGAACGAACGCAACGCCCAACGATTATTATCATTGCATAACAACCCAAGGAGGAACGGCTTATGTCGATAAAGCCCGAAAAAACTGGCATATTTCACGAATTATTGAACACATTGCGCAATTTGACTGACACCCTGTCAGGTAAAGCGCGTTCGGCGGCTGAAACCGCGTCGAACACCGCCAAGTCCGCGGTCGATTCCGCCTCCAATGCCGCAACAACTGCTGGCACAGTCATTAAGGAAAATCCCGGCAAGTCCGCCGCCGTTGCTGGCGCGGTTATCGCAACTGCCGCAGCAGCCGTTGCCGGTAAGAAGGTATATGACCGCAAAACTGCAAGCAGCGCAAAGCCTGCAGCGAAGAAGCCTGCTGCCAAAAAACCAGCCGCGAAAAAGCCTGCTGCGAAAAAGGCTGCCGCTGCAGCTAAGCCTGCAACGAAGGCTGTCGCTGCTAAGGCGCCTGCAACACGGGCCAAGCCAGCAGTGAAGAAGACTGCGCCGGCAAAACCTGCTGCCTAACAGCTGATATAAATGGCCCCGCTTTTGCGGCGGGGCTATTTTTTACTTACCAGCCCTTTTTCACACCTTTATTCTGCGCCTTGAGCCATTTCATCAATGGCGCAAAATATTCGAGCATTGGTTTGCCAGACATTTCGCGCGTGCCAGTAAAGGCCTGAAGCGCCTCTGGCCAAGGCTTCGACGCCCCCATTTCGAGCATTGCGTTCAGCCGCGTTCCCACTTCCTTGTTGCCGTAGAAAGAGCAACGATGCAGTGGCCCCTTCCATCCTGAAATATCGCACGCAGCCTTGTAGAATTGGAACTGCAAAATGCGGGCGAGGAAATAGCGGGTATAAGGCGTGTTGCCGGGGATATGATATTTGGCGCCAGCATCAAAACGATCAGTTGCGCGTTCCACAGGTGGAATAATGCCCTGATACTGGAGACGCAAATCGGTCCAGCCCTTGTTGTAATTGGCAGGCGTGATTGATCCGTTGAACACACCCCAACGCCATTTATCGATGAGCAAGCCAAATGGCAGAAACGCCACCTTATCCATAGCTTGACGCAGCAAAAGGCCATTATCCTTGTCCGCGCCGGGGACCTTATCTGGATCTAGCAAGCCGATCTGGACGAGATAATTTGGTGTAATAGACAAAGCTATGGCGTCGCCAATCGCCTCATGGAAACCATCATTGGCACCATTTAAATAGAGATAAGGCTGCTTGTTATAAGCGCGCTGATAATAATTATGCCCAAGCTCATGGTGGATCGTCACAAAATCGTCAGTGTTGACCTTGATGCACATTTTGATGCGCAGATCATCGACATTGTCCACATCCCAAGCCGAAGCGTGGCAGACGACTTCACGATCGGCAGGCTTGATAAATTGCGCGCGATCCCAAAAGCTTTTTGGCAATGCCGCAAAGCCAAGTGACGAGAAGAAGCCTTCGCCAACCTTCACCATGTCTTTTTCGGCTTTGCCGCGATTGGCGCTGAAATCCGCCATGTCGGTTTGCTTATAGCCCTTGGCGACCAGCAATTCGCCAATATCATAACCGATGTCGCCAGCCCCTGCAGGCGCGACAACATCATAGATATTACCCCATTCCTGCGCCCACATATTGCCGAGCAAATCTGCGCGGATTGGTCCGGTTTTGGACTGAACGGCATCGCCATATTTTTTGTTCAGCTGCGTACGGACATAAGTGTGCAACTCGTCATAGAGTGGCTTGACCTCAAGCCATAATTTGTCGGTCAGCTTGGCAAAATCATCTGCTGGCATGTCATAGCCAGACCGCCACATGGCGCCCACATCGGCATAGCCAAGCTCGGTTGCGCCTTTATTGGCGATGTTCACCATGCGCATATAATCCGGTCCCATGGGCGCACCGACATTGTCGTGCCAGCTTACCCACATTTCCTTCAATTCTTCAGGGTTGCGGTTCGAACCCATTTCGGCCTCAATATCCGAACCGTTGATTTCCTTGCCGCGCAATGTACCGCGTCCCTTGCCATAAGCGGACTGCAACTTGGTTGAAATCGTCGCGAGTTCCGCCGCTGCGCCAGGCGCGGTCGGCGCAGGCAGGACTATGCCGCCGCGCAAGATATCCAGCTTGCGCTTAGTATCGAAAGACAGGCCGGGAAGTGCCTGATATTTGGCGGCCTCAAGTGCGTACGCAACCGCCTTTTCTGTTCCAATCTCGCCGTAACGCGCCGCGACAGCATCGGTGTCATCAGTCAAATAGGTGGAATTAATCCAAGCGACACGGCCAGCTTCGATGGAGAAGTCAAAAAGGTCCTTTTCGGCGCGTGCCACAAATGCATCGGCATCAGATACCGTTGGCGTAGATGCTGTCGCCGGCGCATCCTGCGCCATGGCAATGCTGGGGACGGAAAGCGTGGCGCATGCCAGAGCGGCGATGGATACAAAATTTTTCATATAAAGGTCCTGACAGATATAATGGCGCGACGTTGAAACTTCCGGCTTTCCGCGTCAAGCCTCACGGCTTTTCCAGCTTTGAATAGCCAAGCCGACCAACACACCGAAGAATGTTACCAGAAACAATATCGTTTTGATGGGCCGCGCCGTGGCTGCGACACCGGAAAGCAGTTCATGCCCGCCGGTAAATGCCGCCTGAATGAGCTGGCTTATGGTCTCCACATAATCGACAATCGCAAAACCAGCGGCAGCAATCATAATGACCTTACCAAGGCGCGCCAGCATGGCGTGTGGCGCGGCAACGAACATTCGCCCACCTGCAAAAGCGCCCCATGCATAAATGCCGATAAATATGAGATCCAATTCCATGCTGTAAATGGCAAGGTCCATAACGCCCGATGCGGCCCAAGCAGCATGGATGTAATCGACACGCGCCGCATTTCCGGCGGCCTGATGGTCGCTCATTCCCAACGGCGTTGCTTCGGTTACCAGCCAGACGTTCATGACAATCTGTGCCGCAAGTAACAAAATGCCGGACAGCCAGAACCTCCAGAAACGCCGTTCCAGAGCAGTCTCCTTACGCATCGCTCGCACACTCCAATGCGGTCGCCAACGCCCCTGACAGGGCATCCTCGTGCGTCAAATGATAGGTTGTATAGTCATGTTCTTGCCTGCCATGATGGCGCTTATGCTCTCCCACTAACTTGCCACCCAAACGCTCCACTGCGGTACGCGATCGGAAATTATGTGCGCCCACCTGAAACACAACGATCCGCACAAATTGGAATATATGCCGCAGCATCAGCGCCTTTACCGCGCGATTGATGCCTGTCCGCCAATATGCGGTCGCAAAGAAGGTCCAACCGATTTCTATTTCTGCAGCTGTCGGATCATAATTAGCAAAACGTGTGCCGCCGATGATTTCATCTGTCGCGCGATCCACAATGGCAAAGGCACCCTGCGACGCCATGGCATCGGCGAAGAATGCGTCAAAGACCTTCTTTTTGTATCGATCGCGAAATGGATGCATGGCCCAGATTTCGGGGTCTGATGCCACAGCATAGAGCCCGTCATAATCTATCGCCAACAGCGGCCGCAGCATGACCCGTTCACCCATCAAAACGAGTTGGATGTCGAAAGGAGGAAGCGTCACCAGCGCTCACCCGTCAGCGCCGCAACAAAGGCTTCCCCAAGCTCCGGCTTGGTAACCGCGCTCATATGGTTGCCCGGTACCGTGAAAAGTTTTCCATGTTGCACAAGCGCGGCGAGGTCGGCTGCGGAGCCATTATCATCATCTTGTTCGCCGCACACAACAGCAACCGGAAGAGACCAACTGGCAATTTCCGCCATATTGGTGTCAACGAACGTATCCAGAATATGCCGCAACGCCACTGGATCACCGCCAGTGGTTTTCAAGAATGCCTCCGCCATCCATGCGGAGGACCCTCTTTCATGCTGCCCCAAATTGTCAAAGACATGGCGGAAATGCGTACCACGATTGCCTGTTTGGGTCAGGCCTTCGAGTCCCATGCCTGAGATAACAGCCATGCCTGGCGCTGCGCCACGCGCCAGCATCCGCGACACGGTCCTACCGCCCAGCGAATAACCGCCAAGGTCATATTCCGTGATGCCTAAATAAGCGAGCAGCGCGAATTGGTCATCGGCCAGAATATCGCGCGGATAATGCGGGGATTCATGCGGCTTACCGCTTAGCCCATGGGCGCGTAGATCCGGCATGATGACGCGGTATCCCGCATTGGCTAGAGCAGCAGCATGGCCATATTTAATCCAATTGGTCTCCGCTTCGGACATGAAGCCATGTATCAACAACAAGGGGCGCCCCTGCCCCGTTTCACGCCACGCGATCTCGACACCGTCGACGGCTTGGAAACTATGGCATGTAATCATCGGCGACTTCTTTGCTTTTGCAGATTTGAGCATCAGCTATTGCCACGCGCGTTCCGGTCAGGAAAGTTTTTTCCATATATTGTACCGCGCTCACAGATTGCCTTGCACATAATAAGCATAGCTATTATGTGCAAGGCATGAGCGACGATCTTGGTTTTCTTTTAGGTGATGCTGCACGCTTGCTGCGCCGGTCGTTTGACGAACGGGCGCGCGTCATGGGTGTAACGCGTCCCCAATGGCGCGTGCTTGCATTGTTGAAACGTTTTGATGGCAGCACACAGGTAACCGTCGCGGACATGCTGGATGTAGAACCTATAACGCTCGGCAGAATGGTGGACCGGCTGCAGGATGCAGGCTTGGTGGAACGCAAGGCAGACCCAACAGACCGTCGCAGTTGGCGCTTACATCTAACGGCTGCGGGCGAAGAGAAAATTGAGGCTTTGCGTCCAACCGCCCTTGCCCTTTTTGATGATGCATTGGCCGGATTGGACGCGGCCCAACGTTTGGAATTAGAAGCCATGTTGAATGTCATTCGTGCAAATTTGACCCGTAAACCGCTAGAGGTGTCACATGGCTGACGCGCCCTCCCAGATGGATTCCGGGGCGAACACCCCAGCTAAACCCCGTCGTTTCGGGCGTTTGGTGCTATTGGGCTCGGTCCCATTGCTGCTCGTGGGCGGCGCGACCGCATATTATATTGCGAATGACCATTATGTTTCGACTGACAATGCCTATGTTCAACAAGACAAGGTTTCGATTTCGGCCGAAGTCGGCGGGCGCATTATGGATGTCGCGGTTCATGAAAATGATGTCGTCAATGCAGGTGATCTCTTGTTCCGGATTGACCCTGCCCCCTATCGCATTGCCATTGAACAAGCCGATGCAGCAATTGCGGCGGCGCAAGTGCGCGTATCGTCACTTCAAACCGAATATCAGACCACTGGCGTAGATATCGAAAGTGCGCGTGAAGACGTTGCCTTTTACGAAAAGGAATATCAGCGGCAATCCGCGCTCATGCAGGCTGGTTTTACAACACGCGCCCGTTTGCAAGCGGCAGAACATGCATTGTCGGACGCCCGTAGCCGCGTTGCATCGGCCCAAGCCAACGCAACCAAAGCGCGCACGGCACTCGCCACGGGTTCTGCGGCACCTGGCATTAATCCCGCAATAAAGGCGGGTCAGGCGCAACGCGAACAAGCGCTTTTGAACCTTTCGCGTACCGAAGTGCGCGCACCTGTGTCCGGCATTGTCAGTCAGGCCGATCGTTTGCAGCCCGGTCAGATGATGGTTCAGGGCCTACCGGGTGTGACCATAGTGGCGAGCAATAAAAGCTGGATTGAGGCGAATTTCAAAGAAACGGATCTTGCCCATATGCGGGTTGGACAACCTGCGGAAATCACCTTCGATGCCTATCCGGAGCTTAAAGTTCGCGGCAAAGTGTCGAGTATTGGTGCCGGGACTGGGTCGGAATTTTCGGTGCTGCCTGCGCAAAATGCGAATGGTAATTGGGTGAAGGTTACGCAGCGCGTCCCCGTGCGGATTGCCATTACCGATAAGCCAAAGCGTGCGATGATTGCGGGATTGTCGGCACATGTCCGCGTCGATACCGATAAGTAACCCGCTCGATCAGCCGGCCTATCCGGTCAAGAACAAGGCGCTGCTGACGCTTGCCGTCATGGGGGCGACGATTATCCAGATATTGGATTCGACCATTGCCAATGTCGCAATCCCACATATGCAAACCAGCCTTGGTGCGACGATGGACACCATCACTTGGGTCCTCACAAGCTACATTGTTGCCAGCGCGGTTGCGATGCCGATCACGGGCTGGCTGGCCGACAGAATTGGTTCACGCAATCTGTTTCTGGGCGCGGTGGCTGGGTTTATCTTGGCATCTATGCTCTGTGGCATCGCGACGAGCCTATCCGAAATGGTCGCATTTCGTATACTCCAGGGCATGTGCGCGGCGTTCATCGGTCCGCTTTCCCAAACCATCATGCTCGACATCAACAAGCCGTCGGAGGCTCCGCGCGCGATGTCGATCTGGGGCATGGGGATCATGATAGCGCCCATATTGGGCCCCATGATTGGCGGATGGCTAACTGAAAATTACAACTGGCGCTGGGTATTTTATATCAACTTGCCCATTGGTATTCCGACCTTGGCAATCTTGTGGTGGCTTTTACCTTCGCGTCCAATCAACCGCCGCGAGTTGGATCGCTTCGGCTTTGCTATGTTGGCAATTGGTTTGGCGACGCTGCAGTTGCTCACAGATCGCGGGCAGCAAGAAGATTGGCTGCAAAGTTGGGAGATCATCATTGAGGCAATCATCGTATTGGCAGCGCTTTGGATGTTTGCCATCCATCAAATGACAACGCGCCGCCCCATGTTTGAACGGCTGCTGCTCACCGATCGCAATTTCTTCATTTCGCTCAACATGATGTTGCTGGTGGGTATGATGATGTTCGGCATTTTCGCGCTGCTGCCGCCTATGCTCCAAAATCTATATGGGTACAGCGTCTACGACACGGGTGTACTGCTGGCGCCGCGCGGGATTGGCATATTGATTGCCATGTTTATCGCGGCAAAATTGACCAATAAAGTTGATCCACGTGTCGTGATTTGTATCGGCTTTCTCATGACCGCTGCATCCATGTGGATCATGACCAGCTGGTCCTTGAACATGGACTGGCATTTGATCGTCTACACCGGCCTATTCCAAGGCTTTGGCATGGGCCTTGTTTTCATTCCGCTCAATGGCGTCGCATTTTCCACATTACCCATGCGGATGCGGACGGATGGTTCAAGCTTATTATATTTGTTCCGCAGCTTGGGCGGCAGCTTCGGCATCTCTGTCATGACCACAATGCTCGCGCGGAATATGCAGACAAGCCATGAAGATCTCGCCTCGCATGTCACGGCCTCCTCAATGAACGCAATTGACCCGTCAACGGCAGACAGGTTGGGCGCGCTGGGCGAAGGCGCGATGCAGATGCTGAATTTGGAAGTCAGCCGCCAAGCCGCAATGATTGCCTATCTCGACGACTTCAAACTGATGATGATCATATTGATTATCGTCAGCCCTCTGGTTTTCTTTTTGAAGCCGGGCAATGCCGCCCCAGGACAACAACCCGCTATGGCGGACTAACGCTTACACCTCGCGTTTTGTCAGCCCTTTTTGCGCCATGCGCCACAGCGCCATATCGATACGATCCTGCCCGAAAAAGGGTTCGCCGTCGAAAACAAGAGTTGGCACGCCCCAATGTCCTGCTGCCTCGAGTGCCGCTTGATTGGAGGCGATTTCTGTATCGAGAGCTTCGGCATCGCTGAGCGCTTCGGCATCTAGCTCTGCCAAGTCCAATCCCGCGCGTGTCGCTGCGCCGGCGAGATGGTCACCCGCATGCCAATTCTCTGCCCCGCCCCAAATGAGCCGCGACACTTCGTCACAAAAGGCAAGGCTTTTGCCACGCCGCGCCGCCGCTTGGCCCAATCGGGTCAGCCGAAAAATATAGGGCTGCGCCTCGGCAATCTTGCGTGTCTGCACGTCCTGCACAATCGGGTCGGGCCTCGGCGGGCCGAATGGAACACCGTGGAACTGCGCCACACGGAACATATCCGTAAAGGTATAGCGCAACCAATTGGGGTGGCTGCGTTCAAAAAAGTCAGGTTCACGTATGGCCAGCGGATAGACCGGACGCAGATTGATTGTCAGGTCATATTCTTGTGCCAGCGCGCTATATCGCCGCGTGGCAAGGTAGCTATATGGGCTGCGAAACGACCAGAAAACATCGGCTTGCAGCCCCATAATTTATCCTTTTTTCAAATGCCGACGGCCAAGCAGTTCAGCAATCTGCACCGCATTCAGCGCGGCCCCTTTGCGCAAATTATCCGACACGCACCAGAACGCAAGGCCATTGTCGACAGTCGGGTCTTCACGCACGCGACTGACATAAGTTGCATCGTCGCCTGCGGCCTCGACAGGGGTCGTATAGCCACCGTCTTCGCGCTTATCGATCAGCATGATGCCTGGCGCCTCACGCAAGATATTCTGCGCAGTTTCAGCTGACATTTCGCGCTCATATTCGATATTCACGGCTTCGCTGTGGCCCACAAAGACAGGAACGCGCACGCAGGTCGCTGTCAGCTTGATTTTGGGGTCGAGTATCTTCTTGACCTCAACCATCATCTTCCACTCTTCCTTCGTATAGCCATCGTCGAGAAAGCTATCGATGTGCGGGATGACGTTGAATGCGATTTGCTTCGTAAACTTCTTGGCATCGGCGCTGTCGCCCACAAAGATATTGCGGCTCTGTTCGAACAATTCGTCCATGCCCTCTTTGCCCGCGCCCGACACCGATTGGTAGGTTGATACGACAACGCGGGTAATCTTGGCGTAATCGTGCAGCGGTTTCAACGCGACGACCAATTGCGCCGTCGAGCAGTTCGGGTTGGCGATGATATTCTTTCGCTTATAGGTATCGATTGCGTCAGGGTTAACCTCCGGCACGATCAACGGAACATCGGGGTCCATGCGGAAAAGCGAGCTGTTATCGATCACTACACAACCTGCAGCAGCGGCAATCGGCGCGTATTTCATGGTTGCTTCCGAACCGATGGCAAAAATCGCCATGTCCCAGCCCGTCCAATCGAAATTCTCGATATTCTGGATCTTCAGCATCTTGTCGGTATCGCCATATTCGATTTCGATACCTTGGCTGCGCGATGATGCCAGCACGGCGACTTCATCAGCGGGAAACGCGCGTTCGGCCAGAATGTTGACAACTTCGCGGCCCACATTGCCCGTCGCACCTGCGACTACGATACGATAACCCATGATCACTTCCTTCAATGGCAATAAAAAAGGCCGGGCTCTTTATGGGAGCCCGGCCTTTTGTGTTCGGTTAGAAACGCAACGCGGCTCCTGCCTTATTCGGCAGCCTCGGTAGTTTTAATCGGACGTGGGTCGCGGCGTTCGGCAATACGTGCCTTCTTACCGGTCAAACCACGCAGATAGTAAAGCTTCGCACGACGCACGACGCCCTTACGGACGACTTCGATGCTGTCGATATTGGGGCTGTACAACGGGAATACGCGCTCAACGCCTTCACCGAACGACATTTTGCGTACCGTGAAGTTGGAGCCCATGCCCTTGTTCGAACGCGCGATGCACACGCCTTCGTAATTCTGAATACGCGTGCGCTCACCTTCGATGACCTTCACGCCCACCTTGACGGTGTCACCTGCACGGAACGCAGGAATTTTTTTGTTTTCTGACAAAGCTGCAATAGCTTCGGCTTCGAGTGTTTGGATGAGGTTCATGCCCCATTTAATCCTTATTCTTTTGTCGCACGTCAGAGGCAGGCTGGACCCGGGCATCTTTGTAACGCCCCCAAAGGTCCGGTCTGCGTAACCGAGTAATTTCCTCTGCCTGTTGTTTCCGCCAAGCAGCTATTTTCGCATGATCCCCCGATCGCAACACTTCAGGGATCATACGCCCTTCCCAATCATTGGGTCGGGTGTAGTGCGGATATTCAAGCAATCCTTGTTCAAAGGACTCTTCATCACCGCTGGAAGAGGCGCCCATTACGCCGGGAAGCAGCCGAATGCAAGCGTCTAAGAGCATCAAGGCCCCGATTTCGCCGCCGGACAATATGATGTCCCCCATGCTGACCTGCTCGATTTCGGGATGCGCGTCGAAAAGGCGTTCGTCAAATCCTTCAAACCGGCCACACAGCAGCGTTACGCCGGGGCCATCCGCAAGTTCACGGATACGTGATTGCGCAATTGGCTTACCACGCGGCGTCATGGCAAGTATTGGAATATTGGGATGCATTCCCGCTGCGTGCACGACCGCCGCCGAAAGAATATCTGCCCGCAATACCATCCCTGCCCCGCCGCCTGCGGGTGTATCGTCGACGGTGCGGTGTTTATCCTTAGCAAAGTCACGGATCTGAATCGGCGCGCAAGACCATGCCCCCTGCTCCAGCGCACGGCCAGCCAAGGATATTCCTAGCGGGCCAGGGAACATTTCAGGATAGAGCGTGAGGATTTGGGCGTGAAAGGTCATATCACAAAAGCGGCATCGATAAGGATGCGGCCGTCCGCGCCAGCCGCCCATTCGGGTACGGCATCGGCGGTCATAGGAACCATGAATTTTTTACCGGGCTTGTCTTCAACCGCAGGCATTTGAATTTCGAGCACATCACTTGCGCCGAAATTCTCGACAGCGACACAAATGCCAAGGTCCGTGCCATCGGTGGATATGCACGGCAAACCCAACAGGTCGCTATAATAATATTCGCCCTCGCCCAATTCAGGCAAAGCATCTCGCGGAACCGTTAGGAGGGTGCTGCGTAGCTTTTCCGCTGCATTGCGGTCGTTAATTTCCGCAAAGCGCGCGATAGCGCCATCTTTAGTCGGGCGTAGCGACTTGACCGTCAACGTACCGTCATTGAAAGTCTTGTAATGTTTCAAGCTGTCCAGACTATCTGCAAACAGCTTGAGACGGACTTCACCCGTCACGCCGTGCGCACCAGAGACGGCGGCAAGCGTGACGGTGTTGTCAGCCAAGGCTTAGCCCTCAGCCTTTTCTTCAGTTGCTTCTTCCGCAGCTGGTGCAGCTTCTTCAGCAGCAGGTGCTTCTTCAGCGGCAGGTGCAGCTTCTTCAGCAGCAGGCGCTTCTTCAGCGGCAGGTGCTTCTTCCGCAACTACTTCAGGCTCTGGCTCAGGTGCTGGCGCAGCGGCGGCGGCGGCGGCAGCTTCTTCAGCTTCTGCAAGCTTAGTAGCCTTGTCTTCTGCACGATCCTTGGCTTTCTGGCCTGGCTCGCCCTTATTCGGGTTGTTCTTTACCTTGCGCTCTTTGACGCCAGCGACGTCAAGGAAACGAGCTACGCGGTCCGATGGCTGAGCACCAGCGGCGAGCCAATGCTTCGCGCGCTCGGTGTCGAGGACGACACGCTCTGCGCTATCCTTAGGCGCCTGCGGATTGTAGCTGCCGATACGCTCGATGAACTTGCCATCGCGCGGTGCACGGGCGTCGGCTACGACGATTTTATAATAAGGACGCTTTTTCGAACCGCCCCGCGACAAACGCATTGATAATGCCATAAAACTAACTCACCTTTCTTAAGATATTCAAACTAAACAGTATATTATTTCTTCTTATTCAAAAGTCTTGCGAGGTCTGGCGGCATCCCGCCGCCGCCGCCCATTCCGGGAAATCCGCCCATGCCAGGTGGCATCGCGCCGGGGGGAAGGCCGTGCATCCCCTCCATCGCGCCCCCCAAATCGCCTCCGCCTTTTCCGCCGAACATCGCAGCAAGGCCTTTCAGCCCACCCATTTTGCGGATGCGCTTCATGGCACTTGCCATTTCCTGATGCATTTTGATCAGCTTGTTAACGTCTTGCACCGTCATGCCGGAGCCTTTGGCAATGCGGATCTTGCGCTTGGCGTTCAGCAATTCTGGCTTGGCGCGTTCTTTCGGTGTCATCGACCCGATGATGGCATCCATGTGCACCAGCAATTTATCGTTCATGCCGCTGGCATCCATCGCCTGCTTAGCCTTTTTCATGCCGGGCATCATGCCCGCCAATGCGCCGAGGCCGCCCATTTTGGTCATCTGGCGGAATTGCGTACGCAGGTCGTCCATGTCGAACTGACCCTTGGCCATTTTGGCCGCGAGTTTCTCCGCGTCCTCTTTTTCGACCATTTCGGACGCGCGTTCGACCAAGCCGACGACGTCACCCATGCCAAGAATACGGCCCGCGACACGGCTTGGGTTAAATGCCTCAATCGCGTCCAGTTTCTCGCCGACACCTGCAAATTTGATGGGCTTGCCAGTTATGGCGCGCATCGAAAGCGCCGCCCCACCGCGTGCATCACCGTCCATGCGGGTCAGAACGATACCGGTTAGATCCACACGCTCGCCAAAGCTTTTGGCTACGTTAACTGCGTCTTGGCCTGTCAGCGAGTCCACGACCAACAGGATTTCCTGCGGCACGGCGACCGTTGCCACCGCCTGCATTTCGTCCATTAATTGCTGATCAACATGCAAACGGCCAGCGGTGTCAAGGATGAGGACATCAAAGCCTTGCAACTTTGCCGCCTGCATCGCGCGCTTTGCAATATCGACAGGCATTTGCCCCTGAACGATTGGAAGCGTCGCAACCTCGGTCTGTGTGCCGAGCGTGCCCAACTGCTCCTGCGCAGCCGGGCGATTGACGTCGAGCGACGCCATCAGGACTTTCTTGCCCTGCTTCGTCTTCAACATCTTAGCGATTTTGGCGGTCGTAGTGGTTTTACCCGAGCCTTGCAGACCAACCATCATGATGATCGCTGGCGGCGCAACGGCCAAATTCAGGTCGCTTTGTTCAGCGCCCAACATTTCGACAAGCGCGTCGTTAACGATTTTGACGACTTGTTGGCCAGGCGTGACTGATTTCAGGACCTGCGCGCCAACGGCCTGCTCGGTCACCTTATCAATGAATTCACGGACAACAGGCAAGGCAACGTCGGCCTCAAGCAAGGCAACGCGCACTTCGCGCATAGCTTCACGCACATCGGCTTCGTTTAACGCACCGCGACCGCGCAGGCGATCAAACACACCTCCTAATCGGTCACTCAGCTTGTCAAACATCGACATTCCTTACCAAATCACCCCAAATGGGGCATAAACGAACAAAAAGCCGGTGAGCGAATCTTCGCCGACCAGCTTGGAAATTACGGATTTCCAACAAATTTTGAATGGCAGATAGTCTGCCTTGGCCAAGCGCATAGCCACAAGCGCACAAGAACGCAAATTATTCCGCGCGGCAAAAGACCTATAGGGCGCAGCATGAACGGTGGACACTGCGGCCTGCACCCCCTAAATCGCCGAGCATGGCAAAAGGCGAATTCCACAAAATGCATGGACTGGGTAATGACTTCGTCATTATCGATGCCCGCGCATGTCCGATGGAAATGTCGCCTGCCCGCGCGCGGGCAATTGCCGACCGGAAGCGCGGCATTGGCTGCGACCAATTAATCCTTTTGGACAAGTCCGAAGTTGCTGATGTGGCCTTGCGCATTTTCAACCCCGATGGCGCCGAAGTTGAAGCATGCGGCAACGCCTCGCGCTGCGTCGTTGCTTTGTTGAAACAAGACCTGCAAATCGAAACAAAGGGCGGGATTATTGCCGGGCAATTGTCCGGCAATGACGTGACCGTCGCCATGGGTGAAGCCAAGTTCGACTGGCAAGATATTCCTCTCGCTTTTGCTATGGACAGCGGATCCTTGCCGCTTGCGTGGGAAGAACTGCAAAACCCCATGGCGGTCAACATAGGCAATCCGCATGCTGTGTTCTTGGTCGACAACGCCGATACCGTGGATATTGCAAGACTTGGCCCAATCATTGAGCATGACGCCGCCTTTCCAGAACGCGTAAATGTCAACGTCGCGTCCGTAGACGGCAATGAAATCCGTTTGATAGTATGGGAACGTGGCGCTGGCCTAACGGGCGCTTGCGGCACAGGGGCCTGTGCCACGGCTGTTACTGCGATTAAGCAAGGCAAGGTCCAATCTCCGGTTGTCGTGCACCAATCTGGTGGCAGCTTGTCCATCGCATGGGCGCCGGGGCAGCCCGTGATCATGACGGGCAGCGCGACCTATGTCTTTGCCGGCCAAGCCGACTGGGACGATTTTGGATGAACGCGCTTTTGCAGAAGCCTGAAGTTATCAGCATGGGATGCCGCCTTAATCTTGCCGAAAGCAATGCCTTGGCTGAGCAACTCGCAGGGCATGACGACATTGTCATCATTAACAGTTGCGCTGTTACCAATGAATCCGTGCGCCAAACACGCCAGGCCATCCGCCAAGCGCATAAACGCCGTCCCGATGCACGTGTGTGGGTCACGGGTTGCGCGGCGCAAGTGGAGCCCGAAACCTTTCAGAATATGCCCGAAGTCGCTGGCGTGTTCGGCAATCATGAAAAACAAAATGCCGCCTTGCTGCGCGAGATAATCGAACGCCCTGACCGACCGGTGGTGGTATCGGACATCATGACCATCGCGCAAACCGCGCCGCATTTGGTCACCGCTTATTCTGGCAAGACACGCGCCTTTGTTGAGGTGCAAAATGGCTGCGACCATCGCTGCACCTTTTGCATCATCCCTTATGGCCGGGGTAATAGCCGCTCGGTTCCAGCCGGCAGTGTTATCGAACATATTCAAAAGCTGGTGGACACTGGCTTTCAAGAAGTTGTGCTGACAGGTGTCGATGTCACCAGCTATGGCCATGACTTGCCGGGGCAACCTAATCTCGGTTCGTTGGTCGAACGTATATTGAAACTTGTGCCAGACTTACGGCGCCTGCGCCTTTCGTCCATCGACGGCGTAGAGATTGATGAGCGGCTGTTTGACCTTTTAACCAACGAGAAGCGCGTCATGCCGCATGTCCATCTGTCATTACAGGCGGGCGACAATATGATCCTGAAGCGGATGAAACGGCGCCATAGCCGTGAGCTAGCGATCGACCTTGTTGCGCGCCTAAAAGCAAAACGCCCCGATATTGCCATTGGCGCGGATATCATCGCCGGTTTCCCGACCGAGGATGACGCCATGTTTGCCAACAGTGTCAACCTCGTGCGCCAATGTAATATCGTCCATGGGCACATCTTTCCATACTCGCCCAAAAAGGGGACGCCAGCCGCGCGCATGCCGCAATTACCGCCGCAAACCATCAAGTCCCGTGCCAAAATATTGCGCGATGCTGTTGCCGCCGAAAAGGCCATGTGGATGAATGGATTAATTGGCACCGTCCAAAATGTTGCCGTCGAAAGCGGTGGCTTGGCTGGTCATGCAGAAAATTTCGCGTATCTGAAGCTGGATAAGATAATGCCCGAAGGCTGCATCTTTTCGGCCCGTGTTACGCATATCCAAGACGAAGTTTTACAGGCAGAGGTTATCGAATGAGCGAGAATGCTGGGTGGACGGACCGTTTGTTCGGAGGCCTGAAAAAAACATCAGGTAAGCTGACAGAGAATATTGCTGGGCTTGTCACCAAGGCGAAACTTGACGCAAGCGACCTCGATGAGATTGAGGATGCGTTGATTGCCTCCGACCTCGGCCCCGCGATGGCATCGCAAATCCGCGACAAGATTGCCGCGGGGCGCTTTGACAAGGGCATTGATGCAGATGGCATAAGGCAAATTGTCGAGGATGAAATTGCCTCGGTCCTTGCGCCGGTCGCTTCTCCGCTGGAAATCGATGCCTTCCCACGGCCTCAAGTCATTTTGGTAATTGGCGTCAATGGCTCAGGTAAGACGACCACAATCGCAAAGCTCGCCAATCTCTTCCTTGAACAAGATTATGGCGTCATGCTGGCCGCCGGTGATACCTTCCGCGCGGCCGCCATTGGCCAGTTGAAGATTTGGGCAGAGCGCATCGGCGTGCCGATTGTCACGGGGCCCGAAGGTGGCGATGCCGCAGGCGTCGTGTTTGATGCCGTCAAAAGGGCTACCGCCGAAGGGATTGATGTCTTGATCGTCGATACGGCAGGCCGTTTACAAAATAAACGCGAGCTTATGGATGAACTCGCAAAAATCCGCCGGGTCTTGGGCCGCCTGAACCCGGCCGCACCGCATAATGTCGTGCTCGTTCTGGACGCCACAACGGGTCAAAATGCGTTGTCACAGATTGAAACCTTTAAGGAAGTTGCCGACGTGACCGGACTTGTAATGACAAAATTGGACGGCAGCGCGCGCGGTGGCATACTGGTCGCGGCAGCCAAGCAATTCGGCCTGCCCATCCACGCCATTGGCGTTGGCGAATCCATTGACGATTTGCAGCCGTTTAACCCGCAAGATGTTGCCCGCGCCATTAGCGGCGGTTCATTGTGAGCGAGGCCCCTCCGAAACAAAAGCCATCGGGCACGCTGAACTTTGTTCTCGATTTTGGGCCCTTATTTTTGTTCTTTATCGCATCAAAATTGGGCAGCTCCAATGCGGACCCGAAACAAGGCGCGATTGTCGGTACCGCGGCATTCATGGCCGCAATCATCGTTGCGGTGATCGTATCAAAGTTCAAGCTGGGCAAAATCTCTCCAATGCTGAAGCTGACGGCGGCGCTAGGCATTTTCTTTGGCGCCCTGACCATATGGTTTCACGACGAACGCTTTATCCAGATTAAGCCAACGATCATTTATGCCTTTTTCGCTGCGCTTTTACTGGGAGGCTGGTTGCGTGGCAAAGCGATGCTGAAATATGTGCTTGAAGCCGCCTATCAGGGACTAAGCGAAACTGGCTGGTTAAAACTATCACGGAGCTGGGGCCTATTCTTCCTGGTGCTCGCGGGGTTGAACGAGTTTTTTCGTCGGCCCGAATGGTTTTCGTTCGACACCTGGCTTTCGATTAAAGTGTGGGGTGTCACCGCTCTCACCTTCCTTTTCGCCTTAATTAATATCCCCATGCTCATGCGGCATGGCTTAAAACTCAGCGATGATGCTGAGGTTCCGCCGCAGGAATAAGCGGCATTATGGGGCCGCGCGTGACACCCCGTTGCCGCCGAGATTTGCTGCAGACGCAGAAATTATGTGACAAGCGGCCATCACCCAGATAGTCAGTACCCCATCAGGGGCAATATAACCTGAATGCCTACAGGAGGAAAAAATGGCGAAGTTTTTTGGAAATTTACATCTGGTGCTCGTCGCTGGTCTCGTGCTGTCATTGGCCGTAATGTTTGGCGTGCACGGCGACGGCGTTACCGCGCAATCCATCGCGCGTTGGCTACATACATTTTTCGGGATCGTCTGGATTGGATTATTATATTATTTCAATTTCGTACAAATTCCTACCATGCCGAAAGTTCCTGCTGAACTGAAGCCAGGCATTTCGAAGCATATCGCGCCATCGGCGTTGTTCTTCTTTCGCTGGGGCGCGGCGTTAACCGTATTGCTTGGTTTGATTATCGCGGTTCAAGCTGGTTACGCGCATCAAGCATTCACCCTACAAGATCCTTACAAGCTGATCGGCATCGGCATGTGGCTTGCCGTTATCATGGCATTCAACGTATGGTTCATCATCTGGCCAAACCAGAAAAAGGCGCTCGGTATCGTTGAAGCGGATGACGCGACAAAGGCGAAGGCAGCGACCACAGCGATGATGACATCGCGCTTGAACACATTGCTGTCGATCCCGATGCTCTACACGATGGTCAGCTTTAACGGCGGCTAAATTCGGGTATCTGGATTGCAAAGAAGGGGTGGCATATGCCGCCCCTTTTTTTATCCCAACAGATCGTGTTTTTTCAACGTGTGGCGCAGCTGGTCATAGCTGAGATTAAGTGCCTTTGCCGTCTGACGTTGGTTGTAACGGCATTTGGCGAGCGCTTGCTCCAAGACGGCCCTTTCAAATTTCTCGGTCGCCTCGCGAAAGTCAGTCACATCCGACGCTGAATTCACGTCCGTCGCATACCGCGGCTCGGCAATGCTGTTTTGGTTGTCGGCCTGCGCAGGCGCAGAAGCCGCCACACCACCGCGCCATGGGCTGTCAAACGGGTCGAATTGAATAAAATCGACGGGCTGTGCCGGGTCGGCCCAGCGATAAATGGCGCGCTCCACAACATTACGCAGTTCGCGGACATTGCCCGGCCAAAGATGGTTTTCCAACGCGCGCGTTGCGACTTCGCCAAATCCGGGCCAGCCATCCCAGCCCAATTCTGCTGCCATTTTGCGTCCATAATATGCGGACAAAACCTCAATGTCGCCTTCGCGCACACGCAGCGGCGGTAAAGTGATGACCTCAAAACATAGCCGGTCAAGCAAGTCGGCC
Source organism: Pseudomonadota bacterium (assembly GCA_041175465.1). GTDB lineage: Bacteria > Pseudomonadota > Alphaproteobacteria > Sphingomonadales > Sphingomonadaceae > Sphingorhabdus_B. The sequence continues at coordinate 87,555 of JBEDEX010000011.1, read as the reverse complement.
CTAAACCGCCCCTTATCAACCATATTGGGTAAATGCTCATTGGTTGCCGCCACGATGCGCACGTCAACGCGTATGGGCCGCGATGCACCAATACGTGTCACCTCGCCATATTCAACAGCGCGCAACAAACGTTCCTGCGCGCCCATGCTTAAGGTGCCAAGTTCATCGAGGAAAAGCGTTCCGCCATCAGCCTCTTCGAAGCGTCCTGCGCGGGCCCGTGTCGCACCGGTGAACGCCCCAGCCTCATGCCCAAATAACTCAGCCTCAATAAGCGTTTCTGGCAAAGCGGCACAGTTTATAGTGACCAAAGGCCCATCCCAGCGCGCACTTAAGCGATGGAGGCGCTCGGCAATCAACTCCTTGCCAGTCCCGCGCTCGCCTACGACCAATACAGGGCGATTAAGCGGCGCAGCACGGCTTGCACGCTCCACGGCGTCCAAAAATGCTGTGGATTGACCAATAAATTGAACGCTATCCCGATCCATTTTCAAATATTGGCATATTTCACCATAGAGTGGCAATAATTACTAGCGCCTTACACATGTAAATTTTGAGAAACGGCTGAAGTGCGACAAAAATACAAATTGGCACGGTCCCTGCAAAGCATCCTGCAAGCCAGCAAACACTGGCAAACATGATTGGGAATAAAAAATGCGCAAAGATATCGAAATTGGCAGTCACCCAAGCGATCAAGATAGCCGTCTCTGGTTTGCTGTCGCTTTGTCCTTCACGATGATCTTTACCAGCTATGCTGTTTCGGTTCTGAACCACCGCAGCGATGGCGATATCAGCGCGCACACCCAACCGAATAGGTCAATCGTTGTCAGCTATCTTGCCTGATTTCGGTAACCTGCGACCGGAGTGCCCCAGCTCCCTCTCCCCCGCCGAAAGGCATCCGGTCGCCACCTTTTTGAATGCAGTCGCCAATACACATTATCGGAGTTACCCCATGGGCATATTTTCAAGAACCCGCGATATCATCGCTGCCAATGTGACCGACCTTCTCGACAAGTCGCAGGATCCAGCCAAAATGATCCGTATGATTATATTGGAAATGGAAGAAACACTGGTCGAGGTCCGGGCGTCTGCTGCGCGCACCATCGCTGACCAGAAAGAACTGCGCCGCCATATCGACAAGTTGAACACGCTTGAAACCGATTGGACAGACAAAGCGCATCTGGCCTTGTCAAAAGACCGAGAAGATCTTGCAAAAGCGGCCTTATTGGAAAAGCGCAAGGCAACAGACATGAAAGAGCAATTGACCGCGGAGGTCGATGTTCTGAACGATGCGCTCAAGGCGTCCGAGCAGGATATTCACAAGCTGCAGAAAAAACTCGCCGACGCGCGCAGCCGCCAAAATGCGCTAATGACGCGTTTGGAAAGCGCCGAAAATCAGGTCAAGCTGCGTACCATGTATAATGGTGACAAGGTCCGTGAGGCATTTTCACGCTTTGATGTCCTCGAACGCCGCGTCGATGAAGCCCAAGGATATGCGGACTCCCTGTCTATCGGGTCAGAAGCGCCGCGCTCTTTGGGCGATGAAATTGCAGCACTTGAGAGCTTCGATGTCGTCGACGCCGAATTGGAAGAAATGAAAAAGGCCATGCAGGCCGAACTGAAGAAGGAGGCTTAAACCGTGAACTTTGGCTCCGAAATCATTGTGATACCCGCCATATTTATCGGCCTGCCTTGGCTAATCCTGCATTATGTCACGCGCTGGAAAACCGCTGCAACGCTGACTAATGATGATGAGCGGATGCTTGGCGACATGCATGAACTGGCGCGCCGGTTGGAAGATCGCCTCGACACCGTAGAACGCTTGGTCGCGCAGGAAAATCCCAATTGGCAACCGCGCCGCATAGATCTCGATGCGCCAGATTTTGACCCCGAAAATGCACGCAAGCTGGAAAGGAACCGCTGAAATGTCAGGGAAACACACCAAATTTTACCTCGATAAGCAAAATGCCAAATGGAAGGGCGTCTGCGCGGGGATTGCGGACTATACTGGCGTTGATGTTCTCTGGGTTCGTCTGGGTACCGTCATGCTTACGCTCATGGGCGGCTTCCCCTGGACACTGATTGCGTATGTCATCACGGCATGGATGGCCAATCAAAAACCCGTGCATCTGTACACTGACGACCGGGAAGAGCAGAAATTCTGGCAAGGCGTACGCCAATCCCCTGCCCGCACCACCCGCGACATTCGTTCGCGCTTTCGGGAAATTGACCATCGCTTGGCCGAAATGGAAACTTATTATGTCAGCAATAACAAGCAGCTGGCGGACGAAATCGAAAGCTTGCGTTAACCAAAAGCTTATAAAGGGAATAATATATGTTCACGCTCATCATTCTCGGCCTGATTGGTTGGTTTACCTACCGCCATTTTGCGCAAAAAAAGCGTCAGGCCGATCGCCGCAATTGGCGCGTTGATTATCGCGATGCGCCAATTCGTCCAATGCCTCGCCGTCTGCCTTGGAAGGATCTATAATGAGCTTTGCTGGACCAAATTTCGTCATTGCCATTGTTGCGCTGATGACGGTCGGCTGGCTGGTCAACAACTGGATCCGCGCCAAACATGGCTATCCTTTGGAAGATGAATGGGGTGGTAAGACCGCGCTGACCGATGGTGACTATCCCGAAGCCGAACGCAAAATCATGCTTTTGAGCAACGATAATGAAGCGCTTAATGGCAAAATCGGCCGCCTAGAAGAACGCGTGGCGGTGCTCGAACGGATTGTGACAGATAAGGCTGGACGCTTGTCCGAAGAAATCGAAGCCCTTCGTGGGCCTAGCAATTAAGCGGTTTTAAAAACCGCACCACTTGGGAATTGGAGGAGGACTTTATGGGCCCGTTTGAAATGGTCGTTGCGATCATCTTTATCGTCACCGCCGGCAGAATCATCCAGACAAAACAAAAGGCCAAGCATGGCATTGTTGAGGATCAAGACTTTTTGGGTACCAAAACCCATCGGCTATTGAACAGCGCGGAAACGCAGCAGATGCAAGACGAGATAAAGGCGCTGAAAGAACGTATTCAAGTACTGGAACGCATTGCGACCGAGAATAATAGCGCCAACGATCTTAACCGTCAGATTGAGGAACTGCGTAGCCAGTAACGGCGCGCTGGGCGAAAGGAAGGAACCATGGAACAGGATCCTAATTTCTACATCATCTTCGGCGCTTTTGCGGTGCTGTCCGTCGGGATTGTCTCTTCGCTGGGATTGCGCGGATGGCGCGATTGGATTGCGCTGAAGCATGCCGAGTTGGACATTGCGCGCCGCAGCAGCGACGCTTCAGTGCCATCGGCAACATCGCGCATCGAGGTCGCTGACTTAAAAGAGCGTGTCAAAAAGCTTGAGGCTATCGCAGCAGGGATTGATATCTAACCCCCGCAGCCATATGCGGGTGGCCATGACCACACTCACCGACATTCAAGAAGAATATGAATTCCTCGAAGCCGACGACCGTTATCGTTTGTTGATCGATCTTGGCCGCGAACTGGCGCTTATGCCGGATGCGCTAAAAACCGATGCGACGTTGGTCCGGGGTTGTTCGGCAAGTGTCTGGGTGTATCCGATCACCGACAATAACCAACTTTCGTTTATGGCGGATAGCAATGCCGCGATTACAAAGGGCATAATCGCGCTTGTGCTCAAAACGGTGGACGGCAAAAACGCCGCCGAAATTTTAAGCACCGATATTGAAAATGCCCTCGCCCCGTTTGACCTGAAGAACCAACTCAGTTCAAACCGGACGCAGGGCATCCCCAATATGATTGCACTTATCCGCGAAACTGCCGCGCGTTATGCCGCCTGAGCAGGCCTGACACCTAGCCAAAGCGCTAAGGCTGGAAGGCGGGGTAACAGCAGCCGGTCAAACAGCCATAAAGCCAGCAGTGACATAGCGAGCAAAGGCAACAAAATGGCCATTACAGCGATGATCACCGCCACGCCGCGTATTTTCTGTGGCACCGCAGGGGCAATAGGCGCCCCCAACGCATCCACCGGTTTACGCCGTCGCCACATCATAAAACCGGATATCACCAAAGTGATTAGGCCCAATGCGGTGAGCACACCGATAAGCTGGTTGATCCAACCGAAAAGCTGCCCCTCATGCCAAGCAATTCCATAATTGACGGCCTGATCAATGACATGCTTGTCTGCAAAGCCTGTGCGCGACATCTCCTTGCCGGTCGCAACATCAAAGGTGATGCTGCGATTTAGTGGCCGGTTTTGCGCTTCCGACTTAATCGTCCAAGCCATGGGCGTCGGCGGACCAAAACGCTCCGGCGCGCCCGGTGGCTTCACGAAAACAGGATGCGGTAGCTTTTCCAATTTCGCTTGAGCCACCATGTCGGACAGGCCAACAAGCGGTATCCCAGCAGCTTGCATGTGCATCATCGCATCATGATCATGCTCGGCATGCGGGGCGTGGCTTCCAGTTTTCCAGTCTTGCGCGCCTTGCACAAGGCCGAGTTCCGTCCTTGCCAAGCGAAAGGCATCGCCCCAGACACTTGCCCACGGCAATCCAGTGGTTAGCAAAACAAGCGCGAGCCCCGAAACCCAAAAGCCCGTTACCGCATGCAGATCGCGCAGAAATACGCGCTTGCCGTTCTTTAATCTGGGCCAGATGACACCGCGAAGCCCCTGCCCGCGCGGCCACCACATATATAGTCCGGTCAGGATCATTACGATGGCCCAACAGGCTGCCAATTCAACAATCCAATCCCCAACCCTGCCTATTAATAGCGAACCATGAATGCGTGAGACCGTTGCGGAAATGCGACTTTCAGGGTCAACACTCCCTAAAACCTTGCCCTGTGGCGACACATAGACGTCACGCATGGTCCGCCCATCGGCGAGCCCGACATGAATCACGGCAGCGTCCCCTTCCTGCGCGGGCAACCGATACCCGTGAAACTGCGCGCCCGGATTAGCACCCATGACCGCGGCCAATTGTGCATTGGGTGACACGCCCCCATGGGTCGAAAGATTGCTAAATGCGCGCTCCTCCCAACGGTCCAATTGCGGCTTGAACAAATAGATTGCGCCCGTTGTCGCCAGCACGAGAACAAGCGGCATGACGAACAAAGAGGCATAAAAATGCCAACGCCAAATTGTGCGGTAGAATGATGTATTCTCCATACCTTACCTCCTAAAACCGCATCCGAACGCCGCCATATATGGCCCGGCGTTCCACCGGATAATAAATGGCCGAAGCTGGCGTCGCCAATATTGCGGCCGATACGTCGCCAATGGCTTTCACGCCTGTCAGGTTTCGCGCATCGACGAATATATCAACGCCGTTTTTGATGCGCGCGCCGGCGGATACGCCCCACAATGTATAGCCTGCATTACGGGTTGTGTTCCGATAATCCGCCCAGGCACCTTGGGGCACCCATTCCACATTTGGCGAAATATGAAAGTCATCGCCGCCCAGCCGAAGCTCAGACCGCAGGACGTGGACTGGAACGACTGGCAAGCGGCGGTTCCCATATTGGGTATCATCCACGAATCTAAAATCCGAATATTGCCAGATTTGCCGGAAACGCAGCCAATTGGTCGGCGTGGCGCTGAACGCAGCTTCAACGCCCTGATGGCGCGTCTTGTCCGCGTTAAAGGTTGCCGCGGGAATGTCCGGCCCGACTGTAAACTGCAGCATCTCCCGTTTGATATTGGCGCGATAAACCGCCACATCCCAGCTTACCCATCCTAATGTCCCGCGCGTGCCAAGCTCCGTCGTCCACGCGGTTTGTTCCCGCACCGGAACAAAGGCCGCAATTTGCGCCAGTTCAACAAAGGTCGGAAATTCCGCAGATTTACTGTGGTTCGCAAAAAACTGGATTTCAGTTGCCGGTTCCCAAAGCACACCCATTTTGGGTGACACCGCATCAAACGATGCTTGCGCCGTGACCGCTGTGGGCACAATTTGCGATTGTTTGCGAAATCCGTCAGCGTAGATAACACCAGCGATAAAGGTTAGCTTTTCGATTGGGCTAACCCGTGCTTCACCATAAACATTGGTCGTGCGTGCCGTCTGATCGGCATCAAATGTCAGCGCACCACGCTTCCCGCTCAGGTTCACGAAACGCTTTGAGTCAATGTTCCCCCAACGGGATTCACCACCTAATGTGACACTCCACACATCACCTGCGCGGTCGTAACGGGCATATACGCCGCGATCCATCGACACCTGATCCACCACTTGGAAAATCGGGTGATATAATTCCTTCGAATTCAAAAAAGCCCCGACATCCAAATAGCTATTGCCCAAGTCGAAGCGGGTACGGTTCTGGACACGGATGGAATTGATATCGCGGGCCTGATCGCCAATGAAATTTCCACTGCGCGGAGCCGTCAATGCCGTTGCACGCGTCATCGCGCCCGGCAATTCCTGATCCAATGTCGTCATGCTGCCATAAAATCGCGTGGAGATAATGTCCGAAACGCGCAAGCCGACATTGCCATTGAAGCGAATGGAATCCCGCCGCGCATGTTGGCGATCCCCCTTATGGCTATCCGCACTCATTGCAGCCCAGGCATTGGCATCTTCGTCACCTACGCCGAACGATGCCAGTCCCCGATAAAAATCAAAGCTGCCGACATCCCCGCGCAGATATAGCCCCGCAGCATTATCCCCCGTTGGTGTCACACCGTTAACTGCGCCGCCCAGCGTTCCGGAACCGAAGCGTAAGGCGTTCGCGCCGCGATATACCTCCAAATGGTCGAAGAATATCGGTTCAAGTTCCTGAAAGTCGCCATTGTCATCGGCAAGATTAATGGGAATGCCGTCCTGCAATAACGTCAACCCGCGCATGTGAAACCCGCGCGAGAGCCCAGAACCGCGAATGGAAATGCGGATTTCCTGCCCAAAACGTGGTTGCGTATATACGCCGGGAGAAAAGGCCAATGTATCGCGCAACGACACGACCGTCTTATCAGCATAATCCTGATGACTGACAATATCGGTACCGCCTGCTGTCTTCTGTGCAGTTACTTCGGCTTGATCGGCCGCCGCACGACCGGTGACGATGATTGTGGCATCCGCAGCATCTTCAGCCGCTGCAGGGGTAATGATTGCACAAAGGCTGCACGCCGTAGTGGCGCGCAAAATGGATAAAAATTTCATGATATTTTCCTAAATCTAAACGAGAAATGGGCTGCCAAGCAGCCGTTTGGTTTAGATGTAAGAAGGTGGCCCAATGGCCGGGGGTGGCGGTGCGGCTAAGCCAGCGCCAACCGATACTTCGCGCTTGGCAAAAACGGGTATCGCCAGCGCAACAGGCGCCATGGCAACTTGCATAGCAGTCGCAGGAAAATCCGCGGTTATTGCTGCCCCTGCAAAAGCACAAGGTTGGTGCTCAACCGATTTGCCTTTTGATGGATCTTCTTTGTGCAGCTTGCCGGATTTGTCCATCCAGACGGTTTGTGTGTCCATACCCGCGCAGATGGTGAGCGCAAAACCACGTTCCGATGACGGCATATAGCCGGACGGAATGATAACACGCATCGCCAGCGCCATCAGTATAAATACTGCGGCAAATTTCCGTAAAGGCGACGAAGCGAGACTCACCCGCGCCCTATAGGCCCGCAGATTCGGCAGCACAAGAGAGGCTAGCCCTTCCACTCGCGGCGTTCTTCTGCGACGCGCAGGACGTCATACGCCGCTTGGCCTGCCTGAAAAGCCTTGGCCGCGTCGGCATTGCCGGGGTTCACATCTGGATGCGTTTCCTTGGCAATCTTGCGCCACGCCTTTTTCGCATCCTCAAAAGTGGAATCGCTTTCGAGACCTAAGATATCGAGTGCATGCATTTCATCACGACTGCGGCTGCCATCACCAGACCCTGCCCAACCATAATGCGCAGATTCCTTATAACCCGAAGAATCCCGGCGCTCATTGGCCTCGCGCTCGTCAGCTTCTTCTTTGGTCAACCCCTCAAAATAGTCATAACCGCGATTATACTCGCCCGCATGCTCTTCACAGAACATCCAGCGTTCGGGATTATTAGGCGATTTGGGCGCTGGGCAGTTTCCAGCCTTATTGCAGCCATATCGATCGCACAGGCGCACTTGCTGCGCCTCGCTGCTACTTCCGTAGCCACGCCAGCGGGGAAAACCCCAGTCATTTCGTCGTGTCGATCGCACCATGCCGCCGACTTAGCGGCGGCATGCACATTTTGCTAGGGGCGCAAACGCAATTTATGCGCCGGACAGCGCACCGCCCATCATAGGGTTACCAAAGAACATCGAATATAGGAGCCCCGCGACTATGCCAGATGCGACAAGTGCGATAACTACATAAATCAGCACGATAACAACCGTAAAGCCGGCAATTTTTTCCTTTGGAACGCCAAGCACAGGGTGCAGGCCGAGATAAATTAGGTAAACCACATATGCAATCGCCGCAAAGCTCAGCAATGCTCCTAAAAAGGGAATCCAGCTTACCAACGCTACAACACCCGTCGGTGTGCCGGCGTAGGTCATTAACTTCATGGCCTGCACTTTATCCGAAGTGCCGTTAAAGCTTGACGATACAAGCTTAACGATTACGCCCATCACAAACAGCGTAACAAGCGAGAGAATGAAGCCAACGACCGCCATACCCGTTATGGCCATAAGGTTCATTGACATGCTACTGCCAAGCCCCATCATCTCGGCGGCTGAAATGCCCAATAGCCCTGAAAACAATATGGTAGAAACCAAAGGTATCAAAGCTAACGGCGTTGCATAACCCGTGAACAACCCCCCGATTGTCGCGGGTTCAGACGCGATGACAGTCCATTCGTCCGTCGGTTTCAGGATGATATTCTTGACGCGTTGTACAATCGACATTGAATTCGCCCTCCAAAATTGGCTTGCCAAGGATCAGAACATATTGGTGCTAATATGTAAATATTGACGTGCGCGTCAACTTTGGAGGAACAAATGTGGTTAGCGTAACAAGGATGTTGGTTGCATGCATTCGTTTTTTTGCGTTGCACGGCGTTGGCCAACATTAATAGGATCTTGAGATCGACGGCTATAGCGGATGGGGTAAAAAGCCAGAGGGTCTGTAAGCCGGGTTCTGTCCTCCGCTTCGGGAAACCGAAGCGGATGTGCGACCATTCATCTAGGCGCCGCATTGCTGCGGCACTCATGCAACCAACCCGGGCGACTGGCAGGAGGATGCCATATGCCGCCCCTATTCGGTTTTGCTCCCGGTGGGGTTTGCCCTGCCGTTTCTGTTACCAGAAACGCGGTGCGCTCTTACCGCACCGTTTCGACCTGGCCGCATCGAAATGCGGTGGACTATTTTCTGTGGCACTTTCCCTAAAATTGCTTTCGCCGGACGTTATCCGGCACCGTTCCTCGCTGGAGCCCGGACTTTCCTCCCCTTAGCAGTTACCCGCTAAGCGGCGGTCGCCCAACCCTCTGGCATACGTCAGATAACAGAACTACCTTCAACCGCCAAGAGCAAGCTGCGCAGTATCGCCCGGCATTCCCCGTCGATGACGCCTTCGATGTTTGCGGGCCGGAAACGCCGCTGGAACGCAACCGTCGCGGCGCGGCCATCGGCTATGCCATAGCCATAACGTTCCAGCGCCAAAAGAAATGCGCCATCGGACCAACCAGGATCAACCAGATTTTCGGTTGGTCGTTTTATGGCAAGCCCCTGCTTAGCCAAACGCTCCCAATCAAACAGCTCGCCCGGATCTTCTTTGCGGGCTGGCGCGACATCGCTATGGCCCACAACATTGCGTGGCTCAATCCCATAGGTCCGGACCGATTCTGTGACCAATCGGGTCACGGTGTCCATCTGCGCCTCAGGAAATGGGCGATACCCAAATTCGTGCCCTGGATTAACGATCTCAATGCCAATGCTTGCGCTGTTGCAATCTGTCACGCCGCGCCAATAGGATAATCCTGCATGTTGTGCGCGTTGTTCTTCGCGCACCATATACACCAATTGCCCATCTTCATCGACTACATAATGGGCCGAAACCTTGGACGCGGGGTTCGCCAGCCAGTTAATGGCCGCCGCGCCAGACTGCATGCCGGTATAGTGTAGCACGATCATATTGATGGGCAGGCTGCGCTCGCCGAAATTGGGTGATGGGTTCCAGATCATTGTCATATCCGAACCATAGGTAAGTCTGGCGCGACGCGCAATATCAGGCCTGCGCACGCCTTACGCAGCGCCCCCATGTAAGCCCAGTCTCATCTTAAATGCGGATCAGTGCCCCGATTACCAAATGTTCAGGGTCTGGCTCTGCCAATTGTAACATGCCACCATCTTGAACGGCGAGCTTATGCGCCATCCACGCCGCCGCCGTGCGCGTGTCTACGGCTTCTGGGTCAAGCTGGCCGGTGAGCGCCTCTCGAATAGCCGTCTCCATGAGCACATTAGGACCGCTAGCCCGAATAACAATTTCCTGTTCACCATCGCGCGCTTCGGCTCCTACGAACAACGTCCCGCCACGCACCAAGGCGTCATTGGCCAACAAAACAAGATTCAGAAGTATTTTTATGGCCCGTTTCGGCATCATCTGCGCCGGCACGGCCCATTCAAGCACAGTCCGTCCACTCGCAGTCACCATTGGCGCAATGACCAATTTCGCTTCATTTGGATCAACGCCAGCGCCAAATCCGCCTGCAGCCCCAAAGGCCAAACGGAAAAATTTCAATTTGTCAGCCGCCGATTTTGCGCTCTCTGCCAGCAAATCCATGCACCGCCGCCGCATTTCAGGATCATGCTCATCCGCCAATAGCTCAATGCCATTATTCATCGCGCCAACCGGGCTCAAAAGATCATGGCAAAGACGCGAGCAAAGCAAGCTAGCAAAATCGATTTCGGTTTCGGACATTACAAAAAATTCCTGAGGGCGACTGGCATGTTGGCGCCGCTCATGGACTGAGTTGGCGGGTGTTTCAACCCTCCTTCATTAATGCCACGGGGGTAAATCCGGTCACCAGAGCGCCTACCACTACAGGCTGCCATGCGGTAATCACTTCAGCGGTAATTATAAGCCAAATATGTTCGTCGGGCGTCGCTTGCGCGACGTCGGTTGGCGACGGCATCGCCATTCCATTGGGGTGGGAATGGAAAAATCCCAACACAGGGATTCCACCACTTCTCACGTCCTTAGCTGCAGAGATCAACGCCGCCGGATCGATTTCGAAATGCCTTGTCGGGTCGGCCGCAACATTCTGCGCCAGCTCCACCGCGACGACTCGATCTCCCGTCCCCCGCAATAAACCGCAGCACTCATGGTTCCCCGCCATTTCAGCCCAGTGCAGAAGTTGTCGCCAGTCGCTGCTTGATAAATGCAAAGCCATCACCCATGTCTATCCGATGTCAGGAGAAAATACCACATTTACGGGCGTTTTGGGTGCCGGACGGCTGGATAGTGCGCTTGCCGCCGCCTTGCCGCAATTTTCGCGCGCCCGTATTCAGGCTTTGATTGCCGATGCCGCGCTACGCATCAATGGTCAGGTCTTTGCCGACACTGGCAGCAAGAAAATGTCCGGACAGGCATTTGAACTTACCGTCCCTGCCCCCATACCCGACAAAGCCATGGCGCAGAACATTGCGTTGGATGTGGTTTTTGAAGATGAGCATTTGATCATCGTCAATAAGCCCGCCGGTCTCGTCGTCCATCCTGCGGCGGGCCATAGCGACGGAACCCTCGTCAATGCGCTGCTGCACCATTGCAAAGGCAATCTTTCAGGTATTGGCGGGGTAGAACGCCCCGGCATTGTTCATCGCATTGATAAGGACACGTCGGGGCTTCTGGTCGTTGCCAAAAGCGATGCGGCGCATGAGGGCCTAGCTAAGCTTTTCGCCGCGCATGACATAGAGCGCAAATATATCGCGATTGTGAACGGTATTCCCGCGCCACCGTCGGGCACAGTCCGCACACAAATTGGCCGATCTACTACAAACCGAAAGAAAATGGCCGTTCTGCCCGAATCAAAGGGTCGGCACGCCGTCACGCATTACCGGATGGTGGAGGCTTTTGCCAAAACAGCGATGGTCGAATGCACGCTAGAAACGGGGCGCACGCATCAGGTTCGCGTGCACATGGCGCATATCGGCCACCCGCTCATTGGCGATAGCGTATATTCTAATCGACAAAACCACTACAAAATTGGTCCAAATCAAGCCAAATTCGACCGGCAAGCATTGCACGCCGCCTCTTTGGGGTTTATTCATCCCATCACCGGCGGAACTTTACGGTTTGAATGCGGTATACCAGAAGACATGCAGCTTCTGTTAAGCAAGCTTCAGTTATAAAAGTTTCGAAGGGAACGCTTTACCATCGGGTGCTTGATGAGGCCCGGCGGAAGGCACAATGAAAGAGGAAAACATGTCTGCTAAAAAGAATGTTCCGGCTACGATACCTGCCCTTGGGGGGGACGCGAGCCTTAATCGCTACCTAAGCGAAATTCGGAAGTTTCCGATACTCAAGCCCGAGCAAGAATATATGCTTGCCAAGCGCTTGCAAGAACATGGCGACGCCAAAGCAGCTGAACAGCTGGTCACGTCCCATCTCCGCCTCGTATCGAAAATCGCCATGGGCTATCGCGGCTACGGCCTGCCGGTGTCTGAACTGATTTCCGAAGGCAATATCGGACTGATGCAGGGCGTAAAGAAATTTGACCCCGATCGTGGTTTCCGCCTCGCGACCTACGCGATGTGGTGGATACGCGCTTCTATGCAAGAGTTCATCCTGCGAAGCTGGAGCCTGGTGAAAATCGGCACCACCGCCGCACAGAAGAAGCTTTTCTTCAATCTGCGCCGCATGAAAAACAATCTTCAAGCCTTTGAAGATGGCGACCTGAATCAGGAAGCGTTGCAGAAAATCGCAACAGACCTCGGCGTTTCCGAAGAAGAAGTGAACAACATGAACCGTCGCATGGCGATGGGCGGGGATACCTCGCTCAACGTGCCTATGCGCGAAGATGGCGATGGCCAATGGCAAGACTGGTTGGTCGATGACACGCCGTTGCAGGACGAACGCGTGGCTGACGCGCAAGAAGGCGACATGCGCCATGCCTTATTGTCCGAAGCCATGGACAGTTTGAATGAACGCGAGAAGCACATTCTCACGCAGCGCCGCCTAATCGAAGAGCCGCAAACTCTCGAAGAGCTCAGCCAGACCTATAGCGTCAGCCGAGAGCGTGTGCGCCAGATTGAAGTGCGCGCTTTTGAAAAGCTGCAAAAGGCTATGCTGCGTATCGCAGGTGAGAAGCGGATGCTGCTTGCGTTTTAATGCGCTGCAAAAATAGATGACGGGCGGAAAGCACTGCGCTAGTTTTTGGCAATGACAAAAACCAAGCGTTCGCTTTCCGCCCGTTTTTTGCGCTCCAGCTTTAAGGGTGCGGCTTATTTCATCGGAGGCACAGTGGCACTGACGGCTGTCTATGCCGTGGTCCCTGTCCCCACGACATTGACAATGGTGTTCGATAGTAATGGGGCCAAGCGGGATTGGACGCCCCTTTCGGATATTTCGCCGAACCTTGTGCGCGCTGTCATCGCCGCCGAAGATGGCAAATTCTGTAGCCATGATGGCTTTGATCGCGATGCTATTGAAAAAGCGCTTACCCGCAACATAAAGGGCGGCCGCATGCGCGGCGGATCGACCATAAGCCAGCAAACCGCGAAAAATGTGTTCCTATGGCAAGGGTCGGGCTGGACACGCTATCTGCGCAAAGTGCCTGAAGTGTATTTCACATTCCTGATCGAGAAAATCTGGGGCAAGCGCCGGATCATGGAAGTATATCTGAACGTCGCGGAGACCGGCATTGGTACCTATGGCGCGGAAGCCGGCGCGCAGCGTTATTACAATAAATCCGCCAAGAACCTAACCCGTACAGAGGCCGCGCGCTTGGCAGCTATTTTACCCTTGCCCAAAAAACGCGCCGTCAATGGCGTAGGCGGTTTCACCCGCCGTTATGGCAACAGCATCTCCGCGCGCATCCGCGTCGTCAAACGCGACGGCCTCGACAGCTGCATCTACACATAAAAAAGGGCGGAGCCGAAGCCCCGCCCTATTTTAGCCGAATGTTGTTCTATTAGAACGCAAACGTAACCGTTCCGCTGACTGTGCGTGGCGCACCAATCTGAACGAAACCTGGGCTGCCATAAGCTGCCGTGCCGTTTGTACGGTTGTAGGTTGCGGACTGGAACAATCCGCCGCCGAAACCACCAACATAGAATTGGTCAAACAAGTTATACACGTTGAGTTGGAAACGCGACTTGTCGTTCAAACCAAGGAAGCCAAGGTTGACGCTCGCATCAAGGTTAACCAACCAATAAGCAGGTGCCGATTCACCAAAGATCTGTGTCCGCGATGTCGTACCCAGCGTGCCGCTTGGTACCGCACCAGTTGGAACGTACGAACCAGTGTAAGTCGCTTCACCCGTATCGAAAAGGTTCCGTGGGCCGGTGCGCTTTGCAGTTAGACCAATTTCAACAGGGCCCAATTCACCGCGCAGCGTTCCACCGAACGAATATTTCGGCGAACCAGCTTCACGCTGTCCAGCAGTCGCTGCAAAAACAGGCGTTCCGTTCGCGTTTTCACCGATTGCAACGTTGTTCTTGATTTCCGACTTCATGACCGAACCGAAAACATAGACAGCCAGTTGTGGGATTGGCTGATACGAAATCGAACCATCAAAACCGTATTTGTCCACATTACCAAGGTTACGGTAAACGTTCTGGTCGAGTTCTGGATCATAAGCCGAAGCCAGACGATTTTGGAACTTCGTCATCCAACCCGAAGCTTGTGCTTGGATGTTACCTGAACGGTAACGAACACCAACGTCAGCACTGTCTGTCGTTTCTGGAGCAGGACGCGCACCAGCGGTAGTCAGTGGGAAGAAGAACGCGTTGTACAAGCTATCTGTGCCTGGGACCGAGAGGCCTTGGGCGAAGCTTGCAAACATGCTGAACTCTGGAGTGAACTTATAGTTGAAGCCAATGTTTGGCAAAACCTTGTTATATTTGAACACGCGGTTTTGTGGACCAGCCTGTGTTGGGTTCAAACCAGCATTCAACGTGTTCTGAGTGTCGTTACCGAAGCACTCGACAAAGCCACCGGCAGAGCTGGTGAAGCAATAATTTGTCAGGTCACGTTTGAAGAATGGTGCGCGGACGCCAGCGGTAACTACCAGAGCGTCTTCCATGAACTCACCACGATATTCACCCGAAATCTGTTGCAAAATCGCATAAGACAAACGGTTACGCTTTTGCAGCGTCACGCCATTTGCCGCAGCTTGCGGATTGTTCACGGGGAAAACGTCAAATGGCTCGCCATTGACGTCCAACAAGCCGACTTCGCCAGTTTGACGATGACGTGCACGGTCAAAAGTATAGGCCAAACGAACCGAGTTAGTATCGTTGATTTCGTAACGCAGCGAGCTGATTACGCCATAACGATGCGTTTGAGTCTGGCTTGGTGCCATCATGGTTACCTGATCGAGGATGTCACCATCGCCGTTCAAATCCTTACCGAAGTAAGGCGAACCTGAAAGATAACCAGCTTGGCAATTAACACCAGCACCGGATACAACGGTCGTGCAGTTTGCTGCGCTACCACCAGTCGGGTCAATGTCGCGACCGGCTTCACGTGCGGTTACCGTACCACCGCCATTCGCTTTCACATATTGATAGCTTGGGTCCACAGTCAAAGTCAGCTTTTCGCCAAAGCTGAATTTCGACGAACCACGAATGCTGCCCGTGTTTGACGGGTTGTAACGACGGTCAAACTCAGTGCCGCAAGACGTTGCAGACTGCGCTGTACCAGCGACAGGCGCAACAATGGTCGAGCATGGGTAGTTGATGAGATATTTACGCTCATCATTGTTCGCAGGGAAACGGTTGCTTGAAGCGGCACCCACAACCCGGCCAGCATCACTGCGCAAAGGCAGCGAGCCAAAGAAGTTGTTGCGGTTTTGGTTGTAGTTACCAGCGATGGCAATGAAGTCGCCATCTGCGCCAATTGGCTGATAAATTTTGCCGTTATATTGCTGCTTATCGACAACACCATAATTGTTAAACGGATTGTCGTTATTTGCCATAGACGCCGAGAAGAATGCCCGCGTTCCGATCGATGTCAGGTTACCTGTGTTCACCATGCCAAATACACGCATGAAGTTATATTGGCCGAGTGAACCCGAGAGCTTAACGCCAAAATCTTCAGATGGGGTCAGAGTACGATAGTTAACGGTGCCGCCAACGGCAGATGCTGTCGGGCTGTCAACATCGGTCGTGCCAAGGTTAACGTTAACCTGCTCAATCAGTTCAGGATCAAGCTGCTGGTTAGAATAAATTGCATAGTTACCCGAGTCATTCAGCGGAATACCATCAAACGTCAGCGAAATACGCGACGAGTCAAATCCACGAATGTTCAAAGTACCGCCAGATGAACCATATGCATCGTTGTTTTGGAAGCTGACGCCAGGAATGACGTTAACTGTATCGAGGATGGTTTGACCTGGGTTTTGACGCTCGATCAACTCTTGCGTGAGAACAGCCTTGGCCTTCGTTGAGTCAGGTGCCTGAATGCCCGCAACATCCTGCGAACGCGAACCAGAAACCACAATCACTTCGTCTTCGAAGTCGACCGAGCCTGTTGATTGCGCGAATGCCGCGCTGGAAAAGCTGCAAATGGTAAGTGCGACAGCGCTTGCTGCAAGCTGGTAACGAATTTTCATGCTCTTAACCCCTATGATTTTCACATGCCGTAACTTCGACAGATATTGGTTCTTGGCCGAATCACGCGAACGAAATGGACCTTGCGACCTCCCTTGGAGCCCGCAAATGTCAGTAAAATGACACTCAGCCCCGCAGATGAAGCGCCCTTAGCCGAGAGCGAGCCGCAAGCATAGTTTTGCGTTGCACCAAATTGTGCAAAGCAACATTTTCGTTTATTTTAGCGACAAATGTGGCAGCTTTGCCACAGTATGCTTGGGCGGGTTAGGCCGCGTCTTCTTTGCTGGCCTTAGCCGATTTGGCATATACCAAAACGGGGGTCTTGCGACCTTCGACCACGTCCTTGTCCACCACAACTTCGTCTACGCCATCATAGGTCGGCAGGTCGAACATGGTATCCAACAAAATCGCCTCCAGAATGGACCGCAGCCCGCGTGCACCAGTTTTGCGTTCAATTGCCTTTTTAGCGACCGCTTCCAACGCATCATCGGTAAAGCTAAGGCCGACTTCTTCCATTTCAAACAGCTTGCGATATTGCTTCACAAGCGCGTTCTTTGGCTCAGACAGGATTTTCACCAAAGCCGCGATGTCGAGGTCTTCCAACGTAGCCGTTACCGGTAAGCGGCCCACGAATTCTGGGATCAGACCAAATTTCAAAAGATCTTCAGGCTCAATCTGCTTAAGGATTTCGCCCGTGCGGCGCTCGTCGGGGTCAGCAACATGCGCGCCAAAGCCAATCGACTTGCTTTCAAGGCGGTTTGAAATAATCTTTTCAAGCCCCGCAAATGCGCCGCCGCAAATGAACAAGATGTTCGTCGTGTCGACCTGCAGAAACTCTTGCTGTGGATGCTTGCGGCCGCCTTGTGGTGGGACGCTGGCCGTTGTACCTTCCATAAGCTTCAGCAACGCCTGCTGCACGCCCTCGCCGCTCACGTCGCGGGTGATAGAGGGGTTTTCGGCCTTACGGCTGATCTTGTCGATTTCGTCGATATAGACGATCCCGCGCTGCGCCTTTTCGACATTATAGTCGGAGGCCTGCAGCAGCTTAAGAATGATATTCTCGACATCTTCACCGACATAGCCGGCCTCGGTCAAGGTTGTGGCATCCGCCATGGTGAAGGGCACGTCAAACGTCTTGGCGAGCGTCTGCGCCAACAATGTCTTACCGCAACCCGTAGGTCCAACGAGCAGGATGTTGGACTTCGCAAGCTCAACATCCGCACCCTTTGCGCCATGGTTCAATCGTTTGTAATGGTTATGGACAGCAACCGACAAAACGCGCTTTGCTTGTGGCTGACCAATGACATAGTCGTCCAATACTTCGCAGATTTCCTGCGGCGTTGGCACTTCGCCCTCTTTACGGCCGTTCAACGCGCCTTTGGTCTCTTCGCGAATGATATCATTGCAAAGTTCCACGCACTCATCACAGATAAACACCGTGGGACCGGCGATTAGCTTACGCACTTCATGCTGCGATTTTCCGCAGAAGGAGCAATAAAGAGTGCTTTTTGTATCTGAACCGCTCAACTTCGTCATAATATGTCCTGCTTGCACGCCAATTTCAAACGCACCTTATTGAAACAACATCCTAAAGATGCGTTCCGATTTGGCAATAGCCCATTAGGGACTATGCCATCACGGCAAATCTCAGAAAACTATCAACAATAGCGTCAGCCCGCGTCGACTTCCGCATTTGCTGGCCGCTTGTCGAATACTTCATCCACAAGACCAAATGCCTTTGCTTCTTCTGCTTCCAAGAAGGTATCGCGGTCCATCGCTTTTTCGATATCCTTCAATGGCTTACCGGTATATTTCGCGTATAGGTCGTTCATACGCTTGCGGATCCGCAGGATTTCATTTGCCTGAATCTGAATATCCGAGGCCATACCCCGCGCCCCACCGGAAGGCTGGTGCACCATGATACGCGAATTGGTCAACGCAACGCGCATACCTGGCTCACCCGCCGCGAGTAGAAAGCTGCCCATAGACGCCGCCTGCCCGATGCAAACAGTACCGACCTTAGGACGGATATATTGCATCGTGTCGTGGATCGCCATGCCCGCCGTGACCACGCCGCCTGGCGAGTTGATATACATCCAAATGTCTTTCTTCGGATTGTCCGACTCGAGAAACAGCAGCTGCGCGGTAATGATAGAGGCCATATTGTCCTCCACTTCGCCCGTCACGAAAATGATCCGTTCGCGCAAAAGCCGCGAAAAAATGTCCCAGCTGCGCTCCCCACGGTTCGATTGCTCGATAACGACGGGGACCAATGCTTGGACGGGATCAAAAGGAACGTGCATGAAATTACCTCTAAGATGTTATGTTTATGCGTCTTCGCCTACATCGGCGCGGGCAAGCAAAGTTTCAAGCAGGAAAAAGGTTAAGTTTGGGGATGAATTGGAGCGCTTGTGCGCGCGCCAGAGACCCGTTATTCACAAATTCGATTAATTTCGTAATTTTTAACGCCTTAATCGATATTCACTGGTGCTTCGTGGTCCTGCTTCCGCATGGCGTAACGTACCCGCACAACGCAATTGGTGTAGCCCTGCTTGGATGGGGCCGTTGCGCTACCAAACACGATCCTTTGCGCCGCCTCTCCAAATTCGGCGGCAGGCTCGGCATCCACGACCTTTGCATTACCGACTGCGCCCCATGGTGCCAGATCAAAAGCGATGACGGCCCAGCCCTCAATATCGCGACGCCGAAAACCCTCTGGATATACCAAGGCTGGCTGCGACTTCCATTCGACGGTCTGGAGACAATTACTGCCTTCGGGGCGATAGGCGTTAAGCTCTTTGCCCTCCGGTGCGGCCATCGTACCGCCGCGCCGCCAATAAGGATAAAGGCAGCCCTGTATCGCCCCTTTGGCAAAACGCGATTGCGCCACGGCGTTCAACGAGGCTTTATCAAGCGCGACATTGCCCGTTGTCCCATATATTCTAAGGCGCACCGGCTTACCTGCAGCATCTATGTCAAACTGCACCATGCTCCAGTCTGAACGGCCGGTTGTCGCCGGGATTTTTTCAAAATCGGGAACCGCGCGCAACAAAACCGCAGGTCGCTGCTTATTGCAGTCTGATCCCACAGGTACAATCCGGTCAAACACCTCTTTGGGCGGCCGGGGTTGCGCAAAAATCGAGTAGCCGATGAGGTCGTGCAGATCGGCATCCGCGATGCTGCTGCGCTTGGGCTGATAAACAATCACGCATGCGTCTCGCATGGCATTCGGCGCAAATCGGCTTGCCGCAAGTGACGGCGTCAGGTCAGCCATTGCGCCATAACCCGACGGGTCGCGTATTATTCCAAGTGGCCGACCTTTTTCGTCGATGCGAAAACGCAGTTGCACTGGCTGGTCCGCATTGCTGCCGGCCCAGACAAGGTCCGCCATTGGCGTTTGGACGTGGGAAATATCGAGTGGTTCATCGCCGCAACGGCCTGACATAGGCTGCATTACAACCACGGCCTGACGCCGCGCGGACCGTTCAGTGGGGCTAACCGTCGTCACAATAGGAGTGGGCGCAACGGACGGCGATATGGCCACTGTTGGGGCGACGAAGGCGAAGACAAAATTCATCATGGCACAACATGTGCCATGTGCCTTGGCTGGCAGCAAGCGGCTATCGCCTTAGCAGATACAAAAAGGGGGACGCATCGCATCCCCCCTTTTACAGCACTGCATAATGCAGCGATTATTTCTTAGGCGCAGCCTTTTTGGCAGGTGCCTTTTTCGCAGGCGCTGCTTCTGCGTCCTTTTTAGGAGCAGCCTTCTTTGCAGCAGGCTTTGCTTCCTTGGCAGGCGCCTTTTTCTTGGCGGCAGGCTTTGCATCTGGCTCAGCTTCAATAGCTGCTTCCAAAACATCCTTGGTCACTGCTTTGTCCGTTACGGTCGCCTTGTCGAACAGGAAGTCGACAACCTTGTCTTCAAACAAAGGCGCACGCAATTGTGCAGCTGCCATTGGGTTTTCCTGCAGATATTGCACGAAACGCTGACGGTCTTCAGGGCGATATTGCTGTGCAGCTTGCTGCACGAGCATATTCATTTCCTGCGCACTCACCTCAACGCCATTGGCTTGGCCGATTTCCGACAGGAGCAAGCCCAAGCGAACGCGACGAACGGCGATATCGCGATACTCTTCGCGCTCGGCTTCCATTTCCTTTTTCGCAGCTTCGGCGTCTTCTTCACGCGCAGCTTCTTGCTCCAATTGCGCCCAAATCTGTCCGAATTCCGCTTCAACCATGGAAGGTGGCACGTCGAAATCATGACCCGCAGCAAGCTGGTCGAGCAGCTGGCGCTTCATATAGGTGCGCGTCAGGCCATTATGCTCTTGCTCAACTTGAACCTTCATCAACTCACGGAGCTTGTCGATGCCGTCGAGGCCGAACATCTTGGCAAGATTGTCATCTGCCTTGGCTTCAACGGGCTTGCGCACTTCGGTGACGACGATGTCAAAAGTTGCAGCCTTACCCTTCAGGTTTTCGGCATTGTAATCTTCAGGGAAGGTTACGTTCAAAACCTTTTCGTCATTGGCCTTCACGCCAACCAACTGATCTTCGAAACCGGGGATCAACTGACCCGAGCCGAGCTCAACGGCCATGCCTTCGCCCTTACCGCCTTCGAAAGGTACGCCGTCAACCTTGCCTTCAAAATCGATAACAACGCTATCGCCCATTTTGGCGGCATATTTCTTGTCGGCGGCTTCAAAGCTCTTTTGCCCTTCGGCAAGCTTCAGAATCGATTCGTCCACTTGCGCATCGCTCACTTCGACCGTCAGGCGCTCAAGCGTGATGCCATCGATCGATGGCGCAGCAATCGCGGGAAGTACTTCGAGATGGAAATCGACAACAGCGTCTTTGCCCGGCGCGTAATCTTCGCCCAAATGCACATGCGGCTGAGTCGCTGGACGCAATTTATTGTCGGAAATCGCCTTTTGGACGCCTTCTTGGATCGAGCTGTTCAGCGCGTCCTGAAGGAGCGAATCCTTATGCATCTTCTTAACCAGATTGGCGGGAACCTTGCCGGGACGGAAGCCAGGCATACGCACTTGAGGCGCGATTTTCTTCACCTCGGCATCGATGCGGGATTCAACGTCCTTTGCGGTAATCGTCATGCGATAAGCGCGCTTCAGGCCTTCATTCTGTGTCTCGACGGTCTGCATGTTTTCTTCTCTATCTACGACAGGCCCGCTGGCCTGCCAAAAACTGTTAATGGCTTTCGGGTTCAACGACAGCCGGGAAATTCCCCTTTTTCGTGGTGCGGGCGAAGGGACTCGAACCCCCACACCTTGCGATGCCAGAACCTAAATCTGGTGCGTCTACCAATTCCGCCACGCCCGCTTACGAAAAGCTGCCATTTAACAAACGACGGGAGCCTCTAACGGGAAAGCCGCTGCGGGGCAAGGGGAGAAGCGGCGAAACCACCGCCCCCCCGCATGGACAGCTTACCCTAACGCCTTTTTCAGCAAATCATTGATGATTTGCGGATTGGCCTTACCCTGCATGGCCTTCATCGTTTGGCCCACGAAGAAACCGAACAATTTGTCCTTACCGGACCGATATTCCGCAACCTTGTCCTCGTTCGCGGCCATGATCTTGGCGATTTCCGCCTCAATCGCGCCCGTATCGTTGGTTTGCTTCAGGCCCTTTTCTTCGACGATGGCCGAAGCGGCCTGCCCGGTTTCAAGCATGATTTCGAAGACTTGCTTCGCGATGCTGCCGCTGATTGTGCCATCGGCAACGAGGCCAAGCAATTCAGCAGCTTGCTTTGGATTTACAGGACTGTCGTCCAACGTCTTACCCATCTTGTTAAGCGCGCCGAACAATTCGGACATCAACCAGTTGGAACCTTGCTTGGCATCGACGCCTTCAGCTAACAAATCTTCGAACCAGAATGCCGTTTCGGCCTCAGCGGTCAGAACAGCCGCGTTATAAGCCGTTAGGCCCATCGCCTCATATCGTGCACGCTTGGCATCGGGGAGTTCTGGCAATGATGCACGGCATTCCTCGAGAAACGCATCATCGAGTTCCACCGGCAACAAATCGGGGTCAGGGAAATAGCGATAGTCATGCGCGTCTTCTTTTGACCGCATTGACCGCGTTTCCATCTTATTTGGGTCAAATAGACGGGTTTCCTGCACCACCGCTCCGCCGCTTTCGATCAGGTCCACCTGACGCTGCGCCTCATATTCAATCGCCTGCATCATGAAACGGATGGAGTTGACGTTCTTCGTTTCGGTGCGCGTGCCCAATTCGCCGCCGGGTTTACGCACCGACACGTTGACGTCAGCGCGCATGGAGCCTTGCTCCATATTGCCATCGCATGAGCCAACATAGCGCAGGATTGAACGCAGTTTCTTAAGATACGCGCCGGCTTCCTGTGGGCTGCTGATATCAGGGCGCGACACGATTTCCATCAAGGCCACGCCCGAACGGTTCAGGTCAACGAACGACATCGTTGGATGCTGGTCATGCATCAACTTGCCCGCGTCTTGTTCGACATGGATACGTTCAATGCCGATTTTCTTGGTCGGGCTGTCGGGATCTTTTTCGTTGAGCGTCACCTCAATTTCGCCTTCGCCCACGATCGGGTGATAGAGCTGCGAAATTTGGTAGCCCTGCGGCAAGTCGGCGTAGAAATAATTCTTACGGTCAAAGCGCGACCAGCGGTTGATCTGCGCATTGATCGCCATGCCCGTACGGACAGCCTGACGCAGGCATTCGCGGTTGGGCACAGGCAGCATGCCCGGCATGGCGGCGTCAACGAGGCTAACATGGCTGTTCGGTTCAGCGCCAAAGCCGGTCGATGAGCCCGAAAATAGCTTGGACTCGCTGGTGATCTGCGCATGGACTTCAAGGCCAATTACGACCTCCCATGCACCGGTATTCCCTTGGATGCGGTATTCACTCATATTACCACCACTCTCCGGCTTCCGCCGTAAATCCTGAACGCTGCTCAATCGCGAGGCCCGCGTTGAGCACCGCCTGTTCATCGAGCGCTTTACCGATAATCTGCAAGCCCAAAGGCAAGCCATCTTTGCTGAGGCCGCCGGGAACGGACATGGCAGGCAGGCCAGCCAATGAAGCAGGCACAGCGAAGACATCGTTCAGATACATCGACAATGGATCCGCGTTCTTTTCGCCCAATCCGAACGCTGCGCTTGGCGCGGTTGGCGCGAGGATAAGGTCACAGCTTGCCCAAGCGTTCTCAAAATCGCGCGCAATCAAGGCGCGGACCTTCTGCGCTTGCGTGTAATATGCGTCGTAAAAACCAGCGCTCAACACATATGTGCCGATCATGATACGGCGGCGGACTTCTTCGCCAAAGCCAGCGGCGCGGGTCGCGGCATACATGTCTTGCAGGCCTGCGCCTTCTGGCAAGTCGCGCAGACCAAAGCGCACGCCATCGTAGCGCGCAAGGTTCGATGACGCCTCGGCAGGAGCGATGATGTAATAAGCAGGTAGCGCATATTGGGTATGCGGCAGGCTGATATCGACGATTTCCGCGCCCGCATCCTTCAACCAAGCAATACCATTATCCCACATTTTGGCGATATCTTCATCGATGCCGTCAAGGCGATATTCCTTGGGAATACCAATACGCTTGCCCTTCAGGTCGCTATTCAAGGCAGCTTCCCATGCGGGCACCGGCAAATCGAGCGAGGTCGAATCCTTCGGGTCAAAACCTGCCATTGCCTCCAACATGATCGCGCAATCGCGCACGTCGCGCGCCATAGGGCCGGCTTGGTCCAACGAGCTTGCAAAGGCTACAACACCCCAGCGTGAGCAACGGCCATACGTCGGCTTAATGCCGCTAATGCCGACAAACGCCGCAGGCTGACGAATCGATCCGCCCGTGTCGGTTCCGGTAGCCGCAGGGCACAGGCGCGCGGCGATGGCGGACGACGAACCACCCGACGATCCTCCGGGCGCTAATGCCGCCGTGCTGCCGTCATTGCGACGCCAAGGCGAGATAACATTGCCAAAATAGCTGGTCTCATTCGACGACCCCATCGCGAATTGGTCAAGGTTCAGCTTACCAAGCATCCCTGCCCCGGCCTTCCACAAATTAGCGGACACGGTGGATTCATAGGTTGGCACAAAGCCTTCCAATATGTGGCTTGCCGCGGTTGTCTGCACACCTTCAGTGCAGAACAAATCCTTCATGCCAATGGGAACGCCAGCCATTTTGCCCAGCGTCTTACCTTCGGCGCGGTCAGCATCGACCGCTTGCGCGGCTTCTATTGCCTTTTCTGGGGTTTCTACGATGAAAGCGTTCAAGGCCTTTGCCGCAGATACGCGAGCGTTCAGCGCCTCTGCGACTTCCACAGCCTTAAAGTCACCCTTAGCCACGCCATCGCGGATGGCGGCCACACCGAGTCTTGAAAAATCAGTCATTATTCAATCACCTTCGGCACGCCAAAGAAGCTGCCTTCCTTGGCTGGTGCATTGGCGAGCACTTTGTCGCGCACATCGCCATCCGTCACAGCATCATCGCGCAGGCGCAGCTTATTGGTGATGACGGCCGTCATCGGTTCAACGCCAGTGACGTCGACCTCTCCCAATTGCTCCACCCAGGCCAAAATGCCATTGAGCTCGCCGACCATTTTGTCAGCCTCAGCATCGCTAATCGCGATACGCGAAAGCCGTGCGATTTTGTTCACGGTATCTTTATCTACAGACATAAGCCCGCCGCTAGCATTGCGTCCGCTTTGCTTCAACGGAAAAGCTTGGGGTAAAGACCTAATCTTTCAGCCCCTATTCAATTTTCCGATGCTATTTCCATCTAATCGGCTAAATCGCATCAAAATCTCGGGACATACACTTGGCACGTAAATTTCTTTATATCGTCGCAGCGCTCATCGTTTTTGTCATTGCGGGTGGCTTTATCATGCGCATTTATGAAAGCGAACTGACCGATCTTGCCTTTGTCCCCACAGCCAAATTTGAACCGCAATCGGCCTTTGAACCCAGCAAATATGCGGGCAATGATATGTGGTTTGCGCGTCCCGGCAAAGCAGACAATCCAACCAATTGGGAACCAAGCGGCGCGGCGAAAGCTGAAATGCTTGGCTCTGCAGCGATATTTTTTGTGCACCCCACATCTTATATCGGCAAGGATTATTGGAACGCCCCTTTAACCGACGCAGAATCACAGGATCGCGCCCGCATGTTTCTACGCGGGCTTGCGTCCCCCTTCGCCAGTACAGGTGAAATGTGGGCGCCCCGTTATCGTCAGGCCGCGATCGGCGCGTTTCTGACCATCAAGCCAGAGGGTCAACAAGCGTTGGGTGCCGCCTATCAAGACGTTCTTTTGGCGTTTGATGAATTTACGGCAAAGGTGCAAGAAGACCGCCCGATCATCTTGGCGGGGCATAGCCAAGGCGCGCTGCACCTCACACATTTGCTCAAGGACCGCGTGGCAGGCAAGCCAATCGCCAAACGTATTGTTGCGGTCTATGCCGTTGGTTGGCCGATTTCAGTGACAGCTGACATGCCGCAAATGGGCTTCCCCGCGTGCGCTGGGCCCGATGACACCGGCTGCATCATGGCGTGGCAAAGCTTTGCCGAACCAGCCGAATATGACCGGATTGTTAAAGTCTACAACGCCACAACCGGATTTAACGGCACGCCGCGCAAGGATACCCCGATGTTGTGCACCAACCCGCTCAATGGCGGCGCCAAGCCTGCGGCATTAATGAAAGCCAATCTGGGCACGCTAAAGCCCGATGACAAATTGGAAACCGGCGAGCTGATAGTGGGTGCAGTACCGGCAAGATGCGACACCAAAGGCCTTCTGCTAATTGGCGATCCGCCGGAGATTGGCTCTTATGTCCTACCTGGCAACAATTATCATGTGTATGATTTCCCATTATTCTGGGCCAATGTACGCGCGGATGCGACATGGCGCTTAAAGAAATATCTACAGAAATGATTTTTGAATCGGTTGCCAGCTTCCGCGATCAACTGCCTGACGGCGGCGTTTTAATTGGACTTGATGTCGGTAGCAAAACCATCGGCACGGCCTTTTGTGATGCTGGCTGGACCTTCGCCTCACCTGCCGACCTCATTAAGCGCGCCAAGTTTACCAAGGATAAATTCGCATTAAAGGCCGCAATCGCAACACGGCAAACGCGCGGCATAGTCATTGGATTGCCGCTTAACATGGACGGCAGCGAAAGCCCGCGCAGCCAGTCCAGCCGGGCTTTTGCAAAGAATATCGCCGATCTGGGTCTGCCGATTTTGCTACGCGACGAACGTTGGTCAACCCAAGCGGTCGAGCGCGACATGATCGCCGCTGACATGAGCCGCGCCAAACGCGCCGAAAAAATCGACAGCGGTGCGGCGGCGTTCATCCTGCAAGGCGCTATTGATGCGCTAACAAGTGGGTGACGGCTGAATTAGGCTTTGGTTGAGAAGGCGCCGACAAATCATTTGAGTCTCACCCAAATCCCCATTAAGGGCATCGCTTTAATGACATGGACAACACCTTTCGCAGCCGACAGCTTTCCTAGCGGGTCGGATGCTTTTCCACACAAGCATTTGCTTGGCATCGCCGGACTTCAGCCGTGGGAAATTCTCTACATCCTTAAAGAGGCAGAGCAATGGGTTGCGCTAAACCGCGCTGGCGCTGCAAAACATTCTGACACGCTGTCCGGCTTGACCATCATCAACGCCTTTTTCGAAAATTCAACGCGCACCTTGTTATCGTTCGAGATCGCTGGAAAGCGGCTTGGCGCGGACGTGGTAAATATGCACGCGGCCCAATCGAGCGTAAAAAAGGGCGAAACGCTCATCGACACCGCCATGACCCTCAACGCCATGCGCGCCGACGCCATTGTGATTCGCCATGGCAGTTCCGGTGCGGTGCAGCTCATTTCCAGTAAGGTGGATTGTCCGGTCCTCAACGCTGGCGACGGCAGCCATGAACATCCGACCCAAGCATTGCTCGACGCGCTAACCATATTGCGCCGCAAGGGTAAGGTTGAAGGTCAAACAGTCGTCATTTGCGGCGATGTCCTGCACAGCCGCGTGGCGCGGTCCAACCTGTTTTGCCTGAAATCCTTGGGTGCAGAAGTGCGTGTGGTTGCCCCCCCAGCTCTCATGCCCAGCGGGATTGAGGCATTTGGTGCCATTCCTTTTACCAATTTCGACGCCGCCTTGAACGGGGCCGATGTTATTATGATGCTGCGCCTGCAAAACGAACGGATGCAGGGCGATTTCATTCCGTCTCCGCGGGAATATTTCCATCTTTATGGCCTCGACGAACGGCGACTGGCCTTGGCCAAGCCGGACGCGCTTATCATGCACCCCGGCCCGATGAATCGCGGCGTAGAAATTGCCAGCAGCGTTGCGGACCATGTCGACCGCTCTGCCATTACCGAGCAGGTTGAAATGGGCGTAGCGGTGCGGATGGCCTGTCTCGACATATTGACCCGCAAGGCACGCGGTCAGGAGGGCTGGGCATGACGGACGTAAGCATCATTCAAGGCCAAGTTATCCTCCCCAGTGCGGATAAAGCCGAATCGCTGAATCTGCATATACAGGGTGGCAAAATTGCCTCAGTCGGCACGGCTGCGCAGATCGCTCATCACATCGACGCCAGCGGGTTAGTCGTTGCACCGGGCATAATCGATTTGGGTGTTTTCAAAACTGATAAGCCAGCTTTTCGATTTGGCGGGATAACCCGCGCCGCATTGATGCCCGATCAATCACCTGTGCACGATGATCCAGCAACCGTCCGCTTTGCCGCATTAAAGGGTAAGCCCGATCTATGGGTGCACCCTCTTGCTGCGGCGACGCAAGGCCTTGACGGGCTTCATATGGCGGAAATCGCGCTCATGAAAGACGCGGGCGCTGTGGGTGTCGCGACTGGACGCACATGGATATCCGACAGCGGCGTCATGCTCCGCATCATGCATTATTGTGCCGCTTTGGACCTTCCCGTGATTGTACATACGGAGGATTCAGGGGTCGCCGGCCATGCCGTAGCTACAGCAGGCGAAACCGCCACGTTGCTTGGCCTTTCAAGTGCGCCAATTGTAGCTGAAACATTGGCGATCGCCCGCGACCTGATGTTAGCGGAAGAAAGCGGCGCGCATCTGCATTTCCGGCAAGTCACCACCGCACGCGGTCTCGACCTGATCCGCGCGGCAAAGGCAAAGGGCCTGCGCGTAACCTGCGGAATCACGCCTGCACATCTGTTCCTGTCCGACAACGCCACTTCGGATTTCCGCACCTTTGCGCGGCTTTCACCGCCTCTGCGGTCCGAAAGCGACCGGCTGGCATGTATCGCGGCAATTGCCGATGGCACGATTGACGTCATCGCATCGGGCCATGACCCGCGTGGTCCAGAAGACAAGCGCCTACCTTTTTCCGAGAGCGCACCGGGCATGGCGGGGGCAGAAACATTGCTGGCTCTGTCGCTCAACCTTGTGCGCGATAATGTGATTTCGATGGGCCATATGTTTGCATTGCTCGCATCGAACCCTGCAAAAATATTGGGATTAAACGCAGGCCAAATTGCGGAAGGACAAGAGGCCGACCTGATCCTGATCGATCCGGATGCCCCGTGGCAGGTCGATGGTACCCGCATGGCCGCTCTGGCGGGCAACACACCCTTCGACCGCCTGCCCGTTCAAGGTCGCGTTCGGCACATGTTAAAGGGCGGTAAGCTTATTTAGGTTCGCGCCGCCCCCGCGGCATCGCCCCCGCGTTCAAACGGGTTCCAATCCCCCATCGGTCACCTTACGATAAAAGCAGCTTCTTGCGCCCGTATGGCAGGTCGGACCTTGCGGCCGTGCGATAATCCAAAGGGCGTCTTGATCGCAATCGATGCGCATATCGACAATATGCAAGACATTACCGCTGCTTTCGCCCTTTTGCCAAAGCCGCTGACGGCTGCGTGAGAAAAACACAGCCGTGCGGGTTTTCATGCTTTTCGCAAGTGCCTCTGCATTCATATGCCCCACCATTAATACCTTGCCATCGGCTTCATCGGTGATGACAGCAGTCAGCAAGCCATTGGCGTCATATTTGGGGTCAAGCGTCCATCCGCTCTCTCGTTCATCGGTCATATAGATTGCCTAACCCAAGCCTCTTTGCCCTGCCAACATTTTCTTTCTGACAATCTTACCACAAGAGGGGGAGACAATTGTAAAAGCCATGCCTATAGGCGACGCAGCGAAGCGCAGCGGGATTCGATATATGCTGACCACCGACCCTTTTGATGATGACAAACTTCGCGAGGAGTGCGGGATTTTCGGTGTCTACGACACAGAAGGTGCCTCTGCTATGGTGGCACTTGGCCTCCACGCGTTACAGCATCGCGGCCAAGAGGCCGCGGGCATTACCAGCTTTGACGAGCATGATTTCCATACGCATCGGGCGATGGGCCATGTCGCGGGCAATTTTGACCGCGAAGAAATCATTGGCGGCCTCGTCGGACGATGCGCCATTGGCCATGTGCGTTATTCCACAACGGGCGAAACATCGCTGCGTAATGTGCAGCCTTTATATGCCGATCTTGCCACGGGCGGGTTCGCGATTGCGCATAACGGCAATATTTCGAACGCGATGACCCTGCGCCGTGACCTTGTACGTCGTGGTTCCATTTTCCAATCTACGTCCGACACAGAGGTCATCATCCATCTGGTCGCAACCTCCGGTTACCGGACTTTGCTCGACCGTTTGATTGACGCGCTGAAGCGGGTTGAAGGCGCCTATTCGCTGCTGTGCCTGACGACAGAGGGAATGATCGCCTGTCGCGACCCTTTGGGCATTCGACCATTGGTCATGGGCAAGCTTGGCGACACCATCATCTTTGCTTCGGAAACGGTTGCACTGGATATTGTGGGCGCGGAATTTATCCGTTCGGTGGAACCGGGCGAATTGGTTGTGGTGCGTGGAACGGACATTCAATCTCACAAACCGTTCATTCCTATTTCACAACGGCCATGTATTTTTGAGCATGTCTATTTCTCGCGGCCCGATTCCATTGTTGAAGGCATCAGCGTCTATTCGGTGCGCAAGGCGATTGGCGCTGAACTGGCCCGTGAAAATGGCGTTGATGTCGATTATGTCATTCCAGTGCCGGATAGCGGAACGCCAGCGGCCATTGGCTATGCCGAAGCTGCCAAAATTCCTTTTGAACTTGGCATCATCCGTTCGCATTATGTCGGCCGGACCTTCATTCAGCCCGGAGACGGCGTCCGTCATTTGGGTGTGAAGTTAAAGCATAATGCCAACAGAAATTTGGTGGCTGGCAAACGCATCGTGCTGATCGACGATTCCATCGTCCGTGGCACTACGTCGCTGAAAATTGTGCAGATGATGCGCGAAGCAGGCGCTGCTGAAGTGCATATGCGCATAGCAAGCCCGCCTACCATGAACAGTTGCTTTTACGGCGTCGACACGCCCGAACGCTCCAAGCTGCTCGCGAGCCGCATGGATGTTGAAGAAATGCGCCAGTTTATTCAGGCCGACAGCCTTGCGTTCTTGTCCATCGACGGCCTGTATCGTGCGCTCGGTGAAGATTCGCGTCATGCGGACAAGCCACAATATTGCGATGCGTGCTTCACGGGCGATTATCCTACCACCCTGACCGACCATGAGGCGCATGAAGCAAGCGACCTTATGATGCTTGGTGCGCAAAAGCTGGCATAAACATGACGAAAGCAGTTGCAGGGAAGATTGCACTGGTAACCGGTGCAAGTCGTGGAATTGGTGCAGCAACGGCAACGGCACTGGCGGCGCAAGGCGCACATGTCATTTTGACTGCGCGGACGGCAAA
The DNA here is from genome assembly GCA_041175465.1 of Pseudomonadota bacterium. Taxonomy (GTDB): domain Bacteria; phylum Pseudomonadota; class Alphaproteobacteria; order Sphingomonadales; family Sphingomonadaceae; genus Sphingorhabdus_B. The sequence goes on along the minus strand of JBEDEX010000011.1, from coordinate 56,072 downwards.
AGACCTTGAAGCCGTTGAAGACACAATTTTTAGCGCCGGCGGCCATGCCACAATTGCCCCACTTGATCTAACCGATGGCGACAGCATATCGCGCCTCGCCGTTGCAGTGACGGAGCGTTGGGGCAAGCTAGACATTCTTGTTTTGAATGCCGCCATGCTCGGAACCTTAAGCCCCGTGCCCGCTATTGATGGCGCAGAATTTGCGCGGCTCATCACGTTGAACGTCACGGCACAGCAAGTGATGATAGCCTCATTTGATGCCTTGTTACGCAAAAGCGAAGCCGGTCGATTAGTGGCGCTCACATCCTCCGTTGGTGCAAGCCCACGCGCATTTTGGGGCGCATATGGCGCATCAAAGGCGGCATTGGAAAATCTGGTCGAATGCTATGGCGATGAGGTCAAGAACCTGTCGCAGGTGCGCACTGCTATTGTCGATCCAGGCCGCACACGCACCGCCATGCGGGCGAAGGCCTATCCGGGCGAAGATCCGTCAACGGTCAAAGAGCCGTCAGTTGTTGCCGATGCTATCGTGCAGATGCTGCAGACCGAGTTTGCGACCGGACATCGCTTAGTGGTTGCGGGTTAAGCGGGGTTCTCCCCACTTTACCCTTTCACCACCTCATGTGCCTTTAACGCGCGTTCACGCGCTGCTTTGTGACCGATTATCTTGCGTGGATAGCCTTTCGGGCGCGCGCCATATTCATCGGGGTCGTGAACATAAGGCGCCTGCAAAGCCGCTAACTCGGGTACCCATTCACGGATGTAGCGCGCGGCATCGAATTTCTCTGATTGCGACAAGGGTGCCATGATACGCACGAACATATTGCTGTCGACACCCGTGCCAGCGGTCCACTGCCAATTGACAGCATTGCTACCATAATCGGCATCAACCAAAGTATCCCAAAACCATTTTTCACCTTCGCGCCAGTCAATCAGCAAATGTTTGACCAAGAATGATGCCGCAATCATGCGCACGCGGTTGTGCATCCAACCCGTCGCCCATAATTGCCGCATACCAGCATCGACAATGGGGTAACCCGTCTGTCCCTTGGTCCACGCAACAAAGTCCGCCTGAACCGCCGGATCGGACAGATCACGCCAAGGGAGATTATTGAAAGCCTCGCGCGCATTTTTGGTGCCATATTCCGGCATCTGGACAATGACATTCTGCGCATAATCCCGCCAGACCAGTTCTTTCAGGAATACATCCACCGATCCGCCTTGGTCCATGGTTGCATGCCAGCAAGCCGCAGGCGAAATCTCGCCAAAGTGCAAATGCGGGGACAGAAAGGAGGAACCTTCTACCGACGGCAGGTTGCGTTTCTCGTCGTAAAATTTCGCCTTATCGACAAATGCCGCGAGCCGATCTTGCGCGCCCGCCTCGCCCGGCGTCCACATTCCGGACATGACACCCGACCAATCGGGCTTCGTCGGCTGCAAGTTCCAGCCAGACAGGCCATCGCTCTCCGGCCAATTATCTGGCGCGGGGATTTTTGTAGGAGCCGGATGCGGCACAGGCGGCGGCATATGCTGCCACAAAGCACGCATGAACGGCGTGTAAATCTTATACTGCCCGCCGCTGCCGGTGGTCACGCTGCCGGCGGGAAGCAGATAATTGCCGTCATGGCACACAAACGTAGTGCCTTCGCTTAGTCCGTTCGCGACCGCTTTTTCGGCATTGCGCCACCAGGGCTCATAATGCCGTATGCAATGCACAGCCGACGCCTTGGTCTCTGCGGCCAGCGCGCTCAAAATCGCGTCAGATTTACCCGCCCGCAGGATCAGCCTTGAGCCAAGCGCCCGTAAGTCCGCATCCAGGGCCGTCAAGCTATGGTGCAACCACCAGCGCGATGCAGCGCCCATCTTGCGATGCTTTGGTGTGTCGTCGTCGAGGATGAAAAGCGGGATGACCGGCGCACCACTCACGACCGCGGCGGCCAATGCGGGCTGATCCGATAGGCGTAAATCGCGGCGGAACCAGAGTATCACAGGTGCGGTCATTGGCCCTCATCTCCGATCGGAAAGGTCTCAGCAAAGCGGTCAGCGACCATTGGATTGACAAAGCGTTGGTCTGACAGCTTTAACGCCTTATTCTTCTTCTCAGTGACAATCTGCGCCACGGGCATGCGTGCCCAGAATAAGAATGGCGATTGCGCTGTGACACTTGCCGCAAACGCCTTTTTATCGTCCACGCCCATATAATGCGCGCGCACAATGTCATCGACGCGAACGGTGCTGAACGCGGTATAGATGCCCTGCCCATAAAGCCTATCGTTGCGCCACAGCATCTCACGTTTCCAAAATTGGACGGGAACGGGGTTTGCCACAATAAGGGTGGGGACAATGTCATGCTTTTGCCGCACGGCCTCCGCCGTCAATTGCTCCGCACGCCCCGTAATCAGGCCATTGGCCAAGATGTACGCACCAATTGCAGCGAAGCTTACCAAAGCGGGCGCGCGCCAGCTTGCGCCGTGCCGTTCACGCCGCCGTGAAATCCAAACGCCTGCGATCAACGCAGCCCACAACCAAATATCGATAATGAACAAGGTGTCGCCATAGAACCATTGGCTGGAAAAGGGTTCCAGCAAGCGGATGCCATAGCTGTTGAACCAATCGAACAACGGGTGGCTGAGGCATCCGATATAGGCCAAGGCGAGCAACCACCCCTTATGCAGAGGCAGCCGCTTTTCCGGTCGTTTCCCACGCTGGGTCTGCCAGCGGTCAAACCACAGCATGATGCCCCAAAGCATCAGCGGCAGGAGCAGCATCGCAATCGGCCCATGCGTCAACCCACGCCGCAAGGCAAGGTGCTCTTGCCCGCCCAGCATTGTTGCCACCGCATCGATGTCAGGGATGTTCGCCGCGATCATCAGCGTCGGCATCGCAAGCCCCGTTTTCCGCTTTAAGCCCGTCTGACCAATCAACGCGCCGACAAGGCTATGTGTAAGATTATCCATATGGTCGTTGCTGGCGGAATGGTGCCAGAATGGCAATACGGCGTTATAGCTATGCTGATTTTCTTCAGCAGCGACACCAACCGCATCGTTTCGCGACCCAATATGCTGGACCTGTCCGGCGCACCGCCCTATCACTTTGCGCATATGGAGAATGTGATGACTGAAACAACACCTTTTGTGCGCCCCGATGTGGCCTTGTTCCTGCAATTTCTAAATGCGGTTCCTGGTCCTAAATTTTGGGAAGTTTCCGCGGATGAAGCACGCGCGATGACAACGGCGATGCGCGATGTCGCCGATGCGCCCGTGGGTGAACTTGCCGTGATCCGCGATATAAACATTCCCGGCCCTGCAGGCACGATTCCCGCACGGGTTTATGACAGTCGTGCAGATCGTGGCGCTGGCCCGGTCATGGTGTTTTACCATGGCGGTGGCTTCGTGATTGGCAGCCTATATAGCTACGAACCTTATTGCGCCGAAGTCGCGCGTTTGCTCGACCTGCCCGTCATTTCCATCGATTATCGCCTATCTCCGGAACATCCCTTCCCCGCCCCTGCGGAAGATTGCGAAGCCGCAACGCGCTGGATCGCATCTAGCCCGTCTGAATTGGGCCTTACAGTAACGGGCCTGATCACATCCGGCGATAGCGCGGGTGGCAACCTCACCATTGTGACCACGATGGCGCTGCGCGACAAGCCTGCTGCTGTTCCGGTTCTGGTGCAGTTTCCCATTTACCCTGTCGTCACGCTTGACCCCGATTGGCCTAGCATGCGCACATTTTCTAATGGCTATTTGTTGACCGAAGAAGCCATGACCTATTTCGGCGAAGGCCATGCGGCGGTGCCGGGTGACTATCGCTCCGAACCGCTAAATTTCCCCCAAGAAGGCATGCCGCCCAGCCTGGTGACCACAGCCAGCCTAGATCCCTTGCGCGATCAGGGCCTTGCCTATGTCGAAAAGCTGAAACAGGCCGGCGTGCATGTTCAGCATATCAGTGCAGAGGGCAATATCCACGGCCATATCAACATTCGCCAAGCCATTCCGTCGGTTCAGACCGATGTCGAAAGCTATATCAAGGCTTTGAAACACATGCTTACTGAAGTAACGCACGCCGCATGACCGCTGCATTTGACGATCTCCCTTACCGCCCCTGCGCGGGCATCATGCTCGCCAATATGCATGGCAAAATATTCGTGGGACAACGCATGGACCGGCCCGAGGGCACCGACGCGTGGCAAATGCCACAGGGCGGCATTGACGATGGCGAAGAGGCGGAAGCCGCTGCGTTACGCGAATTGTTCGAAGAAACTGGCGTCCGCGCCGATTTGGTAGACATTCTCGCGCGCAGCAAAGAAGAACATTTCTACGATTTACCCGATGATATGATTGGGCGAATTTGGAAGGGCAAATATCGCGGCCAGCGGCAAATCTGGTTTCTCATGCGGTTCAAGGGCAGTGATACTGATATCAATATTGAAACCGCGCATCAGGAATTCACCAGTTGGCAATGGGTGGATGCGCTTATGGTCCCGCAACTCATCGTGCCGTTTAAAAAGCGGCTTTATGAAAATATTCTCGCGGAATTTGCCGATCTGATTTAGGCGCTCAATTCGCCTTAGGCTCCGGCGTGGCGCCTAATTTCTCTTTCAGGTCAACCGCACTTGCCTGCGCCTGTTCTTTGCGTGACGCTGCATCGATAGCGTTCGTAAGGCGGGTGACGGAGGCGCAATCGGCGCGGCACACCGTCGTCAGGCGGGCCATATTCTTGCGCGCCTGTTCCAGCGCGCCTTTGGCAATAAAAGCTTCCGCTTGCTCGGCCAAAGCAACTTGATTGTTGGCATCAATCTCCAGCGCTTCTGTGTAAAAGCTGATGGCCTTGCCGTTCAATCCTTGCGTTTTTACGGCGCGCGCCATGGCGATATAAGCAGCGCTGTTGCGTGGGTCGACCGCGAGCGCGCTTTCGTACCAGCCGATAGCGCTATCTATACGGCCAGCTTTGGTCTCTTCATCACCGGTTTTAACCAAAGCAATCGAACGTGCATCAATATCATTGTCCGCGCGGCCGCTAATGCTGGCGCTCGACATAATGGCGAGCGTGAGTGACAGAGCGATAGCCGCGGGTGAAAAACGCATACATTTTATCCAAAAATTTTCGGTCCGCTTCGCTATCACAGCTTTTGGAGCCTCGCGAAGAAAAATCCGTCGCTGCCGTCATGTAAAGGGGTCAGCAGCACACCATCGCCATCGGCGCGCCCCATCGAAACACCGGTTTCTACCGCACGCCAGCCATTATGCGATTTTAAAAATGCTACCACTTGCCCCTTGCCCTCATTTTCGATGAGCGAACATACTGCATAAACGATATGCCCGCCACGCGCGACCATTTCCGAACCAATGTCTAAAAGCTTGGCTTGTTCCTCAACCACACGCTTCAATCGTGCCGCATCCAAACGCCAGCGGGTTTCGGGATTCCGCCGCCATGTACCGCTGCCCGAGCAGGGCGCGTCAATAAGAACAAGATCGCATTTCCCCTGAAAATCAGAAAGCATCTCTTTTTCTTTATTGGGATTTAGTAGCCGTGTTTCGACATTTGTCGCCCCTGCCCGCGCGGCGCGCGGTTTTAACTGGTCCAGGCGGTTACGGTTGGTGTCCGTAGCGATCAGGCGCCCCGCGTTGCGCATCGCTGCGGCCAAGGCAAGCGTCTTGCCGCCCGCACCAGCGCAAAGGTCAAGCACCGTATCAAGCCCCTTGGCCTGACAGGCCTCGACGATGAGTTGGCTCCCCAAATCCTGTATTTCAACCTGTCCATTTTCGACAGCAGGATGGCTATCAATCGCAGTACCGCCAGGCAACCGCAATGCGTATTCGAGCGCTGGCAATATTCCCGCCTCCGGCAACAAAGCGGCAACTTCCTCCCGGCGGGCCTTTAACGCATTGACGCGAAGGTCCATCGGCGCGCGATCCAACAAGGATGCTTGCTCCGCTTCATCGACATGCGCGGAAAATAAAGGCTTAATCCATTTGGGCAAAGCACCGCCCGTCGACCGCGCCTCCGCAGGGTCAATGACCGCCGGACCATAATCGCTGCCGTCGAATAAAGCGGCCAATTCCGTATCTGCATCTGCCATCGCGGCGAAGGCCGAGCGTGCAGTAGCTGGACGCTTGCCAAAACGGCGGATGACACCCCACGCCAAATCACGCACTGCGCGGCGATCCTTTGACCCCGCATAGCGACGCTCTGCAAAAAAGCGTTTAGCAATCTGGTCTGCAGATGCTCCGCCGTCACGGGCAGCAAGGATGATCTGATCAACCAGCTCAATGGCCGATTGCAGGCGCGCAGCGGGCCTCATATCTTAACGCGTCGGGTAATTAGGTGCTTCGCGTGTGATGGTAACGTCATGAACATGGCTTTCCCGTAATCCGGCATTGGTGATGCGCACAAACTGCGCGCGTTCCTGAAGGTCGGCGATCGTGCGCGAACCTGTATAACCCATCGCAGCCTTTACGCCGCCGACAAGCTGATGAATGACATCACGCGCAGGTCCTTTGAAGGGGACCTGCCCTTCAATGCCTTCGGGAACCAGTTTAAGCTGGTCCTTAATATCTTGCTGAAAATAGCGGTCGGCAGAACCACGCGCCATTGCCCCGACACTGCCCATGCCGCGATAGCTTTTATAAGCGCGGCCTTGATACAGGAATGTCTCACCTGGTGCTTCTTCGGTGCCTGCCAGCAATGATCCGACCATTACTGAGGATGCCCCCGCCGCAAGCGCCTTCGCCACGTCGCCAGATGTCCGCAAACCGCCGTCAGCGATCACTGGAACACCCGATTTTGCGGCCTCTGCCGCCGATTCCATAATGGCCGTCAATTGCGGCACACCTACACCCGCAACCACGCGAGTGGTGCAGATTGACCCGGGGCCAATGCCAACCTTGATGCCATCTGCGCCCGCATCGATCAATGCGCGGGTAGCCGCGGCGGTAGCGACATTACCCGCCACGATCTGAACCTCTGGCGCCATGCGTTTGATTTCGGCAACCGCAGCGGCAACCATCGCACTATGGCCATGCGCAGTATCCACAACGATCAGGTCGCATTCCGCCTCAATCAAAGCCTTTGTGTAAGCTAAGCCTTTTTCGCCTACGGTGGTTGCTGCGGCGACGCGCAACCGTCCGGAGCTATCTTTGGTAGCATTGGGGTAGAGAACCGCCTTCTCGATATCCTTGACGGTAATCAAACCGATGCAATGATAGGCATCGTCGACAACCAACAGCTTCTCAATCCGCCGCTGATGCAGCAAACGTCGCGCTTCTTCTTGCGTAACGGAGGCAGACACTGTCGCCAAATTTTCATGCGTCATAAGTTCAGACACAGGCTGCAGCGGATTTTCGGCAAAGCGGACATCACGGTTGGTCAATATACCGGCAAGCTTTCCGCTCGCCTCCACCACCGGAATACCGGAAATGGCATTTGCGGTCATCAACGCCTGCGCTTCAGCCAAAGTGGCTTCGGGTGCGATGGTGATGGGGTTGACGACCATACCACTTTCAAACCGCTTCACCTGACGCACCGCAGCGCATTGCTCTTCGATGCTGAGATTGCGGTGCAAAACACCGATGCCGCCAAGCTGCGCCATGACAATGGCCATGCGCGCTTCAGTCACGGTGTCCATCGCCGATGATAAAACGGGAATATTCAACGCAATGTTTTTGGTCAGCCGCGTCCGCGTGTCCGCTTGGCTGGGCAAAATGTCGGACGCTGCGGGCTGTAACAGCACGTCGTCAAATGTCAGACCGAGGGGAATTTCTTTCATAGGGCCACCGCTTTAAGCTTTGATTCGTGGCGGCCCATGTAAACAGTAACCTTTTTATTCGCCAGCCTTCTTCGATTTATATTTTCGCGTGTCGGCAAAGTAACGGCCAAGCGCAATGTGTAGGTCGGCATCTTCGGCTGCACCGCCCAATTCCATCTTGTCCGTCAATTCGTCATTGGGGCCATGATAATCACTGCCCAAAAATTTCTGCATAAGGTTCAGATCAGCAAATGAACCGCCCACCATCAATGCAGGAACACCCTTTTGCGCCAGCGCCCAGCCGTCCTGCCGTTGAATGAAGGCATTGGAGTCGGTTGAACCTTCGATTGAACGGCCTGTCTTCATTGCCAGGGTTTCAACTACGGCATCCAGCGGCGTTGTGCCGCGACCAATAATCGCCACTTTAGACCCGCGCGGCGCAATCGCGATGGTGTCTACATTTAACGACAATATGATCTGATCCAACGGGAGCACAGGTTTGTCGGCAAAGGCATAAGCCCCCAGCAAGCCACTTTCCTCTGCGGTAGTCGCCAGAAAGTAGATGTCGCGGTCATGCTTTTTCTTTGCCAAGGCTTCGGCAACTTCATTCATAACCGCAATGCCGCTGGCGTTATCGACTGCGCCATTACAAATACGATCGGGTGCGCCTTCAGGTGCGCAAATACCCAGATGGTCCCAATGCCCCATGAACAATACAGCGCCGCTGTTCTTTTTACGCCCAGCAATCTTGCCGATCACGTTGGAACTGTTGAAACGATACAGGTCGGTTTTTACGTCAAAATCTGCTTCAATGCCAAGCGCCTCGCCTGCATAATCCGCCTGTTTGGCGTTGGCACGCAACTTGTCCCAATCCTGTCCTGCGGCGGTGACTAACTCGACCGCGAACTCTGTGCTGATGGCGCCCTCCAATGGCGCGCGCTTTTCTCGGGCCTCAAGCGTGATGGGCCGCGACAAAAGCTGTCGGCGCAATGTAGGCCAATTACCTTGGCTATCCCCCACAAAAATCACGGCCTCTGCGCCCGCCGCAATCAATGCTTCACGTCGCGCACGGGGTGATTTCATATTGTCCGGCACATTGTCGGCACCAAAAAGCACGACGGCCGCCTTTCCCTTGACGTCCGCGGTCACTTGCCCCTTTGCGGTCACGCCTGCACCTGTAAATATCAATGGCAGATTGCTGCGCGCATAAGCCGCCTTCTGACCGATCAGAACAATATCATCTGAAACAATCCGCAAGGTGCGGCCCTTTGCGGTAAAAGCATAAGTCGCGCTGCCCTGCCCGCGTTGAATCAGAGGCACTGCGTCAAACCAACCACCGTCGGCGGCGGCAGGTTTCAAACCGGCGTTTGCCCATGTTTCGGCAATATATTTTACCGTCTTGGCTTCGCCTTCGGTGCCCGGTTTACGCCCTTCAAATGCGTCGCTGGCGAGTATTTCAATATGGCCACGCAAATCCGCTTCGGTAACGCCTTTTGCAAGTAAAGGTCCGGAAGCCAGGGCGGCAACACTGACAAGAAAGGCAAAACGAGCAAGGCGCATATTTATCGCTCCGGATCAGGATAAAACGCCAACTATCGCATGTCGGGAACGTTCTATCGTCAATTTCGCTTGCTCTACATGCAACGTTGCAATCATGCGACCCTTAAATCGCTGCACACGGCCTCGGTTCGCCGCAATTAATGCCTATGGTTTGGCAATTGCCGCTGCATCCGAAACCAAAAACCCAATTGGCTAGCATAATCTGGTTAGAATGAATTCAGGTTCACACCGGAGCCTTCGGTAATGTTTGCGGTCTCACGCTTATCAATATAGGGTGAAAATATGGCTGCTTGGCTCGACACAATATCAACCCATTGGTTCTGGCTTTCGCTTGGGCTCTTCTTAATATTGGCAGAACTGGTTGCGCGAGGGCGCTACCTGCTGTGGGTTGGGCTTGCCGCATTACTTATCGGCATTGTGGACTATTTCTTGCCCATCACCCTTGCCTATCAAGTCGCAATGTTCGTTATATTGTCCGTTCTGACCGTCTTTGCGGGCAAAAAAATACAGGGCTAACGGCCAACCAAACTCAGCATTGCTGAGGTTTTGGATGAGACCCGCCATGTAAAATATAGCCGACAAATAGTGAAGAACGCTTCTGTCTGCAGATGGCCTGACGGCTATATCTGATCGAGGCTAGCACGATCGGGGGCAACGAAGGTTTGCCGTGCTGAGACCGAAAACAAGTGCTCTTTTGAATAAAAGCAAAGCGGCAGGTCGCGGCGTCCCCGATTTGACAGCAACAATCTATTGACCACTGCATATAGCGGCATGTTGCCCCCCTCCTCACGAAGATGCGCCTTCACTGCCGCAATAAAAACCTGCGTAATCGTCTCGTGATACCCTTGGCTGTCATCATTCACGCCGCCACTCGCAATGTTGTACGCCGAAATTATCTTGGACAGTTCGCGTTCGATAGCGATGTCCGGTCGATCACGCAGTAGCCAGCAGCACGCCGCCAAATGCGCCTCATGCGTCCATGCGTCACGCGGCAGAGTAGCGGACAGCAACCCTTCGCCAATGGCGACTATAGACGCGTCATCATGAAACAAGCGCACTTCAAAATGGGACATCATCCGGACTTCCAATTGGTCCGGCTGATCCGGACGGATTAAGGAACTTTAGGTGCCGACTGCCTTACACCTTCATCAACATGATCGGCAAATTGCGCGAAATTATCAATGAATTGTTGAGCCAGTTTTTGCGCGGTCACATCATATTCCGCACTGTCGGACCATGCCGCACGCGGGTCAAGGATGCCGCTGTCAACGCCCGGCACTGCAACCGGAAATTCAAAGCCGAAATTCGGATCGTTACGGAATTCGGCATTGTTCAAGCTGCCGTCCAGCGCCGCGTTCAAAAGCGCACGCGTGGCCTTAATGGGCATACGGCTGATGCCCGGCATCGTTGCCTTGCCGCCGGTCCAGCCGGTGTTGACCAACCAGCATTGGACGTTGCCCTTGGCAATGCGCTCTTTCAACAAATTGCCATACACGCTTGGATGACGCGGCATGAAAGGCGCGCCAAAACAGGTGGAGAATGTCGCCTCCGGTTCCGTCACGCCAATTTCGGTCCCAGCAACACGCGCGGTATAGCCCGAAAGGAAATGATACATTGCCTGATCAGGCGTCAACCGCGCAATGGGCGGCAATACGCCATAAGCATCAGCGGTCAGGAAAATGATTGTCTTGGGCACGGGCCCCATATTTTTTTCCGACGTATTCGGAATAAATTCGATGGGGTAAGAACCACGGCTGTTTTCGGCGAGGCTATTATCATCGAAATCCAACTCCCGCGTTTCTGTGTCAATGACGACATTTTCGAGCACGGTGCCAAAACGCTTCGTGGTGGCGAAAATTTCAGGCTCTGCTTCCGGCGACAAGCGGATCATCTTTGCATAGCAACCGCCTTCAAAGTTGAAAACGGCAGTGTCGGACCAGCCATGCTCATCATCGCCAATCAACGTGCGGCTAGCGTCTGCCGATAAGGTGGTTTTGCCCGTGCCTGACAGACCAAAAAATACGGCTGTATGACCATCCGCACCAATATTGGCGGAGCAATGCATCGGCATAACGCCCTTTACCGGCAGCAAATAATTGAGGATGCCGAAGACGGACTTCTTCATTTCCCCTGCATAAGCCGTGCCACCAATTAGGATCAGCTTTTCCGTGAAGTTGACCGCAATTACCGTTTCGCTACGGCAACCATGGCGCGCAGGGTCAGCGCGGAAGCTTGGCAGGTCGATGATGGTGTATTCGGGTACAAAGCTTGCCAACTCTTGTGACGAAGGGCGCACCAGCAAGGTACGAATGAACAAATTGTGCCAAGCTAATTCGTTGATAACGCGGACATTGACGCGATGCTCAGGCTGCGACCCGCCGAACAGGTCCGCGACGTATAATTTGTCTTTTCCGCCAAGCGCCGCAATAAAATCTTCCTTCAGCGCCGCAAAATGTGCAGGATCCATGGCAACGTTGGTCTTGCCCCACCAAATGCTGTTTTCAGTTTCGGCATCGCGGACGATATATTTATCTTTCGCCGATCGGCCAGTATGCGCGCCAGTTTTAACAACAAGCGGGCCATCCTTAGCCAATATGCCTTCTTTATTGGCGAGCGCAGCTTCCACCAATGGCGCCGTACCGAGGTTGCAAAACAGTGTCGCATCCGTGCCGAAACCCTGTTGCGAAAGTGAGATATTCAGTGGTGTCGACATTAGGTGCTCCGGCAAAAGTTGCGAATCTAGTGCATACGTATGCACATCAATGACGCCGCCGGTATACGATGCATCATAGAAGGTCAAATAGGGGGCGCATCAATTTACAGGATAAGGTTATCCACGACAGACTTTGCTTAGATTGAGCAATAGATTGAACCCCCGACGATGCCACCCTATAGTTGTTACATGACTGCCAATATCGCCTTGGTTGATGACGACCGAAACATCCTGACCTCCGTATCTATAGCGATGCAGGCGGAAGGATATGTGACGCGCATTTATTCGGACGGTGAAACCGCGTTAAAGGCATTGTTCGAAAATCCCGCAGACCTTGGTATTTTCGACATTAAAATGCCGCGTATGGATGGGTTGGAGCTGCTGCGACGACTGCGCGAAAAAAGCGATATGCCCGTTATCTTCCTCACATCCAAAGATGAGGAGCTGGACGAAGCTCTGGGCCTAGCCATGGGTGCCGATGACTATATTACCAAACCATTTTCGCAACGCCTGTTGATTGCGCGCGTAAAAGCAATCTTGCGACGCGCAACCTATGACAAGGTCGCGGGCAATGGCGAGGCGGAGCCCGAGCCAGAGCCTATGGTGCGCGGCAAGTTGGAAATGGATCCGGCGCGGCATCACGTCAAATGGGACGGAAGGCCGCTGACGCTTACTGTGACAGAGTTCATGATACTTGAGGCGCTAGCCAATCGACCTGGCGTGGTGCGCACGCGCGATCAATTGATGGACGCGGCGTATCAGGACGATGTCTATGTGGATGACCGCACAATCGACAGCCATATCAAAAGGCTCCGGCGCAAATTTCGTGAAATTGACCCTGAATTCACCGCTATTGATACGCTTTATGGGGCCGGATATCGCTTCGCAGACAGCTGAACCCGCTGATCTACAGCTGGGATGGAGCCGGGGGTTATCGCTGACCGCCCGTATACTTGCCGTTAACCTATTTGTGCTTGCTCTGCTGGGCGCCGGCCTGTTCTTCCTCGACAGCTATCGGGTCCGGTTAATAGCAGAGCGCGAAAACGCAGCCCGCGTTCAAGCCAGCTTCTTGGTATCCAGCCTGCCACTTATCACCCCAGAAAAGCGAGACGATTATATCGCCACTTTCGGTCAATTGAACCTGTCTCGCATCCGCGTTTACGACCAAAATGGCACAAAAATTTTAGACAGCTTTGCGGGCCGTGAACCCACTTATGTTTTTCGCGACCCCGAAAGCGAACCTTGGTCCAAAATTGCAGCACGTTGGATCGATGTCCTATTTGATTTCCTCGTCGGCGCGGCCAAGCTGGAACGCTTTGCTGAGCCCGCAAAAGATATCCCCTCCGCATGGCCAGAAATTCGCGCGGCGGCACCTTCCAAAGCCGCCTCCATGGTACGCTTTGCGCCGGATCTCACGCATGTGATTAGCGCAGCGTCAACAGCCCGCGACCAAAGCTTTACTGTGCTGACCACCGCCAATGAACGCGACATACGCTTGTTCGTGCGGGCAGAGCGCTTCAATGTCGGTATGTTTTTCCTATTTGCGCTTGGCATCGGCGTTCTGCTTTCGATATTTCTCGCCCGCACAATCGTCCGTCCATTGCGCCATCTGGCGCGCGCTGCCGTGAAGGTCCGGCTTGGCCGCGCACAAGAAGTTACCGTTCCACGCTTACCTTCGCGCCGTGACGAAATTGGCATGTTGGCCCGCGCGCTATCGGATATGAGCATTGCGCTGCGCCAACGGATTGACGCCACTGAAGCCTTTGCCGCCGATGTTGCGCATGAAATTAAAAATCCGCTGGCATCTTTGCGATCGGCCCTTGATGGCGCAGAGCGGATTGAAGATCCTAAATTGCGCAAACAATTAATGGATGTCGCAAAAGCGGACGTACAGCGCATGGATCGCCTGATAAGCGATATTTCAGATGCGAGCCGCGTGGATTCGCAGTTGGCCAAAGCGAAGTTTGAACCCATCGACCTTGGCGATATGATCGAACAATTGCTTCAGGCACGCGAAGACCGAGGCAGCGACAAAGACGTCAACATTGCCTTTGCCCGGCCCCGCCGAAAAATCGCGACTGTGATGGGGGAAGATGTCCGCCTTGAACGGATGCTAACAAACTTGATCGATAATGCTGTTTCTTTCTCCCCGCCGGGGGCAGTTGTCGAGATATCCGCGACACTGGCCGATGAAGACGTCATCATCCGGATCAGCGATGAAGGCCCCGGCGTGCCCCCACAAGACCGGGAGGCCATTTTCCGGCGTTTCCATAGCGAACGGCCAGCGACTGAGAATTTCGGTAAGCATAGCGGTCTTGGCCTCGCCATCGCCCGAACAATTATTGAGGGTCATCACGGGCGCATTGCTGTGCGTGACCGGGTCGATGGCAAAGGCGGGGCATGCTTCGAAATAGCCCTGCCCTGCGCGGCTGCGGCAACGCGCTAATGGCCAACATATTACATGGCAGCGCCGTTGCTATTGGCGGTAACGGAGTGCTGTTATGTGGGCCGTCCGGCAGCGGAAAATCCGACTTGGCGCTGCGCCTGATTGACCGCGGGGCGAAGCTGATCTGCGATGATATATTACACATCGAACACAGCAATAGTTTTCCGCTACTGGCCTGTGCACCGAATATAGCCGGGAAAATAGAAGTGCGGGGCATCGGGATCTGCACGGTTGAATTCCTTCCTTCCGCCCCCCTGCGCCTCATCGTGCAATTGACACAGAACGTGGAGCGCATGCCGCCGGCGCATCAGAGCATAAACATAGAGGGCTTTTCGGTACCGATGTTGAAGTTGGACCCATTTCAGACGAGCAGTGTATTAAAGGTGGAATGGGCACTCCGGTCTGTCATTGACGCTGGATTGCGCCCGGTGGCAAACACAGTTGCCGCACCCAGTGAAAGCGTAATGAAGTGACCCAGAATATAGCGTCAAAACCCCAGAAAATTCTTTTGATTACTGGTGTATCCGGGGCGGGAAAGACAACCGCGTTGAAAACGCTGGAAGACTTAGGCTGGGAAACCGTTGACAATTTTCCGATCAAGCTGGCAGGCCAGTTGCTCAAAATACCCGCGTCGGGCGGTGAGGATGGCCCAAATATTCCGCTGGCGCTCGGCTTTGATAGCCGAACACGCGGTTTTGATGCCGAGGCGCTGATCCGGCAAATCAGGAAACTCCAGGCGCAACCTAACCTAGAAGTAATGACGCTGTTTTTGGATTGCGCAGGCGTTGAAATCGAGCGCCGTTACGCAGAAACGCGCCGCCGTCATCCAATGGCACAAGACCGGCCTGCGATGGATGGCATCGCGATTGACCGGGCCATGATGGCGCCATTTCGTAGCTGGGCTGAGGCCGTGATTGATACCAGCAAGCTTTCGGCGCATGATTTGCAAGGCGTCATCCGCGAACGGTTCAGCAGCGATACGTCACCGCACTCCAATATCACGGTATCAAGCTTTGGTTTTTCGCGCGGCGTTCCGCACAATGCCGACTTGGTGTTCGACTTGCGTTTTTTGCGGAACCCACATTGGGACAGCAATTTGCGACCCATGACGGGGCTGGATACGGCAGTCGCCGATTATGTTGCCGCCGATCCGAAATATGATGAAGCCCTGAAAAAAATTCGTGACCTGCTGCAATTTCTGCTGCCGCTCTACAATGCGCAGGGTAAGGCGTATATCAATATCGCTTTTGGCTGCACAGGTGGGCGGCACCGGTCAGTGCATGTAGCAGAAACTTTTGGCGCTTGGTTGCGTGCGGATGGCTTTGCTTTAACGGTTGCACATCGCGATCTGGCTTCAAGACCAATTGACGCGCAGGAAGAGCCTGCTAACGGCGCAGACAGATTAACGTCGCGACAAGGCAGCAACATCACATGATCGGTTTGATTTTAGTCACGCATGGGAAACTGGCGAACGAGTTTCTTGTTGCGCTTGAACATGTTGTGGGGCCACAAAAGGACGTCGCAACTATCTGCATCGGTCCGCATGATGATATGGAAGCGCGGCGCAATGAAATTGCCGCTGCTATTAAAAAAGTCGACACCGGCAAAGGCGTCATCATCCTATCCGATCTGTTCGGCGGAACGCCATCAAATCTGTCCATTTCCTTACTGGATAGTGGACGTGTTGAAGTTATCGCGGGCGTGAACCTCCCTATGCTTATCCGCCTGGATAGCGCGCGCAAAAACCTAGACGTAAAAGAGGCGGTAGCAGCCGCGCGTGAAGCTGGACGCAAATATATCAGCGTCGCTTCTGAAGTGCTTGAAGCTTCACGATGACACGGATTAGCCGCACCGTCACTATCGTTAACGTAAAGGGCCTCCACGCCCGCGCCAGCGCCAAATTTGTGACATTCGTATCCCGCTTGCCCGAAGGGATCAGCGTTGATGTCGAAAAGGATGGTCAGTCCGTGACTGGCACATCCATCATGGGTTTAATGATGCTGGGCGCGGCCAAGGGTAGCGAAATTACCATTCATGTCGAAGGTGAACAGGCTGAACTCGCTATTGAAAAGCTGGTTGGGTTAGTTGTCGACGGTTTTGGCGAAGATTGATGCGCCGTGAAATTACCGGATTTTCCAATCCGCTGCTAAAGGAAATACGCGGACTTCGTGAAAAGAAACTCCGCAAACGCGCCGGACTGTTCCTTGCCGAAGGACTGCGCATTATGACCGAAGCGCGGGAGGCTGGATTTCTTCCCGAAATGCTGTTTCGCGTTAAAGATCGTCCCGTACACGATCTTGAGGTGGTATTAGAGGCCGAAGTTCTTGCGAATAATGGGGACGTTATTGAAACCAGCGCCGAAATTATGGCGAAACTGTCTGGTAAGGATAACGCCCAAGCTGTCGTTGGCGTCTATCGCGACCATGGTATCGCTTTAGCGGACATAGATCGGGGATCTGCACCAATTTGGCTTGTAGCACAGTCAATGCGTGATCCTGGAAACCTTGGCACGATGTTGCGCACCGGCGATGCGGTGGGGGCTGGTGGGCTCATTCTAATTGATGATTGCACCGACCCATTTTCGGTTGAGTCCGTGCGCGCCAGCATGGGTGCCATTTTCACGCAAAAGGTCGTACAATGCCGTTGGGAAGACTTCACAGCATGGCTGCGGGCGGGCGAAGGGCAATTGGTCGGCACCAGCCTGCAAACCGAAACTGACTATCAAGCTGCTCGTTACAGCGCGCCATGCTTCATTCTGACGGGTAATGAGGCGCAGGGACTGCCCGACGATTATGAAGCCGCCTGCGATCAACTGGTCAAAATGCCAATGCGTGGCAAAGCAGACAGCTTAAACGCGGCTGTCGCGACCGCGGTTATGGCCTATGAAGTTCTGAACCAGTTTAGGCATTCCTAAACCCGCGGGGCCTTAATTATCGGCGGCGTGTTGATTCTCAATCGATGTAATCGGTGACGACGGCGTCTCACTGTCGCCATAGCGCGGCAAAGCCTCAACCAAAGGCACCTCTTCCAATTCTCGTTTGCCGGTTTCGATGTTTAGATCAGCAAATTTCCGGCCCGTCGAAATGACATTACGTTCGAAGCTACCGACGAATTTATTGTAATTATTCACCGCCGACGAAAGCCCGCTGCCAACCGATTTCAAATGCTGTGCGGCAACGGCAATCCGGTCATACATTTCCTTACCAAGCGCACCGATTTGCTTGGCTTCACGCGCCAGCCCCTCTTGCCGCCACACGCTCGCAACGGTGCGGGCGATTGCGACCAAGTTTGTTGGCGTGGCCAACAGCACCTTTTTATCAAAAGCGAAGTCCCAAAGTTGCGGCTCATGCTCCAGCGCGGCCGCAAGAAAATGCTCACCAGGAACGAACATGATGACATAATCCGGCGCTTCCGAAAATTGATCCCAGTAGGCCTTGCGCGACAAGCCATCGATATGATTCTTCATCGATTGCGTGTGACGCGCCATGGCAACGGCACGCACATCATCGTCTACCGAATCAAATGCGTCCTGATAGTCGTTTAACGACACCTTGGCGTCGATCACCAATGTCCTACCGCCGGGGACATGGATAACCGCGTCAGGCCGCAGTCGTAATCCTTCACCCACATCGATACTGGTTTCCAGATCGAAATCGACATGTTCCGACAGGCCGCAGCTTTCGAGCACATTCTTCAACTGTTGCTCCCCCCAGCGCCCACGCGCCTTAGGCGCATTGCGCAAAGAGTTCATAAGTCCGGAGGCAACGCTCGACACGCGCTCCTGACCCAATCGCATTTCGCCGATTAAACCCTTCAGATCGCCATAAGCCTCGGTTCGGTCCTTCTCAATTTTGCCAACCTGCTCTTCATAGGCCTTAAGCTTGTCGCCGACTGGGCCGAGCAATTGCTTCAGCCGTTCCTCATTTTTTTCGCCGGCCTGATGAAAGCGTTCATCGGCGCGTTGTAGGAATGCAGCCTGCGCCTCACCCAATAATTTCTGCCCAATCTCACCAAATTGTGCGGACAGGTTTTCTTTCGCATCGCCTAGAGCCGCGATCTGCTCCTCAAAGCTCCGTTCGCGTTCCTCCAAGCTGGTTTCAAGCCGTGCCAATCGATCTTTTGCGCTGTCCCGTTCGAGTACCACCTGATCCAGCATCGCCCGCAATTGCGCGGTCGTTTCCTGCCCAGCCTTGCCAGCGCGGCTGCCTGCAAACCAACCAAGCAGCAGCCCGCCCAACAAAGCAAAAACCAACACGAAAATGACAATCAACGGCTCCAACGCCACCTCCCATAATAGAACGAAACTGGAACATAGCCCCTAAGGGACGTCGGTCAAGTAGCTTCTGAGACGTTCCGGCGCGCCTTCTTAACACGGGCATAGCTCATCATACTTAGCGGCAGTAGGGCAACATAAATCACGCCAACACCAATGAGTGCGACCCAAGGCGCCGCGACTAACGTAGCCGTAAACAGGCCAAGGACCGCCAACGCCATGAAGCGTAGGCTGCGGCGCACCTTAATCGAAGACCAACTGTAAGTAGCAACATTTGAAATCATCAAAAGCGCACAGAGCAAAAGCCATGGCGCAAGAAAACGATAGTCACGGACCCAATCCGCCCCAGTTTCAAACCAGATCATCATCGGCAACAAAGCCAACGCCGCGCCCGGCGGTGATGGAACGCCCGTGTTGAAACCAGCGGACTTGTGCGGTTGGTTTTCGGTATCAATCTGGGCGTTAAACCTTGCCAAACGCAAGGCCGCACACAGCACAAAAAATACCGATATGGTCCAGCCAAAACGCGGCATATCCTGCATGACCCACATATATATGACCAATGCAGGTGTGGCCCCGAAAGCAATCACGTCCGAGAGCGAATCTAGTTCTGCACCGAAGCGGCTTTCCCCTTTTAACATCCGCGCAATACGACCATCCATGGCGTCGAGCACGCCAGCAATCACGATTGCGGCAACAGCATTTTCCCAACGCCCCTGCATCGCAAACCAAGCGCCGGACAAACCCGTGCACAACGCAAGCGCTGTGACCGCGTTAGGCGCAAGTGCGCGCAAAGATATTCCAGGTCGGGAGGAGGACGCGTCCATTAATGCGCAACGGCAATTAGATCCTGGTCAACGCCGATTTCGGCGAGAACCGTTTCTCCGGCAACGCAACGCTGCCCCTTGATGACGCGTGACGCCGTTCCATGCGGCAAATACACATCAACGCGGCTGCCAAAACGGATCAGGCCGACCCGCTGTCCATTGGCGACGCTGTCACCTTCTTTCACAAAAGCAACGATGCGTCGCGCTACCAAACCAGCGATTTGTGTAAAGCCGATGCGCACGCCATCGCTGCGTTCCACGAGGAAATGTTGGCGTTCATTTTCTTCGCTGGCCTTATCGAGGTCGGCATTGAGGAATTTACCCGCGATATAAACCACGCGCTTAATCGTGCCGCGAATAGGTGTCCGATTGATGTGCACATCAAACACGCTCATAAAAATCGACACGCGCGTCATGGGTTGATCCCCTAAGGCATCCGGTCCGCGCAATTCTACTGGCGGAAGGACTTGCTCGATCAACGTGACAAGCCCATCGGCGGGCGACACGATAAACCGCTCGTCAATTGGCGTCGTGCGCGCAGGGTCGCGAAAAAAGGCTAGTGTCCACACAGTGACAGCGGCCATTGGCCAAGCCAGCGTTTCCCATGCCATAAAGGCGAAAAACAGGGTTATCCCCGCTGCGATAAGTCCGAACTTGCGGCCTTCAGGATGGACGGGCGGAAACGACCATTTCGCAACCCCGGCACCGCGGTTTGTCAATTCTTGTCTGCTCATAGACCTTAGCTAGGGGATGCGCTGTCATCTTACAACCTAAGATACAATTTCAGCCATTTTCAGACAATGTTGGGGATGCAGTTGAACATATGGCAGACTTTGCTATGGCACCGCTCAAATCGCAAATCTCCCCAGATGGAAAGTGTTTTCTACCATGGCAAAAATTAAGGTCAAAAACCCAGTTGTCGAGCTTGATGGCGACGAAATGACACGGATTATCTGGGAATGGATTCGTGAACGACTCATTCTGCCCTATCTTGATATCGATCTGAAATATTATGATCTCGGCATGGAATATCGCGACAAGACCAATGATAAGGTCACCGTTGATTCCGCCAACGCCATCCGCGAATTCGGTGTCGGCGTAAAATGCGCCACGATTACACCAGACGAAGCGCGCGTTGAAGAATTCGGTCTGCAGAAAATGTGGAAATCGCCCAATGGCACAATCCGCAATATTCTAGGCGGCGTCGTTTTCCGCGAACCAATCGTCATCGAAAACGTACCACGCTTGATTCCGGGCTGGACCGACCCAATCGTGATTGGTCGTCATGCCTTTGGCGACCAATATCGCGCGACGGATTTCTTGGTTCCCGGCCCTGGAACGCTGCGTCTTGTATGGGACGGCGATGATGGCCAGAAAATTGACGAAGAAGTTTTCCGTTATCCTTCGCCGGGCGTTGCCCTCGCAATGTACAATCTTGATGATTCCATCCGCGACTTCGCCCGTGCGTCTTTAAACTATGGCGTAACCCGCGAATGGCCCGTATATTTGTCGACGAAGAACACGATCCTCAAATATTATGATGGCCGCTTCAAGGATTTGTTCCAAGAAGTGTACGAAGCCGAATTTGCTGCAAAGTTCAAGGAACTGGGCATTGTATATGAGCACCGTTTGATCGACGATATGGTCGCATCGGCGCTGAAATGGTCCGGCAAGTTCATCTGGGCCTGTAAGAATTATGACGGCGATGTGCAATCAGACCAGGTTGCACAAGGCTTCGGCTCGCTTGGCCTCATGACCTCCATCCTGATGACCCCAGATGGTAAGACGGTTGAGGCAGAAGCCGCGCATGGCACGGTTACCCGCCATTATCGCCAGCATCAGCAAGGCAAGGCGACCTCAACCAACCCAATTGCGTCGATTTTCGCATGGACGGGTGGCCTCAAATTCCGTGGTAAGTTCGACGAAACGCCTGAAGTCACGCGCTTTGCCGAAACGCTGGAAGAAGTCTGCATTCAAACTGTTGAAGATGGCCATATGACAAAGGATCTCGCGATCCTCATCGGCCCAGATCAGGCATGGATGACCACTGAACAATTTTTTGAGCAGGTTCGTGCCAATCTTGAAATCAAAATGGGAAGCTGGATGTAACACCAGCTTATCTAAAAATGTGCGAGCGCGGGGGGCAACTCCCGCGCTTTTTTATTGCCCTGCCCTTTCCTTCTCATCCCGCCTGTGCGTAAATAGCTGCCATGGCAGGCGAACTACAAACTGAAGGCATCAGCGATCTGCTCGTTATTTTGGGTGCGGCGGGCATCGTCATTCCTGCTTTTGCCAGGCTTCGCATCACGCCCATCATTGGTTTTATCTTAGTCGGCATAATGGTTGGCCCAATGGGTCTTGGATCTTTGGTGCCTAGGTACCCAATGCTCGAATGGGTCACCATCACTAATCCAGAGGCTATTCATCCCATAGGCGAATATGGCATTATATTGTTGCTATTTTCCATTGGTCTTGAGCTGTCTTTCCGCAGATTATGGAAAATGCGGCGATTGGTATTTGGCGTCGGCGCAGCACAATTATTTGGCGCAGGGCTGATAATCGCGGCAGGTTTGTATGCGTTCGGATATGGCGCGACCGCCGCCATCGGCATTGGGATTGCCCTAGCGCTTTCGTCTACGGCGTTAGTGCTTCCAATATCCGGCACGCATTCCGCCGTTGGCAAGTCCGCGCTGGCCATGTTGCTGTTCGAAGATTTGGCCATTGTACCGATTATATTTGTTTTGGGTGCGTTGGCACCACAAGCCGGCGCGGATTCATGGTCAGGCCTTGTCACCGTCTTATGGCAGGGTGGCCTTGTCATCGTTGCGATGCTTGTGCTCGGAAGATTCTTCCTGCCCCGTTTGTTCGGGCAAGCTGCGCGCACAAAAAGCCCTGAGTTATTTGTATCGGTTAGTTTGCTCGTTGTCATTGTCGCAAGTCTGGCGACAGGCGCGGTTGGCCTTTCGCCCATCGTTGGCGCAATGATTGCCGGTCTCTTAATTGCCGAAACTGACTATCATAACGAAGTCGGCGTTATGACTGCGCCCTTTAAAGGGCTAGCGCTGGGTGTCTTTCTCATCAGCATCGGCATGCAAGTCGACTTAAGATTCGTAGCCGCCAATTGGGCCGCATTGATTGGCGCGGTGGCGGCCGTTGTGCTTGTTAAGGCAAGTGTCACCGCTAGTTTGTTAAAGTTGAACGGGGCACGAACGGGTACCGCGACCGAAACAGGTGTCCTTATGGGTAGCCCGTCCGAGACAACTTTGATCGTTTTGGGCGTAGCAGGTGCAGCGCAGATCATCAACTCCACCACCGTTAACTTTTGGCAAGTCGCAACCGCAATTGGCCTAACGATCACGCCGATATTAGCGCGGATTGGGCATGATATGTCCCGCCGCTTGGAATTGCGCGAGAGTGATGATGAGGTGCACGAACAAGATCCGACACAAGAACCACGAACGGTCGTAATCGGCTTTGGTCGCGTCGGAAAGCTGGTGGCCGACATGCTGACGACCCACAGCCAACCTTATGTAGCCGTGGATTCCAATGTCGATGCAGTAACCGCGGCGCGGCGCGGGGGTTACAAGGTTGTTTATGGTGATATCTCAAGGCCTGAAACGTTGGATAAATTGAGCTTGGGTCATGCCAAGGCGTTGATTTTGACAATGGACCAACCAGTATTGGCCGAACATATTGTAAAGCGGGTCCGGCAATGGTTGCCCGATATCACGATTGTCGCGCGCGCACGTGATCCGGATCATGCGGCGCGACTATATCAGGCAGGCGTCACCGACGCCGTGCCCGAAACCCTAGAAAGCTCTCTACAGCTATCAGAAGCTGTGCTTGTCGACCTGGGCGTTGCCATGGGCCCTGTCATTGCGTCGATACACGAAAAGCGCGATGAATTCCGGCGACAGATAAAAGAGGCTGGAGGCCTTGATGAGGCCCCCAAGCTCAAACTCACCTCTTAACCTGCTATTTTTGCCTTAATCGCATCCAGCGCAGCTTGCGCTAACTCGGCACCTGCAGGACCTCCGCCTTGCGCCATATCGGGGCGTCCGCCACCGCCTTGCGCCCCCATCGCTTCTGTTGCCGAACGCACCAGGTCAGGCGCGGTCACGCTATCATGCAAGGCAGGCGATACAGCCACCACAACCGTATTGCTGTTTTCATTGGCAGCAATGATAGCGACAATGCCTGTGCCTATGGCCTTCATCTGGTCATCCGCAAGGCCGCGCAGCATTTTTGGCTCAATGCCTGCGATGACTTGCCCCATGAAGGTGACATCACCGATTTGCTCGGCCTCAGCCTTCGGACCGCTGCCACCGGACAAGGCGAGTGCGGTTTTTGCTTCGGACAGCTCCTTTTCCATCCGCTTACGTTCATTCATGAGCGTTTCGATACGCACGCCCACTTCGTCCGGCGCGGTCTTCAACATTGCCGCAACATTTTTCAACTGTGTCTCACGACCAACAAGCCATAAACGTGCGGCCTCACCCGTCAGCGCCTCAATTCGGCGAATGCCGCTGGCAACTGCGCCTTCAGAGATGATCGTGAACAAAGCGATGTCGCCCAATGCGTTGACATGGGTGCCGCCGCACAGCTCCAATGAATAATGCGTATCTTCGCTCTTACCCATCGTCAGCACGCGGACTTCTTCACCATATTTTTCTCCAAACAATGCCAGCGCACCAGCGGCGACGGCGTCATCTGGGGTCATCAGGCGCGTAGTTACCGCATCATTGCCGCGAATTTGCGCGTTTACGTCGGCCTCGATCAACGCAATCTCTTGCGGCGTCACGGCTTGGTTATGCGAAAAGTCAAACCGCAAGCGATCTGGAGCAACCATGCTGCCCTTTTGGGTCACATGCTCGCCCAAACGATGGCGCAATGAGGCATGCAGTAAGTGCGTAGCGCTATGGTTCGCACGCAATGCGTTACGACGCTGGGTGTCGATTTTCAGTGTAACGAAATCGCCGACTTTAATTTCGCCTGAGCCAATCGTTACCTGATGCGCGTGTAAACGGCCCAAGGGCTTTGCTGTGTCAGTCACTTCGCCGCGCATGTTGCCGCTGGAAATGACGCCAGCGTCACCCATTTGTCCGCCGCTCTCGCCATAAAATGGCGTTTGGTTGGTGATGACCGTAACTGTGTCGTTGGCGACCGCCGATTGCACTTCTGTGCCATCCTTCACGAGTGCAACCACCTGCCCCTCGCCCTCATTCGCGGCGTAGCCTGTAAATTCGGTACTGCCAACGCGTTCGGCAATATCAAACCACACATCATCCGAAGCCTTCGCGCCCGACCCCTTCCACGCGGCCCGCGCCATCGCTTTTTGCGCGTTCATCGCGGTTTCAAAGCCCGCCTGGTCAATCCCAAAACCCTGCGCGCGCAAAGCGTCTTCGGTCAAATCATAAGGAAAGCCATATGTATCATACAATTTGAACGCTGTGTCGCCGGCCAAAACATCACCCGGCGCCATGCCAGCGGTCGCCTCGTCGAGCAGCTTAATGCCCTTATCAAGCGTCCGGCGGAACTGGGTTTCTTCTTGCTTCAACGTCGCCTCAATCATTGGCTGCGCGCGCAATAGTTCTGGATAAGCGGCCCCCATTTCAGCAGCGAGGCTTCCGACCAAACGGTGCATCAACGGCTCTTTAGCGCCAAGAATATGTGCATGACGCATAGCGCGGCGCATGATACGCCGCAGGACATAGCCACGGCCTTCATTCGACGGCATCACGCCATCGGCGAGCAGGAAGCTTGTCGAGCGCAAATGGTCCGCAATGACGCGATGGCTGGCCTTTTGATCGCCAATCGCCTTTGTACCGGTGAGTTCTTCAGACGCATTGATTAGTGCCTTGAACGTATCGGTATCGTAATTGTCCGTGACGCCCTGCATGACCGCAGCGATTCGCTCCAGCCCCATACCTGTGTCAATAGACGGCTTTGGCAATGGCACATCTGTGCCGTCATCCTGCCGTTCAAACTGCATGAACACAAGGTTCCAGATTTCGACAAAACGGTCACCATCTTCGTTGGGGCTTCCGGGTGGGCCACCAAAAATATGGTCGCCATGGTCGTAGAATATTTCGCTACACGGTCCACATGGTCCAGTGTCGCCCATCGACCAGAAATTGTCGTTGGTTGAAATGCGGATAATGCGTTCTTCAGGCAGGCCGGCAATCTTGCGCCAAAGGTCAAACGCCTCATCATCTGTGTGATAAACGGTGGTCGTCAACCGCGATGGGTCAAGCCCCCATTCCTTGGTCAACAATGTCCAAGCATGGGTAATCGCATGCTCTTTGAAATAATCGCCGAACGAGAAGTTACCGAGCATTTCAAAAAATGTGTGGTGCCGCGCTGTATACCCCACATTATCGAGGTCATTATGCTTGCCCCCTGCCCGCACACATTTCTGGCTTGTGGCAGCACGCGGCGTTTCCCGACTTTCAAGGCCCGTGAACACGTTCTTGAACGGCACCATCCCGGCATTGACGAACATCAAAGTCGGGTCGTTATAGGGCACGAGCGGTGCAGACTGCACTATGTCATGATTGGCGCCACCGAAATAATCGAGGAAGCCGCGGCGAATGTCATTGGTCGATGTCATAATGACTGCGACTTAGGGAACGACACGCCGCGCTGCAAGCCGGATATGCAGTTTGCACCCGCTATCACGCATAGGCATAAGGTCCACCTTTTTGTAGTGCGGCCTGATATGCTGGGCGGGCGTGGATTTTTTCAACAAAAGCAGTGAGATTTGGCAGGTTAGCCGCCCGCCCCATTTTAACGGCGGCTTCAGCTGGAAAACTCATCATAATGTCTGCTCCGGTCAGGCTATCTCCTACAAACCAGCCTGTAGCTTTCAATTGGTCTTCCATGAACGCAAAATGGCTTTCAAGCTGCTGGTTGATGCGCGGATGCAAAGGTGCCGCCGCATCGCCCAACCGCGCAGTGTACAGGTTCAACAATATCGGCGTCATCGCCGAGCCTTCGGCAAAATGCATAAACTCAAGATAGCGTATGTGCGCTTCAGTGCCCCGTGCAGGAACGAGATGCGCACCACCGTGCCGTTCGCACAGATATTCAACGATAGCCCCGGATTCAAAAATGATCCTGCCGTCATCTTCAATCAACGGCGACTTGCCTAAAGGGTGGACTTTCAAAAGCGCCTCTGGCGCAAGATTGGTCACCGCATCGCGGGCATGATGGCGAATTTCATAAGATAGGCTGAGTTCTTCGAGCAGCCACAAAATGCGTTGCGAGCGCGAATGATTGAGATGGTGTACGATGATGGTCATGGCGGCTTCCTTATGAATGGGCGTAATTTTGATGCATTTGCGCGGCAATTTCACGCACAAGCTTAGCGGCGACTATGGCCGTTATGTCGTTTACGTCGCGCGTGGGATTAAGTTCGACGATGTCCGCGCCAACAATATGGGCGCGCTGCTTGGCGATAATGGACAGAACTTCGCGCACAGTTAAACCGCCGGGTTCGGGATGCGCCACGCCGGGGGCTTCGGATGGATCGATGCCGTCAAGGTCAACGCTTATATATAATGGGCCATCAAGTATCGGCACCATCGCAACTTCAAAATTGAGGATTGGCAGAATTTCGACATTGTAACGGTCCGCTTGTTCGCGGCAATGCTTGTTCAATGTACGAATGCCGACCTGAACAATGCGGGTGGCGTGGCCGTCTTCTAATATGCGCGCAAAGGGCGATGCATGACTGCGCGGGTTGCCTTCAAAATCGGCATATAAATCGGGATGCGCATCAAAATGCAAAATATTCATCGGTCCATGCCGCGCCGCCAGAGCTGCAACGACAGGATAGGTCACCGCATGATCTCCGCCAAGTAAAAGCGGGATAGCATCCGCATCCATGCTTTCGGTCACCGCCTGCATGATCAATGCATCATCAGCCGCGCAGTCAATGTCCAATAAGGGCAAATCGCCGAGATCCATGAGGTTGACATCTGTGCCAATTTCAAGACCAGACTGCGCCCATAGATTGCCTCGGTCGCTCCACAACGCCGTGCGGATAGCTGGCGGGGCCAATGCGGCGCCACGCGCGAACGAACTGTTCTGATCAGTCGGTAATCCGATGAGATGGATGTCAGGCTTCATGCCAGCCGTTGTGCTCCAGTCATCTGGCCTGTCAAGAACTAAGCGCTGATGTCGCAAGCCATCAAACATACATAGCTTCGGACTGGCGCCACCATCTTTACACAAATGACCCGCCCCGGGGTGGACCAGGGCGGGCCGAAAGCAGCGACCTCAGGCAAGACCGCGCTTGTTCGTCAAAATCTTAAATGTCGTCGTCTGCATCTGGTCCCGTCATCAGGACCTCAGCAACTTCTTCTGTTTTGCCGCGAATGG
Source organism: Pseudomonadota bacterium (assembly GCA_041175465.1). Lineage (GTDB taxonomy): Bacteria > Pseudomonadota > Alphaproteobacteria > Sphingomonadales > Sphingomonadaceae > Sphingorhabdus_B. The sequence continues at coordinate 28,124 of JBEDEX010000011.1, read as the reverse complement.
CAGCTTCCAACCGCGCCGCGACTTCGGGATTTTCGGTCAGGTAGTTTTTCGAATTTTCACGCCCTTGGCCAATGCGAATCGAATCATAGCTAAACCAGCTACCCGATTTTTCGACCAATCCAGCCTTCACGCCTAGATCAAGCAACTCACCCGTTTTGGAAATGCCTTCGCCATACATGATATCAAATTCGACCTGCTTGAATGGCGGTGCGACCTTGTTCTTCACAACCTTCACGCGGGTTGTGTTGCCGACAATATCTTCGCCAGCTTTGATCTGACCTGTGCGGCGGATGTCCAAGCGCACCGATGCATAGAATTTCAGTGCATTGCCACCCGTTGTGGTTTCTGGCGAACCATACATCACCCCAATCTTCATACGAATTTGGTTGATGAAGATGACCATGCAATTTGATCGGCTGATCGAACCCGTAATTTTACGTAGCGCTTGGCTCATCAACCGCGCCTGCAGGCCAACATGGCTGTCGCCCATTTCACCTTCGATTTCTGCGCGCGGCACTAGTGCTGCCACCGAGTCGATCACGATAATGTCGACGGCGTTTGAACGTACCAAAGTGTCAGCGATTTCAAGCGCCTGCTCACCCGTATCTGGCTGCGAGACAATTAAATTGTCCACGTCTACGCCAAGCTTCTTCGCATAACCGGGATCAAGCGCATGCTCTGCGTCAATAAACGCCGCCGTTCCGCCGGCTTTTTGTGCCTCCGCAATCACGTGAAGCGTTAGCGTCGTTTTACCCGAGCTTTCAGGACCATAAATCTCAATCACACGTCCCTTAGGCAATCCACCAATGCCTAGGGCGATGTCCAACCCAAGCGAACCTGTCGATACCGCGTCAATGCTAATCGCTTCACGGCTGCCCAGCTTCATCGCCGAGCCCTTACCGAATGCGCGATCAATCTGCGCCAAAGCTGCTTCTAGGGCTTTTTCACGTTCCGAATTTTTCATACCGTTTGCCTGATTCCCATCAATTATCTTGAGACTTGCTGCCATTTTTCCACTCCTTAGCGTCATGCCTATTCCGAATAACTTCCTCGGAACTCCCACTATGTACGCTTTATGTTCCAAAAGAACAAGAGTGGAACAAATAAATTTACATGTTGTATTTCAGTAGCTAAGCTAATTTCCTTTCGAAAGGGCGTCGTGAACCGCCTCGGCAATTTGCTGGACGGAAAACGGCTTAGCCAAGAACGCGACATTGTCGAGACTGATCGTTTCCCGCAATTGTTCCTCTGCATAACCGGATATAAACAACAACGGGATGTCGCCATAGCTTTCACGCAATCGCCGTGCCATTGATGGGCCATCCAAATTGGGCATTACGACATCGGACACGACGAGATCATAGCGTTTTCCAGCCGCGAACATATCAAGCGCTTGTTCCCCATCGCTTGCGGTTTCCACCACATAGCCTTGCCGCAATAGTGCCCGCTCAGCCACCGCGCGCACCATGTCCTCGTCCTCGACAATTAATATCCGGCCGATGCCCCAAAGATCCTTTGACTTACGCAATGCGGGCTTGCCAATATCGTGCTCAGACACGTCGCCACGGTGGACAGGCAAGAAGATATCAAACCGCGTTCCACTTCCCAATTCGGAACTTGCAAATATAAACCCGCCCGATTGTTTGACGATACCATAGACGGTCGAAAGGCCAAGCCCCGTGCCTTTGCCCAATTCCTTGGTCGTAAAGAATGGTTCAAATATTTTCGACAGATTTTCCTTTGGGATACCAACACCGCTGTCTTCGACGGACAGTTGCACATAATCGCCGACTGGCAAAAACTCACTGCCCATGGCGGTAACTTGGCTTTGGCTGACGGCTGCCGTGCTAATATGCACGACACCCCCCTTGGGCATTGCATCGCGCGCATTCACGCCCAAGTTGATAATAACTTGCTCAAGTTGCCCCGGGTCGGCCCGCACAGCGCCAATACCACGCCCATGATGCACCTCAAGCCGAACCGTTTCACCTAAAAGCCGCTTCAAAAGGTTGGAGACATCCGCCACCACATTAGCCAGTTGTAGGACTTGCGGACGCAACGTCTGTTGACGCGAAAACGCCAGCAATTGCCGGGTCAGGCTCGCCGCGCGGTTGGAGTTATTCTTGATTTGCTGGATATCATCATAATCGCTGTCGCCTGGCTGATGTCGGAGCAACATCAGGTCGCAATAGCCAATGATCGCTGTCAGGATATTGTTGAAATCATGTGCGACGCCACCTGCCAGCTGACCGATGGACTCCATCTTCGTCTGCTGCGCGACTTGACGTTTCAATATAATCTCTTCGCTATTATCCTTCAGACCAAGCAGCACCGCAGCCTCACCTAGCCCGCGCACGCCTGCGATCGACAAGGCGATCACCTCGTCCGGCCGTTCTTTTAAACGGATTGCTATATCGCCTGAGATCATCGACCCGCTGCCATATCGGTGAATGCTATCGAGTACCGCTCCCTTATCCTCGCTGATAACAAGGTCAGCGGGATAGGGTGATAGATTATGCACCTCAACACCTAGAACACGCGCGAACGCGTCATTTGCAAACAGAAACCGCCCCTCACGGTCAACTAGCGCAAGTCCTAGCGGAAGCGTCGACAACAATTGTTCCACATGCGCCAGTGCCAACCTGCGATCATCATTCGGGCCTTCTTCATTGACCGCCAGCAAAAGCATTGTGCCTTCGGCATTCTCTGCGTTCAACGGCACCTGCAGCAATCGGATCGGCAAACCCCGCAGCCCCTCGCGTTCAAAATATACGCTGCCTTTTTCATCCATCCGCACAAAATCGGCAAAGGGCCGACCAAGAACCGACGCCTGATCCGCGCCAGTCGCGCGTAATGTAAAAGTGGCATTGGCCGCACATACTCGGCCATCGGCGCTCACGGCGACCGCCATAACGCCACTAATGGACATCGCGCGGCCGATATGCCCCGTGATCATTGCAATTGCGCGGCTTTCAATGTCAATTTCTTCTACAATCGCTAATTGCCACAACAGATATTCGTCGGCCATGCCGGCCCGAGCGACTTTCACGCTGTAGGCTCGCCCCTCATCTACGATCACTGCGATATCGGCGCTGCCGTCGCGCCACGCTGCACGTCCAGCTGCGTCTAACATTGCGCGATTGGTGTCGTCGGCTCCAAGCTCTGGTGGCGCTTTCAATCCGGGAAAGGCGTTCGTGAAATAGTCATTTGCGCACACCAAGCGACCCGCTCGGTCGCTGATCGCAATGGCAGCATTGCCCATCTGAACCGCAGCATGAATTAACGACCAGTCAGGAACTGAAAGCACAGGTGTACTTTCGACAGCAGGGCCGATGCGAAAATAATGGATCAGCCCAACCAAAGCGACAATTGCGCCAGCACAAGAGCCCAGCAGGACAATATTTTTCGTCGAAAACCAGAGGATTACAAGCGACAATGTGGTCGCAAAAACCAAGGCAGCGCGCTTTTGAACTTCCAGTCGTGCAAGCGCCTCGACACCTCCGCCAAATATCTGAAAATCAGTGGGAGGCGATATCTTGCTCAAAACGGCCCCTTACCGGATAAAATCATGACACTCATATTTTAAGACACAGTTTATTACGCCCCTGGGCTGGAACGCATCCCATGATTTGTCAAGATTTCGCTATAGCCCTAAAGTCTCTGCACCAAGCCATCGAAAATCACTTGCCCGATGGAAGTAATTTCGACCGGCGGCGCCATTTGGCGCTTATGCGCCACCGCCAGAACCATGCGGCAACGAAGTAACCAACAACCGCAGCGCCGATTGAAATAATCGCGAGTCCAGCTATCCCCTGAACAAGTGCGAGCGGCGCCTCGTTCCAGACATAGTCGCCCCACGCAGATAAGGGCGCAGCCGTTTCGATGAGTTCATAAAAGCGCCCAGAACCATTGTTTAACCGCAAAACCGATTCACCGACATAGATTGACCCAAAAAGGATAAAAGGTGTGGTCGCAGGCATGCTGAGAAAAGTCATTGCCGCGCCAATGGGGATATTTGCGCGGAAAGGCAGCGCCAAAAGCGCTACACCGGCAATTTGCACGCCAGGGATGAGCAGGAAAATACCCACGAGCAAACCAAGCGCAACGCCGCGGGGCACCGAACGGCGGGTAAATCTCCATAATGCCGGGTGAAATACGCGTTGCGCAAAAGGACGCAAAAAACGGCTACGTTCAAAGCTATCGCGCGTTGGCGCTTGCTTATTCAACCAGGCGTTAAATTTGCTCATCCGCGATCTCGCATGATACGTCCTTGTTCCCGCTTCCAGTCGCGCTCTTTTTCCGTCGCACGCTTGTCTGGGGCCTTTTTACCCTTTGCCAACGCCAGTTCCACTTTGGCCCTCCCCCTGCCGTTGAAATAAATCGACAGCGGAACAAGCGTCATGCCCTGGCGCATCACTGCACCATGCAGCTTATTTATTTCACGTTCGTTAAGCAGCAACTTGCGCGGACGCTTTGGTTCGTGATTGAAACGGTTTCCATGGCTGAATTCAGGAATATTGGCATTAATCAGCCAAATTTGATCATCACGCACTTCGGCATAACTCTCGGCAATTGACCCCTCGCCAAAACGAAGTGATTTTACCTCCGTACCAGTCAAGACGATGCCAGCTTCATATTTGTCATCAATATGAAAATCATAACGCGCCCGCCGGTTTTCGGCGACCGTTTTGACTTTGTTAAATGCTTCTGGCTTTGGACGAGACATTAGATAAGACCTGCATTCTCCAAAGCGGCATCAACTTGACGGCAACTGGCATCACTTGGGGGTGTCATCGGCAGACGCAGCTCTGTTGGGAATCCCTCGATGACACGCGACAAAGCATATTTGATTGGGCCGGGCGACGCATCAGAAAACAATGCCAAATGCAGCGGATAGAGCTTATCATTCAGCTCTCGCGCCAAATCATAATCACCAGAGGCACAAGCCGCCTGAAACTCTGCGCACAACTTCGGAGCCACATTCGCCGTCACCGAAATACAGCCTTTTCCACCGGCCGCGTTGAACGCTAAAGACTGTTCATCGACGCCGGACAACAAACAAAAATCCGGTCCACAGGCCAAACGATGATCGGTGACCCGTGGCATATCGCCACTGGCATCCTTAATGCCAATTACGGTTGGTAGCTTTGCCAGACGGGCGACGGTTTCTGGTTTGATATCGGTCACTGTGCGCGCTGGCACATTGTAGAGCAGTATCGGCAAATCGTTCTTTTTCGTCATATGCTCGAAATGCGCGTAAATGCCCTCTTGATTTGGCCGGTTGTAATAAGGCGCAACCACAAGCCCAGCTGCCGCGCCGCTTTTCTTGGAAAAATTAAGGTGCAGGATAGCGTTATTTGTGTCGTTTGACCCGCAACCCGCGATGACAGGCACACGCCCAGCGGCTTGCTCGATGCATACCTCAATAACGCGATGATGCTCCGCATTAGACAGCGTAGACGCCTCTCCTGTCGTCCCTGCGGGTACAAGCGCACTTGAACCTTGCTCGATTTGCCAATCGATCAACGCACGAAAATGCTTTTCGCTAAACGCTCCGTCGCAAAAAGGAGACACTAGAGCCGGTATTGATCCGGAAAACATATTATATGACTTTCATTCTGATCCAAATTGAACGCTAAGGTTAACATAGTCGCTTGTTCAGAGATTGATAAGGTTCGGGTCCATAATATGTCCAGCATGGTAAAGCATCTCATTTCCGCATCCGTACTCATTATTCCATTTACTGCGTCCGCATCCACACAGAAACCAGACGCGATTATATGGCAAAGTGGCACTGGCATCGACAACTCGTCCGCGCCATCCGGGCAATCATTGCCATCACCTGTCATTTATGACCCAAGCGAAGGCAAAATCCCCGCCGCGCTGCAGCGTTGGAAGATGTTAAGCGCCCCTGGCAACTATAGCTTTAACGACTACGCCTCATTTTTGATGCTTTACCCCGATTGGCCAAATGCCGAAGACATGCGCAAAAAAGCAGAACAGACGATTAACCCGCTGTCTTATTCTCCTAACCAAGTCGTGGCTTATTTTGATCGTTTGCAGCCAGTCACCAATGAAGGCCGCGCAAAATTTGCATTGGCTCTGGACAGCATTGGCGACAAGGCCCGAGCGGAATCACAGGCGCGCGAGGCATGGCGCGGTGGCCCGTTGAGCGATCAAGATGAAGCACGGGTTTTCCGCATTGCCCGGGGTACGCTAACATCCGCCGACCATGATGCACGGGTCGATCGGCTTCTGTGGTCAGGATCGACGCGCGGCGCCGAACGCTGGATTGCTTTTACCTCGCCACAGCGTCGGCCAGCCTTTGTGGCCGCACTTGCCATGCGGATCAAAGCCCCCGATGCCGACTTGAAGTTGCAAGAAGCAGGCGCTTTAGCAAACAGCGAAGCCAGCCTTTTGGCGGCGCAGGCGGACGCGATGCGCGCGGCTGGCAATAACTTGGCTGTACGTGAATTGCTTGCAAATCGGAAGAATTTGGCCGCCCCCGTTCCTATCCTAAAAGATTGGTATCAATTGCTTCTGACGCACGCACGCGCTGCAGAAGATGATGGCCAATTTGACATGGCGTATCGCATTGCTTCCTGTGTGGACGACGCCGTCCCTGCGGGACTTGTTATGGCAGATCAGGATCTCGCTGCGCGTGATCGATATACCAGCCTCACTTGGCTGGCGGGATCGATAGCCATGAACCGTTTGGGACGCCCTCGTGACGCCGTCGCCATGTTTGAACGCTATGCGACTGCGGCAAAAACTGCACAAACCCGATCAAGGGGTTTTTATTGGGCTGGCAAAGCAGCCGCAAAGGCGGGAGATCCGTCGACCGCGACGCGCTATTATGAACAGGCATCGGCATATTTTGAAAGCTTTTTTGGCCAACTGGCTCTGGAACAATTGCGTCGTCCCTTACCACAGGTGCCACGCGTAGCAGCTACTCCGTCAGTTCTGGTGGATGGAAATGTGCCCCCTGTGCATTTAGCTGCAGCGCTGGCCGCAAAATATGGCAGCTGGCGTGACCAAAGCAACTTTTTCAGAGCTATTGCCCGCCACGCGGATGACCGTGACGAATATACGGCTGCACTTGGCCTTTCACAAAAGCTTGGCCGTCCTGATCTGGCCGTTATGGCGGGTCGTGCAGCGCGCACCGATGGCATCCCGGATTTACTGGGTAACAGCTACCCCACCGTCAATGTTCCAGAAGCACATAGCCAATCCTGGACGCTCGCGCATGCGATCATGCGTCAGGAAAGCCAGTTTGACCGCGCCGCCGTCAGCCACGCCGGCGCCCGCGGCCTAATGCAGTTGATGCCTGGAACCGCGCGAGAGACATCGGGCAAAATCTCAATGGCATACCGTCCTGATGCACTGACCGTTGATACCGATTACAACATCGCCTTGGGTGCAACCTATATTGAGCGCATGCTCAATTATTATGACGGAAGCTATCCCTTGGCCATCGCAGCATATAATGGCGGTCCGGGTAACGTAAACAAATGGCTCCGCGCCTATGGCGACCCACGCACAGGCAGCATCGATATGATGGATTGGATTGAGAAAATCCCGCTCAGCGAAACCCGCGATTATGTTTATCGCGTTTTGGAGAATGCGGTGATGTATGACCATCTCCACCCCGAAAAGGCTCGAGTGCGGTCATCGACACCCCTAAGCACCTATTTGGGCAAGTCAGCACCAGGTTAATACCCGCCCCTCCGTCCGACAGAAATCAAGGCTTTGCGCAGCCGTGCGGAACCTCTAGGTCCCCTCGACTCTCCTTGCCTTGAACAGCTAAGGCAGATGCATGGCCGAGCGCACCAACCCGATCACCCCAGCCGGATTCGCGGCCTTACGCGAACGCTATGAACAATTATTCGCTATCGATCGTCCCGCAGTCGTCGAAATCGTCCATTGGGCCGCAGGCAATGGTGACAGAAGCGAGAATGGCGATTATATTTACGGACGCCAAAAACTCCGCGCCATTGACCGGGAACTGGGCCAGTTGTCGAAAAAGATGAAGGCAGCCCAAGTCCTAGACCCGTCAAAGCAAGAGGACCAAAGTCGGATTTTTTTCGGCGCGTGCGTCACAATTGCAGATGTTGATGACGTCCACCGCACAATCACAATTGTCGGGGATGACGAGGCAGATGCCAGCAATGGCCGCATAGGTTGGAACGCCCCACTTTCGCGCGCACTTCGCGGGGCGCGTGTTGGTGATGTCAAAACGGTAACCTTGCCTACAGGTCCCAAGGAATGGGAAGTGGTACGTATCAGCTACCCCTTGGGCGAGTAGCCAATAGTCTGCCGCGCCAACGCCACGATCGTGGGATTTGCATCCGGAAATTCCTGCGGAACACTTTTCTTTAATTCAGCAATCACATGCGAAAGGACCGCAATTCTTGCCGCTTTTTGACTATTACCGTCAATAATGGTCCATGGTGCCCACGGCGTGTGCGTATGCTTGAACATTTCCTTTAGCGCATCGAGATAATCGCTCCGCTTTTCGCGATTGCGAAAATCCTCAGTTGTAACTTTCCACCTTTTGGCTGGATCGTCGAGCCGTTCCCTTAAAACCTTGTCTTGAGTTTCGGCGGTCACATGCAGGAATATCTTGATGATCTTCGTGCCAATTTCGCTTTGGCGCGTTTCAAATTCGTTAATTTCATCATAGCCGCGCCGCCATTCGACTTCTGTGCAGAATCCCTCGACACGCTCGACCAAAACCCGGCCATAGTGACTTCTGTCCCAAATGCTTATTTCCCGCTTGCCCGGCAATTTATTCCAGAAACGCCAAAGGAAATGCTTGTCCTTTTCTTCCGAGGTCGGCGCAGAAATCGGGGACACCTGATAAAATCTCGGGTCAAGCGAAGCGGTCAAACGCTTAATGGCTCCGCCCTTCCCAGCGGCATCCCAGCCTTCGAAAATGATTAAAGTCCGAGCTTCATGCAGGATGTGGAGTGCTTGGAGCTCGGACAAGCGATCCTGAAGGCTTTTCAAGTCCTTCTCATATGTCCCATGATAAATTATGCCGGCTTCAAATTGGGAGAGGTCAATGGACATGCCCGTGTTCCAGCACCTATTGCACCCACAAACAAGCAAAAGCGCAGATATGTCGCCAAAAGGGACATATCCTGCTGCTAACCTTGTCCTTGAAATCAGGCCTTGGGCGGCTGCTCCACCACGCGAATGTTCAATTCGCGCAGTTGTTTGGCCATTGCAGGCGATGGCGCGCCCATCAAAAGATCTTCCGCCCGCTGGTTCATCGGGAACAACGTGATTTCGCGCAAATTCTGTACACCGCACAAGAGCATGACCATCCGGTCAACCCCTGCTGCCATGCCGCCATGCGGCGGCGCGCCGAATTGGAACGCCCGATACATACCGCCAAAGCGATCTTCAACGTCCGCCTGCGTCAGACCCGTGAGTTCAAACGCCTTTACCATCAGATCGGGGTGCTGGTTCCGGATCGAGCCTGAGGCGAGCTCATAGCCGTTACAGACCATATCATATTGATAAGCCTTGATGGTAAGTGGGTCCTGCGTTTCTAGCGCCTCCAGTCCGCCCTGAGGCATTGAGAAGGGGTTATGAGCAAAGTCGATCTTTTTGTCTTCCTCGCTCCATTCGTAGAACGGGAAGTCGATGATCCAGCAAAAACGGAATGCATCCTTTTCAATCAGGTCAAGCTGCTCGCCCGTACGTGTACGCGCTGCGCCAGCCAATTTGGCTGCTTGCTCTTCCTTGCCAGCTGCGAAGAAGCAACCATCATCAGGCCCAAGCCCGATCGCCTCGTACAGCGCGCGCATCCCTTCTTCACCATGGTTCTTGGCGATTGGGCCGCCAAACTCCCCGCCCTTACGGGTTACATAACCCAAGCCGGCGTGGCCTTCACTACGCGCCCATTCGTTCATGTCGTCGAAGAATTTACGGCTCTTGTCCGCAGTCTTTGGAGCAGGAATGGCGCGGACAACACCGCCGCCTTCAACAATACGCTCAAACAGACCAAAGCCCGACGTTTTGAAATGATCCGTAACATCATGGATAATCAACGGGTTGCGCAAATCCGGCTTATCGGTGCCATAATCCAGCATCGCCTTTGAATGCGGGATTCGTGGGAACTGTCCCGCTGGCGTCACTTTTTTGCCGTCGGCAAATGCCTCAAACACGCCCGCCATCACTGGCTCCATAGTGTCCCAGATTTCTTCCTGCGTGACAAAACTCATTTCCAGATCAAGCTGGTAAAATTCGCCTGGCAGTCGGTCGGCCCGTGGGTCTTCATCCCGGAAACAAGGTGCAATCTGGAAATAGCGGTCGAAACCGGCGACCATCAACAATTGCTTATACTGCTGCGGCGCTTGCGGCAGTGCAAAGAATTTGCCGGCATGGATACGGCTTGGCACGAGGAAGTCGCGCGCGCCTTCTGGGCTGGATGCTGTCAGGATGGGCGTTGAATATTCAGTAAAACCGATATCTTCCATCCGACGGCGCGTTTCGCGAATGATTTGTGTGCGCTTGACAATATTCGCGTGCAACGTTTCGCGGCGCAAATCGAGGAAACGGTATTTCAATCGCGTTTCTTCAGGATATTCTTGCTCACCGGCAACGGGCAAAGGCAGTTCTTCGGACTTGCTCAGCACTGTAACGCTACGGGCGAAGACCTCAATCTGGCCAGTTGGCAGGCTTGCATTCACCGTGCTCGCGCTGCGAGCCTTCACTTCACCATCAATGGTAATAACGCTTTCGAGGCGTAAAGCCTCCAGAATCGGTAAAGCGGGGCTGTCCGTATCGGCAACAATCTGCGTCATGCCATAATGGTCACGCAAGTCGACGAACAACACGCCGCCATGGTCGCGCTTACGGTGGACCCAACCCGACAAGCGGACAGTTTCGCCCACATGGGTATCGCGGAGTTCGGCGCATTTGTGCGTACGATAAGCGTGCATTGTTTACTCAATTCAAAAAAACTGTGGAAAGCGGGCCTGTCAACAGTGCAGCGGCACTTTGTCAAGTCGGGAATGGGTGCTACGGCGATAGCCAATGCAGATTCATCCACTTATCACCGACAGCAAACGCCTCGCCGAATTGTGCGCGCGCCTTGCACAATCGCCCTTTGTAGCGGTCGACACCGAATTTATGCGGGAAAATACATATTATCCCGACTTATGTTTGGTTCAATTGGCAGATGCCAATGAGGCCGCCGCAATTGACCCCAAGGCCGAAGGGCTTGACCTCACGCCAATGCTTGAGCTGCTGTGCGAAAATGCGGATGTGTTGAAAGTTTTTCACGCGGGTGGGCAGGATATCGAGATATTCTTCAACCTAACTGGTAAAACCCCACATCCCATGTTCGACACGCAAATTGCCGCCATGGCACTGGGTCAGGGTGAACAAGTAGGTTACTCTAACCTTGTCGACCTGTGGATGGGTATCCAATTGGACAAGGGGGCCCGCTTTACCGATTGGTCCCGCCGTCCGTTGGACAAACGCCAAATCGATTATGCTATTGCCGATGTGACGCATTTGTCCGTTATCTTTCCGATGATGCTGGAAAAGCTCAAAGCCACTGGCCGTGGTGCGTGGTTGAATGACGAGATGGACCGCATTTCGGACGCCGCCAATTATCGCAATGATCCCGAAAACGCTTGGGCACGGATTAAGGTGCAATCGCGCAAACCTGACGTGCTCGGCCGGCTACAGGCAATGGCCGCATGGCGCGAGAAAGAGGCGCAGCGCAAGAATATCCCGCGTGGACGCATCATGAAGGATGAGACGCTGGCCGATATCGCCGCGCATCCACCCAAAAGTCAGGCAGATCTACCCAAAGTGCGCGGTCTTTCACCGGCATGGCGCGACAATGACATAGGAGCCCGGCTGATCGGAGTTATTGAGGCAAGCCAGCCTATGGCGCGTGATAATATGCCAGACCGCGCGCGATCGTCACCTGGTGGTGGCAAGGATGGTTCGCTCGTTGCGGATCTGCTGAAACTATTGCTCAAAATTCGGTCACGCGAAATTAACGTCGCCCCGCGCTTAATTGTGCGGACGGAAGAACTTGAACGCTTGGCTGCAGGTGAGCGCGAAGACCTTGAAGTGTTAACGGGATGGCGTTTTGACCAATTTGGGCGCGATGCTCTTGATCTTGTCGAAGGGCGGCTGGCCTTTGCCGTGGTCAATGGCAAGCTCAAGATGACGCGCGCACATGAAGAAGTCGCGGTGCAAGAAACACCAGCTTAAGTCAGTCTTCGAGAACTTTTTTTACCAATGTCAAATTTACCGGCGCATTTTCCGAGAGCGCCATGGCGTTTGCGGACCGCGCAAATTTTTCAATGGCGACATAGCTGCGTTCGATGCGCCGCTTCACATAGCTTAAGGCATCGATGCTGATCGCTGCGCCCCGGTCGGCGAGTTGTTTTTGAAGCAATTGTTCAATCATCTCGTCATCCGGCGGTGCAATGTCGAGCAACATCGCCGCGCCTAATCGCGACTGCAAATCAGGCAGCGCAATATTCCATTCCGCAGGTTGCCAACGCGATATCAGCAATAACGGAACGCCACTCTCTTGCGCACGGTTCCACGCATTGAAAAGTGTTTCGTCGGAACTGGCCTCGGCTTCATCAATGACAGTGCCATTCTGCCCCGAAAAGTAGCGGGCCATCAGTGTTTTTCCGGAACGCGCTGGTCCCGTGAGAATAGCACAGCGCTTCGCCCAGCCCGCAGCGCTGGAAAGCCCGGCAAAGGCCGAAGCATTAGAATCCGTAATGATGAGGCTGGATGACGCGCCACCGCGCAACTCATCCAAGGGTAAAGCAATTTGACGCATCGACCTGCCAAATACGATTATGGACGGGGCTGAGGCGCGGAAGTGGCCTGGCCCTCTGGCACAATGGATTTAACAACATCATCAAGCGATGGCGCGGTAGATTTTTGCAAATCTGTGCCAGTTTGATTTTCGGCCACGGCTTCTTCGCCAGTGCTTTCTAGATCTTCCTCTTCAACCACTTCAGGTTCAAGAACCAGCGATGCATCCGCGCGCAGACGTCCTGAGACTAAGGCCGATTGGAACAATTGATCCATGCGCAATACGGCCTGATCCATCATCGCCGGAATGCCAGCACTACTTGTCGTGCGCAGGGTAAATGCGCCCAGAAACTTGTTATCAGGACCATAACGTGCAGAAAAACGCCCTATCACTGGGCCACCGGGCCATTGCCGTTCAATCCGAGCGATAGGAATGATAACGTCCGCCGCACCAAATTGATCAAGGATCGTACGCCACCAAATGCGGCTGCGGCGTTCCGGTTGGCCGGCATTCAACAAAAGCGACTCGCCACCTGCTCCGCTTGGGCGGACATAGTCGATGGTGCTGTCTGCGGTCCGAAATTTGGCCCAGCTTCGTTGCCATGATGTGCGCTGTTCAAACACCGTAGGCGCACCTGCGGAATAAGTGATAGGCAACAGCATCAATGGCGCAGAGCGCCTTACAACGCCGCTGACACCCAGCAACTGGCCTGCACGGGCTCGGTCAAACAAGACACCCAACTTTGCCACATAACGCCGTGGGCCAATTTGTTCCTGTTCGACCACAATGGCGGCAGTGATGCCGTCCAATGTCGAATCGGATAGGCTAGCCCCGACATTATTATGAGTTTTGCGCCACAATGCCGCCCATGCGATACGCTGCGCCTGCTCCCAGCCTTTTTTTCGCGCTTCAAAAGCGTTGTCACCCACCACGTTTACCGAAACGCCGGTAACTTCAAAGTCGCCGGCGCTCGCAATCGGCGCAATACCACGCTTTGGACCTTCAATCTGCGCACCAACTATGCCCCCACCGACCAGCGCCAATGGCAAGCCTATTCCGGCGATACGGAACCAATTTTTGCGCAAATTTTTCATCTCGGCACCTTTAAGCGACATAGACGTGGAATTCCAAGCCCGTTCTCGCTAACGGCGACAAATGGACCCAAAAGATCAAACCGCAGAATCCTACACCTATGCCAAGGCGGGTGTTTCCATTGAAACCGGCAATGCACTGGTACGCGCCATCGCGCCACTAGCCAAAGCAACGCGTCGTGCAGGTGCGGACGCGGACCTAGGCGGGTTTGGCGGGTTTTTCGATTTGAAAGCAGCTGGGTTTCAGGACCCGTTACTCGTTGCGGCCAATGACGGTGTGGGAACGAAACTGAAGCTCGCAATCGAATCCGGACGGCATGAAGGCGTGGGTATTGACTTAGTCGCGATGTGCGCCAACGATCTTATCGTACAAGGCGCCGAACCGCTGTTTTTCCTTGATTATTATGCAACTGGAAAGCTCGACAATGATGTGGCGACTTCGGTTGTGGCAAGCATCGCAGAAGGCTGCAAACTGGCAGGCTGTGCGCTGATCGGCGGCGAAACTGCAGAGATGCCGGGGATGTATTCCGATGGTGATTATGATCTCGCCGGTTTTTGTGTCGGCGCGGTGGAGCGCGACCAGGTCCTAACTGCCGATAAGGTTGTAGCGGGCGATGTCATCTTGGGCCTCGCGTCTTCGGGCGTGCACTCAAACGGCTTTTCTTTGGTGCGCAGGCTTGCGGCGGACAAGGGTTGGAAACTGGATCGCCCAGCTCTGTTCGACCAAAATATCATCCTGATCGACGCGCTGATGGCGCCAACCCGGATATATGTAAAGTCCTTGCTGCCGCTGGTCCGCACCGGCAAAATTCATGCGATGGCGCATATCACCGGCGGCGGTTTGCTCGAAAATATCCCGCGTATTTTGCCAGCGGGGCTGCATGCACATGTCAACGCGGACGCTTGGGCGCAGCCACGTTTGATGGCGTTTTTGCAAGCACAGGGAAATATTGAACCAGAAGAAATGGCGCGCACATTTAACTGCGGTGTGGGTATGGCTATCGTAGTGGCGCAAGCGGATGTCGCGGATGTGACAGCTGCGCTTGAGGCCGCTGGTGAATCGGTATTCAACATCGGTAACATTGCAGATGGCGCCAAAGGCTGCACCGTCACAGGCTCTGTCGAAACATGGAGCGCGATATCCGATTGGACCGCAACGTATGTGGGCTAAACTGCCCTTATTCCTCTGCCGCCCGCGGGAAAGGGAGAGCATATGAAAGCCAAAGTCGCGGTCCTCATCTCTGGCACAGGCACCAATATGGCAGCCTTGTTATTCGCCTCTAAGCTACCAAGATGCCCCTATGAAATTATTCTGGTCGCCAGCAACAATCCGAACGCTGAAGGACTCAAAATCGCAGCGGCAGAAGGCATACCCACCTTCACAAAATCCCATATCGGCCTTGATCGCGTGGCCCATGACGCGATTATGCATGACGCGATCGCCAAGGCCGGTGCTACCTATGTCGCTTTGGCAGGATATATGCGGATATTGTCCACAGAATTTGTGGCAAAATGGGATGGGCGGATGCTGAATATCCACCCGTCTTTGCTGCCAAAATATAAGGGCCTACATACCCATGAAAGGGCTATACAGGCTAAAGATACCGTCGCGGGAACCAGCGTGCATTTGGTCACGGCGGACTTGGATGATGGCCCGTTGCTAGGGCAGATCGAAGTGGCGATTTTACCTACCGACACGGCAGATACACTCGCCGACCGCGTAAAAATGGCGGAGTATCAATTATACCCCAAGACGCTGGCCGAATTTGTTGCGCGCGATACAAACCCGGAATATCTGACCGCACAGGTCCGTACCCTCGCCCTCGTCCAGCCCGAAGCCGACGAAGTTCTATCCCATGGCATGCCGTGCTTCGGCATAATCGGCGGCAAGAAATTCGCTTATGTGTCCATCGATCATCATGGCGACGGTAAGACGGCTTTATTGGTAAAGATCAGCGGCGCGGAGGAACAGGCCATGCTGATCGACAGCGATGCAGAGCGTTACTACCGCCCTGCGTATTTCGGTGATGGTTGGGTTGGTATCAGGCTAGATTTGGGCGACACCGATTGGGATAATATCGGCGACTGGATCGCAAAAAGTTGGCGCGCGGTAGCGCCGAAGAATTTAACTAAACTGATGGATGTGGCCAACAGGTTTTAGAGCGTTTTTAAAGCAATAGACTGCGGTTGTATAACGTTCTTAGTAAACAAAGCTATGTAGCCCTTAATGACGCCCGACTTACCTGATCACGTCAGGAAAGTCGGGGTGTCAAGCTATAGGGTTGGCTTAACCAACAATCTCTTCAGGCTTGAAGAAATAAGCGATTTCGATGGCTGCGTTTTCGTCGCTGTCCGAACCGTGGACGGTGTTGGCTTCGATGCTTTCGGCCAATTCCTTGCGGATGGTGCCTGGCTCAGCATTTTCGGGGTTCGTCGCGCCCATGATGTCGCGGTTACGCTGCATGGCGTTTTCGCCTTCAAGCACTTGAACAACAACGGGTCCGCTAATCATGAATTCGACGAGCTCGCCAAAGAAAGGGCGCTCTTTGTGCACAGCGTAAAAACCTTCGGCCTGTTCGCGCGACATGTGGATGCGCTTTGAAGCCACAACGCGCAAGCCAGCTTCTTCAAGCATCTTGGTCACGGCACCCGTCAGGTTGCGACGTGTTGCGTCAGGCTTGATGATCGAAAATGTGCGCGTAACCGCCATGAGATGCTCCAAATATATAGGGGTGAATTTGGCGCGCATCTAACCGCGCTTGGCCTTTTGTGCAAGCTTTATGGGCCTTGCACCCATTTGCCACCATCCTGTTTCCAGTAACGCCGCTCCACGCCATCGCTTAAGCTTCGCCACGCGGCGCGCGCGTTTTCGGTGTGGCTGGGTGGAAAGAGATAAAAAATGCGATCAAATTCCTTTTCAATAGGCCGCCAATTTCCATCAGCAATCGCCACAAATCGGGCTTTATTGGGGGCCTCCACATCATGTGACAACAATATGAGTTGGAGGGCATCCTCCCCTTCGCCGGCCTTGGCATGCGCGAGAAAACTGTCCGCCTTTCCCGTCCAAAGAGCGGAAGATATGGCATCCAATTGCGCGCTGTCATCGCTGACAATCAACAACCGCCCGTCATCGTCCAATATACGCTGGGCGATGACAGGAAGTATTTTTTCAGCAGGATCGCGGGTGAGCTGATAAAAATCGACCTGCATGATGTGGCTACATCAGCCTTCGAAATTGTCGGCAACGAAACGGTCAAGCAAACGCACGCCAAATCCGGTCGCGCCCTTGTCCCAGACGGCCCCAGGCTTGTCAGCCCAAACAGTACCGGCAATATCAAGATGCGCCCATTTCACCCCATCCTTGATAAAGCGAGCCAAGAATTGCGCAGCGGTAATGGAACCTGCACCTTTCCCACCGATATTCTTCATGTCCGCAATCGGGCTGTCGATCATCTTGTCATAAGCCTTTGACAAGGGGAAGCGCCATAAAGGGTCGCCGGACGCCTTACCCGCCGCCGTTAGCTTATCAGCTAGTTCATCACTGTTCGAGAATAGCCCAGCATATTCGCTACCAAGAGACACAATGATCGCGCCCGTTAGCGTTGCCAAATCGACGATATATTCAGGGTTATACTTCTCTTGTACCCAATGCAGCGCATCGCACAGAACAAGGCGGCCTTCTGCGTCGGTATTCAGTACCTCAATCGTTTGGCCCGACATGGACGTCACAATATCACCGGGACGTTGCGCATTGCCATCGGGCATATTCTCCACAAGGCCGCAGACGCCGACGACATAGGCCTTGGCTTTGCGTCCCGCCAATGCCTTCATCGCTCCAGCAACCGCGCCCGCGCCACCCATATCCCATTTCATATCTTCCATGCCGGCCGCTGGTTTAATGGAGATACCGCCAGTGTCGAAGGTCACGCCCTTGCCGACCAATGCGACTGGCCGTTCCTGAGCGCCACCCGTACCGTCCCACTTCATCACCAACAAACGCGCTGGGCGGCGTGAACCTTGGGCCACGCCCAGCAACGCGCCCATACCGAGCGCCGCCATATCCTTGTCATCCAACACGCTGATTTCGACGCCAAGTTCTTTCAAATGTTGGCAACGCTCTACAAAGCTTTCTGGATAGATGATGTTTGCAGGCTCCGTCACCAATTCCTTGGTCAAGGCAACGCCTTGGGCCACCGCTTGGTAACTTACCCAATGCGCGTTGGTATCTGCAGGCGCAGCAACAACCGTGAACATGTCCACAGTCGGCTTTGACGTTTCCGGCAATTTGGTGCGATATTTGTCCATCCGCCAGTTACGTAGCGTTGCACCATATGCAACCTCTGCCGCTTGCTGCGCGGTCAAATTAGCCCCATGAACGGCAATGTGCTTTGCGCCAGATGTCTGCACCTGCGCGATTATATCGCCGCCAGCTTTCTGGTAATCAGCCGCGTCACCTTCCGCCACACCCAACAGCATGATGCGTACCAATTTGCCGCCTTCGTCGTTGATCAAAAGGCAATTTTGTCCCGCAACACCCTCAAACCGCCCCAATTTTGCTGTCGCGCGGGTGATGTCCGCTTTTTCCAGCGGAAATTTAAAATCGGCAAAACTGCTTTTGGAAACAATAAATGCCAGCACGTCTGCATCTTGGGGGCGTGCATCGGTAAAATTGATATTCATGGAAATAAACAGCCTTTCCGCTGGGAGTCATGTTTGACGTTTCTATAGGCCTATTATCCGCTTCGATTAAAGCAAAACATGGTGTGCATTTGCCAATACCTAAACGCAAATAATGCCATGCGTGGCATCATGGGTGGACCAGCGGCAATAGCAGCGATAAAGGGCATATCGGTTTTTATGATTATTCCTGTCCCCCGGCCCATCCTTCTTCGTGTTCTGCTTATGCCGATATTGCTCGGATGCGGCTCGGTATCGACTAATGCAATGGCCCAAAGTGAAGCACCATCTTCCTCGCAGCCACAAGCCAGCGATCAGATCGGGTTTTCTGCCTCAATCGTTGAATACGACGCCAAAACCGAAACCGTAACAGCCAAAGGGGGCGTGATTGCTAATCGCGAGGGGTACACCATCTACGCGGAAAATGTCGTTTGGAACCGAACCACCGGTCAAGTTTTCGCCGATGGCAATGTTAGAGCCGTAGGGCCGGATGGCGACGTCGCTTATGGTGATAAAATTGAAATTACCGATGCGTTAAAAGACGGCGTCATTAACAACATGCTTGTAGTGCTGGCCGACGAAAGTCGTTTAGCCGCCAATCGTGGTGCACGCAAAGATGGCGTGTATACTTTGGATTACGCGGCATATACTGCGTGCAAGGTCGAAACCGCAGAAGGCTGTCCGAAAAACCCAAGCTGGGAAATAAAGGCGGTTAAAGTGGTCTATGACCCAACCAAAAAACGCGTTGATTACGAAGGCGCGCGTATTGAGCTCTTTGGGCTGCCTATTGTTCCACTACCTTTCTTATCACACCCGGTGGGTACAAAGGCTGGCAGTGGCTTTTTAGTCCCCAGTATTGGTTTTTCCCGCAACAATGGCATTGAACTGGAACAATCTTATTATTGGAGTATTGCCCAAAATCGAGATTTAACGGGATCCGTCACTGTATTCTCCGATGCCGCACCTTTGGGGCGCGTGAACTTTCGATCATTGGGAAAATACGGTGCTATCAACCTAACGGCTTATGGCACATATAGCGATCGCATTAGCACGAGCGAAGTTACCAACTCGGTTGGGTCCAATGTGTTTCGGGGATATCTAGAGGGCACTGGTCGGTTTCAATTCGACCCATATTGGTCATTTTCGGCTTCCGGCCGATATGCATCCGACCGAACATTCCTTCGACGCTATGACATAAGCCGCGACGACAGGCTGCGCTCAACATTTTCGGCGGAGCGTATAGGCGGCAAAAGTTACTTTTCATTGGCAGGTTGGGCGGTGCAGACATTGCGTACCGGCGACCCGCAAGGGCTTGCGCCAATCGCGTTGCCCGAAATAGACTATCGCTTGCGTATGAATGCTCCAATAGTTGGAGGAACCTTACAGCTTCAAGCCAATAGCCTAGCCATTGCACGTACAGAGGGACAAGATACACAACGGGCCTTTGCTTCTGCCAAATGGGACTTGCGGACCATAAATGGCCTGGGTCAAGAAGTAACTTTTACAATGCTAGCGCGTGGCGATATTTACAACAGTAACGATAATGCAAGTACGCTTACAGCCATTTACCGCGGCGAGACAGGCTGGCAAAGCCGCAGCATATTTGCGACGGCCGCAGACATAAAATGGCCTTTCGTAGGACAGGCCTTTGGCGGTACGCAGATTTTCACGCCGCGCGTTCAGGTGGTGGCTGCGCCAGCTATTAGTAACCTAAAGATTCCAAATGAAGACTCACGGGCTGTCGACCTTGAGGATAGCAATATTTTCGCACTGAACCGGTTTCCAGGCTATGACCGGTTTGAAGACGATTATCGCGTAACATATGGCTTCGACTGGGCTATACGAAAAACTAATTTTACAGCCGATGTCAATTTGGGGCAAAGCTATCGCCTGTCCAACCAAGCTTCGATTTTCCCTGACGGAACAGGACTGTCGGACGAAGTATCAGACATTGTCGGCCGTTCAGAATTTCGTTTTAAAAACATCGTAAAACTAACGCACCGTTTCAGACTGGATAAGGACAATTTATCCATCCGTCGAAACGAAGTCGACGCTACAATCGGCTCGCGCGGAACGTATCTGCAGGCTGGCTATCTTAAGTTGAACCGCAATATTGGTCCTACTTTAGAGGATTTGAAGGATCGCGAGGAAATTCGCCTCGCGGGGCGTGTCCGTGTGGCACGCTATTGGTCGGTTTTTGGATCGACCATCCTTGATCTTACCGATACCAACGAGGACCCCTCAATCCTATCAGATGGCTTTGACCCAATTCGGCACAGGCTTGGCGTCTCTTATGATGACGAGTGTTTATCATTAAGTCTTACCTGGCGGCGGGACTATCAGCCTGTCGGTGACTCCCAGCGTGGTAACAGCTTCCTGTTCCGTCTGGCATTTCGCAATCTGGGTGTGTAAGGCATCGTCAAGAAATACTCTGACGGGTTTCAAGCCGCTCATCTGTTGTTCAGCAGACGGTGGCTACGTAGCCTTCAGAAAATGATACTGTATTGGATCAATATCAATGAAATTATTCACGCGACTGTCCTTAGCTGCCGTGCTCGTTTCCGCCACGGCACTGACACCGCTTATTGCGCAAACAGCCTCTGATAATGTTGATCGTGAGTCCAATTTGGATATACCCGAAGGTCAGCAGTTGTTTGGCAAAAACGACCCCAATGTGCGTCGTGCAACTGCGCAGGTGAATGGTGAAATTATAACCGGCACGGATATTGATCACCGCCTTGCGCTGATTGTCGCAGCCAATGAAAACAAATTACCCCCAGAAGAGCTTGCCCGTTTTCGCGCTCAAATCTTAACTAATTTGATTGATGAGACACTACAGATCCAAGAAGCAGCGGCCAATGAAATTGAAGTCACCGATGCTGAAGTAAATCAATATTTTGACCGTGTAGCCCAACAGAACTTCAACCGCCCAGCAAACGAGGTCGAAAAATATCTGGTGTCGATTGGTGCATCGGTCGCAACACTCAAGCGTCAAATTAAAGGCGAACTTTCATGGAGCCGTCTGCTTTCACGCAATGTACGTCCTTCTGCGAATGTAAGTGATGACGAGGTCAATGCCATCATTGAGCGCATTAAGGCGACCAAGGGCACGACTGAATATCGCTTGGGCGAAATTTATCTGGCTGCGACGCCTGAAACTTTGCCGTCAGTCCAGGAAAATGCCCGAAAAATAATTGATCAATTGCGTCAAGGCGGAAACTTTGTAGCTTACGCCCGTCAGTTTTCTGAAGCATCTACTGCATCGGTCGGCGGCGATCTCGGCTGGTTGTCACTCGCGCAATTACCACAGTCGCTAGCCACGGCAGCAGACAGTATGAACAATAACGAAGTTAAAGCTGTAGCATCCCCTGGCGGCATTTCTATCCTGTTGCTCATCGACAAACGCCAGGTGGCCACGTCTGATCCTCGAGACTCTGTGTTAAGCTTGAAGCAAATTGCCATCACTTTCCCAAAGGGTACCGCCGAAGCGCAGGTTACATCCTTGGTGAAGAGGTTCAGCGAAGAAACACAACAAATTTCCGGCTGCGGTGTCGCGGACGAGATGGCACGCAAACTTGGCGCCGATGTGGTTAACCGCGACGGCATAAAAATCCGTGAATTACCTGCTCCATTACAGCAGGTCATGCTCGATTTACAGGTTGGCCAATCAACCCCGCCTTATGGTTCTTTGGAAGATGGCGTTCGCGTGTTTGTTTTGTGTGGTCGCGACGCACCACAAGAAGCAGCGTCCGAGAGTTTTGACGAAATCATGTCACGATTAGAAGAAGAGCGTGTCAATAAGCGCGCCCGCATCTACCTGCGTGATTTGCGTCGCGACGCTGTTATCGAATATAACTGATGCCATTGGGCCGACTGGAACTGCCGCTGGCCGTTTCGGTCGGTGACCCGGCTGGTATCGGGCCGGAGATTATCGGAAAAGCATGGGAAGCCCGCCACGCCTCTGGCTTGGCGCCATTCTTTGCCATTGGCGACATTGGAAGCTTCGCGCCGCACTGGAGTGGCCCTGTTGTCCGCATTGAAGATCCAGCCGATACGTTCCAGCATTTTGATAGCGCACTGCCGGTCATTCAATTGCATAACTGTCTATCGGTTGTACCGGGCCATCCTGACCTTGATGGCGCACATTGTGCGTATCAGGCGCTGGAAATGGCGATTGGCTTTGCCCGGGCTGGGAGCGCAGCCGCTTTGGTCACAGGCCCTGTTTCCAAATCTCAGCTTTATGCCGTTGGGTTTACGCACCCAGGCCAAACCGAATTCATTGCCGAACGCTGCGGCGTAGCGAAGAATAATGCCGTCATGATGCTTGCAGCCCCGGACCTGCGGGTGGTACCTATGACGACGCATATTCCGCTGGCCGATGTAGCAACAACGCTGGACGCTCGGTTGATCCGTCAACGCCTGCGCGCCACGGCAAAAGGATTGCAACGCAATTTTGGTATCGAAAACCCAAGGCTCGCGGTTGCTGGTTTCAACCCTCATGCTGGGGAAGCAGGCAATATGGGCCGCGAAGAGCTTGAGATATTTGAACCAGCTATCGCGCAGATCAGGGCAGAAGGAATCAACGTCACGGGCCCCCTGTCCGCCGACACAATGTTTCATGCCGAGGCGCGCGCACAATATGACGCCGCGTTATGCGCCTATCATGATCAAGCACTTATTCCACTGAAAACACTGTATTTTCATGACGCCGTCAATATAACCCTTGGGTTGCCCGTCGTCAGGACATCGCCAGACCATGGCACGGCTTTTGGTATAGCTGGCCAGAACAAAGCACTGCCATATTCCATGATTGCAGCAATCAAAATGGCGGAATCAGCGGCATTACACCGCCTTGCCGCCACCGATGGTGGTTGATGACGGTTTCACTGCCCCCACTTAGGGACATCATTGCCCGCCATGGCCTGTCTGCCAGCAAGGCACTTGGCCAAAACTTCCTATTTGATGAGAAGTTGCTTGATCGTATCGCGGCTATTCCCGGCCCATTGGCAGGTGAACATGTGTATGAGGTAGGCCCGGGGCCTGGTGGCCTCACACGGGCGCTGTTACGTGCCGGCGCGCATGTTGTTGCTGTAGAACGCGACCATCGTTGCTTACCCGCGCTCGCAGAATTGGCGGAATCATTTCCTGGTCAATTGCGGGTGATTGAAGGTGACGCACTCAAAATAGATCCCTTTGCTGAAATCGGCGCGCCATTTCACATCGTATCCAACCTGCCTTACAATGTGGGCACGGCGCTGGCCGTTGGATGGCTTGGCGGGAATGCATGGCCACCTTCATGGAAAAGCCTGACGCTTATGTTCCAACGTGAAGTTGCTGACAGGATAGTTTCCACCCCTGGAACCAGCGCTTTTGGCCGCTTAGCCATATTGGCGCAGTGGCGTTCGAATGCATCAATTGCCATGCCGGTCCATCGCTCCGCATTCACCCCACCGCCAAAGGTCATGTCCGCCGTAGTGCATATCACGCCCAAAGAAGCCGCAAACGGCGTAAAAATGTCGGTGCTAGAAAATTTGACAGGCGCTGCCTTCGGACAAAGGCGCAAAATGCTGCGGCAAAGTCTCAAAGGCGTTCCTGGCGCTTTGGAGGCACTCCATAAAACTGGTATAGCTGAAGATCGCCGCCCTGAAACCGTAAACATTGCCGAATGGTGCGCGCTCGCGCGGGAAGTTGGATAATCGCAAATGCTAGGGGTGGCCCTTTGAAGCGACCAAAGCTAAGACAATGTTATGAATACGCTCACCGACAGCGAACGACAGGTTCTTGAAACAATTCAACAGCAGTCCATGCTTGAGCAGGTACAAAGCTGGTCAGCGGTGAACAGCGGCTCAGGCAATCTGGATGGCTTGGCGATGACCGCAAGAATGCTGGCCGATGCGTTTTCCCTTCTTCCTGGCGAAGTTGCCTTAGTTAATCCCGAACCGGTCGACCGCGTACTGACCGACGGATCCATCAAAACTGTCGCGCAAGGGCAACATCTTTTGGTCACCGTGCGCCCTGATGCACCAACGCAATTACTGTTTACAGGCCATATGGACACGGTTTTCCCTGCCGATCATGAATTTCAGAATCTGCGCTGGTTGGATGACGGCACACTAAATGGTCCCGGTGTGGCCGACATGAAGGGCGGCATAGCCGTCATGCTTGCCGCATTACGCGCTGTGGAACGTTCAGCGAATGCTGTGCATATGGGGTATAAAGTCCTCATTAACAGCGATGAAGAAGTTGGATCACCTTCTTCAGCGAAGCTCATAACCGAGCTTGCGCAGAACAAATTGGCAGCTTTGACCTATGAGCCCGCACTGCCTGATGGCACGCTCGCGGGGGCACGTGGCGGTAGTGGCAATTTTTCAATCATTTTTTCCGGGTTGTCAGCCCATGCTGGCCGAAACCCAGATGACGGCCGCAATGCACTGTTGGCCGCCGCCGATCTTGCACTTCGGCTGAAGCAGCTCACACGTGAAGGGCTATCGGTAAATCCAGCCAAAATTGATGGCGGCAGTCCAAATAATGTAGTGCCCGATCATGCAATCTTGCGTGTCAACTTCCGACCACGCACGCCGGAAATTGTCACACAAACGGAGGCAGATTTGCGTCAGATCATCTCCGACATCGAACGTGAACATGACGTACGCGCCCATCTACATGGCAGTTTTGGTCGTCCACCCAAGCCAATCGATAACGAAGCCGCAAAGCTATTTAGCCTCGTAAAGCAATGCGGAGCCGCTCTTGGCCAATCCATTAGTTGGCGCTCCAGCGGCGGAGTGTGCGATGGTAACAACATCGCAGCGTGCGGCATCCCAGTGGTAGACACGATGGGCGTTCGCGGTGGCAACATTCACAGCAAGGATGAATTCCTCATCGTCGAAAGCCTAACCGAGCGCGCGCAATTGTCCGCACTGACCATCATGCGTTTATCAGAAAAAGGTGCATTATGACTTTCCTTATCCGCCCGGCGAATATGGGCGACTTGCAACCTATTTACGAAATGGCAAAGCGCACCGGTGGTGGTTTTACAAACCTCCCGCCGGACAAGAAGGCTCTATCGGCGAAGCTGGAACGGTCTGCTGCTGGATTTGACCGTGTGGGGGACGAGGTTGCCGACGATCTTTATGTGTTCGTATTGCATAACAGCCTCACCGGAGAAGTGCGCGGCACTTGTCAGATCTTTGGAAAGGTAGGGCAAAGATGGCCATTTTACAGCTATCGTATTGGCGCATTGACGCAACATAGTGTGGAATTAGAGCGCACCTTCCGTGCCGATATTCTCAACCTTTCGACTGATCTTGAAGGCGCAACGGAAGTCGGCGGTTTGTTTCTGCATCCCGGCGAACGCGCTGGCGGGCTTGGGATGTTAATCGCGCGCAGCCGTTATTTGTTCATTCGTAACCACAGGCAACGGTTCGCGGACAGAACCATAGCCGAATTGCGCGGGGTTATAGACGAGGCCGGAGGATCTCCTTTTTGGGATGGGGTAGCCGGACGCTTTTTCGGGATGAGCTTTCAGGAGGCTGATGAATTCAACGCGAAATTCGGTAACCAATTCATCGCTGACCTTATGCCTAAGCACCCAGTGTATATCGCCATGCTTCAGGAAAGCGCAAAGACCGTAATTGGCGTGCCACACCCTTCTGGCCGTGCAGCCATGCGCATGTTGGAGAATGAGGGATTTGCATGGGAAAATTATATCGACATTTTTGACGGTGGCCCAACGATGACCGCCCGCACGGATCAGATCCGGAGTATCCGTGAAGCAAAAGATGTGACGATAACGGAGATAAGCGATTCCGTTGGCGAACAGAAGAACGACCAAAAGAAGTTGCTCACGATCGGCCGCTTACACGCATTCAAGGCTGCTTATGGCTGGATTGATGATCGCGGCGATGACGTCATCATTGATGCCGATTCTGCTCGGGCTCTGAATGTTTCAGTCGGCGATCGAGTGACCTATGTGGATCGATCTTAATGGCTTTGCTCGAAATCAATTTTGACGGAATAATCGGGCCAAGTCATAATTATGCGGGGCTCAGTCTTGGCAATTTAGCATCGTCAAACAATGCTGGTGCGGCATCTTACCCCAGAGCTGCGGCGTTGCAGGGCATTGAGAAGATGCGCACCAACATTGATCTTGGGCTTGCACAAGGATTTTTCATACCACTCGATCGGCCAAATCACGATTGGCTGAGCGGACTTGCGACAGATATGCAATCGGCTGAACCGCATATTTGCGCTGCCGCATTTTCAGCGTCATCCATGTGGGCAGCAAACGCCGCTACTGTTTCGCCTGCAGCGGACACGGCGGATAGCAAATGCCATCTGTCTGCGGCAAATTTGCTCTCGATGGCCCACCGAAGCCATGAGTGGACAGGGACGCTGGCACAATTGCAGTTAGCCTTCGCGAACGAACAGCATTTTGCAGTGCATGGCCCCGTGCCAGCGCCATTTGGTGACGAGGGTGCAGCCAATTTCATGCGTTTATGCACGTCACATGATGCAGCGGGTATCGAAATATTTGTCTATGGCAAGGCCGGCGGTCCCTTCCCTGCGCGGCAGCATATCGAGGCGTCGAAAGCCATCGCCCGCGCGCACCGCCTTGACCCGGACAAAACTTTGTTTGTGCAACAATCCGAGATCGCAATCGCCGCTGGCGCATTTCATAATGATGTTGTCGCCGTGGCAAATGAACGCGTGCTTTTTACGCATGAACACGCATTTGAGCACCCAGAGCAGACCTATGCCGAGATTAAGCGGCGGATGCCCGAGGCCGAGATCATCATCGTTCCGGCCGACCGCGTAAGCCTGCCCGACGCCATTCAAAGCTATCTGTTCAATGCGCAATTGGTTACGCTGCCCGACGGCGGCATGGCGCTTATTTTGCCGGACGAAGCCCAAGAAAATGGCCGGGTATGGAGCTGGCTAACCGAGATGGTTGAAGGCAATGGCCCCATCCGCAGGTTAGTGCCCGTGAATGTGCGCCAATCCATGGCAAATGGCGGTGGTCCGGCCTGCCTGCGCTTGCGCGTTGTTGCCGACCCTGCAACCGTTGATCAGCGCTTTATCGCCGATGCGAAGAAGCTGGATATGATCGCCGAAGTTGTTGCCGCGCATTGGCCCGAAACCATTTTGCCAGACCAGCTTGGCAACCCCGAAATGCTCGATAAAGTCCGATTGGCGCGCGCAGCCTTGTTGGAAGCCACAGATCTTGTTGCTCTAGCCTGACAGCGGCGATTTATAAAAAAACGGCCCGCGACATTGCCCATTCAGGCAAAAAAGCATTGCTTTTAACTTGCTGAAAAAGTGAGGGGTTTCTGTTGCCCGGCACCCCCCGAGCCGCTGTAACCTTTCTGTTGCCCGGCCGGTTCGGCCGCGTTCTTTTAGTGTAAGTTCAGACCGTGAGGCCCAAAATTACGCTGCGAGAGCAAGTGCTTCGTTATCGTTTGCACCTATTGGTTATGAACCATTTCACGGCTTATTCATGCCGGGCAAAAACAATGCTTTTCAACGCACGTCGATCCTAGTTCAGCCCCTCC
>JBEDEX010000010.1:0-53640 GCA_041175465.1 Pseudomonadota bacterium | reverse complement strand
CTATCGCGCCGGCCGTGCCAACGCGTTTCCGCGCCAGCGTTCCCATCATCCCGACCCACGTTCTAGACCGCAGCCTGAATGACGCGAATCAAATAACCCATCTGGTTAATTGTAGGAAAGTGGTTTTTACGCAGGGGCATAAAAAAGGCCCGAACCATTGCGGGTTCGGGCCATGAGTTGGATGTTCGCGGGAGGAACATCGGGAGGGGGCGAGGCGTAAAAGGAGAGGAGAGAACGCCCCGCCGCCAAATCATCAAACTCAATAGTTGTACGCACGCTCACCATGTTCGGTGATATCAAGACCTTCACGTTCTGCATCTTCTGCAGGACGCAGGCCCATCGTCAATTTCAGTCCGTAGAACAGGACGGCGGAGACTATAGCGGTCCACAATATTGTCGTACCGACGGCCCAGACCTGGGTCATGACCTGACCAGCCATGTCATATTCGCCAGGGATTGCTGGGAAAACGGTATAGTCAATCCAGCCCTGACCGCCCAATGCGGGGTCAGCGACCACACCAGTGGCGATTGCGCCCACAATACCGCCGACACCATGCACACCAAAGACATCCAGCGTATCGTCATAGCCCAGCTTGTTCTTCACATAAGCGACAAAGACATAGCACAGACCCGATGCTGCAAAGCCGAGCAGGATGGAGGTCATAGGCGCCGCAAATCCGCTGGCGGGCGTGATAGCGACAAGGCCGGCAACGGCGCCGGTAACAGCGCCCAGCAAGGATGGCTTACCATGGTGGAATTGTTCAATCAGGCACCATGCCACCGCAGCAGCGGCGGTCGCGACGAAGGTGTTGATGAACGCAAGAGCAGCAAGGCCATTGGCTTCCAAATTGGAGCCAGCGTTAAAGCCGAACCAGCCCACCCACAAAAGCGATGCGCCAATCATGGTCATCGTCATAGAATGTGGCGGCGTGGCTTCCTTGCCATGACCGACCCGCTTGCCGATGATAAGGCAGCCCACAAGGCCAGCAATACCAGCGTTAATGTGCACGACGGTGCCGCCTGCAAAATCCAGCGCGCCCCAGCCCCACAACAGGCCCATATCCGTTGGTGCATCGACGAGGAAATCTGGCCCTGCCCAATACCACACCATATGCGCGATGGGGAAATATGCGAAGGTTAGCCACAATACCGTGAAGATCATCAACGGTGTGAACTTGATCCGCTCTGCAAACGCCCCGACGATCAACGCCGGCGTGATGCAGGCAAAGGTCATCTGGAACACCACAAAGGCATATTCGGGAATATAGACATTGTTGCTGAAGGTCGCAGCATAAGTCGTCGCATCGACCCCTTGCAAAAACAGCTTAGAAAAGCCGCCAATAAAGGCATTGCCGCTGGTGAAGGACAGGCTGTAGCCATACGTGACCCAGACAAGTGCCGCGACCGACACAATCATGAACACCTGCATTAACAGGCTCAGCATATTCTTTGTGCGGACAAGGCCACCGTAAAATAATGCCAAGGCTGGTATCGACATCAGCAGCACCAAGGCGGAGCTGATCAGCATCCACGTTGTATCGCCCTTGTCGACCATGCCAGCCATTTGTTCGACTGTTGGGGCCTTGATGGGTCCGTCGGCAACCACGGCGGTTACAGCAGCGCCCGCCGCCGCTGCGCCATCAGCTGCTTTCTCCACAGCCTCCTGCGCAAAGGCGGGCAAGGCAGCGAACAGTGTCGCCCCCGCCGCGCCCAAAAATTTCAGTGTCTTTGACATTATCTGGTTCCCCTAGCTTGATTGGATCGCGTCAAAGCGCGGTTTCGTTGGTGTCGCCGGTGCGGATGCGTAACGCACCAGCGAGATCGAATTCGAAAATTTTGCCGTCGCCAATGGCGCCCGTTTCGGCGGCATGCTGAATGGCCTCAATGACCGCAGGGGCTTGATCGGATGCGCAAGCAACCTCAATTTTCACCTTAGGCACCATGTTGGTTGCATATTCGGCACCACGGTAGATTTCGGTCTGGCCCTTTTGCCGGCCAAAGCCTTTGACCTCAGTCACAGTCATGCCCGACACGCCCAGCGCAGTCAGCGCCTCGCGTACCGGATCCAGCTTGTGCGGTTTAATCACGGCGATAATATATTTCATGCAGACCCCCCGATGGTTGTGCGTTGCAATATGCAAAGGCCGTGCCAGAACGCGAAAACAACGCAAAAGCAGAGAGATTAGAGCATGGTGGTCAGGATACCGCGCGCCGCGGACATAAAGTATGCCTATTATTTAATCAGTGATTTTTTACTGCTTAATATTTAAGCAATTATCCAATTTGCATGCTGGCCCATATCGGCAGATGATCCGACGCCTGTTTCGACAAGGCCGAAATATGGCAATCAGCAGCGTTTACCGTGACCTCATGACTGACGATAATGCGATCAAGACATGCCACGGGACGCGCCGTGTGAAAGCTTTTGGGCGTTTGCACCAATCGGTGATGGTGAAAGACCAGCTCACTCAGCGCGCCTTTGTCCGACCATTGGTTGAAGTCACCCATCATGATTGTGGGCATATGTAGCGGGCTGGCATCAATAGCGGCCAATAAAGCGCGAATTTGCTTACGCCGCCAAAGGCCCGACAAATCAAGATGCACGCCCACCACGCGCAAATGTTGTCCATTTACCGACAGTTCCGCCATCACCGCGCCGCGCGGTTCCAGCATGGGCATTTCAATGGGCTGGGCATGGCGCACCTCGACACCCTTGCGTACCAAAATCGCATTGCCGTGCCAGCCAATCGCCGCTGGATAGGCGTTGAGCGGCACGGGCACATAAGGCGAATCGGCCGCCAGCATTGCCAAGGGTATCGCGCTGACCCGCGCGCCAAAGCGGCGGTCCACCTCTTGCAGTGCGACAATATCGGCATCGATTTCGTTCAGCACCGATATGATTCGCGCCGGATTGCGCTTTTGATCCAACCCCACCGCCTTGCGGATATTATAGGTCGCAACCTTGAACGCGTGGCTCATATCCGGATCATGCGGTTAGTTCGGCCATAAAGGGGGCGGGCCGAATAGGCACCGATTAACCAGCGGTTCCGCCCACCGTCAGCGCGCTGACCAATGTGGTGGGTTGCCCGACACCCGCAGGCACGCTTTGCCCTGCCTTGCCGCAAACACCAACGCCTTCATCCAGCGCCATGTCGTTGCCCAGGCCAATGACCTTGTTGAGCGCCGTAGGACCATCGCCAATCAGCGTCGCGCCCTTGATTGGGTCGCCCAGCTTGCCATTCTTGACCAAATAGGCCTCGGTGCAGCTAAACACGAACTTGCCCGACACAATGTCGACTTGGCCGCCGCCAAAGCTTTTGGCGAAAATACCGTTTTTGACGCGGCTTAAAAGTTCGGCCGGCTCATCATTGCCGCTGCGCATGAAGGTGTTGGTCATGCGCGGCATCGGCGCATGGGCAAAACTTTCGCGGCGACCATTGCCCGTAGGCTCCACACCCATCAGGCGCGCATTCATGCGGTCCTGCATATAGGCGCGCAAAATGCCGTCTTCGATCAGGACATTTTCCTGTGTCGGCGTGCCTTCATCATCAATCGACAGCGACCCTCGCCGGTTCTGCATTGTGCCATCGTCAACCACGGTCACGCCGGGCGCGGCCACGCGCTGTCCGATTTTGCCGGAGAATGCACTGCTGCCCTTGCGGTTGAAATCACCTTCCAAGCCATGACCAACTGCCTCATGCAGCAAAACGCCGGGCCAGCCCGGCCCAAGCAACACGGTCATTTCGCCAGCCGGCGCCGCGACCGAACGCAAATTGGTCAACGCCTGTGCCAAGGCGACGTCAATGGCATGCTCCCATTCATGGTCTTCAAATAATTTGTCGTACAAATAACGTCCGCCAAAACCATGGTTTCCGGTTTCGCGACGTTCGCCATCTTGCGCGACAATGCCGACATTGAGGCGCACCAAAGGCCGGACATCGGTGGCAACAAAGCCATCGGCACGGACGATCTCGACGACGCTCCAGCTACCCGACAGGCTGACGCTGACTTGCGCAACGCGCGGGTCTCGCGCGCGGGCGGCGGCGTCGATTTGCTGACACAGCGCAACCTTTTTCGCGAAGGGCACCAGCTCCAACGGATTGCCATCGGTGTATAAATGTCGGTTGTTCTGGCGCGGTGGCGGCGCAGGTTGATCCTTGGCGGGATCAAGCAGCTTCAACGTCTCACCCGCACGGCGGATTGCAGCCTCGCTCATGTCATTGGCATGGCTGAAACCCGTCATCTCGCCCGAAACACCGCGCAGGCCAAAACCCGATCCGGTCGAATAATCCGCCATTTTCAAGCGGCCATCATCAAAACCAAAGCTCTCAGTCGCGCTATATTGGAGATACAGCTCCCCATCATCGCAGGCTTTCAACGCATCCCGCGTAATCCGCTGCGCCGCATCGGGGTCCAGCAGGCCGGGTTGATAAAGATAGGAACGTGGGTCTGTATAAGTCATGACACCTATATGGGCCGGTGCGGCAGCTGTTGAAAGGGCAATTTGTATATTTGCACGGCATTTCCTTCCCCGTTGCTGTCGCGCGCTGTCCGTCAACGCGAAGGCAGGAATGACAAATCGGTTGTCAGCCCCTAAAGCCACCTCATGACCACGCGATTCCAGTTTTCAATTTCCGCCACCGATGGCAAGGCCCGCACGGGTAGCATTCAGATGCTGCGCGGCGAAATTCGTACGCCAGCCTTCATGCCCGTCGGCACCGCGGCGACCGTCAAGGCGATGCGTCCCGCCGAAGTGCGGGCGACCGGTGCGGACATCATATTAGGCAATACCTATCACCTGATGCTGCGTCCCGGCGCGGAGCGGGTGGCGCGCTTGGGCGGTTTGCATCAATTTTCAGGCTGGGACCGGCCGATCCTGACCGACAGCGGCGGTTATCAGGTGATGAGCCTGTCGGCCTTGCGCAAAATCACCGAAGAAGGCGTGTCGTTCCAAAGCCATTTGGACGGGTCAAAACATATGCTGTCCCCCGAACGCTCAATGGAAATCCAGCGTTTATTGGGTTCCGACATTGTCATGGCATTTGACGAATGCCCCGCAAACGGCGTGTCGCGGGACGAAGCCATTAAATCGATGGAGCTTTCGATGCGCTGGGCAAAGCGTTCCCGCGACGGCTTTGACAGCGGCGGCGAACATGCGGCGCGCGCGGCTTTGTTCGGCATTCAGCAAGGGTCATTGGACGAAGAATTGCGCAAACGGTCCGCCGATGCGCTCATCGACATTGGTTTTGATGGCTATGCCATAGGCGGCCTTGCGGTGGGTGAAGGGCAAGAGGCGATGTTTGGTTGCCTCGATTATGCACCTGACCAATTGCCCGCCGACCGGCCACGCTATTTAATGGGCGTAGGCAAGCCGGACGATTTGGTCGGCGCGGTGGAGCGCGGAATTGATATGTTCGATTGCGTTTTGCCCACACGGTCGGGCCGCAATGGACAAGCATTCACACATTACGGCCCCATCAACATCCGCAACGCCAAATTTGCCGAGGACCAAGGGCCGATTGATGACCGCTGCACTTGCCCCGTATGCGCGACATGGACGCGGGCTTATGTCCATCATTTGATCCGTTCAGGCGAAATATTGGGCGCGATGCTGATGACACAGCATAACCTACATTATTACCAGATGCTGATGGCCGACATGCGCGCGGCAATCGCGCAAGGGCGCTTTGCAGCCTTTGTGCAGGATTTCCGGCGGGATTATCTGAAGGCATGAGCGCAGCGTCGATCAACGATGCACTGAAACGCGCGCAGGCGAACAGCCCGTTCTTGGCTGGCCTGATAGACCGCAATCCGGACCTTATGCCACTGATCCATGCGGGCGATTTCGACGCAGCGCTCCACACCGCCCTTGCCCGCAGCGCAGAGACGGTTAGCACGGCATTGCGGAAGCAGCGTCAAGGCGTTGCGCTTGTGACGGCCATTGCCGACCTGTCGGGCATTTGGGATCTGACGCGCGTCACGCACATTCTCTCCGACTTTGCCGACCATGCGCTGGATCAAGCCATCGCCGCCGCCATCGAAGAACGTGTACCGGGTGCGCCCAATCAAGGCTTTGCCGTCATCGCTTTGGGCAAGCATGGCGGGCGGGAATTGAATTATTCATCGGACATTGACCCGATATTCCTGTTCGACCCCAAAACCCTGCCCCACCGCGAACGCGACGATGTAGCTGAGGCAGCGGTGCGTTATGGCAGGCGGGTGATTGAGCTTTTGTCCGCGCTGGACGGGGATGGCTATGTCTTTCGCGTCGACATGCGGTTGCGTCCGTCGCCAGAGGTCAGCCCCATCGTTCTGCCGGTGGAGGCAGCTATAGGCTATTATGAGTCGTCTGCCTTGGCGTGGGAACAAGCGGCCTTCATCCGGTCACGGGTGAGTTCAGGCGACCGCGCGCTGGGCGATTATTTCCTGCATGCCATTCAGCCATTTATCTGGCGCAAATCGCTCGATTTCGGGCAGTTGAAAAATATCACCGCGATGACTGCGCAAATACGCGACCATTATGCCAAGGGCCAGAAAATGGGCCTTGGTTTTGACTTGAAGCGCGGCCATGGCGGCATAAGGGAATGCGAGTTTTTCGCGCAAGCGCATCAGCTTATCCATGGCGGCCGCGACCCTGTTTTGCGCGTCCCAGATACGCGTGCGGCCCTCACGGCGCTGGCCGCGGCAGGACCGATCAGCACGCAAGAGGCGGAGACCTTGTCTTTCGCCTACACACAATTGCGGATGTTCGAACATCGCTTGCAAATGCACAGCGACCGGCAAACGCATGAAATACCCGCCAATCGCGACACCGCCGATGCTGTCGCGCGATTACATGGCCTCGCAGATGCCGACGCGCTGATTGCGGCGATTGCCCCCATCACGGCGCAGGTGGCGACCATCTATGACCGCATGGTCGACGCAGGGGGTAGCGAAGGGCCGCGGTTGGCGGACGAAGGTCTGCCGCTGGAGGAACAGCTCACCGATCTCGGCTATGCCGATCCCATAGCCGTGATGCAGCGATTGGCCCGCTGGCGCAGCGGTAAAATCCGCGCGATCCGCAGTCCATCGGCGCGCGAAGCCTTTGAGGCGGTGTTGCCCGCGATCATGGCGGCATTGGCGCAAGCCCCCGATTCGGACCGCGCCATCGCCCGTTTCGACAATATGATTGAAGCGATGCCCAGCGCGATTAACGTCTTCCGCTTGCTGGAGGCGCGCCCCGGCCTCGTGCAATTGGTCGCGGACATCTTAAGCTACGCGCCGACTTTGGCCGACGATCTGGGTCGTCAAAGCCGCTATCTCGATGCGTTGATTGATACCAGCGCCATGCATTTGCCTGGCGATGTGTCGGCATTGCAGGACGCGATGCAACGCCGGATTGGCACCGCCGATTATCAATCCACCCTCGACATTGTTCGCGATTATGTTGGCGAAAAACGCTTTGCGTTGGGCGTGCAGTTGATTGAGGGACGCAGCGATGCGCTCGACATATCCCGCAGCTACGCCCATCTTGCCGAAGCGTCGCTGGAAACGCTGACAACTGCGACCGTGGCCGAATTTGAAAAAGCACATGGCAAGATTTCTGGCGGCGAGCTCATCATTCTCGCGTTGGGCAGATTGGGTGGTGAGGCGTTAACGCACGCATCGGACTTGGACATCATCCTGCTGTTCACGGGCGACCATCTGGCGGAATCGGATGGGCCGCGCAGTCTGGGCGCAACGCAATATTTTAACCGGCTGGCGCAACGGGTGATTGCGGCGATGTCGGTAGCGACCGCTTCGGGTGCCTTATATGAGATGGATACACGCCTTCGGCCATCGGGTGCAGATGGGCTGCTATGTGCGTCGGTCAAAAGCTTCGACCAATATCAGCGCGAAAACGCATGGACGTGGGAGCATATGGCGCTGACCCGTGCGCGCGTGCTTTTTGGATCAGCCGGCGCGCGCGGCCAAGTCGCCGAGATCATCCATGATGTTTTGCATACACAACGCGACACCGAGAAGCTGCGCCACGATATTGCAAAGATGCGCAAGGACATGGCCGCGCATAAACCGCCAAAGGGTGCGCTGGATGTAAAGCTGCTGCCCGGCGGATTGGTCGATATGGAGTTTATCATCCACGCGCTGCAATTGGAAACACATGACGGCATGCGACCCCAGCTTGGCCCCGCAATTGATGCGCTGGAGGCAGCGGGACACTTAAACGCTGACTTTGCCAAAGCCTTTACCTTGATGGCACGGTTATTGGTCATGGTGCGCCTGATCGCGCCCGATTGCGCCGCCCCGCCCGAGGCGGCACAAAAGCTCATTGCGCACAGTTTGGGCTTTGACAATTGGGACGGATTGATGGACGCACTTAGGGATTATCGCGGGGTTGTCATGACTCAATGGCAGAGCCTATTTGGGCCACGAGATTTTTGAAAAGGAACGACATATGACCGATGTTAACGACACGCTGCCCAACGTGACCGTCGCCGATAGCGCAGGCAATCCGGTCAATCTGGCGGCGCTTTCTGGGCCGTTTGTGCTCTATTTCTATCCCAAGGCGGACACGCCCGGTTGCACCAATGAGGCGAAGGATTTTACCGAATTAGCAGCTGAATTTGCGGCGCTGAATTGCCCCGTTTTCGGCATGTCGAAGGACAAGTCTGCCAAGCTCGCCAAATTTGCCGCAAAATATGCGCTGAGCGTCAATTTGCTGTCCGACGAATCGAGTGATGCCACCGAACAAATGGGGGCTTGGGTCGAAAAATCCATGTACGGAAAACTCTATATGGGCATTGACCGGTCAACTTTTCTGGTCGGCAAGGACGGCAAAGTGGCGCAGGTATGGCGTAAGGTGAAGGTCAAGGACCATGCAGCGGAAGTCTTGGCTGCGGCGAAGGCTTTATAAGGTCCTGCCGTTGAAAGGCACCCCTAACATGCGGCGGGCATAAGCCGAATCCCCTTGAACCGCCGCAGCTCGACCGGAACAAACCGGCGCTAGTCGCGTTAAAAACATCGGTAAACCGTCATTTTGTCAGGCGCCATAGCCTCAATTCAACGACTCAACGCGTTTGAGCGGCGGCTTGTCCCGCGTTCAGGCCACGGAACTTGCAATCATTTGAGCCATCGGACACGACCCTTTTCGTAAGAAGTGGGCAGGTAATCTGCCTTGGTCAATTTCCGGGGCTGCGCCAAAATCGGTGCGGGTCGCAACAACAAGGTAACGACACACATGGTATCCAGCGCTTTGGCTTCGTGCCAATCACTG
The DNA here is from genome assembly GCA_041175465.1 of Pseudomonadota bacterium. Taxonomy (GTDB): domain Bacteria; phylum Pseudomonadota; class Alphaproteobacteria; order Sphingomonadales; family Sphingomonadaceae; genus Sphingorhabdus_B. The sequence goes on along the minus strand of JBEDEX010000010.1, from coordinate 44,387 downwards.
ATCCTGAAAGCGGCCTCTGCGATCGGCATTTTGGTGGCTGTTGCCGTCGCGACACCGGCTGTTGCAAACTCAGCCGCCGCTTCATCGGACACTTTCCGCATTTCACCCGAAGATTTGAAGGCTAACCAAACCGCTCTGGGCGTTTCGGATCCTGAATTTCGCGCATTGAACGACAGCTGGGGCCGTATCAACGGTGCCGTTCATAAGGTTCAAGTTGCCGTTCCTTCGATTAACCCTGTCGAGACCATGAAATTCTCCAGCGGTTACGGATATCGCAATGCGCCAACACGTGGCGCCAGCCGCAACCACAAGGGCATTGATATTCCAGGTCCCGTGGGCACACCTATTGTTGCAACCGCAGACGGCTACATCGGCCGCGCTGAGTGGGTTGGCGGCTATGGCAAATTTGTTGAAGTTAACCACGGCAACGCCGTACAAACCCGTTATGGCCATTTGTCGGCGATGAACGTGACACCCGGCCAACGCATCCGCAAGGGTGACATTGTGGGTTATATGGGCTCAACTGGTCGCTCGACCGGAAGCCATCTGCATTATGAAGTGCGCATCGCTGGTGAAGCGATCAACCCAATTGCATTCCTCGCTCCACAGCAAGCAGACCCAACTGGCGCAAAATTCTTGCTTGCCTCAAAAACTGCTGATAGCAATGCCATTGGCGGTCCTGCTGAAGGTGAGTAAGCGGACAGGCTAACGCATCACCTTTGGGAGAGGGTGTAATCTTGGGGGCTGGCATGGGATACTTTGCCGCCCCTTTTCTTTATGTGTGGCATAGCCTACATAAGCTGTATGACCGATACTGAAGTCATTTCCATGACACCAAACGCCGCGCGCCGCGTGGCCGAAATCGCCACCAAGTTAGGCAAAGATCCTGTGCTGCGCCTGTCGGTGGAAGGCGGCGGCTGTTCGGGCTTTCAATATCGCTTTGGTTTGGCCGACACGATCGAGGCTGACGACATTCAGGCGCAGGGCGACGGCGCATCGTTGGTTGTCGACCCCATAAGCCTTGATCTTGTGCGCGGGTCCGCCGTGGACTTCGTAGAATCGCTTGGCGGCAAGAGCTTCAAAGTGACCAACCCACAAGCCCAAGCGGGTTGCGGCTGCGGTTCCAGCTTTTCAGTTTAGGCGGGCGTTGCTTCATGCGTATTGCGACTTACAATATTAACGGCGTCAAGGCGCGCCTGCCCCGATTGCTCGAGTGGCTCGAGGAAACGCAGCCCGATATTGCCTGCTTACAAGAAGTGAAGTCGCAAGATGAGGGTTTCCCCATCGCGGAGTTTGAACGCGCGGGCTATGGCGCGATCTGGCATGGGCAAAAATCGTTCAATGGCGTTGCCATCCTCGCCAAGGGCGCGCAACCGATCGAAGCGCAGCGCACTTTGCCCGGTGATCCGTTGGACGAACATGCCCGTTATTTGGAGGCCGATATTTTCGGTATCCGCGTCGCGAGCATTTACTTGCCCAATGGCAACCCGCAACCCGGCCCCAAATTCGACTATAAGTTGGCGTGGATGCAGCGTTTATATGCCCGCGCGGCGGAACTGCTCGCTGCGGAAATCCCTGCGGTATTGGCAGGCGATTATAATGTCATCCCGCATGCACATGATATCTGGGCGCCGGCTGCGATGTTGGATGATGCGCTGCGGCAGCCCGAAAGCATCGCCGCCTATCGCGCCTTACTTGGCCAAGGCTGGACCGATGCGCTCGCCACGCATTATCCGCAAGGCGGGGTGTGGACCTTTTGGGACTTTCAGGCAGGCGCATGGCAACGCGACCATGGCTTTCGCATCGACCATCTCTTGTTAAGCCCCGCCGTTGCCGACCGCCTAACCCGTTGCGGCGTCGACAAGGACCATCGTGGCCGCGAAAAGGCGAGCGATCATGCCCCGACTTGGGTAGAGTTAGCGGACTAAAACAACGCTTGTAGCAGTCGCTACATTTTGTTAATCATGCCCCGATTACGGAGCATTTATATATGTCCGATAGACCGCTTAACCGCCTTGGCCTTCATCATATGCAGACTGTGCAGCTGATTCTGCTGGGTGCTGCTCTGTGGTTACTGGCGGCACTCATCTTGCGCGTGATTGCGCCGATGGGCGCATTGGAAGGCAACATGCGCGCGGTGACCTATGCGCTGGTTGTTCCGTGCACATTGCCCTTTGTGTTGCTGCTGCGTCATGTGGCACGGCTTCGCAGCGATCAGCTTTTTACAGGCGTCAGTATCGCCACAGCTACCGCGCTGATAATGGACGGCATCGTGATTGCCTATTTCCCGACAGTTTACGGCAATGCACTGCCGCAAGTTACCAATTGCGCCGCCATCATCCTGTGGGGCGCAGGCGTCGGCATGCTGCTGGCGTCTGTTTTCAATCGTGGAGCAGAAAAATGAACGCATTTCGCATATTTCTCGTCACCATCATTTTGGTCGTCAACATCTACACCGCCGTCGTTATCGCCAATCATGGCATGGGATTATATCCCATATTCTTCGGCGACATCGCGGATATGGCCTGGCCGGGGCAGTTTAATCTCGACTTTTTATGCTTCCTTATCATGTCCGGCCTGTGGGTCGCGTGGCGGCATGCATTTTCGGTGGGCGGGCTGATTTTGGGATTTGCGGCATTCAACTTGGGCGCGCCATTTCTTGCGGCTTATCTGCTTGTCGAAAGCATCCGAAATAAAGGCGACAGCGCCGCCATTTTATTGGGCAAGGCTCGGGCCGCAAACCGGCGTTAGGCCGCAGACGCCTAAAGTGCCTTGGCGTTTACATCATCCAGGCCAATGCTTTTCAGGAACAGCATGCCTTCCATGCTGACGAGCAGCCGCGCGGCATCCACTTCCAATTGTGCCGCGCTGTCTGCCTTTAACTGCATTTTGCCCCAGTCCAGAAAACCACGGCCAATCTGTTCGCCGACGCCGCGATAAAAGGCATCCCCCATCGCCGCACGCGCCGCCACCTGAAGCCAGATGCGCATATAGGGCCATAACGCATCCTCAAACAAAAGCGCTGCCAGCAGGCGGCGCAGATCTTCCAACGGCAACGGCTCAGACGCGGTCCGTTCGGACATCAGCCCCACCAACCGCGCCGAGATTTGCTCTAGCACCGCGGTGATAATCGCCGCCTTGTCGGTAAAATAATAGAGCAGCATCCGGTCGCTCGTCCCCGCCGCCTGGGCCAATGGACGCAAGCTCGCCGCCGACAATCCCTCTTTCAGGACATAATCGGTCAATCGCTGGATAATCTCCGCACGGCGGGTGTCATTCTTGTTCACGCGCACAGCATAGCGCGTCAAAGACAAAGGTGGCAACTGGACAGCGTGCGCCAGTATCTCTATCGGCTGGGCATGCCAGAATCCAAAACACATAGCGAACCTTCGGACTCCATCCTGATCATCGATTTCGGATCGCAAGTCACCCAGCTTATCGCCCGCCGCGTGCGCGAGGCAGGGGTCTATTCCGAAATCGCCCCGTTCAATAATGCAGAGGCGGCGTTCGCGCGGATGCAGCCTAAGGGCATCATCCTATCCGGTGGCCCAGCGTCCACGACGCAGGCCGATTCCCCACGCGCGCCGCAATGTGTGTTCGACAGCGGCCTACCCATCCTTGGCATTTGCTATGGTCAGCAAACGATGATGATGCAGCTCGGCGGTCATGTCAGCGAAGGTGATGGCGGCGAATTTGGCCGTGCGTTTATTGAGGTCGAAAAACCTTGCGCCTTATTCGACAGCCTTTGGCAGACAGGTGAAAAGCATCAAGTGTGGATGAGCCATGGCGACAAGGTGACGAGCCTTGCCCCGGGCTTTGAAGTGGTCGCCACCAGCGATGGCGCACCTTATGCTTTCATCGCCGACGAAGCGCGGCAATATTATGGCATCCAATTCCACCCCGAAGTTGTGCACACCCCCGATGGGGCAAAGCTGATTTCTAACTTCGTGCATAAGGTCTGCGGCTTAGCCGGTGACTGGACGATGGCCGAGTTCCGCGCGACGAAAATCGCAGAGATTCGCGCGCAAGTCGGTTCCGGCCGCGTCATTTGCGGCCTGTCGGGCGGCGTGGACAGCTCGGTCGCCGCGATTCTGATACATGAAGCGATTGGCGATCAACTCACCTGCGTATTTGTCGACCATGGTTTGCTGCGCATGAACGAACGCGCACAGGTCGAAACCCTGTTCCGCGACCATTATAATATCCCCCTCGTTGTCGTGGACGCCGAAGAGCGCTTCATGGCTGGATTGGCGGGTGTGACTGACCCTGAACAGAAGCGCAAATTCATCGGTGCGGAATTCATCAATGTCTTTGAAGAAGAAGCCAAGAAAATCGGCGGCGCAGATTTCTTGGCGCAAGGCACACTCTACCCCGATGTCATCGAAAGCGTTAGCTTCACCGGCGGGCCATCGGTTACGATCAAAAGCCACCATAATGTCGGCGGACTCCCTGCGCGGATGAATATGCAACTGGTCGAACCCTTGCGCGAATTGTTCAAGGATGAAGTCCGCATTCTGGGCCGTGAGCTTGGCCTCAACGACCAATTTGTCGGCCGCCACCCCTTCCCCGGCCCTGGTCTTGCGATCCGCATTCCGGGCGAAGTGACCAAGGAACGTTGCGACGTGCTGCGCAAGGCGGACGCGGTCTATCTCGAAGAAATCCGCAATGCGGGACTATATGACGCAATTTGGCAGGCGTTCGCCGTTCTCCTACCCGTCCGCACCGTGGGCGTGATGGGCGATGGCCGTACCTATGACAATGTCTGCGCCTTGCGCGCGGTGACCTCCACCGACGGCATGACAGCGGACATTTACCCCTTCGAAAGCGCGTTCCTAAGCCGTGTGTCGACACGCATCATCAACGAGGTGAAGGGCATCAACCGCGTGGTGTATGACTATACGTCGAAGCCACCCGGAACGATCGAGTGGGAATAAGCGTTTAACCGAAATGCCCACTCCGCTATCGCCTGCGCAGATCAGTGAGATTGTCGAAATGGCGCTGTCCGACCATGTCAGCTTCGCCCAAATTTCGGCGCAGCACGGGGTCACGCCCGACGAGGTTAAAGTCATCATGCGCACCGAATTAAAGCCGGGAAGCTATCGCGCCTGGCGCAAGCGTGTCCGCGATTTCGGTGACCGGCGCGCGCATTATAAATGATATTTACGGCACATAACGGACCCAACACATGACCCTGACTCTCTACGGCATCCCCAATTGCGACACCGTCAAAAAAGCACGCAATTATCTTGAGGCGCGCGGCCTTGGTTATCAGTTTCACGATTATAAAAAAGCCGGCGTGACGGCAGCAGATTTGGAACGGTGGAGCGAGGTTGTTGGCTGGGAGAAACTGCTCAACAAGGCGGGCACCACGTTTAAGAAGCTACCCGATGCCGACAAGGTCGATATCGATGCGGACAAGGCGATTGCGTTGATGGTCGCCAACCCATCCATGATCAAACGGCCAGTGGTGGAAGGCGGCAAGACTTTGCTCGTCGGGTTTAAGGAACCCGAATGGGACGCTGTATTGTCGCAGAATTGAAACGTGGCGGGCGCAAGGAGGCATTATGAAATTTTTGCGCCCCTTTTTAATCGTCCCACTTATTTTGTCCGCCTGTTTTGCATCGGAAAGCCATGCCATGGAAAAACCGCTTGAAGGCCAAGTCATCGTCATCGCCCATCGCGGCGCGAGCGGTGAGCGGCCCGAACATACGCTGGGCAGCTACAGCTTGGCGATTGAACAGGGCGCCGATTATATTGAACCCGATCTTGTGCTGACCAAAGACGGCGTCCTCGTCGCGCGGCACGAGAATGAGATTTCGGAAACCACCGACGTTGCGGACAAGGCCGAATTTGCCGACCGCAAGACGACCAAGACCATCGATGGCCAGAAAATGACGGGCTGGTTTACCGAAGATTTCACCCTCGCCGAATTGAAGACGCTGCGCGCGAAAGAACGTCTGCCACAATTGCGAAGCGCGAACATGGCTTTTGACGGGCAATTTGAGATACCGACCTTTGACGAGATCCTCACGCTCGCCAAAGAGGCAAGCAAGGCGACCGGACGCACGATAGGCGTCTATCCCGAAACCAAGCATCCCAGCTATTTCACTGCGATTGGTTTGCCGCATGCAGCGCCTTTACTGGCCGCGCTGACCAAATATGGCCATGTGGAAAAAAGCGCGCCTGTGTTCATCCAGTCGTTCGAGGTCGAAAATTTAAAAGCCTTGCGGCCCAAGACACAATTGCGCCTGATCCAGCTAATGGATGCGCAAGGCAGCCCCGCCGACCGCAGCGACCTGACCTATCCGCAAATGGCAAGCGCAGAGGGTCTGAAGACCGTCGCAACTTATGCCGATGGCATTGGCCCCAATAAGGCGCTCATTATCCCGCGCACTATGCTGGGCAATCTGGGCGAGCCTACGACCCTTGTCGCGGACGCACATAAGGTCGGCCTTGCGGTCCATCCATGGACATTCCGCCGCGAAAATTATTTCCTACCCCTCGCGCAGAAATCCGGCGTGGACCCGCGCGGGCATGGTGACTTGGACACAGAGATTAAGGCATTCCTCGCCACGGGCATTGACGGCATTTTCAGCGACAATGTGACAGAGGCGGTCGCAGCGCGGCCGCGTTAAGGCGCCCGCCTCAGTCGGCCTGCCAGCGAAATACATCCTCCAACGGCTTGCCAAACACATGAGCAATGCGAAAGGCAACCTCCAGCGATGGGGAATATTTGCCCTGTTCAATAGCAGCAATGGTCTGGCGCGTGACGCCTACCTTATCGCCCAGATCGCCTTGCGTCATTTCGCCCGCCAAAAAGCGTAAGGTTTTAATGTCGTTGGTAAAGGGTGCCTGCGCCATAGCTCAATAACCGCGTCGATAAAGATACAGCTGCGCACCTACGCGTATCAATTCTGCCGACACCAAGGTCGCCATCAGAATATTGACCGACCAACCGTAGCTTAGGCCATTAATGAGGGCAAAGATGTTGGCCCATATCCCAAGAACTAAGGGGTAATAAGCCGCATGTGTCCCCTTGAGATGAATCGTTTTTTCGCGTTCATCTTCCTTGAGGTTTGCCTCTTTTGGTGTGCGGATAGAGAACCAAACAGTCCCGGCTACCATCGGCACCAGAAAAATGATGGTCGTCGGAATAAGCATCCAGACTGATGTCAGCATACCGGCGCGCGTGTTGGCGACGGCCCAAGGGTAAGATAGGAAATACCAGCCAAAGCCCAGTATGAGGCTTAGAAAAGCCACCCAATGAATTTTCTCACGAAAGGACATCATGACATCTCCATGTTATGTGATTCGCACTTAATGTTATATATTTTTAACATTGAGTCAACAAAATCGAACATCTTGCCGTTCTTTCTTTTGCCTGCGGCGTTTAACGGCTAAGCCCTTACGCTATGTCTACGCATCCTAAAACGCTCACTTTCGACACATCCACCAGCCGTGCGAACCCGACGCCGTCACCGATGAAGCGCCTGACGGTGCCACGCATCCGGCAGCAAAAGGGTAAGGAGCCGCTGGTGATGTTGACGGCCTATACCGTCCGCATGGCGCAGTTGATGGACCCGCATTGCGACATGCTGCTGGTCGGTGATTCGCTAGGACAAGTGATTTACGGCCTGCCGCACACCGTTGCGGTGACGATGGAAATGATGGCGGCGCATGGCGCGGCGGTTGTGCGCGGCAGCTATCACGCCGCCGTGATCGTCGATATGCCCTTTGGTTCTTATGAAGCTTCGCCCGAGCAGGCATTTGTCAACGCATCGCGGCTATTGAAAGAAACCGGCGCGGCAGCGGTGAAGCTAGAAGGCGGCAAGGTGCTTGCACCTACGGTGGAATTCCTGACCTCCCGCGGTATTCCGGTTATGGCGCATGTCGGGCTAACCCCGCAGGCGGTAAACATATTGGGCGGCTATGGTGTGCGCGGTAAAAGTCCGGAGGAAGCCAAATCCATCGTCGATGACGCGATGGCCATGTCCGACGCAGGGGCCTTTGCGATGGTGATTGAGGGCGTGCTTGAACATATCGCCATCGAAATCACGCAGAAAGTCGCCTGCCCAACCATCGGTATTGGCGCGTCGGCGCAATGCGACGGCCAAGTGCTGGTCGCCGAAGACATGCTCGGCCTGTTTGACCGCGTACCGAAATTCGTCAAGAAATTCGGTGAGATGGGTGTCAGTGTCGAAGAGGCCGTACGCGCCTATGCCGCGGGTGTCCGTGACCGCAGCTTCCCGGGACCCGACCAGCTGTATCAGCCTGTATAAAGCAGGCTGGCCTATCACGCCGAGTCGGGCTAAGGACGGCTTTGACCAATTTTGACTAAACAAATTCGGAGGCCCTTTTGGCTTTGACACCGACTGAAAAGCCCGCGGATAAAGACCGGAGCGGCAGCGACGAGGCATTTTTGCGTGAGGTGGACGATGCCGTCCGCGCGAGTGATCTCACCAGTTTTTGGACACGTTATGGCCGCTGGCTTTTGGCGGCTGTAGCAGCCGGGCTTTTGGCCTTTGGTGGCTGGATCATCTATCACAACCAAGTGCAGGCTGCAGCAGACCTGCAAAGCGAAGAATTTGTTGACGCAATGGACAAGTTGCGCGCGGGCCAAGAAAAAGAAGCACGCGCCAAATTGGCAACGCTCGCACAAGCCGACCAGCCTGGATATCGCGCGATGGCGCAGTTGGTTGAAGCCAATCTGCTCGGCGAAGATGGCGAAACCAAAAAGGCCATTGCTTTATACGGCAAGGTCGCAGGCGACGACAGCCTACCACAAACATTCCGCGATCTGGCGCTGATCCGTCAAGTGAGCGCAGAGTTTGATACCATCCCGCCGCAGCAAGTGATTGACCGGTTGAAGCCATTGGCCACCGCTGGCCACCCTTATTTCGGTAGCGCAGGCGAATTGACGGCCTTGGCTTATATGAAAATGGGTAAGGAGAATTTGGCTGGCCCCATTTTTGCACAGATCGCGAAACAGGAAGACGCGCCGCCGACCCTACGCAGCCGTGCACAGCAAATGGCTGGTGCGCTTGGTATCGATACCGTTCAGCTTGACGCAAGCCGCAATGCGGCATCGAAGGCTGGCGCGACCGCCGCCAAAGGAGAGTGACTTTGAAGACCCTATCCAAATTGCTTCTGGCGCTCGCCGTGACAACTTCGCTTGGTGGCTGCGCCGTCCTTGACGGCGTGCGCGGTGATGCCGGTAAGAAAAACAACACGCCAACCGTTGGCGCCCGCGTCAGCATCTTGGGCACAGAGCGCGATACCGAAGTCGATGCGTCCTTGGCAGACGTCGCCGTCACTTTGCCACCAGCATTGGTGAACGAAACATGGGCGCAGCCCGGCGGCAATGCGTCAAAATCACCCGGCCATGTCGCGCTGGGTCAAAATCTGACACGCATTTGGACCGCAGATGTAACGGGCGCCAACCCGCGTGCACGCCTGGCTGCGAGCCCTGTGATGAGCAATGGCCGTGTCTATGTCGTCGACACAACCGCGCGCGTTACGGCCTTTGATGCAAACACGGGCGCACAAATTTGGTCGAACGCGCTTGAAGTTGACAGCGACGGCAAGCCATCCCGTTATGGCGGCGGCGTAAGCGCCACCAGCAGCAATGTTTTCGCCACCAATGGTGTCGGTGATGTTGCATCGCTTGCGGCGGACACGGGCGCGCTTGTGTGGAAAAAGCGCCCAGCCGGACCATTGCGCGGTGCCCCGACATTGTCCAACGGCAACCTATATGTGATGACGCAGGACAACCAGATTTACGCGCTGCGCCAAAGCGATGGTGAGCCACAATGGAAAGAAGCCGGTCCCGTGGCGGCATCGGGCATATTTGGTGTTGGCGCCCCTGCCGCGGCGCAAGGTACCGTCATTGCGGGCTATTCCAGTGGTGAGTTGGCCGCCTATCGCTACGAAAATGGTCGTAGCCTGTGGAACGACACCTTGTCGCGCACCGCGATGTCGACATCAGTGTCGACGCTGACCGATATTGACGCCGACCCTGTCATTGACCGTGGCCGCGTCTTCGCGCTGGGCAAAGGCGGACGCATGGCGTCCTATGAACTGGTGACGGGCCAGCGCATTTGGGAAATCAACATTGCGGGTATTTCGACACCCGTGACGGCCGGCGAATGGGTATTCGTCATGACCGACGAAGCACAGTTGCTGAGCGTTGCGCGGTCCAGTGGTAAAATCCGCTGGATTTCGAAGTTACAGCGTTATGAGAATGCAAAGAAGAAAAAGGGCGCCATTAGCTGGTATGGCCCCATATTAGCGGGTGGTCGCTTGATTGTTGCCAATTCGCAAGGGGCAATCTGGACGGTGGCGCCAGAAGATGGCACCGCGACTGAAGTTGCCGATCTCAAATCCGATGTGTCGCTTGCGCCGATTGTCGCGAACAACACCCTATATATTCTGGATGATTCCGGCCGCATTTCCGCGTTTCGCGGCTAGGCCCAAAAGGAGAGTGCCGGCATGTTGCCGACCGTAGCCATTATTGGTCGGCCTAATGTCGGCAAGTCCACTTTGTTCAACCGACTGGTTGGCAAGAAGCTCGCGCTTGTCGATGACACGCCGGGCGTCACGCGCGATCGTCGGGAAGGCGAAGGCCGCTTGTTCGACCTGGAATTCAAAATTGTCGATACGGCAGGTTATGAGGATGAAGATCCCGACACCCTGCCGGGCAGAATGCGGATGCAAACCGAGGCGGCCATTGCGGGGGCGCAGGTAGCGCTGTTCCTGATTGATGGCCGCGTTGGCGTGACCCCGCTCGACGAGGAAATTGCCCGCTGGCTCCGCAGTAGCGCAACGCCGGTCGTGCTTGCGGTCAATAAGGCCGAAGGCAAGCAGGGTGATAATGGCATCCTAGAAAGCTATGCACTCGGTTTTGGCGACCCCATCGCCATCAGCGGCGAGCATGGCGAAGGCATGGCCGACTTGTTCCAGTCTTTACTGCCCCATATTGATGGCGGCGCGTTTGAAGTGCCTGACCCCGAAGCGCCGGACGCAATTTTGAAGCTGGCGATTGTTGGGCGTCCCAATGCCGGTAAATCGACGCTGATTAACAAATTATTGGGCGAAAACCGCCTGATTACCGGCCCTGAAGCCGGGATTACCCGCGACAGTATTTCGGTGGACTGGATCTGGACAGACCCAAGTCCCAAGCAAGGCGAGCCCGATGAAGAGGGTAATATTCCGCCGTTGCTAACCGAGCGCCGCGTGCGTTTGATTGATACCGCCGGCATGCGCAAACGCGCCAAGGTGCAGGACAAGTTGGAAAAACTATCGGTCGCGGACGCGCGCCATGCGATCGATTTTGCCGAAGTTGTCGTCTTGCTGCTCGACGCGACCAAGGGCTTAGAAGTGCAGGATCTGAAAATCGCCGACCATGTCATTCAAGAAGGCCGCGCGCTGATTATCGCCATCAACAAATGGGATGTGGCGGTCGATGGCAGCGGGCTGTTCAAGGGCATTCGCGCCGCGTTGGAAGAAGGCCTGTCGCAGTTGAAGGGCGTTCCGATGATCGCTGTATCGGCATTGACAGGCAAGGGCCTTGACCAGATGATTTCCGCCGCGTTCGATGCGCGTGAGGCTTGGAACAAGCGCGTGCCAACGGGTATATTGAACCGCTGGTTCGAAGCTGCGATTTCGGCAAACCCGCCACCGGCCCCGGGCGGCAAGCGTATTAAGCTGCGCTACATGACTCAAGCGCGCAACCGCCCGCCGACCTTTGTCATCTTTGGCAATCGGACCGATGAGTTGCCCGCCAGCTATGCGCGCTATTTGCTCAACGGCATCCGACGCGATTTGGATTTTGGTGCCGTGCCTGTGCGGATCAACTTCCGGTCGTCAAAGAATCCGTTTGCCGACAATAGTTAGGGATTACCCAGCGCAATAGCGTTAACGGCGCATGGCTTGCATTTTCCCGCGCGCCAAGCTCCGCCACAGATATTCCAACGGGCCATACTGAAATTGCATAAGCCATGGCTTTGACCACAGCAACATGGTCGCCCATGCGCCCAGCACAAACAGCCACAGTTCGGCACGGCCAAAATCGCCGAACACGCCAAAGCCATAGCCGTAAAAGATTGTGGTCATGATAATGCTGGTGCCAAGATAGTTGCTAAACGCGGCGCGCCCGGCGGCGGCGACCCGTGCGAGCATTGGGTGGTTGGGATAACGACCAATGAGCATGATTAATAGCGCAGCATAGCCAATCGTTAGCATCATACGCGGAATTCCACCCCAGAAGTACAGAACCGCAAGCGCAGTAATCCGGTCGAAATCAACGACGACCATCCAAACGGCCAGAGCCAATGTCAGAAACAACCCCGCGGGTACCATCCGCATGGCCCAGCGCCGGTAAGCGGCCGCATCCCATGCACCTGTCATGAAACCACTTTTCTGCATCGCCATGCCTATCATCATCAGCGGCAAAGTTTCACCAATGGACTGCACCACCATGAGAAGTGGCATGCTCCACTCGTCAATCTTGTCCATGGTTATCGCGGCATAGCTGCCCCTGTGCAGCGCGAGGTCAGGTGCAATATTAAACGCAAGGTCCGCACTCGCCATCAGCTCGCGAAACTCGCGGGCCATATCTGCGCTCGCATCTGGCTGGGTTGCGAAATATTGAAATGCCTGAAGGCCACCAAATTGTAAGCCCCAAAGCACCAGCCCAACCGCAAAAATGATTAAAGCGACCTTGATTAACCGCTCCGGTGACCAATGACGGAAACGAAAGGCGATCATGCCGATAATCGCGTACAGAAAGAGGATATCCCCAAACCAAATGAAGAAATAATGCGCGAGGCCGAATAAAGCGAGCCACGCCATGCGGCGGTAATGGACCTGCGCCGCACTTTCCCCATTCGCCACAGCCCGGTCGATGATGAGCATCATACTCGCGCCGAACAAAAGCGAAAACAGCCCACGCATTTTGCCATCTATAAAGATGAACGAAAATGCCCATGCCATTTTGTCAATCAAGGTGTCGGTGCCATAAGCCGCCGGTGTGACGTACGCCCATTCGGGCATTGCAAAGCCGATGATGTTCATCGCCAATATGCCCATCACAGCAAAACCGCGCATGGCGTCCAAGCTTATGTGCCGTTGTTCTGATTTTTGCATAGCCAATCCCTGTGTTATGCTATTAATACAGGCCTCTTACGCATGCGTCCAGACCGATTATATTTCTTATTGACACTCGTGTAGGTAATTTTTAACCTATCTACGACTTTAGCTTTGGATTCGTCATGACTGAACTTTACTTTTCGCACCCTGACCGCCCACCGGCCAAAATTCAGCCGCTGAAAGCATGGCGTCATTTTCGTAAGCTGATTGCCAACAAAGAAGATACCGAGCAGGTCTTTCACATCATTGCAGCTTTAAGCGGCAGCAAGTTCGGCAAGATGGCGCAGAAATTCTGGCAAACACCAAAGGGTAGAGCGTTGCTTGAAAGCAATGAGCGCCTGATTGACATGCTCGATGATCATGACAGCATCAAGAAGCTTCCAGAGGGTACGGTTGGCCGCGCTTATGTCGAGTTCATGGAACGCGAAGGCCTAAGCGCCGCGGGTCTTGAGGCCGAATATGCCCAGTTCCGGACAACATATCCCGTTTTTGGCGACGTGGTTGAACGTTATGGTGACCGCTTGCGCGACACGCATGATATGCTGCACATCCTCACCGGCTATGGCCGCGACGCATTGGGTGAACAATGCGTATTGGGCTTTACCTATGCGCAAAACCACAATCTTGGCGTCGGCTTCATTGCTTATGCTGGGGGATTAGAATTGAAATACCGCGTTACGAAATCGGCGCCAATTATGAAAGCGGTGCACGAAGGCTATCGTATCGGCAAAGCGGCGAAGAACATCGTTCAGGAAGACATCGCAGCCTTGTTGCGCGAACCGCTGGCGGATGCACGCAAGCGGTTGGGAATTACCGAACCCGTGACCTACAAAGCAGCCCATGCCGCTATGCGATCGCAAGGTATTGATCCGTATAATTTGCTGGCGGCGACGGCGTAAGCGCAAGATTTACAAAAAACGTTCGCGTCTCTCGCCATCGCGCTTCGCTAGCTTTCCATCCAATTCTTGAAGAAGCTTTCATGCGCCGCGCGTAGGTCCGCGACGGCGACCGAAAAGCCGGGTCCAGCAATAGCGGCACCGCTTACAGTGCCGACCCGTGTCATTGGAATACCTGCCGCCTGAATTTGGTCGGCATGTGCGCTGGTGACAATATAACGCGCCTGATCTTCACCAAAGGCCGTAAAAGCATCGCCAATTTCTGTAAGTACGCAGCCGCGACCACTGGCGAGCGCCATTTCAGTCAACGCGACCAACAACCCGCCGTCGGCGACATCATGCACGGCGTTGACTTTGCCATCTTGAATAAGCTGACGGACGAATTCTGCATGCGCACGTTCCTGCGTCAGATTGACAGATGGTGGTGCGCCGTCTTCGCGGCCATGCAATTCACGCAGCCATAAAGACTGTCCAAGATGGCCATTGTTATCGCCGATTACAAAAATGCCGTCGCCTTCATCCTTAAACGCGATTGTCGCCATCTTGCTAACATCGTCGAGCACACCGACGCCGCCAATCGCTGGCGTTGGTAAAATAGCGCTACCACCGCCGGTGGCCTTACTTTCATTATATAGCGACACATTGCCCGACACGATTGGGTAATCGAGCGCGCGGCAGGCGTCGCCCATGCCTTCTAAACAACCAACAATCTGCGCCATGATTTCGGGACGCTGCGGGTTGGCGAAGTTCAAGCAATTGGTAATAGCCAGCGGCGTTGCGCCAACGGCGCTGATGTTACGATAGGTTTCGGCTACCGCTTGCTTGCCGCCTTCATATGGGTCGGCATAGCAATAACGCGGCGTGCAATCTGTGCTCATCGCCAGGGCGCGGTTGGTGCCGTGAATGCGGACCACGGCGGCATCCCCGCCCGAAAGCTGCGCTGTATCTCCGCCAACTTGGCTGTCATATTGCTGCCAAATCCACGCGCGGCTTGCAAGATCAGGGCTAGCCATAAGCGTGAGCAAATCCGCGCCAATGTCATGGCTGACAGGAATGTCGTTCAGTGGCTGAACCTTCGCCCATGCCTTATATGCTTCCTTCGACGCGGCAGGACGGTCATACAAAGGCGCATCTTCTGCCAATGGCCCAAGCGGGATGTCGCAAACGACTTCACCCTTCCACGTCAGCACCATATGGCCCGAGTCGGTGACTTCACCGATCACCGCGAAATCGAGTTCCCATTTGTCGAAAATTGCCTTGGCAAATTCTTCACGGCCAGGCTTGAGCACCATGAGCATGCGCTCCTGGCTTTCAGACAGCATCATTTCATAAGGCGTCATACCTTCTTCGCGGCACGGCACCTTGTCCATATCGAGGATGATGCCTGCCTTGCCATTGGTGGCCATTTCTACGCTCGACGAGGTCAAGCCCGCTGCGCCCATGTCCTGAATTGCCACGATCGCATCCGACGCCATCAGCTCTAGGCAGGCCTCAATCAGCAGCTTTTCCGTAAACGGATCGCCGACCTGCACCGTGGGGCGCTTCTCTTCAATATCTGCGCCGAAATCGGCCGATGCCATCGTTGCGCCATGAATACCATCGCGGCCTGTCTTTGACCCGACATAGACGATGGGGTTGCCAAGGCCCGTGGCCGCAGAATAAAAAATCTTGTCTTGGTCGGCGACGCCCACGGTCATTGCATTGACAAGGATATTGCCATCATAGGCCGGATGGAAATTGGTCTCACCACCAACGGTCGGCACGCCGACACAATTGCCATAGCCGCCAATACCCGCAACGACGCCTTGCACCAGATGCTTCATCTTCGGATGGTCAGGCCGCCCGAAACGCAATGCATTCATATTGGCCACGGGCCGTGCGCCCATGGTGAACACATCGCGCAATATGCCGCCTACGCCGGTTGCCGCGCCTTGATAGGGTTCGATGTAAGACGGGTGATTATGCGATTCCATTTTGAAGATAGCGGCCAGCTTGGTGCCATTGGGACCGTCGCCAATGTCGATAACGCCCGCATTTTCCCCGGGCCCGCAAATGACCCAAGGGGCCTCAGTCGGCAATTTCTTCAAATGAATACGTGAGGATTTATATGAGCAATGCTCTGACCACATCACCGAGAATATACCAAGCTCGACCATGTTGGGTTCGCGCCCCATGGCGTGCAGGATGCGCGCATATTCTTCTTCATTGAGACCATGGTCGGCGACGATTTGGGGCGTGATTTCGGACATGCAACGGCCTTAGCGAGACCGCTTGTGTTTATCCAGCCTGTTTGGTTTCGATTACGCGCAAAATGCGCAATCACATGCGCCCAAAACGATACGGCCTCCACGCAGTGCATGGAGGCCGTAAAAATTGTCCGGGGGCGAGGGAGAGAGGAGGAGAGTGCCGCCCGGTCAATGTGCGTTCGGCAATCGCTTGCCGTTGAGGACCAGATAGGGCTTGGATGATTTTGCTGCAATTGCGAAAAGAAAAGGGCCAGTTGCGTGTTTTGCAACTAGCTCTATTTTTGTTGAAAACGCGTTAATTACGTTCCCAAATTATAGCGAAAAACGCAATTAAGGCGCGATTCCGTTGCCAGGCAGCGACGCATTGACGATGCCGCCATCGCAGGCGATGGTTTCGCCAACGATATAATCGCCCGCCCGTGCGGCGAGGAAGATCGCAAGACCAGCCATATCCTCCGGCGTACCGATTCGTGGGAATGGAATATTCTTCCCGACAGCATCGGCATGATCGCGCGCAGCTTTGTTCATGTCCGACTGGAATGCGCCCGGTGCAATACCCGACACAAGGATATTGTCCTTGACCAACTCAGCGGCCAGACGGCGCGTCAAATGGATGACGGCAGCCTTCGATGCCTGATAGCTATAGGTTTGCCACGGATTGATGCGCAGACCATCAATCGATGCAATGTTAATGACCTTACCGGGGCGATCAAAGCTAGCTGCTGCCTTCAACTGCGGGTGCAAGGCTTGTGTCAAAAAGAACAAGGATTTGACGTTCAGATCCATCACACGGTCCCAGCCGGCTTCAGGGAACTGACCGAAATCGGCGCCCCATGCTGCGCCGGCATTGTTCACGAGAATGTCGACCTTTTCCTCACGCGCCGCAATTTGCTCGGCGAGCGACAGGCAACCTTCCACCGTCGAAAGATCGCAAGGCAGACCGATGACCTGATTGCCGAATTCAGCGACGGTTTCCTCAATCTGGTCGACCTTACGTGCGCTGATATAGACGCGTGCTGCGCCAGCCTTAAGATAGCCTTCGACGATCATCTTACCGATGCCACGCGATCCGCCAGTGACTAACGCAACGCGGCCATTGAGGTTGAATAAGGTTTGAATGTCCATTTGCGGTTTCCTTTTAATAACCGTTCATCGTCGCCACGCGGTCTGCGTGGTAATAAGCATCGCCGAAAAATTCGTTCAAGCTGCGGTCGCGCTTCATATACAGGCCAATGTCATATTCGTCGGTCATGCCGATGCCGCCATGCATTTGCACGCCTTCCCGCACCGAAAGATTGCAGGCCAGGCCAGCTTTCGCCTTGGCCGCAGCGACATAAAGCTCTGCCTTAGCATGGCCTTCGTCCATTAAGGACTGCGCCTTCAGCACAATCGAACGCGCGCCTTCCATTTCGCCGTATAGATGCGCAGCGCGGTGTTGAAGCGCCTGAAATTCACCAATGACGCGGTCAAATTGCTTGCGGGTCTTGAGATATTCAAACGTCATGTCCATCGCGCCTGTACCAACGCCGACCATTTCGGCTGCGGCGCCCACCCGCCCAGCGTCGAGCATCTTGGACAGCACGGCCCAACCGCCATCAACTTCGCCAATGACGGCGTCGGCATCCACCTGAACACCGTCTAGCTTTACATGCGCAGCGACAGCAGAGTCGACAAGGCGCGCAGCCTCCATCGAAAGGCCCGCCGCGTCTTTGTCCACCGCGAACAAAGTCAGGCCATCGGTTTCACCGGCCGCGCCAGCGGTACGCGCCGCAACAATCAGCATATCTGATGATACGCCTTGCACGACAAATTGCTTTTGGCCGGTCAGCTTAAAGCCATTGCCGCTGCGTTCCGCAACGCAGGCAATCTTCTCGGGCCGGTGCTTGACGCCTTCTTCAATCGCGATGCTAATCACGGTTTCTCCCGCCAAAATGCCGGGGAACCAACGGTCACGCATAGCCTTGTCTGCCAACTTCAACGCCTCAACGGCCGCCACAGACGTGGTCAGGAAGGGCGATGGGGACAGGTTACGACCAATTTCTTCAAGGACGATACCCGCCTCAATCTGCCCCATGCCCATGCCGCCATCGGCCTCGGGAATCAGGATGCCCGTAAAGCCCATTTCAGCAAATTGCTTCCAAAGGCCATGGCTGAAACCATCTTTGCACCCCATGTCACGGAATTTGCGGAAATGGGTAACGGGCGCTTCGCTCGCCATGAAATCCCGCGCAGTGTCGCGCAGCATATTCTGGTCATCGGTTAAGGTCATTGCCATAATTAAGCTCCTGGCATTTCGAGGATGCGCTTCGACACGACGTTCAGCATCACTTCGCTGGTACCGCCCTCAATCGAGTTCGCCTTGGTCCGCAGCCAATTGCGGGCCTTTGAACCGCCATTTGCACGCTCGCTTTCCCACTCAAGTGCTTGAGACCCACCAATCGACATGACCAGTTCATTGCGTTTTTTGTTCAGCTCAGTCCCGACATATTTCATCAGGTTGGAATAAGCAGGGTGTGCCTTGCCGGTTTTCCATTCGTCCATGAAACGCTCGCCATGCGCACGGAAGGTGAGGTTATCGACATCGAACAATGCCATTTGCGCGCGCAGCACAGGCTCTTGCGACAAGGTCGCCTTCATCGCCGCACCGATCGAAGTCACGCCGCCATCGCCGCCCATGCCAGAAATCATCTCGCGTTCATGGCCAAGCAGATATTTCGCTACATCCCAGCCGCGATTTACCTCACCAACAATCTGGTGCTTTGGCACAACAACATTGTCGAAGAAAGTTTCGCAGAAGGGCGAATTTCCGGAAATCAACTTAATGGGCTTGGTCGTAACACCGGGTGTTTCCATATCGAACAACAGGAAACTAATTCCCTGATATTTGTTCGTTTTGTCGGTGCGGACCAAACAGAAAATCCAGTCCGCCTTGTCCGCATAAGAGGTCCAGATTTTCTGGCCATTGACGACCCAATGGTCGCCTTTATCTTCACCAAAGGTTTGCATCGACACAAGGTCGCTGCCCGAGCCCGGTTCGGAATAGCCCTGACACCAACGAATTTCCCCGCGGGCGATCTGGCCCATATAATGGACCTTTTGTTCCTCAGTGCCGAATTTCAGCAAGGCTGGGCCAAGCATCCAGATGCCGAAACTGTTGAGCGGCGAGCGACAGCCAAGCTTGGCCATTTCCTGACGCAGTATTTTTGTTTCCTGCGGAGAAAGACCAGCGCCACCATAAGCCTTGGGCCAATCGGGCACCGTATAGCCTTTAGCAACGCAGCGTTCGAGCCACAGTTTTTGCGCTTCCGATTGAAACACAAAATTGCGTCCGCCCCAACAGACGTCTTCGTCACCTTTTGCCGGTGTGCGCATTTCGGCGGGACAGTTTTCCTCCAGCCAGGCACGCGCCTCGGCGCGGAATGTTTCAAGGTCGGACATCACGCTCTCCTGTTTAATTGCTTGATGAATTTTTGGGCGGTCACGCACCGAAACGCAAGTCTTTATCGGTGAGTGATGCATGCCGTAACGTCATTTGTATCTCGATTGACAGGCTGGGCTGCGCGCCTAGCATATGGACGAGATAGAGGAGAGAAACATCGTGCGATTCGCCGGAAAACACGCCTTTTCGCGTTTTGTGATTTAATCCGATATGACACCAGTGGTCCTCCCCCGATCGTTAAAGGTCATGCACGGCCTTGGCTCGGTTGCTTATGGCGTCAAGGACAATGGCTTTTCGGTTTTCCTGCTGATTTTCTACAATCAGGTGCTGGGAATTAACGCCGGTCTTGTGGGTGCCATCATCATGGCCGCGCTGATATTCGATGCCTTTGTCGACCCGATTATCGGCGAGCTATCCGACCGCACGCAAAGCAAATGGGGTAGGCGCCTGCCTTGGCTATATGCCGCCGCCATCCCGCTTGGCATTATTTGGATGTTGCTGTGGCATCCACCCGCAATGGACCAAACAGGCACAATAATTTGGCTGTTCTGCACCGCCGTCTTGGCGCGCACCTTGGTGGCGATGTGCGAAGTGCCATCCATCGCCCTCGTCCCTGAACTCACCGGCGATTATGATGAGCGTACGCATTTGATGCGCTATCGTTTTCTCTTTGGCTGGGCGGGTGGATTGCTCATGCTGATCTTTGCCTATGGTATTTTCTTTACCGGTGAAAAGGGCGTTAGCGACCGCAATGGGTATGATGCATTTTCCTTTTGGGGTGCACTACTGATGAGCGGGTCGGTGCTTATCTCCGCATTTGGTCAGCATAAGCATGTGGCCAAGCAATCTCCGCCTAGCCCGCGCGGCGCTGGCTTTAGACATGCTTTTGCCGAAGTGAAGGCAACATTATCTAACCGCGCCTTTTTGTGGCTCGTATCTGCGGCTTTATTTGGGCTGATCAACCAAGGGATGACCTTTGCACTGACCAATTACCAGCTCAGCTATTTATGGCAGTTGCAACAGATGGAAATGCTCTATTATGCGTTAACCCTGTTCTCTACCGTCATCATTGCGTTCATCATTGTTCCCCCAGTCTCCGCACGCTTGGGCAAGAAACATGCCGCGATTGTGTTTGCGCTGATATCGCTGACCTTCACGGCGGCTTTATATGGCAGTTGGCTGCTGGATCTTGTGCCTGGTGCGCCGTCGAACCCTTCGATCCTGTTTATGTTTGCTTTAATGACCATAGCCAATAGCGCGGCGGTGAGCATGATGATGCTAATGTCGTCAATGATGGCAGATGTGGTGGAGGCATCGCAGCAGGAAACGGGCCGACGCTCCGAAGGGCTGTTTTTCGCAGGCTATTTTTTCATGCAGAAATGCGCGGTGGGCATTGGTACCTTTGCCGCCGGTATGATCGTTATGTTTGCCGGTTTTCCGGAAAATGCGCGGCAGGGCGAAGTCGATGTCGCTGTCCTCGACGGGCTAGCATTATATTATATGGTCACTGTCTTGGTCATCGGCATTATCGGTGTCTTGATACTGCGCCATTTCCCGATTTCGCGCGAAAGTCATAATGAACGCTTGCGCGTCTTGAACACGGCGGCAGAGTCTGTCACTTAACTGGTCAATTAAATTTGAAAAGAGGAATGAGCCATGGATTTCGATCTCAACGACAAGCAAACTTATTGGCGGGACCGTATCCGCGATCATAACGAACGTTTCTTGCGTCCACGCGTTGCCGATTATTATGCCGAGCAAGCAGTGGGCGACCGTTGGAAAGTGCTGCAAGTCGTTGAAGAAGAAAAGGCACGGGCCAAGGCTGCGGGTCTTTGGAACCTGTTCATGCCCCCCACATCGGGCCGCGTGCATGTCGATGACAGCGTCGCGTTCGATGGCCCCGGCCTCTCCAACATGGAATATGCCCTGTGCGCCGAAGAAATGGGCCGCATCGGTTTTGCATCCGAAGTCTATAACTGTTCGGCACCAGACACCGGCAATATGGAAGTGTTCCTGCGCTACGGTACGGCTGAACAAAAAGAAAAATGGATGATCCCGTTGATGAACGGCGAAATCCGTTCGGCATTTTTGATGACGGAACCAGCCGTTGCCTCTTCGGATGCTACCAACATCGAAACCTCGATCCGCCGTGAAGGCGACGAATATGTCCTGAATGGCGTAAAATGGTGGTCGTCAGGCGCAGGCGACCCGCGTTGCAAAATTGCCATCGTCATGGGCAAGACCGATTTCGAAGCCAAGCGCCATGCGCAGCAATCCATGGTGCTGATGGAACTGGATACGCCAGGCGTGAAGATTTTGCGCCATCTGCCCGTCTTCGGCTATGATGACGCGCCGCATGGTCATATGGAAATCGAACTGAAGGATGTCCGTATTCCGGCATCGAACATGTTGTTGGGCGAAGGTCGCGGGTTCGAGATCGCGCAAGGCCGCCTTGGACCAGGCCGCATCCATCACTGCATGCGCACCATTGGAACCGCCGAAGAGGCGCTGGAGAAAATGTGCAAGCGCCTGCAATCGCGCGTTGCCTTTGGCAAGACCGTTGCCGAGCATAGCGTCTGGGAAGAACGTATCGCGCGTGCCCGTATCGACATTGAAATGACCCGTCTGCTCTGCCTGAAGGCAGCAGACATGATGGACAAGGTCGGCAACAAGGCGGCTGCTGCTGAAATCGCAATGATCAAGGTGCAAGCCCCGAATATGGCTTTGAGCATCATCGACAATGCTATCCAAGCACATGGCGGCGGCGGCGTGTCCGACGATTTTGGCCTCGCCTCGGCTTGGGCGCATCAGCGTACCTTGCGTTTGGCCGATGGTCCCGACGAAGTGCATGCTCGCGCCATCGCGCGTATGGAATTGGGCAAGCATGGCGGCCGTGGCAAAGACGGCATGTCCAGCGGCGATATGGGGGCAACACGGTGAAGGCTGCGGTCCTGATTGAAGCGGGCAAACCGCTTCAAATTGAGCAGATCAACATTGCCAATCCCGGGCCGCATGAGGTGCTGATCCGCACCGCGGCCTGCGGATTGTGCCATAGCGACTTGCACTTTATCGAAGGCACCTATCCGCATCCTCTGCCTGCAATCCCCGGGCATGAGGCAGCAGGTATCGTCGAAGCGGTGGGCAGCGAAGTGCGCACCGTCAAAGTCGGCGATGCCGTTGTCACCTGCCTCAGCGCATTTTGTGGCCATTGCGAATATTGCGTCACGGGACGCATGTCCTTGTGCCTTGGCGGCGACACGCGGCGCAAAGCAGGTGAAGCTCCGCGGCTGACGCGGCCTGATGGCAGCACTGTCAATCAAATGCTCAACCTGTCAGCTTATGCTGAAATGATGTTGGTGCACGAACATGCCTGCGTCGCAATCCATCCGGATATGCCGTTGCCACAAGCATCGGTTATCGGCTGCGCGGTGACCACGGGTGCCGGCACAATTTTCAACGCATGCAAAGTAACGCCCGGCGAAACCGTGGCCGTTATTGGCTGCGGCGGTGTTGGCCTTGCAACCATTAATGCTGCCAAGATTGCTGGTGCTGGCCGGATCATCGCGGCGGACCCAATGCCTGAAAAACGCGCTTTGGCGATGAAGCTGGGGGCGACCGATGTCGTCGATGCTTTGGCCGACGACGCCGCTGCGCAAATTCAGGAATTGACCAAAGGCGGTGTTGACCATGCGATTGAAGCTGTTGGACGTCCCGCATCTGGCACGTTGGCCGTCAAGTCGCTGAAGCGTGGCGGAACAGCGACCATCTTGGGTATGATGCCACTGCAGCATTCGGTTGGCCTATCCGCGATGGACCTTTTGTCGGGTAAGAAATTGCAAGGCGCGATCATGGGCGGCAACCGCTTCCCTGTGGATATTCCGCGTCTGGTGGATTTCTATATGCGGGGCCTTTTGGACCTCGACACCATCATTTCGGAGACCATTCCGCTGGAGCGGATCAACGAGGGCTTTGACCAGATGAAGCGCGGCGATTCGGCGCGTTCGGTCATCGTTTTTGACCAATGAGTGCAGCCCCCACCCCGATTGACGCGCAGACGGCCTTCACTGGCACCGCTGCGCCAAGCGGCGCGGATATCTTGGATGCCGACAAATTGGCGCAGTGGATGGACGCAAATGTCCAAGGTTTTGAAGGCCCGGTCGAGGTTCTGAAATTCGCTGGCGGGCAGTCAAATCCGACCTATCGCTTGAACGCAAAAAGCGGCTCCTACGTCCTACGCCGTAAGCCATTTGGCGTCTTGCTGCCCAGCGCGCATGCCGTTGACCGCGAATATAAAGTGATTGCCGGCCTATATCCCACGGGTTTTCCGGTCGCCAAACCCTTTGGCCTATGCACCGACGACAGCGTCATCGGTTCGATGTTCTACATCATGGATATGGTTGAAGGTCGCACCATCTGGGATGGCGCCATGCCGGGGTCAAACCCTGCCGAACGCCGTGCAACCTATGAGGCGATGATCGACACCTTAGCGGCATTGCATAATGTGGATGTTGAAAGCGCTGGTCTGTCCGACTTTGGTAAGCCCGGAAATTATTTCGGGCGGCAGGTGGAACGCTGGACGAAGCAATATCGGCTCGCGGAAACCGAAACGATGCCTGAAATGGAACGGCTGATCGAATGGTTGCCGAAGACTTTACCTGAACAGACACGCACCAGCGTCGTGCATGGTGATTATCGCATCGACAACATGATCTTCGATGCCAAAGATCCCAAGGTCGTCGCGGTTCTGGACTGGGAATTGTCCACCTTGGGCGACCCGCTTGCGGATTTCACATATGTCGCAATGGCGTGGGTGACACAAAATGAAGGTCGGTCAGGCGTTATGGATTTAGACCGCGCCGCTTTGGGCATTCCCGAACTCGATGCAATGGTGGAGCGTTATTGCGCCGCCACAAATCGCGACGGCGTGCCGGACATGAACTGGTATTTTGCCTATAATTTCTTCCGCCTCGCCGGGATTATTCAAGGCATCAAAAAACGCGTCATCGACGGCACCGCAAGCTCGTCCCATGCGCAAGCCATGGCCGAACGCGTTTTCCCACTGGCGGAATCCGCATGGAAATTCGCCGAAAAGGCTGGGGCATAAGGTATAACGCCTCCCGACAAGCGGAGAGGAAACTGGAGAGAAAAATGTCTTTATTCGATATGACCGGCAAGGTCGCCATCATCACAGGGTCGTCGCGCGGCATTGGGCAGGCCATCGCCGAAGAAATGGCAGATCATGGCGCGAAGGTTGTGATCTCCAGCCGCAATATCGAAGATTGCGAAGCGGTCGCTGCTGGTATTAACGCCAAGCATGCGGGCGCGGCGCTTGCCGTGGCCTCAAGCCTATCCTCCAAAGAAAGCTTGCAAAATCTGGTCGATGAAGCGCGCAAGGCATTTGGCAAAGTCGATGTCTTGGTCTGCAATGCAGCGTCCAACCCGCATTATGGCCCGATGGCCACCATCACCGACGAACAACTGCGCAAGACACTCGATCACAATATTGTTTCGCAACATTGGCTGATCCAGATGGTCGTGTCCGAAATGATCGCACGCAAGTCAGGCTCCATCGTGATCGTATCGTCAATTGGCGGCCTGCGCGGGTCGCCAATCTTGGGTGCCTATGCGATTACCAAAGCGGCGGATATTCAGATGACCAAAAATCTCGCCCGCGAATATGGGCCGCATAATGTGCGCATTAACTCGATCGCGCCGGGACTGGTAAAGACCGATTTTGCCAAGGCATTGTGGGAGAACCCAGAAAATCTAAAAGCCTCCACCTCGGGCGCTGCGCTTGGCCGTATTGGCGAACCGCGGGAGATTGCGGGTGCGGCGGTGTATTTGGCATCGGACGCGTCCACCTTTATGACGGGACAGACAATAGTTGTGGATGGAGGCGTAGTCGTATGAGTGGGGCACTGGCAGGCAAAGTCGCCATCATCACTGGCGCAGGATCAGGCATAGGCCGCGCGTCCGCCATTCGTTTTGCGGCCGAAGGCGCGAAGGTCATCTTGGGCGACATGGCAGCTTCCGTCCATGACACCGCTGCGATGATTGGTGATGCGGCCACCGCCGTACAAATGGATGCAGGCGATGAAGCCGACGTCGCGGCTTTGGTCGCCAAGGCCATCACACTGCATGGCCATCTCAACATTGCTTTTGCCAATGCGGGTATCTCCGGCGGCATGGAAGGCATCTTCGATAACACCGTCGAGAACTTCACCAGCGTCCTGCGCGTCAACCTCATCGGTCCCTGGTTGATGGTGAAACATGCTGGCAAAGTCATGGCAGACGCTGGCAATGGCGGTTCGATCATCCTGACAGCAAGCGTTGCCGGTATCCGTTCGGGCGCAGGCGGCCCGCCTTATTCGGCGTCAAAGGCCGGCGTCATCAATCTGGCGCAGGTTAGCGCGCAGCAATTGTCGGGCACCAATGTACGCTGCAACGCAATTTGCCCAGGCCTGACCGAAACCGGCATGACGAAGCCGACTTTCGATTATGCCCGCGAAAAGGGCGTGACCGAAAAAATCGGCCGTCTGAACCCCTTGCGTCGCGGCGCGCAGCCGGAGGAGCTGGCTAATGTCGCCTTGTTCCTCGCCAGCGACCAAGCCTCTTATGTCAACGGCCAAGCTATTGCCGTTGACGGCGGGCTGTCGAGCTCACACCCCGTCACGCGTCAATTAACAGGACAAACCGCCGTATGAGCGCCGAAGATCTAGGCTTTGTTTCCGACCGCCTCGCGCGGATTCCCGCATTCATTCAGGCCAATTATCTCGACAATGGCAAATTGCCCTTTGCGTCGGTACTGGTTGGGCGTGGTGACGATATTGCGTTGCAGTGGAGTGCGGGTGTCGCCGACGATGCCATTTTCCGCATCGCATCGATGACGAAGCCAATCACTTCGGTCGCGTTCATGCAGTTAGTGGAACAGGGCAAGGTCGCGCTGACCGATCCGGTCACCAAATATATTCCCGAATTTGCAAAATTGGGCGTATTTGTAGGTGGCGGCGGCAATGTGCCGTTTATGACGCGCGCACCGTCCACGCAAATGCGGGTAGTTGACCTGCTGCGCCACACCGCTGGGTTCACTTACAGCTTTCAGGAACAAGGCAATGTCGACGCGGCCTATCGCAAGACCGATGTCGAAAGCTGGAGCAAAAATACATCGCAAAGCTTCATTGATACGCTCGCGCAAATTCCGTTGGAATTCGACCCCGGCACGCAGTGGAATTATTCGGTGGCCACCGACATAGTGGGCATATTGGTCGAACGGATTAGCGGACTATCCCTGCCCGAATATTTCCAGACGCATATTTTCGCGCCCTTGGGCATGACCGATACATTTTTCCAAGTCCCTGCCGACAAAGCCGCGCGCATTCCCGAAGGCTTTGGTTTCGATCCCGAAACAAAAATGAAGCTGCTCGACAAAGCCGGCGCCGAAAGCATGTGGGCCAAGGGCTGGTCATTTAATTCCGGCGGTGGCGGTCTTGCATCTAGCGTTGCGGACTATCATCGTTTCTGCCGGATGCTGCTGAACGGTGGCGCGCTGAACGGCACACAAATTCTGAGTCCGAAGACGATAGAATTGATGACCGCCAACCATATTCCCGGCGGTAAAGATCTCACGCAAATGTCGAAATCCTTGTTCAGCGAGGCCGATATGGCCGGTATTGGCTTTGGCCTTGGCTTTGCCACGACGATTGACAACGCCGCGACACTTACACCTTGTTCCAACGGCGATTTTTATTGGGGCGGCATGTATTCCACGGCCTTTTTTGTGGATCCGGTTGAAGACATCATCATGATTTTCATGACGCAGTTGCTACCATCCACAACCTACCCCGTGCGCCGCGAGATTAAGACGATGATCTATTCCGCGCTGGCGGCGTAGGGAGCCCGCCCGCCCCTAAACCGTCGCAATCTCTACCTGATTGACGGGCTCTGGCTTTGCCCGTGCCGCAATCAGGCTTCCGGCTACGATCAAGGCCGTGCCCAAAAGCACGGGCCAAGTGACCGGCTCGGCAAAAAACAACCAGCCGAAAAATGCCGCCCAGACAAAACCGGTATATTCTACCGGAATCAAAATCTGTGCTTCCGCGCGGGCATAAGCCCAACTCAAAAACAATAATGAGATAATCGCCAAGGCCGCCGCACCGCCGATCATCGGGGCATCGGTCATACCGATGGGTTGCAAAAACCATGGCGCGGCAAGGCCGAGGGTTGCGGCCACAAACAGATTTTGGAAAAAGGCGATTTCAATTGGCCCCGCAACCTGCGCCTGCCGCCGTGCCAATATCAGATTATAGGCAAACACCACGGCCGAAAACAATACCGCCGCAGCGCCCCAGAGATGCCCGCTGGTATAATGTCCGCTCAACCGACCAGCCAA
Source organism: Pseudomonadota bacterium (assembly GCA_041175465.1). Lineage (GTDB taxonomy): Bacteria > Pseudomonadota > Alphaproteobacteria > Sphingomonadales > Sphingomonadaceae > Sphingorhabdus_B. The sequence goes on along the minus strand of JBEDEX010000010.1, from coordinate 16,271 downwards.
GATGATGACAACCCCGCCAAGCCCCGCCAGCGACGCCCAGATGGCTGGACGGCCGATCGTCTCTCCCAGCATCACCGCGGCGAGATATAATGCGATAACAGGCGCGATGAAACTCAGCCCGATGGCCTCGGCCAACGGTAATTGTGTCAACGACCAGAAAAAACTGACCGCCATCACCGACACGACGATACTGCGCCATATATGCATTTTAAGGATATCAAGTGGCGGCCATTTTTGCCGTGTGCCGACAAACAATAGGCCCATGAATAAGGTGCCAAGGCAGTTACGCCACATCACGGCATTATAAGCACCCAGCGACAAAGCGATGTCTTTCATCATCGCATCCATCAGCGAAAATGTGCCAACACCCGCCGCCGCCATGATGAACGGGATGAACGGGCGCGGATGCAGTTCAGCCATGTTTACAGGCTGTGTGTAGCAAGATTATCGAGCGCCGCGCCGTCAACGCGATAGACGGTCCATTCGTCCATAGGCACGGCCCCCAGTGCCTTGTAGAAATCAATCGCGGGCGTGTTCCAATCCAGCACCGACCATTCGAGCCGCGCACAATCACGTTCAACCGCCAACGCGGCGAGCCTGCCCAGCAAGGCCTTACCAAGCCCCGACCCACGCGCATCTGGCCGGACAAACAAATCCTCCAGATAGATTCCCGGCCGCCCTTCAAAGGTTGAGAAATTGTGGAAGAACAAGGCAAAGCCCTGCGCGACACCGTCAATCTCACCAATCAAAACCTCGGCATAAGGCCTCGGCCCAAAGAGCTTTTGCGCCATTACCGCCTCATCAAAACGCACGGCATAGGCCAGCTTTTCATATTCCGCGAGATCGCGGATGAATTGCCCGATGAGCGAGATGTCGCTTGGCGTTGCAGCCCGTATCGAGAGGCTCAAGCTGCTTTCCCGTGCAGCGTATCCATGCTGACGCTGGTGCCTGCGTCGATCTCTGCGGCTTTGGCTTCGACCAGACGCACGATATGGCTGATCATGTCGTCATCCTCGACATGATGGTCGGTGACGCCGGATAAATAGACCATATGCTTGCCATTGCCGCCGCCCGTGATGCCAATGTCGGTCTCACGCGCTTCGCCGGGGCCGTTGACGACGCAGCCCAGAACCGAGAGCGACATGGGGGTTTTGATATGGCCAAGCGCATCTTCCAATTTCTGCACCGTGCGGATGACGTCGAAGCCTTGGCGTGCGCAGCTTGGGCAGCTGACGACGCGAACACCGCGGGTGCGCAGACCCAAGGCCTTTAGAATCTCATAGCCGACGCGCACTTCTTCTTCCGGTTCGGCAGACAGGCTAACGCGGATGGTGTCGCCGATACCTGCCCACAACAAATTGCCCATGCCGATGGACGATTTGACGGTACCGCCAATCAACCCGCCCGCTTCGGTAATGCCCAAATGCAAGGGGCAATCGACCGCGTCGGCTAAGCCCATATAGGCGGCGACCGCGAGAAAAACGTCCGATGCCTTCACCGCAACTTTAAATTCGTGAAAGTCATGATCCTGCAGCAGCTTGATATGGTCAAGCGCACTTTCAATCAGCGCCTCAGGACATGGCTCGCCATATTTTTCGAGCAAGTCTTTTTCGAGACTGCCTGCATTTACGCCGATCCGGATCGCGCAGCCATTGGCTTTGGCGGCGTTGACGACTTCCTTCACGCGTTCGGATGAGCCAATATTGCCGGGGTTGATGCGCAAGCATGCCGCACCCGCGTCCGCCGCCTCAAGGGCACGTTTGTAATGAAAATGAATATCGGCAACGATGGGGACATTGGCCGCGCGGACAATCTGTTTCAACGCTGCCGTGCTCTCCACATCGGGGCAGGAAACGCGGATGATATCGACGCCTGCATCCTCACACCGGCGGATCTGGTCAATCGTAGCAGCAGCATCGCTGGTCAGCGTATTAGTCATGGTTTGCACCGAGATCGGAGCATTGCCACCGACAGGAACTTTACCGACCATGATCTGGCGGGACTGACGGCGCGCAATGTCGCGCCAAGGGCGAATAGAAGACATGGACGTGATATAGGCGGCTTGGGATTTTCCCGCAATCATCATCCTGAACTGTTTTCAGGACGGCGCGCTACGTTAATCAGCCCACACCGCTCTGCCACGCCACCGCTTGCGCTGCGGCAATTCTGCCCACTTCGGCGAGCACGGCCTGATCGGCATCCCGGCTCTGTTCATATTTTCCGTCCGCTTCATAAAAGCCCGTCACAATGACCGGTGGCCGTCCGGGTGGCCAGAAAATGGCGACATCATTCGTCTTGTTGTTAAAATGTGCGCTGTTGGCGGTTCCGGTTTTGTCGCCACTTTTCCAAGATGCGGGGAGGCCGCCTCGAATCCGCTTGATGCCTGTGCTGGTGTCAACCATCCATTGGATCAATATGTCACGCGACGCCGGTTTCAATATACTTTCGTCCGTCAAAAGTCGCGCCATCGTCCGCGCAAATGCCCGCGGCGTGGTCGTATCGCGCATCTCACCGGGCGCGACATTGTTCAAGTCGGGCTCATATCGGTCAAGCCGTGTAGCGTCATCATCCCAACTGCGAAAAATAGCAGTTATGGCGGCTGGCCCGCCCAGATATTTGATCAAGAGATTGGCCGCCACATTATCGCTAGTCTTTTGCGCGGCTTCAGCCAAATCGATGATGCGCATCGCACCTTTTGCCAAATTCGGCCCCGTAATGGGGGCATGCGCAACCATATCCGCTTGCGAATAAGGCAACGCCGCATCAAGTTTCAGCCTGCCTTGATCCGCCTGTTGCAGAACCGCTGCGGCGAGCGCGAGCTTGAAGGTGGAACACATGGCAAAGGCTTCATCATAATGATGCCCCGTCATACGCCCCGATGCCGTGTCGAGCACCAACGCCCCTAGCCGCCCGCCAACGCGGGCCTCAAGCGCCGCCAGCGCAGCGTTGTTGGAAATAGACGGGCGCACTTGCCGCGGCCCAGCGCAGCCTGCGATCGTCAACGCCGCAGCACCTGCCATGAGCCCACGTCTATCAATATCCATCACCCGCCTCCCAATGTTTTCGTTAGTGGCACCAAATCGCAATGCATGCGCCTACTGCTTTGATTTACGCATGGATACTAACTAAGGCGCACTTATGAAACGCTTCCTTATTTTGATCGCCCTCTTATTCGCGCCGTTCGCACCTGCCCAAGCATATTGGGAATATGGCCATGAGACGGTGGCGCACATTGCCCAAGCGAACATGTCTCCCAAGGCGCGCACGAATATGCAGCGGCTGTTGCGCGCGGCACCAATGCTTGGAACCCCGAAATGTGCAATGCGCAATATCGGCGATGTCAGCGTTTGGGCGGATTGTATCAAGGGCGACCGGGTGCGCTGGGGCTACACCAACAGCTGGCATTACCAAAATGTCGACATCTGCAAGCCGTTCGATTTGAAAAGCGCCTGCGCCGATGGCAATTGCGTTTCCGCACAGATTGACCGCAATTTTGCGCTTTTATCAAACAAGGCCCTACCGGCGCATGTTCGGTTGGAGGCGCTCGCTTTCCTGATCCATTTTGTCGGCGATATACATCAACCATTACATGCGGGCGACCGCGCCGATCGCGGCGGCAATGACCTAAAAACCACTTATGGTGTGATGCCCGGATATAATCTGCATTCGGTGTGGGATGGGCTTTTGGCCGACCGCGCACTGTCTGCTGCGCCAGCTATCGTCCGTGTATTTTCGTCCACCGAAAAAGCAGCAGTCGCGCAAGGCAATGCGCGTTTGTGGAGTGAAGAAAATTGGGCCGTGTCGAAAAACCTTGCCTATCCGCGCGCCATGGATGGTGATGCCTGTGGCGCAAAACCAACTGCACCCGTTGTGATTGATGAAGCCGATGTCGCAGCGTCGCGTGCGGCGTTGCGTCAGCAGGTCGAACGCGGCGGCATTCGTTTGGCGCGATTGTTAGACGAAGCTTTAAGCTAAGCGCCAAAATCTCCCCGCCATTTCCATCCGCCTTCGGTGTGGTTACGGACAATGACGAGGAAAATTGCGGTTGTTGTCAGCATGAGAGCGACAGTTAACATCGTTGGCATGGTGTCTTGATCGTCGGCGAACAGTCCCAAACCTACCATCGCCAAAAGATAGACGACTAATGTCACCCAACCCTGCCACTTGAACGGCAGTCCTGCGCCATAGCCAAAACGCTTTGCACGAAACCAAGGTTCTTTGTCCAAAAATAGCTGTAGCATAGGTCTTACCTCCGTTTTTAGCGCGGCCTGCGCCTTTTATTGCGGTCCAATTCGTTCTTTAACTGCAAAAGACGGTCCACATCCACGATTTCGCTCCGCGCTTTCATATAACGAATCATCGCAAATGCCCAAAAGGCGGTCAGGAGCAAAAAGGGCAAAGTGAGAAGCAGCAGGATGTCGCCATCGCTCCACCCTTCTGCATCCGCGACAGCAGTCACCCACACAAAAACGCCTGTCGCGCCGAAGAATGCAACCATCCAGACGGCGAAGGCCCGCCAGCCAGCAGCATTGCGTGGGGATATTTTAACGCCAGATCCCGATTTATAATATACAAAGGGTTTATCTTCATCGCGCATTTCAATTCTCCTTCGGCGGTCGCCCACGCTTCGCGGTTTCGCTAACCCCGACTTTTATCCCGCGCTTAGCGAGTGCTTCACGCAACAGCACCTCAATTTCGGCATTGGCGCTCCGGAAGTCAGCAGCCGCGCACCGTTCGATGCAGGCAAATAATGCCGGATCAAGGCGGAGCGGAAAAGCCTTTTTGGACGGAGCGGACATATAAATGGCTTAGCTGTACAATGTACCGGCGTTGACCACGGGCTGTGTATCGCGTTCGCCGCACAGGACCACCATGAGGTTGGAGACCATTGCCGCGCGGCGTTCGTCGTCCAGCTCGACGACTTTTTTGGCCGATAGCATTTCGAGCGCCATTTCGACCATGCCAACGGCGCCTTCGACTAGAGTTTTGCGCGCCGCGACCACAGCCTCTGCCTGTTGGCGGCGAAGCATCGCGCCCGCAATTTCCTGCGCATAGGCCAAATGGGTGAAGCCGCATTCGTCGACAGTGATACCTGCAACGCGCAACCGCTCCATCAACTCCAGACGTAATTCGCCGCCGACTTGATCGTGATTGCCGCGCAGCGTCACTTCTTGATGCGTAAAGTCATCATAAGGATAACGTGCGCCGATGGTGCGAACTGCAGCCTCGATTTGCGCAAGCACGAATGCCTTATAATCATCAACATCAAACAAGGCCTGCGCCGTATCCGTCACGCGCCAGACCACTTGCGCGGCCATCTCAATGGGGTTGCCGCGCAGGTCGTTGACCTTAATTTTTTCCGAGATCAAATTGTTGGCGCGCAGCGACACCTTGGCTTTGCCCATCCATGGCCATGTCCAGCGCAGTCCTTCATTGCGGTCCGTACCTTTATAGGCGCCGAATAACGTCAATGCGACGCCTTGGTTAGGCTGCAGCATATAAAAGCCAATGGACACGAACAGAAAAGCGAAAACACTGCAAACGAGACTGAAGAACGCGAAGGCTGACTCCCCATTGCTGGCAACCAGCATCGTCGCGGACCAGCCGGACCAGCCCATGCTTAGAAACATAAGCAGAAGCATCAAATAGCCATTAAAACTGCGCGCCGCAACTTCCCGACTTGCGGTTAGATTAGTTGTTGAATCACCAGTCATCACGATATCCCCTGAAAAAGATGATATCATCATTATATCGCTTTTGACGAAATTCAACAAAAAAGGGGCTGCGCAGATTGTCGCCTGCGCAGCCCCTTTTTAATGCTATCACGGAGCCTTATTCGCCGGTCGGAAACCCGCGCTTTTTCATGATATATTTGACGTCAGGGTCACGGCCACGGAACGCGCGATAGGCCTCGATCCGGTCGGTTTCATTGCCCGTCGAGAGGAGCATCGAACGGAAACGTTCGGCCGTTTCCTTGTCCCAAACATCACCCTTTTCGGTGAAGGCTGCCCAAGTGTCGGCATCCATCGTTTCGGACCAAAGATAGCTGTAATAGCCCGCCGAATAGCTATCACTGGAAAACAGGTGGTTAAATTGCGGCAAGCGATGCCGCATGACCATTTCCTTTGGCATGCCAATTTCCGCCAGCGTATCGCGTTCAAAGGCGGCGGGATCGGCCACAGGCTCGCTTCGGTTATGCAATTTCATATCCAATATCGCACTCGACAGATATTCCACCGTAGAGAAACCTTGGTTGAACGTGTCGCTTGCCCGGATTTTCTCGACCAACGCCGCGGGAATAGGTTCGCCGGTCTTATAATGCTTGGCATAATTGTTGAGCACATAAGGCGTCAGCAGCCAGTTTTCGTTCACTTGGCTCGGATACTCCACAAAATCACGTGGCGTCCCGCCAAGACCGGGCCAGGTGATATCGTAGTTCAGATAATGGATTGCATGGCCAAATTCGTGGAACAAGGTGGATGCATCATCGATGCTGATTAAGGTAGGCGCGCCATCAGCACCCGGCACGAAGTTGTTGTTGTTCGACGCCAGCACGATGTTGTTTTTGCCGCCTAATTGGTGCTGGCTGCGATAGGTGGTCATCCATGCGCCCGAACGCTTGCCTGCGCGTGCGAAATTGTCGAGGTAGAATAAGCCAATGACCTTGCCATCGCGCCTGACCTCAAATGTCCGGACTTTGGGTTCAAACACTGGAACCGTTCCTGTGTTTTCGGTGAAGCTCATGCCGTACAATTTGCCAGCAGCATCAAACATCGCGGCAACCATATTATCCAATTGGAAATATGGCTTTACGGCTTCCTGATCGAGGTCATATTTCGCCTTACGTACTTTCTCGGCATAGAAACGATAATCCCAGGGCGCGATCGTTATGTTATCAGCATTGGCAATCGCTTGCATATCAGCGACTTCTTCACGCACGCGTGCTGCCGCGGCCGGCCAAACCTTCATCATAAGGTCCATCGCCTTATTCGGGTCCTGCGCCATAGTGTCGGCCATGCGGTAATGCGCATGGGTCGCAAAGCCCAAAATTTCGGCGCGCTGCTGACGCAGCTTCAGAATTTCGGCGATGGTCGCGTTCGTGTCATTGGCATTCTTATTGTCACCGCGCTTGGTAAAGGCGTGCCAGACTTTTTCGCGCAAATCGCGGCGTGTCGAATTTTCAAGAAATGGCTGTACCGCTGAACGGGTGTTGACGACAGCCCAACCGCTTTGGCCCTTCGCCTTTGCCGCAGCTTGCAAGGACGCCACAAAACTTTCTGGCAGGCCAGCCAAATCGGCTTCCTGCGTAATCAGAATGAAGGTCTCTTCATCAGCAAGCACCTTGTCGGAAAAAGCGGAAAACTTCTTCGACAGTTCGGTTTCAATGCTAATGACTTGCGCTTTCTGTGCCGCATTCAGCATGGCCCCATTGCGGACCAAGCCATCATAAGTCCGCTCCAAAAGACGCATCTGCTTGGCATCCAGGCCTAGCTTGGTGCGCTGGTCATATAAATATTTCACGCGTTGGAAATAACGCGCATCCAATGACAATTCGGAGAAGAATGCACTCAGCTTCGGCTCCCACTCGGCCTGAATTTTACGCACTTCGGGGCTGGACAAGTTCGACGAATGGACGCCCCAGATGGAGAATAAGCGACCAATTTCCTCACCCGACAGTTCGCTCGCAGTGATTGTATTGTCGAAGCTAATGGCCTCTGGCTTTGCAAGCATGGCTTCGAATTCAGCCTTTGACGCATCCATCGCGGCTTGGAATGCGGCGGGAAATTGCGACACTTTCACCTGATCCCAAGGCGGAACGCCATCATAAGGGCCAGTCCATTCCTGTAGCAAGGCGGGTTCATTCGCAGACTGATTGGCGTTTATTTCCTTTGTTTGTGCAACCGCTGTCATTGATACTCCTGACAATAAAAGCGCCGCTGCGCTCATGATGATGTGATGTCTTTTCACCTATTCTTGCTCCTCTGGGTCATGCTGCAGCTATGCTGGCGCTTCATGCACAAGGGGATAGCGCATTGCGCAGCGTAAGCAAACCTCCCGTCCGCCAAAACGGATGTCTCCAATATGGAGATAAGTTTTACAATCTCATCATCGCTTTTTTCGTGCGTTCACAAAAGCATAATCTTATCAGTTATTTGTTGGAAAAATTATGCCTGAAATCTCATCTCCCCCCGCAACGGGCCAAATTGGACGCGTTGCAATGATCGCCGGGGGCTCATTAAAGCGGGATGCCGAGCTTGCGCGGTTGGCCAGTTTGGCCGGTTGCACGCCGTTGCCAATGGATGATACGCAACCAGCCGATTTTCTGCTAATAGACCTTTGCTCCGAAACGGATGGACTCAGCTATACCGTATCGCGGATAACGCATTATCTCCAAACATATCGCAGCACTGCATTGATTTGGTCCAAGATGGAGTCGCTGGAAGTAATTTATGCGGCGTTTCCGCAGGGCCAATGTCACTTTCTGGTCAATGCAGATGACGTCGAAGCAATGCCTATTTTGGCGGGTGCATTTGGACGGAGCGGTATGGATCGACTGCATGACAGAGACCAAGAAGTAGAATTTAGGTCGCTACACCGAATCAGCGACGAATTGGCAGAATTCGCCCGCACGCTGGCACGCATGGCGGATCCAGAACTCAAGGACAAAATAAAGGATAAATCTGTCTCTTTCAGAGCCGCGCCGCTGGGAGGTTTTCAAGGTTTCCCGAACGAAAGTTCGGTTGCAAGCGAGGTCGCGGCGAAGCTGAGTCTGCGCGAAATAATCAAGCTGCGCCGGATGCGCGAACGGTTTTTCCCGCCCGATCTCTTTGCGGATCCGGCATGGGATATCCTGCTTGATCTTAAAGCAGCGGCGCAAGAGGGGCAGCATGTATCGGTTTCCAGCCTCTGCATCGCCGCTGCGGTCCCACCCACGACGGCCTTGCGATGGATTTCTGCGATGACTGACAGTGGTATGCTCGTGCGGCGGCAGGACCCAGCTGACGCACGGCGCGTGTTTATTGAGCTTTCGCCCGAAACTTCTGCAAAAATGGATGATTATATTGTGGCAGTCAGTACCCGTTTTGCGCCTATCATCTAAATGGTCTTGCCAAATGTGTTTCACTTTGGCAAAGGCCCCTCTCCCGAGAGGGGCGCTTAGCTCAGTTGGTAGAGCATCTCGTTTACACCGAGAGGGTCAGCGGTTCGAGCCCGTTAGCGCCCACCATATATTTCAGTGGCATATTCGCCATTATCTGCGCAAAATTTAGCAGATTTTCGTTTCCAAAAATCATGAGGCAAGCCAACCGCCCTCATTTGAGGCGTCCGTTATCTGGCCGCGCCGATTCGAGTTCCCATATCTTCGATCATGCAGCGTTCCGACTTCGTTCTGGAGTCGTTTACGGTAGAGGCCCTCGCGCCTCAAATTCTCAACCCCGGCGCCTCAAGCGGCGCCGGGGTTGAGGCCGCAAATATCAGGCTTTGGCCTTCAGACTCTCTGCAACCTTGACGCCATGACGCTCAAGCGCTGCAACGATTTTGCCCGCGCCTTCCAACTCGCCCCAAAACATCGGGCCGCCCCGATAAATCGGCCAGCCATAGCCATAGATCCACACCACATCGATGTCAGACGCACGCTGGGCTTTGCCTTCTTCGAGGATATAATAGCCCTCATTAACCATAGGATAGAGCGTGCGTTCGACTATTTCCTGATCGCTAATCTCGCGCTTGGGCAGGTTGGACGTAGCGCGGAACTCTTCGATAATCGCCAATGCCTCAGCGCTCGGGCTACCCACACGCTTTTCATCATAATCGTAAAAGCCCTTATTGTTCTTCTGACCAAAACGGCCAGCGGCGCACAAGGCATCGCGGATGGTCTCAACCCGTGAGGGGTCACGATGCCAGCCAATGTCGAGGCCAGCCAAATCGCTCATCTGGAACGGGCCCATGGGCATGCCGAAATCGGTATGCACCTTGTCAATCTGCGCAGGCGTTGCACCCTCCAACAGCAATTGCATAGCTGGCTGCTGCCGCGTTGACAGCATCCGGTTGCCAATAAAGCCATGGCAAACGCCGGCGACCACAGCCACCTTGCCGATTTTCTTTCCAATCGCCATGGCTGTAGCGAGCACGTCCGGCGCGGTTTTGTCGCCGCGTACGACCTCCAGCAATTTCATGACATTGGCGGGCGAGAAGAAATGCATCCCGACAACATCTTGCGGACGGGCAGTGCTCGCGGCAATTTCGTCAATATCGAGATAGGATGTATTCGACGCCAAAATCGCGCCGGGCTTACAAATAATGTCGAGCTTTCCAAATACCTCTTTTTTGACGTCCATGCTTTCATAAACCGCTTCGATGACCAGATCGCAATCAGCGAGATCATCCAATGTCAATGACGGCGTCAGCAACGCCATCATGCCCTCGACTTGTTCAGGCGAGAAGCGGCCCTTGGCGGCACTGTTTTCGTAATTTTTACGGATGACGCCAACGCCGCGGTCCAGATTTTCCTGCACCATTTCGACGATGGTCACGGCGATACCCTTGGACAGGAAGTTCATCGAAATCCCGCCGCCCATGGTGCCCGCACCAATCACGCCGACCTTCTTAATGTCACGCAGCGCAATGTCTTTGGCCAATCCATCAATCTTTGCAGCCTGACGTTCGGCAAAGAACATGTGACGCTGGGCCGCCGATTGCGAACCACCCATCAGCTTCACAAACTCGGCGCGTTCAAACTTCATGCCTTCTTCAAAGGGCAAGCGCGTTGCCGCCTCAACACAGGCAAGATTGGCATAAGGCGCATCAAAGCCTTTCCACTTCTTGGCATTAGCCGCCTTCAATTGTTCAATAATCCCAACATCGCCGCCCAGAGGACGTTCACGCGTTGGCCGTGGCCCAATAGCAATCAATTCGCGCGCATAGGCAATGGCATCGTCAGCCAAGCTGTCTTCGCCAGCCAAACGGTCGACCAAACCAATCGACGCCGCCTTTGTCGCCGACAAAGGTTCGCCAAGCGCACACATGGTAGCAGCGGCCTCGATACCCACGACGCGCGGCAACCTTTGCGTCCCTCCAGCGCCCGGCAGAAGGCCAAGCTTGACCTCTGGCACGCCAAGCCGCGCGGACGGCACAGCGATGCGGTAATGGCATACTAAGGCAGTCTCCAGCCCCCCACCCAGCGCCGTGCCATGAATGGCGGCCACAACGGGTTTGCCCGCCGCTTCAATCCTATTCAACACGGCGTTGAAATCTGGCCCTTGTGGCGGCTTACCAAATTCGGTGATGTCGGCGCCGGCGATAAAGGTCGATCCTGCACAGCGCAGAACAATGGCCTTTACGTCATCATCCGACAGCCCCTGTTCAAAACTGTCGTTCAACCCCTGACGGACATGCCAAGACAATGCGTTGACGGGGGGATTGTCGACAAGCACCACAAGGACGTCGTCAAATTTCTGCGTGGTTACTGATTGCACGGGCAACTCCTAATTTTTAAGGTTCGGCACATTGGCCGGTTGTCGAGTGATGAAGAAACTGACGGCAGTCCTAATATGTTTTCTGCAGGCTTTGCAATCCTGCTGCTCCAAGCATTCTTGCGGCGTGCGTTTTACGCTTGGTCTTTCAAGGTTTGGATGATGGCTGAAAAATCGAGGCCGCCATTTCCAGCCCTGTCAAATTGCGCATATAGTTCCGCCGCGCGTTCGCCCATCGGCACGTCGGCATTTACAGATTGCGCTGCCTCCATCGCCAATTTCAAATCCTTAAGCATCAACGCCGTGGCAAAGCCGCCTTGATAATCATTGTCCGCAGGTGTCGTCGGGCCAACGCCAGGGACCGGGCAATAGCTGGTCATCGACCAGTTTTGACCCGAAGCTTTCGACGAAATGTCGTAAAAGGTCTGCAGATCCAGCCCTAGCTTTTCGGCCATGGCAAAGGTCTCGCAGGTCGCAATCATTGACGCGCCAAGCAGCATATTGTTGCAGATCTTCGCTGCCTGTCCTGCCCCAGATGCACCGGCGTGAATGACCGCCTTGCCCATGCAGGACAAGATCGGTTCCGCGCGCGCAAAGGCAGTGCCCGTGCCACCCACCATGAAAGTCAACGTGCCTGCATTGGCAGCTGCGATGCCGCCCGAAACAGGTGCATCAACCATGTCATAGCCAGCAGCGACAGCATCCGCCGTCACCTGCCGCGCGGTGCCCACGTCAATCGTCGAACAATCCAGCAATAATGCGCCTTGGGGGGCATGACCCAAGACGTCGTCTGCAAAAACACGCGCAACAATTTTACCATTGGGGAGCATCGACACCACGGCGTCGACGCCCGCCACAGCATCGCGCACAGAGGTAAATGTGGCGCAGCCATTATCCTGCGCACGTGACAATGCCTCACCTGACAGGTCAAAGGCGTTAACCGCATGCCCCGCCCTGACAAGATTTGCGGCCATGCCGCCGCCCATATTGCCAAGCCCGATAAATGCGATTTTCATCTGGCTTATCCCATAGTCGGGATGACGAACGCGTTTCCGCCATCAGGTGCCCCATCGGGCCAACGCTGCGTGATCTTCTTGACCTTGGTCCAGAATTTAATGCCTTCCATGCCATATTGGTCGGTGTCACCAAAGCCGGAGCGCTTCCATCCACCAAAGCTGTGATAGGCAACCGGCACGGGGATAGGCACATTGATGCCGACCATGCCGACATTCACGCGGCTGGCAAATTCGCGGGCAGCGTGGCCGTTACGCGTGAAGATCGCAACGCCATTGCCATATTGATGCTTGGACGGGAGCGCCAAGGCCTCTTCAAAACTGGCCGCGCGGACGATCTGCAGCACTGGGCCGAAGATTTCTTCCTTATAGCTTTCCATGTCGGTGGTGACATGGTCGAACAAAGTTGGGCCGATGAAGTAACCTTCTTCATGCCCCTGAAGCTTGAACCCACGGCCATCGATAATCAACTCGCCACCTTCGTCGACACAGGTCTGTATCCAACCTTCAACCTTTGCCTTATGCTGCGCGGTGACAACCGGACCATAATGCGCCTCTGCATCGGTGGAGACACCAACGCGCAACGCCTCGATTGCCGGAATGAGCTTTGCCTTCAAACGCTCTGCGGTATCATCCCCCACAGGCACAACCACGGGAAGCGCCATGCAGCGTTCGCCCGCAGAGCCGAAAGCGGCACCCGTTAGATCGTTGACCACCTGATCGAGATCAGCGTCGGGCATGACGATGCCATGGTTCTTTGCACCGCCCATCGCTTGCACGCGTTTGCCGTTGGCAACGCCGCGATGATAGACATAATGTGCGATGTCGGACGAGCCAACGAAACTGACCGCATTAATCGCAGGATGATCAAGGATGGCGTCGACCATTTCCTTGTCGCCATGCACAACTTGGCAAATGCCCTCGGGCAAACCAGCCTCGATAAACAGCTCCGCCAAACGCACCGGCACACTTGGGTCACGCTCGCTTGGTTTAATGATGAAGGCGTTACCGGTTGCGATTGCAGGGCCGCTCATCCACAAAGGGATCATAGCAGGGAAGTTGAATGGTGTGATGCCTGCGCCAATGCCGATGGGCTGACGCATTGAATATACATCAATGCCAGGGCCAGCGCCTTGGCTATATTCGCCTTTCATCACATGCGGGATGCCGCAGCAAAATTCGATGACTTCTAGCCCGCGTTGAATATCCCCCTTACTGTCGGCGATGACCTTGCCATGTTCGGCCGAAAGCATATGCGCCAGTTCGTCCATATTGGCTTCAACCAGACGCTTGAATTCGAACATGACGCGCGCACGGCGCTGCGGATTGGTCGTTTCCCATGCAGGCTGCGCGGCCAATGCCGCTTGCACCGCACGTTCAAGTACATGTGCGTCACCCAAGACTACCCGCGCTTGCACGCCGCCATTATTGGGATCCATGATCTCACCAAAACGCGATGCGCTGGCACCTGCACCACCGCTGATGAAATGATCGATTTGACGCATATATCTTCTCCTGATTCCGTCCGCGTGCCATGCGCGTATCAGTGCATTATTGCAACCGTCGCGTATTGTGGTTCAAAATTCGACGGCAGCGCATATATGGGCGCAACATTATCCGATAGCCTTCTTCTCCTTATATCAGGAACGCCGATGATTAGCCTTTTGGTCCGCACCTCCTTCGTGGCAATCGCCTTCGGCGCACCCGCTGTGTATGCGCAAGATGCTAACGAACCGGTCATTGTCGTGACGGGCAAGGGCCTTGAACAGACCAAAAGTGATCCCGCTTATGGCGCGGTAGAAATCGACCGCGCGCGCCTCACCAGCGAGGCATCGGGGCGGATCGAAAATATCCTTGCCGATGTCGCTGGCTTTCAGCAGTTCCGTCGTTCGGACAGCCGATCGGCTAACCCTTCCGCCCAAGGCGCAACACTGCGGGCGCTCGGCGGCAATGCGTCCAGTCGGACGCTCATCTTGCTGGACGGCGTACCGCAAGCCGACCCGTTTTTCGGCTATATCCCGTTTAGCGCTATTGCGCCTGAACGCCTGTCCTCCGTCCGCGCAACGCGCGGCAGCGGCAATGGCGCTTTCGGTGCAGGCGCGGTGGCGGGCACGATTGAACTGAAAAGCGCTACTCGCGCCGACTTGGCCAACGCCTCGCTGTCAGCCTTTTACGGCAGCGACAATGCACGCGAATTGTCGGCGGGCCTCACGACAAATTTTGGCGCTGGCTTTATCAGCCTTTCGGGACGCTTAGACAGCGGCGATGGGTTTTTCACCGCGCCTGCCGCTACGCGCCAGCCGAGCGATGTGCGCGCCGCTTATGATAGCTGGTCCACTGGTCTGCGCGCAGTTGCACCTTTGGCCTATGGCGTGGAGATGCAATTTCGTGGGCTTTTCTTTCAGGATAATCGGACGCTTCGATTTGCAGGCGCGGACAGCAGCTCCGACGGGCAAGACGCCAGCATCCGCATCGTGTCGCAAGGTCGCTGGCAAATCGATGCTTTGGCTTATGTGCAGGCACGCAATTTCACCAACGTCGTGATCAGCGCCACATCTTTGCGCAAGACTCTGGACCAACGCAATACGCCCTCCAATGGGCTTGGCGGCAAAATCGAAGTCCGCCCGCCCGTGGGCGGCGACCACCCCTTGCGCCTTGGCGCGGATGTTCGCTTGGCCGAAGGCGAATTATTTGAAGATGCATATAGCCAAGTCACGGGGCTGGTGACCGCGCGCCGCAACGCCGGAGGCAATAATGCGACCTTTGGTGTGTTTGCCGAACATGATTGGAGCCTCGGCGCGTTGACGCTGACCGGTGGCCTGCGTGCCGATCGCTGGATAATTGACAACGGCTTTTTTGCCGAGCGCAGCGCCAATGGCACTGTCGTGCGCGACGACAATTTTGCCAACCGCGCCAATTGGGAAACAAGTGCGCGGGTTGGCGCGGTTTTCGTCGCGCGTGATAACTTTGCCTTGCGTGCGGCGGCATATACGGGGTTCCGCTTGCCAACTTTGAACGAACTTTACCGGCCCTTTACGGTGTTCCCAGTCGCCACCCGCGCCAACGCCGCATTAGACGTTGAAAAACTACGCGGCGTTGAGGCGGGCTTTGATGTGCATTCAGCCAATGGCGTCTCCTTTGGCGCGACGGTGTTTTACAACCGCCTGAACGATGCCATCGCCAATATCACCATTGGGCCCAATCTGCGGCAGCGCGGCAATGTTGATGCTGTCCTCGCTAAGGGTCTTGAGCTTTCGGGTGAAGCTGTTTTTGGCGACGTCGCGGTTTCGGGCTCCTACGCATATAACGATAGCAAAGTGCGCGCGTCTGGCAGCGCGTCCGCACTGAACGACCTGTCACCGGCGCAAAGCCCACGTCATGCCGCGAACGCAACATTGCGTTGGACACCACATGCCGGATCAATGTTCTCCGCAACCGCCCGTTATGTGGGCGCGCAGTTTGAAGATGATTTGGAAAGCAACATCTTGCCCTCCGCGCTGACATTCGATGGCTTTGCGCAAGTTCCTATAACGCGTCAGGTCGCCTTGACCGGCCGGGTAGAGAATATCTTCAACGAAGCCATCGTCACCCGCAAGGTCGATAGCTCCATCGACCTTGGCACACCGCGCATCTTTTGGATTGGGCTGAAATTTGCAATGAAGTAACTGGCGGTGGGAACGGAGCCCTGATCCAACCTTCCCTGCAACCTAACGCATTGTTTTATATGAGGCGTTTTTGTTCGGATCCCTGTTGCCACCAAGGAAGGTCCCACAAACAGTGGGCTGAA
>JBEDEX010000009.1:0-92882 GCA_041175465.1 Pseudomonadota bacterium | reverse complement strand
CATATTTGGAACGCGATTGCTTGCGGTCCTTGACGCCCTGCGTATCGAGTACGCCGCGAAGCACGTGGTAACGCACACCGGGAAGGTCGCGTACGCGGCCGCCACGGATAAGCACAACGCTGTGCTCCTGAAGGTTGTGGCCTTCACCTGGGATATAGGAAATAACTTCGCGCTGGTTCGTCAGGCGAATCTTCGCAACCTTACGCAAAGCCGAGTTCGGCTTTTTCGGGGTCGTTGTATAAACGCGGGTGCAAACGCCGCGCTTCTGTGGATTTTGGTCCATCGCAGGGACCTTTGACTTGGTCTTCTGCGGAGTCCGGCCCTTGCGGACCAGCTGGTTAATCGTTGGCATATCTTCACCTTTATTAAGCGGTTACTTTGGATGGGCAGCCGTATTTTGCGGTGGAGGCTCAGCCTTTGGCCCACCCGGCCGATCACACAATGTGCTGCTATTCAGAGTATTTCCCACGGGCCAGAGAGAATCACTCCCTCTGATCACAGGAATGGGCGCCATTAGCGTCCACTGACTGCCGGGTCAAGTCGTGCGGCCACGCTCCGCCAGCACGTCATTTTCAATCCTGATCCGCCACCATAGCAACGCAGCATTCAGTATCGAGAAGGTAATGGCCATGGCGGGCGCGCCTAGCAGGAGCGGCAACACAGCAATCTCCACAACCACTAATGCATAATTGGGGTGGCTGATGAAGCGGTAAGGGCCGCGCCGCACCCGCGGAAAATGTGGCGCACTGATGATACGCGTGGTCCACCATCTTCCAATACTCGCCAGCGTCCAGAAGCGGAAGGCTTGGCTTGCGATAAAGATAATGAGCAGCAGCAGGTTAGGTGCCGTATCCGGTTTTGCGAACAACATGATGGCGACGAGCCAACCGCTGTGGAGCACGATAAAAAGAGGGTAATGCCTCGCCCCATGCTCATGACCACCTTCAGCCAGCAAGCGGCGGGTGTTGGCACTGGCATAAGCGAGTTCTGCCAACCGCTGAATGATAACATAGGCAAAAATGATAAGCGCCCAGATTGGCCAAACCAATGATGTCATGGATTGAGAAGCCCCATCGCGCCTACAAAACCTGGACCAAGCGCGGTTAACAAAGTGGGCTTTACTATTGGTCCAGCGGCGAGCAGCGCTTCTAATACGAACAACACCGTCGGCGAACTCATATTGCCATGATCGCGCAAAACAGTGCGCGTGGCAGCCAAATCATCCCCTAGATAATCGGACAGAGCATCGACCACGCGCCCACCGCCTGGGTGGCAGGCAGGTTCAGCCATGCCTGATTTGGTCAGGCCTTGCTGTGCGAGAAATGCGTCGCACACAGGCGCAAAATGGCTGTTCACGAATACTGGTATGTCGCGCGCTAGCACCAGATCAAATCCTGTATCGCCAATCTGCCAACCCATCATATCAAGTGTGCCGGGCCAGACATGGCTAGCAAATGTATTCAATTGCGGCCCTGCCCCCGCGCCGATGACCGCAGCAGCACAACCATCGGCAAACAAGGCCAGCGCGACCATATCTTTTTTATCCATGCGCGCATGGTCGTAGGCAAGGCTGCAGAGTTCAAGACTGACCAGCAGGACCTGTTTGTCGGGGCTAGCACGATACAGATCAGCAGCAACGCCAAGGCCGATAACGCCGCCTGCACAACCATAGCCAAATAAAGGTACGCAGCGCGTGTCAGGCGCGAAACCCATTTTCGCGATCATCTGGCTTGGCAGGCTGGGCGTCATTGTTCCCGTCGTGGACACAAAAACAATCTGACCTATGTCAGCGGCTTGCAAATTTGCCCGTGCCAAAGCCTGCATGGCCGCAGCTTCAAAAATCTGTGCGGCAACAACCTCATAAACGCCTGCCCGCTTTGCCCAGCTTCTGGCGTCAAAATAATATTCGGGCGGCATTGCTATATGGCGCTGCGATATGCCTGTGTTGCCCAATATTTCCGCCATGCGCGGCGGCAGGGCCTGCCCTTTGGCCTGCGCCAAAATCGCCAAAACGTCCGCTTGCGTGATACGGTGTTGCGGTACGGCAGTGCCAAGCGACATGAGTTTGGGGAGAATCTGGGGCATGAAGCTTAACCGCTACGCCCGTTCACACGTTTCCGCTAGGCAGACTTTACCCCTAAGCGAATTTCCGGCAACGCACCGTACAGATGACAAGCGGGCTGCAGCTTGTTAGAGGGCCGCCGAACCGACATTGAAAGAAGTCTCCATCATGAATGCCATCACCCGTCCTGTTCGCACCAGGGTTGCACCATCCCCCACTGGCGACCCACATGTCGGCACCGCTTATATTGCGCTCATCAACTATTGCTTTGCCAAGAAGCATGGTGGCGAATTTCTGTTGCGGATTGAGGATACGGATCAGGCACGATCAACACCGCAATCAGAAAAAATGATCCTGGAATCGCTGCGCTGGCTGGGTCTTAGCTGGGACGAAGGCCCTGATGTTGGCGGCCCACATGGCCCCTATCGTCAGTCAGAGCGCAGCGCGATTTACACCGCGCATTGCGACCAGTTGTTGGCTGATGGCCATGCGTTCAAATGCTATTGTACGCCAGAAAAGCTCGCGGCCTCACGCGCGGCACAAATGGCAGCGAAGCAGCCACCAAAATATGATGGTGCGTGTCTTTCACTGACTGCTGACGATATCGCAAAGCTTGACAGCGATGGCGTTTCGCACGTTGTTCGAATGAAAATTCCTACAACAGGCACATGCATCGTTCAAGATACGCTGCGCGGCGAAATAGCTTTTGAATATGCGGTCGTTGACATGCAGGTGCTGATGAAGTCGGACGGCCTGCCAACCTACCATCTCGCCAATGTTGTCGACGATCATCTGATGGGCATCACCCATGTCATGCGCGGTGAGGAGTGGATTTCATCCGCGCCAAAGCATCTATTGCTGTATCAATATTTCGGCTGGGAACCCCCTGTGCTCACGCATTTGCCGTTGCTTCGCAATGCCGACAAATCGAAGCTGTCAAAGCGCAAAAATCCAACCAGTATCTTATATTATCAACGCGCAGGTTACCTGCCGCAGGCGATGCAGAATTTTTTGGGCCTTTTCATCAAATCAGCCAGCGAAGAAGACGAGAAAACCTCGCTACAAACGCTGATCGACGAATTTGACGTGCACAATATCTCGCTCGGTGGACCGGTGTTCGACACGTCGAAGCTGGACTGGCTCAATGGCCGCTATTTGCGCGAAGAACTGAGTGTTTCAGAATTCTTGGATGCGGTGAAAGCGTGGGCGCTCAATGATAGCTACCTCACCCCTATCGCGGAAATGGCGCAGGCACGGATCACCAAAATGTCGGACTTGGGCGGCTTGACCGCAATGTTCTTCATGAACCGGATTGACGGCATGACTGTGGAACGCCTGCGCGATGGCGTGAAACTGGAGCAAGATGCACAGCGCGCGGCCTACACCCTTGGTTTGCAGCAGTTCGATAATATGATCGAGTGGAACCGCGAGGGCATTGAGGCAACGTTGCGCCGCACTGCAGAGGTTCTCGACGCCAAATTGAAAGACGTCATTCGTCCTTTCTACATCGCCATAACCGGCAGCGCGCAGGGCGTGCCTTTGTTTGACGCGATCGCGCATTTGGGCCGCGATATCATTCGCGAGCGGTTGCGCCATGCAATGGAATTGCTGGGCCCGGCCACGTCTAAAGAAGCGAAGGCCTGGACCGATTTGCTGACCGCGCCGCCAAAGGCCGAATGACCGCATTTACGTTACCTGATGATTGGCAGACGTCGCTACAAGCGGCGCTTGCCGCGCGAGAAACCTTGGCGCTCCAAAGCTTTCTCGATGCTGAGATCGCCGCAGGCAAGGCGATTTACCCGCCGCTGGGCGCATGGTTCCGTGCGCTTGAACTGACACCGTTGGATAAAGTGCGCGTCGTCATTTTGGGACAAGACCCGTATCATGGGCCTGGGCAAGCGCATGGGCTGTGTTTCAGCGTGCCGCCAGGCGTGCGCCCTCCGCCAAGTCTTTTGAATATTTACAAAGAGTTAGAAAGAGACTTGAGCATCCCTCGCCCGCGTCATGGCTTTTTGGAGCATTGGGCGCGGCAGGGCGTATTGTTGCTCAACAGCGTCCTCACGGTCGAAATGGCGAAGGCCGCGTCGCACAGCAAAAAGGGTTGGGAGCAGTTTACCGACGCAATTATTGCGCAGGTGAACGACAAAGAAGAGCCAGTCGTGTTCATGCTGTGGGGCGCTTATGCCCATAAAAAGGCGGCGAATGTGGATAGCAGCCGCCATCTCGTGCTCAAGGCCGCGCATCCGTCGCCATTGTCGGCGCATAACGGCTTTTTAGGCTGCAATCATTTCTCGCAATGCAACGCCTTTCTGGTTAGCAACGGCCTCCCGCCGATTGATTGGATACTGCCCGATGTCATTCCATGAGCAGCCCCGCCGACGTTTTAATCCATTGAAAAATGAATGGATTTTAGTATCTCCGCACCGCGCTAAGCGGCCATGGCAGGGGCAGCAGGATATACAAGACACCGCCGTCCGGCCCGCGCACGATCCCGATTGCTATTTATGCGCGGGCAATGAACGCGCGGGCGGATTGCGCAATCCTGACTACAAAAATGTCTTTATTTTCGACAATGACTTTGCCGCATTGACGCCTGGCGCGGGGTGCAGAGTAGAAAAAGACAAACCCTTGTTTCGTGCGGCTCTCGCGCATGGAACCTGTAGAGTAATGTGTTTTTCGCCAGACCATGGAAAGACCCTGCCTGAAATGTCGGTGGCCGACATTCGCAATGTGGTCGATAGTTGGGCCGCGCAAGAAAAAGAGCTTTCCGCCGTCCATGCTTATGTCCAGATTTTCGAAAATAAGGGCGCGATGATGGGCTGCTCTAGCCCACATCCGCATGGGCAGATTTGGGCGACGACCCATATCCCTGCTGAACCCGCGCGTGAGGATGCAACGCAAGCGGATTGGTTTGAACTAAATCAATCGGCGATGCTGCTGACCTATGCCGCGCAAGAGGCGGATGACGGCGCGCGGACGGTGGCACAGAATGACCATTGGATTGCCGTCGTGCCTTATTGGGCAAGCTGGCCATATGAAATTTTATTACTGCCACGCTTTGCCGTTCAGCGCTTGCACGCGCTCGTGCCAGAACAACGTGATGCTCTGGCGGACATCATGAAGGCGGTCACCATCGCCTATGACAATCTGTTCCAAACCAGCTTTCCTTATTCGATGGGCTGGCATGGTGCACCCAGCACAACGCCCGAGGCCCCGCATTGGCAATTGCATGCGCATTTCTATCCGCCTTTGCTGCGTTCCGCCAGTGTTCGCAAATTCATGGTCGGTTATGAGATGCTCGCTGAAGCGCAACGCGACCTAACGCCAGAGGCCGCCGCCGCACATTTACGCGCCACGGACAAAATCCATTATCGGAGCCAGCTATGAACGCCCGCGACCAAGCGCTGTTGGATCGCGTGATCGCCAGCTTTGCGATGCATTATGGCCATGCCCCCGACCTTGTCGTGCGCGCGCCAGGGCGGGTGAACCTGATTGGTGAACATACCGACTATAATGACGGCTTTGTCCTGCCCTGCGCGATTGGCCCTGCCAATATGGTGGCGATCAGCAAGCGCGAAGATGACACAGTCGATGTGGTCGCTGCGGATTTAGACAATGCGCGGGACGCATTCAGCGTGCAAGCCCCCCCAGAACGCAATTTAAAGCAACCCTGGGCCGATTATGTGCGTGGGATGACCTTCGCACTACAAAATGCAGGTCTCGCCGTCAGCGGAGCTAAAATGGCCATTGCGGGCAATCTACCCCAAGGGGCGGGCCTGTCCTCATCCGCTGCGCTCGCGGTGGCGGTGGGCAAAGCCCATTTGGCGCTGAACGGCATCGACATTGACAACAGCCGCCTCGCGCAAATCGCGCAAAAAGCGGAGTGCGATTTTGTCGGCACCCAATGCGGCATCATGGACCAATTGATTTCAGCACAGGGCAAGGCCGGACATGCCCTGCTGATCGATTGCCGTAGCTTAAATTTAACCGATGTCCCCATTTCCGATGATGTGGCGATTATGATCGTACATTCCGGCGTCACCCGCGGCTTGGTGGACGGGCATTATAACGCAAGGCGGAGGCAGTGTGAGGCCGCAGCCGCAGCGATGGGGGTAAACGTCTTACGCGATGCCAACCTCGATATGCTGGCCGCAGCAAATCTCGATGCCGTTACCACCGCACGCGCCCGGCATGTCATTACCGAAAATCAGCGGACATTGGACGCCGCGGATGCACTTGCCAAAAGCGACCTTTTCACGCTTGGTGCATTGATGGCGCAAAGCCATAAATCGATGCGCGACGATTTCGAAATCACTGTTCCGGCAGTTGATGATTTGGTAGCGATCCTGCAAAATGCTGTTGGGTATCAAGGGGGCGCACGCATGACCGGTGGAGGATTTGGCGGCGCTGCTGTGGCGATTATGCCGCTGGCCCACGTTGCGCATGTGCAGGCCACCGTAGAATCAGCCTATAAAACGCCCAATGGCGACGCGCCGCTTATCATGGTGGAACGCCCTGGCCCTGGAGTGAGCATTTTATGATGCGGGATTTTATAAAAAAGGCACTGCGGGAACCTTTGGTGCATTTCCTTGGCGCAGGGTCGGCGCTGTTTCTGCTCATGGGGCAATTTGGCGGGGAAGACAGCCTCGACCGCAGCATCACCATCAATGAAGCAGACGTTGCGCGGATCGCGTCGCAATGGGAACAGACATGGCGGCGTGCGCCCACCCAAGAGCAACTCGACAGCCTGATCCGCGATTATATCAAGGAAGAAATCTATTTTCGGGAGGGGATGCGCCTTGGCCTTGACGTTGATGATCCCGTCATTCGTCGCCGTCTGCGCGCAAAAATGGAATTTCTGGCCAATGCAGAGATTCAGAATATGGAGCCAACCGAAGCCGCATTGCAAAGCTTCTATGCCGCCAACAAAATTCGCTATGCCGAAAAACCGGCTTTCAGTTTCGATCAGATATTTTTGGGCGACGATGAAGACGCCGCGAAAGCATCGGTCATTGCCCTCAACGCCGGAAGGCAAGTCCAGGGGCAGCCGTTGAGCGTGTCCGCAAGCATGGAAAAGGCCGCGTCGGACAGCATCACCCGCGAATTTGGCGATGGCTTTGCCGACAGTCTGCGCACTTTGCCACAAGGGCGCTGGAGTGGGCCAATCCAATCTGGTTTCGGCTGGCACGCTGTGCGCGTGCGCGATATTATAGCGTCAGGGACACCGCCTTTATCCGACATTCGTCAGCGCGTGTCCAACGACTGGCGTGCCGAAACGCAGGCCACACGCGAAGCGGCTGCCTATCAGGCGCTGCTCGACGGATATGACATTCGCATCGCCAAGCCGTGATCGTCCGTTTTCTCCTTTTGCTCCTGCTCGCCACGGGCTTTACCTCGGTTGCCCGCGCGGATGACTTGCAACCGGGCTATCTGGAAATTCGCGAGCGGGAAACCGCCGCCCACCAATATAAAATTACATGGAAAGCGCCCATCCGGCCCGGCCTTGCCGCGCGTGTGGTTCCCGTTTTTCCCAATGATTGTAAGGCAACCGAACCCGTACGCAGTGTGGACGCCGCCGCTTTGTTAGCGCGGTGGGACATTGATTGCGACGCGACTTTGGCCGGCCGTTCGGTCCGCTTAAGCGGGATGGAGGATACAGCCGCCGACGCCTTGCTGCGCTATCAATCCGCTTATGGCATCACGCAAGCCGCGCGGCTAACGCCCGCCAACCCATCGGCTGTGATCCTGCAAAAGGCCGACCGATGGCAGGTCGCCCGCACCTATTTTGTGACCGGCGTCGAACATATATTGATGGGATATGACCATTTATTGTTCGTGCTGTGCCTTGTGCTTTTGCTCAATGGCGCATGGCGCGTCGCGGCAACGGTAACGGCGTTCACGATAGCGCATTCGCTGACCTTGGTGGCCACAACGCTTGAACTTATAAGCGTTCCTGGCCCGCCGGTTGAGGCTTCAATTGCCTTATCGATTGTCTTCCTCGCCGTCGAAATCGTAAAACGCAAGCCCGGCGAGCTGCGCCTGTCAGAGCGTTTTCCATGGGTCGTCGCTTTTCTCTTTGGCTTGCTCCATGGCTTTGGCTTTGCAGGCGCATTGGCCGAAATTGGATTGCCGCAGGGCGAAGTGCCCGTGGCGTTGTTGACCTTCAATCTGGGTGTTGAGGCGGGACAGCTTGTCATCGTCGGCGCAGCGATGTTGGTCTTATGGGCGCTACACCGCGTGCACGCGCTCTATGCCGCCCGCGCCCAGCTGGTCAGCGCTTATGCCATTGGCGGCATCGCCGTCATGTGGTTGCTACAACGCGTCCTGCCCGCTTGAGCGGCAGGCGAGAAGGCAACATATCTGCTTTTGGGGTAACGTCTGCGATAAAAAGCCGTTAAGCCAAGGGTCAAGCGCATTTGGGGGAAAATGGCATGGCGGTTTTGCAGCAGGGACAGGGATTAATCGGTATCACGTTGATACTGACATTGGCATGGGCATTGTCCGAAGATCGCGCCGCGCGGCCGTCGTGGCGTTGGATATTCGGTGCGCTTTTTGTGCAAATCGCCCTCGCGCTGGCGGTCACCCGCGTGCCGTTCATTTGGACTTTGGTCGGCTATGCCAATAATGCCGTCGCGGCCGTGGAAAAGGCGACATTGGTCGGATCCAGCTATATGTTTGGCTATACTGGCGGCGCGCCCATTCCCTTTGTGCTCAAGCCCGGCGTAGAACAGCCCGTCATCGTCGCATTTCAAATATTGCCGCTTATCATAGTCTTTTCCGCGCTTTCGGCTTTGTTATGGCATTGGGGCATATTACGCGCGGCAGTTCGTGGCCTGTCATGGGCGTTACGCAAGACTTTAGGGGTCAGCGGTGTCGTTGGGCTTGGCGGCGGCGCGACTATGTTTTTGGGCGTTGTCGAATCCCCGCTGGTGTTGCGCGCGTGGTTTGAACGAATGAACCGCTCCGAATTGTTCATGATCATGGTGTTGATCATGGCGACCATCTCCGGTGCCATTCTTGTGCTTTATGCTACCACCTTGTCCAAGACGGTGCCGAACGCCGTAGGCCATATGATTGTTGCCTCGCTGATTTCCTTACCCGCCGCCGTGCTCATTGCCCGCCTGATGGTCCCTGGCGATGGCAGCATGCGCGCAGAAGATGCCGAGGCTGATCTGAAATATGAGAGCAGCATGGACGCAGTCATCAAAGGCACGATGGAGGGTATCCAATTGGTTCTGGCGGTCATCGCCATCATCATCGTTGTTTTCGCCCTTGTTAACCTGACCGACCAGTTGCTGGCCTTGCTCCCTCAAATGGATGCACAGCCCCTTACCCTCAAACGCATTTTTGGCTGGCTGTTCGCGCCGTTGATGTGGAGCATTGGCATCCCATGGGACCAAGCCCCCGCCGCAGGCGCCTTGATGGGGACAAAGACCATCCTCAACGAATATGTCGCCTATCTGGATCTCGCCGCCCTGCCCGCCGACAGCTTTGACGCGCGCAGCAAGCTGATCATCACTTATGCTTTATGCGGCGTCGCAAACCTTGCCAGTGTTGGCCTGTTGGTATCGACCATCGCCACGCTCGCACCCACACGACGCGCGGAGGTGTCCGCTTTGGGTATGAAAAGCTGGGTCGCGGGCAATTTGGCCTCTGCCATGACCGGCGCGGTTATCGGGCTTGTTACTTTGGCCTGACCTTAAGCGGATTGCAATTTGCTGTCGGGCGGCTTTGTCTCTAAGGCGCTGTGCAAGGTAATCCTTGGCTTAGGCTGCGGCGCCCATCACTCCCAATGGATAACACAAAAATATGTCTTCATATAAAGAGCCGTCGTTTCAAGAGCGGGCAGCCTTAGCCAATAAAGCGAAGCTGGACGCCGTTAACAAGCTGCGTGCCAAGCCGAAGCTGGACGAAGCAACGCTTGCCGCACGACGCGCCACCGCTGAAGCGCGCGAACAGGCGCAAGCAAAAGCCCGCGCAGAGAAAATGGCGGCACGCGAACTGGAAAAAGCCGCGAAGCTAGAACGTGCGCAAATGTCGGCAGAACCCGCTGTGCCCACAAAAACCGACGAAGAGCGCAAGCTGGAACGCGATGCCAAATATGCCGCCCGAAAAGGCCGCAAAGGCAAGAAATAGCGGGTCTATCGTTGGCAGGAATATCCCTGACAACGATATCAGCTGAGCAAAATCTAGAAAACGGCGCCCGGGATCCAGGGCACCATTTCGCTCTCACCCATATCAAAGCTCTCTGAGGCGGTTTTCTGTCCACTGGCCGCTGCCAGAATGGCTTGAAAAACTTCGGCGCCCATTGCAGCGCCCGAAACACCATCCAGAATTTTGCTGCAATCCACATCAATATCGTCGGCCATGGCTTTGGCCAATGCGGCGTTTGAGGCCAGTTTAAGCGTAGGCGACGGCAAGGAGCCGAATACCGAACCGCGGCCCGTCGTGAACAATATCAAATTGGCCCCCGCTGCGACTTGCCCCGTCGCGGAGCAAGGATCATAGCCGGGGGAATCCATGAAGCTGAGGCCAGGTGCGGTGACGGCCTGCGCATAATCGACCACGGCGTTCAACGGTGTAGAGCCAGCCTTGGCAACTGCGCCTAAGGATTTTTCCAATATCGTTGTGATACCGCCAGCCTTGTTTCCCGGCGAAGGATTATTGTCGAGGCTCGCGCCATCACGGGCGGCGTAATCTTCCCACCATTTCAGGCGGGCAATAAGGTCCTGCGCAATTTGGGGCGAAGCCGCGCGGCGCAAAAGCAGGTTTTCTGCGCCATAAATTTCGGGTGTTTCCGACAAAATGGCGCGCCCACCCGTCGCAACGAGCAAGTCGACCGCCTCTCCCAAAGCGGGGTTTGCCGTCAAACCAGAATAGCCATCGGACGCGCCGCATTGCAGCCCAATCGTCAGATGTTCTGCGGAAAGGGTTTGCCGCCGGTGACGATCTGCATATGGGAGCATGGCTTGGACAAGCGCAATGCCAGCTTCAATGGCCGCCATCGTGCCGCCTGCGTCCTGAATCCCCAAAGTCCGCAAATGATCGGATTCCGCGAGACCAGCAGAAGCCAGCAGTGGATCGATTTGGTTTACTTCACACCCCAGTCCGACAATCAGCACTGCGCCAAAATTTGGATGCGATGCATAGCCGGTCAGCGTCCGGCGCAAATTGTCCATCCCGCGCCCTTCTTTAGCCATGCCGCAACCCGACAGATGGTTGAATGCCACCACGCCATCAACATGAGGAAAGGCCGCGAGGCGTTCAGGCGTGAAATGCGCGGCAATTCGCTTTGCTACGGTCGCTGAACAATTTACCGAGGTGAGGATACCGACATAATTACGCGTCCCCACCCGTCCATCCGCGCGGACAAAGCCTTCGAATGTGGCCGCAATCGGTTCTGGTTGACGCAGGTCAATGCCGACTTCCCCCGCAACATCGTCACGGGAGAAATCTAAATTATGGCTATGCACATGCGTGCCAGGAGCAATCGCATCGGTTGCAATGCCAATGGGTTGGCCCAGCTTTATGACGCGGTCGCCATGGTTAATGGCTTGTAAGGCAATCTTATGACCGGCGGGTATCGCTTCGCTGGTGGTCAAGCCATCACGCAGCATCTCGCCAGCCGAAAGGGGCTCCACAGCAACCGCCACATTGTCCCGCGCATCAGCAATGATAAAGCGCGGCGACATTTTTACTCCACTTCGACCTTGGCAAGCCGCGGCGACAGCAAATGAATGGCGGCAACGGCAAGGAAATATACCGTCGTGCAGATAGCAAAGATGATGGTGTAATTGCCTTGGGTCGCATCAAGCACCAGCCCAGTCGACTTTGCCATGATCATGCCGCCAATGCCGCCGGCGAACCCGCCAAGACCAATGACACTGCCGACCGCCCGTTTCGGGAACATGTCTGGTGGAATGGACAGGAGGTTGGTGGAGAAAGCCTGATGCCCTGCCAGCGCGATGCCGATAAGGAGAACCGCAAGCCACATATTGCTAACGCCTGTCACAAACAGCAGCGGCAGTACGCACAGCCCCGCCAGGATCATGGTAACCTTACGTGCGAAATTCGGGGTGCGGCCGCGCTGGATGAGCCGCGACGAGAGCCAACCGCCTGCGATGCTGCCCACGTCGGACAATAAATACATCAAGATCATCGGCAAAAGCACAATCTTCAGATCGACGTCATAGGTGGTGCTGAAATATTTCGGCAGCCAGAATAGCATGAGGAACCAAACTGGGTCGGTGAGGAACTTCGCACTCGCAAAAGCCCATGCTTCGCGCTTGCGCACAATGCGGCTCCAGCCAATTTTCTCAATCTGCTCGGGCGGATCATGTTCAATCCATTTCAGCTCACCCTCGCTCACTTTGCCGCTTTCGCGCGGGTTGCTGTACAGCCACAGCCAAAGCCCAAGCAGCACAGCACCGAATGCGCCGGAATAAATAAAGGTCTCACGCCAGCCGAGGCCGAGCGCCTGCATGAACAACCATAAGGTTGGCGCCGTCAGGATGACGCCGATTGTTGTGCCTGAGTTGACCCAGCCAATCGCATAAGCGCGTTCC
The DNA here is from genome assembly GCA_041175465.1 of Pseudomonadota bacterium. Taxonomy (GTDB): domain Bacteria; phylum Pseudomonadota; class Alphaproteobacteria; order Sphingomonadales; family Sphingomonadaceae; genus Sphingorhabdus_B. The sequence continues at coordinate 80,255 of JBEDEX010000009.1, read as the reverse complement.
TTTTGCGGGAACCACTCGCTGCTGGCGCGGACAACAGCCGGGAAATGGCCCGCCTCACCCACGCCGAGAACGGCCCGGGCTGCCATGAAGGATGCGACCGATCCGCCGAAGCCATGGGCAACATGGCCGACTGTCCAGATTGTGATGGCGATGGAATAACCAATTTTTGGACCAAATCTGTCGATGACATAGCCCATGAACAAAAATCCAAGAGCATAGGCCGCTTGGAATGCGGTTACGATATTGCCGTAATCATCTTCATTCCAATTAAGTTCGGTCTGTAACGTTGGTGCCAAAAGCCCGAGCATCGTCCGGTCGATATAATTGACCGTGGTTGCAAAGAACAAAAGTGCGATGATAGACCAGCGATATTTGCCGGTCCGTTCGGGTATGTGCGCAGTCGCCATGTCACTCATCCTCTCATTCCTCTGACTTTAGATAATCGGGGCCGCCTCTATCGTGCAGTTCACCGAAAGCGTCGGGCCAAAAGTGGCATGCACAGACTGGCCAGGTGTAACCTGATGCACGCCGGTGACAGCGCCAGATGAAATCCATGTTCCAGCGTGAATAGGAATGCCGCGCGCACCCAAATTGTTGAGCAAAAAGCGCATCGATCCAATGGGGCCATCCGGGAAGCTGTTTGCAGCACCTTCGCCAGCGACATTGCCGTCGATTTGCAAGGCAACTGTCCAGTCGGCAAAATTACTTGTCTGCCAATTTTCAATCGGTGCGCCGATAACCAAACCGTTATTATTGCCAAAGTCGGAAATGGTCACCGCGGGGCCCAGCTCATTGATCGTGGGCAAAGGCGAACTTGCGATTTCGATACCAATGTGCACGGCAGCGATCAGCCGTTCGACATCTTCCAGCGTATAATCCTGTTTACCGATGGGCAAATCAGAACCAATTTGTATGAGAAATTCAGCCTCTGCAGCGCCGAAGCCACCAATAAAAACCTGCCCTACAACCTGCTGTGTATCCGAATATCTGGTCGCCGTAAAAATAGGGCCTGACAGGCGGTTGGCACCAAAGCTGTCTGATAAAGGCGGAAAAATGCGCCCGACTTTCCAACCAATGACGGGCCGATCAAACGCTGCGATCGCGGCATCTTGGACGGCATAAGCCGAAGCCAAAGTGTCAGGCGCGGTGCCGGGATAATGCGCCAGATGTTGTCCGCGCTGCCGCGCTGAAACAAAATGTTTGGCAATTTCTGCTGCGGTCATTGACGCCGATCTTGCATGAATTGTCCATGCCTCCCCAAAAAACTCTCGAATCCGTCGATATGGGAAACCGGTGTCATTTGCAAGGATGCGCCGAAAATTGTCTGTAACTTTTGCTGTAACCGCCTCCAATAATTGCTATGCAAGCGTTATGAAGAGCACCCCAAAACTGCGACCATCCAAGGCAGCAAAGCCGACGATCAATGATATTGCGCGGCTTGCAGGGGTGTCAAAAAAAACCGTAAGCCGCGTCATTAACCGCTCAGGCTCACTGAATGACGATACGCGCGAAAAAATCGAAGCGGTCATTCGCGAGACGGGATATGTCCCCAACCCACAGGCACGGGCACTCGCACTTGGCCGCAATTTTCTTATTGGCCTCGTCCACGACAACCCCAATGCGCAGATGATTTTAAACATGCAGCAGGGCATATTGGAGGCGTTACGCGACACCGATTTTGAACTGGTGGTTCGTCCTGTGGACAGAAGCTCACCCGAAATGCTGGACGATGTGCGCAGCTTTCTTGTCCGGCAGCGTTTATATGGCGTAATCCTGCTTCCTCCGATTTCAGAAATCGATGCACTTGCGCGCTTATGTGATGAAGTGAATTGCAAATATGTGCGCATGGGCTCCTCCGTTTTGGATGATCCAGACCATATGGTGGCGTCGAATGATCGGGACGCCGTGATTGAGGCAACCCGCCATTTGATTGCGCAGGGACACCGACGCATTGGCCTGATCTCGGGCCCGCACGGCTTCAATTCGGCGCAAGTCCGGCGTGACGGTTTTGAATTTGCGCTTAAAGAGGCTGGCATCACATTGCCCCGCAGCCTGATTGCGGATGGGCAATATACCTTTGAGTCCGGCATCGCGGCTGCCGAAAGTCTCTTTGACTTGCAACCACGGCCAACCGCCATTTTTGCGTGTAATGACGAGATGGCCGCTGGTGTCCTGTTCGCAGCACGGTCACGCGGCATAGCTGTGCCCGAGGAATTATCCATCATCGGATTTGATGATACACCCATCGCAGCAAGGGTCTGGCCACCATTGACGACCGTGCGCTGGCCCATCGTCGCGATGGGCCGTTCCGCTGCATTGAAGATCATCCGCGGCACGGCATCGGTATCACAGGACGATCAAGAGCCATCGACATTTGTCTCGACGTTGGTCCGGCGCGGATCGGTTGCGCCACCTATGAAATGACCGTCTTGCACTTGTGAATGACACCGGTTACCTTCAGGACAATAGATTCATCTAATTTGATGCGAAAGGGCATTTATGAAAATCGCGCTCATCACGGAAAACAGCCAAGCGGCGAAGAATAGCGTCATCCATGACGCGCTCACAGCTGTTGCCGAACCGCTGGGTCATCAGGTGTTCAATTATGGCATGTACACCGCAGAGGATAAGGCCTCGCTGACTTATGTGATGAACGGTTTGCTCGCCGGAATTTTGCTGAACTCCAAAGCGGCTGATTTTGTCGTTACGGGTTGCGGTACCGGAATGGGATCAATGTTGGCATGCAACGCCATGCCCGGCGTCTTTTGTGGCCTCGTAATCGACCCGACCGATGCCTTCCTTTTCAGCCAAATCAACGATGGCAACGCAATGTCGATGCCTTACGCCAAAGGCTTTGGTTGGGCGGCCGAACTGAACCTGCAGGATTGCTATCGTAAGATTTTCGAAAATGAAGGTGGCGCGGGTTACCCCAAGGAACGCGCGCACTTCATGGCTGCTAACCGAAGCATTTTAAAGGATGTAAAAGCAGCGTCTTGCCGCGACATGCTGACCATCCTCAAAACGGTAGATCAGGACCTCCTCAAGGCTGCGATTGCGGGTGAACGTTTTGCCGATTATTTCTACGCCAATTCCCAGGATGAAGAAATGTCGGCTTATCTGCGGAGCTTGGCAGCCTGAAATGACCGCGCCATTTGACCTTAGCGGCAAGACAGCGCTCGTAACCGGTGCCAATACTGGCATCGGGCAAGCCATTGCGGTTGCCTTGTCCAAGGCGGGGGCAGACGTTGCTGTTGCCGGCCGTTCCGCGCCAACAGAGACGCTTGCGCTTATTGAAGCCAACGGCCGCAAGGCGGTGAACATCACCGCTGACTTGTCATCGACAGAGCCCGTTGCACGCGTCGTGGATGAGACTTTGGCTGCTTTGGGCCAGCTTGACATATTGGTGAACAACGCGGGCATTATTCGCCGGAATGACACTGTAGATTTCACAGAAGAAGATTGGGATGCCGTAATCGACACCAATCTCAAAACCCTGTTTTTCCTGTCGCAGGCCGCTGCCAAAGGCATGATTGCCCAAGGTTCAGGCAAGATTATTAACATTGCCTCGATGCTGACGTTTCAAGGCGGCATCCGTGTGCCCAGCTACACCGCGTCGAAATCGGGCGTTGGTGGCCTGACCAAAGCGATGGCGAATGAATGGGCGGCAAAGGGCATTAATGTAAACGCCATTGCGCCTGGTTATATTGAAACCAACAATACAGCCGCCTTGCAAGCGGACGAAAACCGCAACCGTCAAATTGTGGAGCGCATTCCGGCAGGTCGCTGGGGCAAGGCAGAAGATATCGGCGGCGCTGCGGTCTTTCTCGCATCTTCCGCAGCCGACTATGTCAACGGCCACATTCTGGCCGTCGACGGCGGTTGGTTAGCGCGCTAACGCTGCGGCATGGCAAAGCAGATTATCTTCTTTGGGGAATTGCTTATCCGGCTAACCGCCCCTGGGCGTGAACTGCTGATGCAATCGCACAGCTTTGATGTGCATGTCGGCGGAGCCGAGGCAAATGTCGCGGTTGGCCTGGCCCATTTGGGCCATGACACGGCGATGATAAGTGCCGTTCCCGACAATGCGCTGGGTCGCGGGGCCGTGTCAGCCATACGCGCACATAATGTGGACTGCAGAAACGTCGAAGTACGTGACGGTCGCATGGGGCTATATTTTCTGGCCCAAGGCGCTGGCCTGCGTGCATCTGAAATCGTGTATGACCGCTTGGGCTCAAGCTTTGCACAGCTAAACGCGGCGGATTTCGATTGGGATTTATTGCTGCGCGATGCCAAGATGCTGCATCTGTCGGGGATAACGCCGGCTTTGGGGCCCCAATCGGCTGAGGCGGCACTGGTGGCGGCAAAGGCGGCGGTGCGATTGGGCATACCCATTTCGTTCGACGGCAATTACCGCGCCATGCTTTGGGACAGATGGGACAGTAATCCGCGCGCAATCTTAAGCGAATTGATCGGCATGGCGGACATATTGTTCGGCAACCACCGCGACATATCTTTGGTGCTGGGTCAGGATTTCTCCGGAGATGGTGCTGACCGCAGGCGCGAAGCGGCACTTGCCGCATTTGGCGCATTTCCGGCCCTAAAACTGATTGCTTCAACGGCGCGGCATTTGGTGAGTGCCGACCATCACCAATTGTCGGCTCGTGTTGATATGCGGGACAGCTTTGCCCAGACGGCAGACGTTGATGTCACAGGCATAATTGACCGTATTGGCGCCGGTGACGCTTTTGCAGCGGGCGTGTTGCATGCACATTTTACCGGTGAAAATGCTGAAGCGATAGCCAAAACGGGCCTTGCGCTCACATGCCTCAAACACTCGCTGCCGGGTGATGCGAGCTTGTTTGGTCAAGCTGATATAGACGCCTTTGTGGACGGAAATCTTGACGTTCGGCGGTAGCCGGTTCAGCCGCCGTGCTGTCTTAGGCAGCGCGTTGGCATTAGCGGCAGCGCCCGCTTATGCTTCGAAACCGCAGAGCAGTTTACGCATATTAAAGGGTATCCGCTATGGAACAGCAGAGCGTTTCTGTGCCCCGCGCGCGGTGCCTTTTGATGCGAAAGCGATAGGTGCGTTCGCGACATTTGGCCCAGCTTGCCCGCAACCGGGCGGCCGCTATCTCCCGTCGCGTGAAGATTGCCTATATCTCAATCTATGGGCACCCAAGGCAAAGGCATCTCCACCCCGTCCCGTCATGGTATATTTCCATGGCGGCGCATATTCCACTGGCAGCGTAACCGACCCGCTCAACGACGGAGCGGCGTTGGCAGAGCATGGTGATGTTGTCGTCGTGACGGTCAATCACCGGCTCAATGCTTTTGGCTATCTCTATATGCCTGAGCAGTTTCCCGATAGCGGCAATGCTGGGCAGTTGGATCTCATTCTCGCGCTACAATGGGTACAGGCACATATCGCGGCCTTTGGTGGTGATCCGGATAATGTAACGGTCTTTGGTCAATCGGGCGGTGGCGCGAAGATCGCGACATTGATGGCCATGCCCGCGGCCAAAGGGCTATTCCACAAAGCGATAACGATGAGCGGGCAGCAGGTGACGGCATCCGGCCCCTTGAACGCGGCACGACGGACGCAGGCGCTTCGTGCGCAACTCAACGGCGCCGACCCAGCGACCGTTCCACCAGAAGAGCTGGTTGTGGCACTTTCGGCGCAGGACCCGATATTGGGTGGCGGCGTCTATATGGGCCCTGTGCTGGATATGCGCCATTTGCACCGCCATCCCTTTTGGCCGGACGCGGCAATGCAGTCGCGTGATATACCGATGATGATGGGCAATACGGTGTTGGAGACACGGGCATTTTACGCGCCCGATGCTAAGCAGTTGGTCGGGTTAGACTTTACCAATTTGGCGCAACGCATTGGCCCGGAAATGCGGATTGATGTCCAGCCGGATTGGGTGGTGCAGGCATTTCGGTCTCAATTCCCCGATGCTGGGCCGCTGGAACTGTTTCACCGCATTGTGACTGCTGCACGCAGTTGGCGTGGCCAAATTATACAAGCTGAAGCGCGCGCAAAAGCAGGCGTGCCCGCTTTTGTGTATCAGCTGAATTTTGAAGAGGCCAAGCATACCGATGATATCGGCTTGTCCTTTGGCACAGTGCCCAATTCGACCGCCGCGCAACGCGCGATGAGTTTGCATATGATGGATAGGTTCATCCGCTTTGCCCGCACAGGCAATCCGGGATGGCCCCCCTATAGCCTAGACAAAAGAGAGACGATGATTTTCGATCATGAAAGCCGCCTCGAAAACAATCCGCGTGGCTGGGAACGCGAATTATTTGCGCGCATTCCCTATATTCAGCCGGGAACCTGAACTATTATTTCGGCGCCACAGGATAGCTGATGATGAGGCTCAACGGTTTGCGGCCTATTTGTTTAATCCCGACCACTGCCCCGTCATATAAATACGCCGCCATTCCTGGGCGCAGGCGCCGCGAAACACCGTCAGAGGTTACCTCGCCTTCGCCCGACAGGACATAATATACCTCATCATGCGCAATGGGGTGCAGGCCGATGGCCGCGCCTTTATGTAACACGCGCTTGCGAAATTCCATCGTCCGCGGCTGCGGTACAATGTCACTAATCCGATAGGCCGTGCTCATGCCAATAGCGCCATGCGGGGGCGCTTCTTCGCGAACGACATCGCGTTCGTCAATCACGACCATCGGCGGGGCCGCCAGCATGATAAGCAAGGCAATCATGCAGCTTTACTCACTGCCGCATAGCACGATCACGTGCGGACATGTTTTCCTGTAATGGTGCCTTTTGACCCGGGTAGAGGCCGGATTTGGGTTCCATAGTTACAAGGTCCCAGTCAGCTTCAACAAAGGGTGCCGCAGTCGGTTTTGGTGATGGATAAGCACTCACCTCTGCCTCGTCATCGATAACCCTGCCCCGCCCTTCGGCCACGAAAAACAACACGCGAATATCGTCCGCGTCACGGTCCCACGGCCGCGCACCTGCATTTGCCAGAACATGGGTTTCAACATCGCGTGATGGTAAGACGGCAATGTCCTGCGGCCAGATGACCGGCTTTTTCACTTCGATAAGCCGAGCGCGCGTTTCCCCATAACGGCCAAACATGGGCAGTGGCTTGCCAAATTTGTCGACGGCAATGTTGTCGCGGCCATAATAACGTAAATCTCCGTCACCCCCGAGCATCAGAAATGGCAGGCCCGCATCCGTCGATGGCCCGCCGCGCAGCACGTTACTGACGGCGGTCATTTCCCCAGTCACATAAGGCTGCCCCGCCCATTCCAACGCCATGAGATTATAATGCATCGCCCGCTTAGCTGGATCATAAATCAGATTGTTGATCATCGCGGCTTGCGCACCGCCTTTAATCAATGGGCTGCGTTCCACATTATGCGCCCACACATTGCGGTAAAACAATATCCCCGTCGCGTTATCATGGATCAGCGATCCTTTGCTATGTTCGCCCTTCGGATGACTGGAGTCCGCCAGCCCTTCCGCCGCCAGATTGTAAGAAAAGGTTATGTTGCGGCTTGTGCCATTGCGCCATTCCTCGACAGTTTTGCCGGTAAAGCGCGGGCCACTTGCGGACATATTCTCATCAATGCCCCAAGTGAGACTGCAATGATCGATAATGACATTGTGGGCAGCGACGGTCGATAGCGAGTCCGCTTCCCATCCGCTGCGCTTGGCTTGGCCATCGGCGCCTGTTTTTATCCTAATATGCCGGATGATGATGTCATGGCCGCGCACGTCAATGCCGCCTTTAATAATCGTAATGCCCGGCGATGGTGCGGTTTGGCCAGCGATGGTGAGAAAAGGCTCTTTGATTTCGAGCGACGTGCGTTGGAGATCGATCACGCCCCCAACCTCGAACACAACGATACGTGGTCCTTTTGTCTCAATCGCGGCCTTTAAGGTGCCCGGACCTTCGGCAGCCAAGCTGGTGACGCGGATTATTTTTCCGCCACGCCCGCCCGTTGTTTCTTTCGCCCACCCAACGGCGCCGGGAAAGGCAAGCGTTTGGGCTGCCGCCGGCAGCGACGCGCAAGTGAGACTTAAAAACAACAATATCCGAATAAGCATTTTGATCTCCTTGGAAGCCATCTTGACATGAAGCGAAGTTAGCATCAATGTCTAAATGACACCGGTTACCTTAACCGTTTGGCAATAGAATTTTAGAGCACTGTCAAGGTGCCATAATATCAAGAAAGATGGGCAAAAGGCGCAAAAAAGCGTGCCCAAAGCAGGGAGGATGCGCTGGTTTCCATCGCATCGCGAATCAAAAAGACACCGGTATCAATCCCGGGAAAATGCGAAGGGAAGAGGAAATGATTAAGTCTGGATCTCGCGAGTTGAACAGATCTGCCGCAAAATTTTTGTCGGCGGTATCGCTTAGCGTATTAGCAGTTGGAACGGCGCACGCCCAAAGCACTGCAGCCCAAGATGCCGCTGCTGAAGAAGCGCCTGCCGACGCAGGCGATGCTATTGTTGTCACCGGTTTCCGCGCTTCATTGGAAGCTGCGTTGAACCTTAAGCGCGACTCTGTTGCTGCGGTTGATGCAATTGTGGCTGAGGATATTGCGAAGTTTCCTGACCAGAACCTTGCGGAATCGCTGCAGCGTATTCCTGGGATTTCCATCACGCGTGATGGCGGCGAAGGCCGGTCAATCACCGTACGTGGTCTTTCGTCGCAATTTACCCGCGTACGTGTGAACGGCATGGAAACCATCGCCACATCCACCGATGGCGCTTCGGCCAACCGTGACCGCGCGTTCGATTTCAACGTGTTTGCATCCGAACTTTTCAGCAGCCTCGTTGTCCGCAAAACCGCGGAAGCTTCGCTGGATGAAGGTTCGTTGGGCGCTGTCGTCGACCTGAATACCGGCAATCCCTTGGCTGGCCGTTCAGGACTGAATGGCGCCATGTCCGTTGTCGGATCCTATAATGATCTGTCGAAAGATCTTGGCCCACGCTTCGCCGGCTTGCTCAGCTGGCGGAACGATGCAGGCACCTTGGGAGCCTCCATTTCCGCAGCTTATTCAAAAACAAGCACATTGGAACTCGGTAACAACACTGTTCGTTGGGCCCAAGCGCGCTTTGACAATGTCGACGGTGTCAACTGCTTCACCACAGCCAATAGCGGCGGAACCTATGTTCCAAGCACTGGATGCGACAAGGCTGCTTTGGCATTCCACCCACGTATTCCCCGTTATGGTGAAGTTGCCCATGATCGTGAACGCTTAGGCGTAACCGGATCCGTTCAATTTTCGCCAAATGACGCGACGAAATTGTCGATTGATGCATTATATTCCAAATATGATGCCGCGCGTGAAGAGCAATGGGGCGAAGTCTTGCTGCGTTCCAACGAGCGTTCGATTAACGTCATAAACCCTGTTTATGACGCCAATAACAACATGATTTCTGCGACACTGAACGATGCCTGGGTTCGTACCGAGCATTATCTTCGTCAATCGCAAACCGAGTTCTACCAAGTTGGTGGCACATGGGATCAGGACGTGTCCGACACTCTCCGCTTCACCGCTCTTGGCGGCGTTTCGAAGTCGACCGCCGGCATTCCTGTTGAAACAACTGTCATTTTCGACGACCGCGATGCGCAAGGCTACAGCTATGACTACAGCAACATGGGTTCGCCAAAACTGACTTTTGGAACAAGCGTCATGGATCCGGCGAATTTCCAATTGGCCGAAATTCGTGACAAACCATCCAGCGTGGTCAATCACTTCAAAACCGCGCAGTTCCGTGCCGAATGGGATGTTAGCGAAAACATCACATTGAAAGCGGGCGCCGTCTGGCGTCGCTTTAACTTCGACACCGAAGCGTTCAACCGCGATACGGCGATATGCGGTAATGGCGGCACCAGCCTTGTTACCAGCACAGCGGGCACAATCACATGTTCGGCGAGCAGCTTGTTCGGTCCAACCGCGATTTATGGTTTCGCGGTCACACCGGCGCTGTCGCAAGGTTTCAATCTGGGCAAGGCTGGCCAACCCGCCGGCAATACCAACGGCTGGCTCGTTCCAAATCTGGCCGCAACGACGGCTTTCACCGGCCTATATAACCGTGCGCTTGTAAATGACGCGGGTAACATTCGCGGCGTTCAGGAAACAACCAAGGGCGGTTATGTACAAGCAGACGCCAAGGGCGAACTCTTCGGATTGGAATATGCTGCCAATGCCGGCATCCGCTACGCAAAGACCGACCAATCCTCCTATGGACTTGTTGGCTTGGTGAACGCGACTGTGACCCGCAGCTATGATGACTGGTTGCCTTCGGCGAACCTGGCTGTGTACCCCACCGAAAGCACGATTATGCGTTTTGCGGTTGCGGATGTAATGACACGTCCAACCTTGGGTTCGTTGACCCCAGGTGGTTCGGCAGATGGTTTCAACTATAAAGTAACCAGCGGAAACCCGTTCCTCGAGCCCTATCGCGCCAGAAATTACGATTTGTCGCTCGAATGGTATTTCGCGCCTCAGGCCGTGTTGTCGGTTGCACTGTTCAAAAAGGACGTAAGCACCTTTACGCAGTCTGCATCCATCACGGGTGCGACGTTCGCGCAAACCGGTTTGCCCCCATCGGTGCTGATCCCCTCATCGCCAGCGGCGCTCAACCCCGCGCAACAGGCTGAACCACGTTGGACGCTTGCGACCACCGTCAATGGTTCGGGTGCGAAGTTGAAGGGTATCGAACTCGCCGGTCAAATTCCGTTCAGCGCGTTCACCGATGGCATGCTTGCCAACTTTGGCATCCTTGCAAACGCCACATTCATTGACTCGAACGCAAGCTTCAATGTCCAAGGTCCAGCAATTGCCGCAGGCGGTGCTTTGCAGAATGCTGTTGTCAGCAATACACTGAGCAATGTCACCAAAAAGGCATTTAACGGCACGCTCTATTATGATGACGGCAAGTTCAGCGCCCGCGGGATGCTGAGCTATCGTGGCCGTTATCATGAAGGTTCAAGCGGCACGGGCAACATTTTGGAAGGTTATGGCGCAACCACCAATCTGGACGCTTCGATCCGTTACAAGTTCACCGAGTGGTTGGAAGTATCTGTAGAAGGCAATAACTTGCTGGATACCTATCGCTACCGGTTCACTGACTTTGACGCGGACCGCAATTACGAAAACAACCATTTTGGTCGTACGATCCTGTTTGGTGCACGCTTCAAAATGTAATCTGCGGATTGTCTAAAAAGTAAAAAGGGGGACTGGTCATTGGATAAAGTGACCAGTCCTTTTTTGTGCAAGGGTGTGGATATGGAATGTGATCGCCGGACAAGTCTTGCCCTGATCGGGAGCTTACCCCTGATGTCCAGTCAGGCGTTCGGACAAGGCGCCGCCGCGACCTCCAGCCTCGACCCACATGCTGCGATGCAATGGGCAAAGGGCATTGAGGGACAACGTAAGGCTGACCTTGGCAATGGCAGCTATCTCAACCCGATATTTGCGGGCGACCATCCGGACCCTGCATTGTTGCGCGATGGCGATGATTATTATCTGACTTTTTCCAGTTTCGATGCCTATCCCGGCATTGTCATTTGGCACAGCCGCGACCTTGTGAATTGGCAGCCTGTCACTGCCGCGCTCAAGACACCCATTGGCTCGGTTTGGGCTCCGGATCTGGCCAAGCACAAAGGCCGCTATTATTGCTATATCCCAGCGCGCACACCGCAAAAAAGGTCGATCTACGTCATATGTGCCGATGACATCCATGGGCCATGGAGCGAACCGGTTGACCTGAACCTGCCCTTGCATATCGACCCGACCCATGTTGCCGACGACAAAGGCCAGCGCTGGTTATTTCTATCCGGCGGCGACCGTATCCGCCTGTCTGCCGATGGCTTGTCGACCATTGGGAAGGTAGAGCATGTGTACGATCCATGGCGATATCCCGAAGACTGGGTCGTCGAAACCTTCGCGCCGGAAGGTCCCAAAATCGTCAAACGCGGCGCTTATTATTATATGACTACGGCAGTGGGTGGAACGGCTGGACCGCCAACGGGGCATATGGTCATCATGGCACGCAGCCGCACACTCGCTGGGCCTTGGGAAGATTGCCCCCGCAATCCGTTAATCCGCACGCAGTCCGCGCGGGAAAAATGGTGGTCGCGTGGCCATGCCACATTGTTTGAAGGCCCGGATGGTGGCTGGTGGATGATGTATCATGGCTATGAAAATGGCTATTGGACATTGGGCCGACAGGCGTTGCTGGAACCCGTCGAATGGGCCGAAGATGGTTGGCCCAGGCCAATGGGTGACGACTTATCGCGTCCGATCAAAAAACCAATTGAAGCCGGTGCGCAGCCCCATGGCATGGCCTTGTCAGATGACTTTCAGACCGACCGGATGGGAACGGCTTGGGCGTTCTATGACCCCGCGCCCAACGAAATGTCTCGCCTGCGGCGTTTGGATGGCACATTATTTATGCAGGCAAAGGGCAAAACACCGTCCGATTGTGCGCCCTTATGCTGTATCGCGGGCGACCAAGTCTATCGCGTGACGGTGGATATCGACGTTGATGCGGGTACAGAGGCAGGCTTGCTGTTATTCTATAACCGCCGTCTTTATGCCGGGCTTGGGTTTGGCAACGGCACCCTGATGATGCACCGTTATGGCTTGCAAAGGTCACGCGGCACCAATTCCGCAAAGGACAATGCAGGCAAGCTGTCGATCCGGCTAACCAACGATCGCAATATATTGACGATCCACACAAGCAATGACGACCGTGTAACATGGCGTAAATTCGATGTGCAGATGGAGGTTTCCGGTTACCACCATAATGTCGCTTATGACTTCTTGTCTTTGCGTCCGGCGATTTATGCCGCTGGGCAGGGCGAAGCGCGCTTCCGCAATTTCACATATGAGGCGTTATGACATTTGATCGGCGTACATTAATGGCCATAGCCGCAGCGAGCGTCGCGGGATCCGCCTTTGGACAAACAGCCCCTCCGGGTGCGACATCGGCATTACCAGCGGGATTGTATCAGCCCACCGAAACCATCGACCTTTGGCCGGAGGGTGCGCCAGGTGCGCCTGCGACGCCGCTCGTGGAGACAGTCAACGAACGCTCCACCGACCCGCAACTTACCGACCGCGCCGTCTTTGGGATTAGCCGCCCGCGCTTGGTTGTGTTCAGGCCAGCCCAGCCAAATGGTGCGGCGGTCCTCATCACACCCGGTGGGGGCTATCGCTGGGTTGTGGTCGACAAAGAAGGCTATGAAATGGGCCGCTGGCTTGCTGCGCGGGGATATACGGCCTTTGTCTTATTCTATCGCTTACCGGGCGAAGGCTGGGCCGCAGGCCCCAATGTAGGGCTATCGGATGCCCAAAGGGCGATGCGCATCATCCGGTCGCGGGCGAAAACCTATGGCATTGATCCAGAAAAAGTTGGCGCCATGGGCTTTTCCGCAGGCGGCCATCTGTGCGCCGATCTTGCGACACGGTTCGCTGTCAAAACCTATGAACCCGTCGATGAAGCCGACACATTGTCGGCCCGTCCGGCAATTGCGGCGCCTATTTATCCCGTAATTTCCATGCGCGCGCCCGACGCCCATCCGGGAAGCCGGGAAAAGCTTTTGGGCCCTGCCCCCACCGCTGCAGAAGAACAAAAGCACAGCCCGCATTTGAATGTGCCCGACAATGCCCCACCATTTTTTGTGTTGCACGCCGAAGATGATGATGCCGTTCCGGTCGAAAATACCCTGCTTTTGCGGGCCGCACTGCGCGCCAAGAACATCACAGTCGAAACGCATATCTTTGCGCATGGTGGCCACGGCTTTGGTTTGCGCAAAGCCATCGGCAAGCCTGCCGAAATTTGGCCCGAACTTTTCCTCAACTTTGCCCGCACCCAAGGATTTTAAAACATGTCGCGCCTTTTGACCCTTCACGCTGACCGGCTTTTCCCAACGGATCGGGATGTGCGGGCAATCGCTCGCCGGCTTTATGATGCCGTCGCCGATTTGCCAATTATCAGCCCGCATGGTCATACCGATCCCCGCTGGTGGGCGACAGACGATCTATTCGGGAATGCCACCGAATTGTTACTGCATCCGGACCATTATGTGTTCCGTATGCTCTATTCCCAAGGCGTCCCGCTTGAGGCGCTGGGCATACGCAACCCTGATGCAGATCCGCGGGAAAGCTGGCGCTTATTTGCCGAGAGATATCATCTGTTTCGTGGCACACCGACACGCATGTGGCTCGATTGGGTTTTCAGCGCCACTTTTGGGATTGATGTGTTGTTGTCGGCGGAAACTTCGGATCATTATTATGACCATATCACCGCGGCGCTGGCGACCGACGCCTTCCGCCCCCGCGCTTTGTTTGAACGCTATAACATCGAAGTGATCGCCACCACTGAAAGCCCGCTTGATGATTTACGCCATCATCAGGCTATCCGCGATAGCGGCTGGAACGGGCGCGTCATCACGGCCTACCGCCCCGACCCCGTTGTCGATCCGGAGTTTGAAGGTTTCCATAAAAATCTGGCTATGCTGGGGCAGAATACAGGCGAAGATTGTTTCAATTGGCAGGGTTATCTGAACGCCCATCGCCAGCGCCGGGCCTTTTTTGCATCCATGGGCGCAACCTCAACCGACCATGGCCACCCGACGGCGCAAACCGCGGACCTGAGCACACAAGAGGCAGAAGCGCTTTTTAGACGCGTGACGTCAGAGCATGTTACGCCGCAAGACGCCGAACTGTTCCGTGCCCAAATGTTGACCGAGATGGCGCGCATGAGCATCGATGACGGCTTGGTGATGCAAATTCACCCTGGCGCGTTCCGCAATCATAACCCAATGCTCTTTGAACGCTTTGGCAGAGATAAAGGCGCGGATATCCCCACGCAGACCGGCTATGTCGAGCAACTTCGGCCGTTGCTCGCACGATTTGGCAACCATGCGGATCTGACGATCATTCTCTTCACCTTGGACGAAAGCACTTATGCCCGTGAACTGGCGCCGCTTGCCGGGCATTATCCCGCACTCAAGCTTGGCCCGGCATGGTGGTTCCACGATAGTCCAGAAGGCATGCGCCGGTTCCGTACAAATATGACCGAAACGGCAGGATTTTATAACACCGTTGGTTTCAACGATGACACGCGGGCGTTTCTGTCGATACCCGCGCGACATGACGTCGCGCGACGAATTGATTGCGGTTTCTTGGCGCAGCTCGTCGCCGAACACCGCATGGAGGAGTGGGAAGCCGCCGAGCTTGCCGTCGACCTCAGCTACACTCTTGCCAAGCAGGCCTATAAATTATGAGACTTGGCCCACATTCCGTTTTGCCCGCAAATATATTGCTTCCAGACTATGACCGAAGCGCCCAAAAAGCTGGCATCGTGCATTTTGGGATAGGGGCATTCCACCGCGCGCATCAGGCGGTGTACACCGACGACGCCATGAACGCCGGTGCGCGTGATTGGGGCATCATCGGCGTGTCATTACGCAGCCCAGCGGTCGCTGCGCAGTTGAACCCGCAAGACGGGCTATATTCGGTTACCGAGCGATCCGAAAATGGCGACAAAAGCCGCGTCATTGGCGCTGTTCAAAAGGTCTTGGTCGCCGCCGATGAACCAGATTCTGTCATCGCTGCGCTGTCTTCTGAGGACACCCATATCGTCAGCTTTACGATCACCGAAAAAGGCTATTGCCGCGCGCCTGACGGAAGTTTGGATTTCACGCAAGCGGGTGAAAAATCTGCTTATGCGTATCTGGCGGCCGCTTTGCGGCAACGCCGCGCGGCGAAATTGGGCGGTTTAACGCTGCTCAGTTGCGACAATTTGGCGGGCAATGGTGCGCAACTTGCCGTGCTGATGCGCGCCTATCTAGAGGGTTGCGCGCCCGATCTGGTCCATTGGTTTGAGGACCAGTGCAGCTGTCCATCCACAATGATAGACCGCATCGTTCCAGCGACGACGGACAGCGATCGCGTATCCATCGCGGCTATCTTGGGCGGCGTAGACCAAGCTGCGGTCGTTACTGAACCATTTACCCAATGGGTGATTGAAGATCATTTTGCGAGCAAACGCCCCTGCTGGGACGTCGGCGGCGCACAATTTACAAAAGATGTCGCCCCGTTCGAAACCGCAAAGCTGCGGATGTTGAATGGCGCGCACTCGGCGCTGGCTTATATCGGGCTTCAAAAGGGCCTTGAATATGTCCACCAAGCCATCGCCGATCCGCACATTCTGGCGCTTGTGCACACGCTTATGCGTGATGAAGCGGCCAATAGTCTGCAACCCGCGGCGGGACAAAATCTGGCATCTTATGCTGACGCATTGATTGCCCGCTTCGCCAATCCAGCACTCAATCACCGGCTTATCCAAATTGCCATGGACGGGAGCCAGAAGATACCGCAGCGTTGGTTAGAAACATTGGCTTTTCATCAACAGCAAGGGCAACAATGCCCCGCCATTCTCCAAGCCGTAGCTGCATGGATAATCCATATTCGCGGGACAACACATAGTGTGGATGACCCCATGCGCGATACATTCACGGCATTGTGGCAATCGGCCGGAGAGAGGCACATTGCATCCGCATTATTTGGCAATGGCGGGCAGTTTGCGCCATATTGGGAAGCGAACGACGAAGATCTGGCGGGCATCAATCATTGGGTTACCCAAACGGGATCGGCATAACAGGAACCCCAGCATTACGAATAATGTACAAACCGAGTATATGCAGTGCATTTATCACATAGCTGCATAGTATAAATTAGAAAAATATTATATTTTCAATATATTACCTGTGTTGACCCGATTATTTCTGAGGTGAAATCACAGGAGGATATGCGTCGGTGTCAGTTAAACGAACGCCGCAAATTCATGTTGTGCCGCCCTTGTCGGGTAACACGACCAACACATGATTTTACAGCGTGTTTTAAGCATTAATTGTGCGCTGATGTCAGAAACCGACGAAGCGGACATTACCTTCAACTGGTTCGCGCTGCCGCTCAAAAGCGTTCACCGCCGCCTCTTCGTCTCTATAGCCAATGGCGATGCCGCAGAAGAAAATGTGGGTCTCATCCGAAACGCCAATAAATTCCTTGATAAGCTTTGCATGCATGGCGAGGAATTCTTGGGGACAGGTGTCCAGCCCTTCCTCACGCAGCAATAACATGATCGTCTGAAGCCACATCCCGACATCCGACCATTGCGGCGACCCCATGCGGCGGTCAAAATAGCACAGCAGCACCGCAGGGGCATTGAATGACATCACATTATTGCGAACGAAGTCACTACGGGCATCAGCGTCAGAGCGGCCAATACCCATAGCCTGATACATCGACGCCCCTACTTGCGCCAAGCGCGCTTTGCATTCGGGGATAACCTCGGGGTCGGACCATGAATATTCAGGCGGATCCTGCATCGGCGAAGCCAGCATTTTCTGCTGCAGTTCAGCAAGCGGGGCGCCCGTTAGAATTGTTGCTTCCCATGGTTGAAAATTACAACCCGATGGAGCCCATCGGGCCTTGTCCATCACCCGATGGAGTATTTCCAACGAGACAGTTTGGGGTGTAAACGCGCGGACAGAACGACGCGAAAGTACGGCTTGGCTGACAGTTAATTGGTTCATGCAAGGCTCACTGCATATCTAACGGTGATCGGTCAAGCCCAAGCAGCGATCAACTACACAGGTCAGATTATGTGATCACAGAGAATATAGGAAAAATGGTGCCGCCTATAGGATTCGAACCTACGACCCCCGCATTACGAATGCGATGCTCTACCAACTGAGCTAAGG
The DNA here is from genome assembly GCA_041175465.1 of Pseudomonadota bacterium. GTDB lineage: Bacteria > Pseudomonadota > Alphaproteobacteria > Sphingomonadales > Sphingomonadaceae > Sphingorhabdus_B. The sequence continues at coordinate 62,487 of JBEDEX010000009.1, read as the reverse complement.
CGGCATGTGGCGCTTCGGCCGGGGCTTCGCATAGCTAAGAGCGCTGATGAGTTCAAGTGGCCTTTGTGCGGAGCGGGGTTAATCGCCCGATAGCACCCAGCCGACGCTGATCTGCTTGGCGGCCAATGGAACGTCAAGCCGCGCCTCGCTAAAATCGACCTTTGCGCCTGGCGCAAGCGTGCTGGCCTTGGCTTTCATTTTCCAACTGTAGACCGGTCTGCCACTGGCATCCTTGAGCTTCACCAGCAGGTCGGGAACATTTTGCTGTACCCCAGTCGGGTTCACAATACTGCCGCTCGCGATAAAATAGGGCGTGCCATCTTCGCGCGTGTTCAGTGCCAGATTATCGTTGAGCACAATAGTGAGGTCGGGTTGTTCTGTCGTGCTGGAAAAGCCGATATTTGGCATACCGAAATAAGAGATAGCCGTGCCAATGAAGGTGACCGTCAGCGCAAAAATGACCGCTACCAAAGTCCAGATTTTCGCAGGGCTGCGACGTTGGTTGAACGGTGGCGCATGCGCAAAGCGGCTTTGCTTTGGTTCTGTATCTGCCCATTTGCCTGCACTTAACGACGGATCGACATATACAGGCGCCTGATCAGGCGCGGCCGCGCGCTCAGGCGCAAATCTAGAGAAGGCAGGCTGTGCGTCATCCGCATCCGTTTCTGCGCCCATGAATCGGGGCGTGGGATCTGGAACGGTGTTTGGGGCGCTTTCTGCCGGCTCTGCACCCACTGGTGACATTTGTGCGGCGGCAGCAGCCTCTGGCGGGGCGACAACGGGCGCCGGATCGCTCGGCTCGGCTGGAGCGGGGATGGAGGGTGTTGGCGCCGACGGCGGAGCCGCCGCCTCTTGAAACCATGCATGCTTGCAATTGGCGCAACGTACTTGGCGACCATCAACACCAACGGCATTGTCAGGAACATTGTAACGTGTGCGGCAGGAAGGGCAAACAAGCAGCATGACAAAGACTAAACAGCAGCATCTTGTGACTTGCAACCCCGCTGGTGAAAATTGCTGTGGACGACGCGTTTTCGGGTCGCGACTCGACCATGAATAGCCCCTATCCTGTCCTATTTTTCGTGCCATTTGTCGCGGCGGTGCGGCGCATTCCGCTTGCTGTGACGACGCTTGCTATGCTTAAGTCGTGCTTCACGGTGATTACTGTGTTAAAGAAGAATTTATGATCAGTCGCTTTATCGCTTTCATATTGTTGATCTGGATGCTGGGCTTTGCTTGGTTTGCTTTGCTGTTGCCGCAGCCAGCGCCCATTGCGCCAAGCGATGGTGTTGTCGTGCTGACCGGTGGTGCACACAGAATTGATCGCGGGCTAGAAATATTGGAATCGGGCAAGTCCAAAAAATTGCTGATTTCTGGCGTAGACCGCGATGTGAAGCCACCCGAGCTTGAGGCACAATACCCAAAATCTGCCCAATATTTCCAATGCTGCATCGCGCTGGGTTTCCAATCGGTAGACACACGGTCCAATGCATTAGAAACGGCAGCATGGGTAAAGCGGAACAATATGCGCAGCATTCGACTTGTTACGCATGATTGGCACATGCGCCGCGCGCGCTTTGAACTTGACCGGGCCTTGCCCAATGGCATCACCGTCACCAATGATGCGGTGTCGACCCAACCCTCGCTTGGCGGCTTGTTCAAGGAATATAACAAATATTGGTTGCGCGCTGTCGCGTCGCTTCTTGGGCTTTAAGCCATGATGGCAGTCATCCGGTCTGCTGTGTATATCGTGATATTCTACACAGGCTCGGTGTTTTTCGTGGTTACCGCGTTCTTGGCGCAATGGTTCTCCATCCCGCTGATGCAATGGGCCGTGCGCGGCTGGTCGCGCTGGCAATATACCTGCTACCGCCGGATATTGGGCATCAACATCAAAATTGAGGGCGCATTGCCGCAAAAGCCCGTTCTCTACGCCATCAAACATGAAAGCATGTTTGAAACCATCGACATGCCCCGCATGTTTCACAAACCCGCGGTGGTGACGAAGAAAGAGCTGTTTGATATTCCCTTATGGGGTCCCGCCGCGCGCGCCTATGGCATGATCCCGGTTGACCGCAATGGCGGCGCGGCGGCGCTGCGGGCTATGCTGGTTCTTGCTAAGAAAATGATCGCAGACGGACGACCAATCGTGATCTTCCCCGAAGGTACGCGGGTCGCCCCCGGCCATCAGCCCCCATTACAGTCGGGCTTTGCAGGCTTGTATAAGCTTATCAACCTGCCCGTCGTGCCGATTGCGGTGGACAGCGGCACGTTAAGCCCACGCAAAACGGGTATCTGGAAATCAGGGACGATTACCTACAAGATTGGCGAGGAACTACCCACGGGTCTGCCTCGCGGGGAAATTGAGGCGCGGGTCCACGCTGCGATTAATGCACTGAACGTTTAGGATCAGGACCTAATGCTTGCGCCCGAAATCAGGTGCGTCATCATCTTGGCCCTGTTCCACAATCGACCGTCGGATATTGCGCGTGCGGGCAAATAATGCCTCCAACTCGTCGCCTTTATCATACCGGATCGCGCGTTGCAGTGCGCTTAAATCTTCGGAAAAACGCTGAAGCATTTCGAGGACGGCGTCCTTGTTAGACAAAAACACATCGCGCCACATCACCGGGTCGGACGCAGCAATGCGCGTGAAGTCGCGAAAACCACCTGCCGAATATTTAATAACCTCGCTTTGCGTCACGCCTTCCAAATCATCGGCTGTGCCCACGATGGTATAGGCGATCAAGTGCGGCAAATGGCTGGTGACGGCAAGCACCATGTCATGGTGACGCGCGTCCATAATTTCGACATCGGCGCCAAGCTGTTGCCAAAAAATGCGCAGGCGCTCAATTGCGGCCTCGGGTGCATTTTCGGGTGGCGTCAATATGCACCAGCGCCCCTTGAACAAGGTCGAGAAACCGGCGTCAGGACCGCTTTTTTCGGTGCCGGCCACAGGATGGGCAGGAATTATGATCGCGTTCGGAAGCGCGGCGCCGAGGACCTCTGCCACGCTTTGCTTGCAGGAACCGACATCGCTGATAATCGCATCGATTGGTAGGTCAGCCGCGAACTCGGCCGCAACCGCGCCCATAGCGCCCACAGGCACGCACAAGATGACAAGATCCGCATCCATCACCGAAGCGCCAGCCGTGTCGGTCACATCATCGCAGAAACCAAGCGCAACGGCGCGTTCACGCACAGTCGGGTCGGCGTCATGTCCGGTAATGCGCACTGCGGGCATCTGCGCCCTGACCGCGCGTGCCACCGATGAACCGATCAGGCCCAGGCCAATAATCGTCAGGCGCGTGAAGGGTAACATTACGCGTTCGCGTCCAGGATTTTACGCAGGGCTGACATGATACCCCGATTTTCCTTTTCGGTACCAATGGTAATGCGTAGGCCATTGCCAAGCCCCTGTCCCGGCAACCAGCGGACGATATAGCCTTCGGCCATAAGCGCGTTAAAAGCTGTCTCTGCGCTGCATGTGCCTTCGAAAAAGACCATCAGGAAATTGCCCCAGGATGGAATGACCTTCAAACCGTGGTTGGACAATGCCCCAAATTCTGCGACCATCCAGTCACGCCATTCGGCATTATGCTGACGGCTGCGCGTCACGAAATCTTTATCCGCAAGCGCAGCGATAGCTGCCGCCTGTCCTGCGGCTGTCACATTGAACGGGGCACGCACGCGGTTGAGCGTTTCAATAAGGCCCGCATGACCATAGCACCAGCCAATGCGTTCTGCCGCAAGGCCGTAAATTTTAGAGAAAGTCCGGGTGATCAAGACATTGTCATGGCGGCGCGCCAGTTCCAATGCGGCGGGACCGTCATCCTCAAGATATTCGCCATAGGCCTGGTCCAGCACGAGCACACAATTGCTCGGCAAGCCCGCATGCAGTCGCGCAATTTCGGCGTCATCGGTATAAGTGCCCGTAGGATTATTCGGGTTTGCCACAAAAACCACGCGGGTCTTGTCAGTCACCAGCGCCAGCAAAGCATCGACATCGGTGCCATAATCCTTATCCGGCGCGACAATCACATTGGCAGCCGCTTTGCGGGCCGCAATCTCATAGACCGAAAAGCCATAGCGGACATAAATGATATCATCGCCTGCGCCTGCATAGCCCATGGCAATGAGGTTCAGCAGTTCATCCGAACCTGTTCCGCAGACGATTTGATCGCTATCAATCTCATAAGCCGCGCCCAATGCTTCACGCAAAGCGGTACAGGCGGGGTCCGGATAGCGGGCCAAAGAAGCGCTTTTGTTCACCAGCGCCGCCGCAGCGTCGGCACTGCACCCCAGTGGGTTTTCGTTCGCTGATAGTTTAATCAGCACGCGGCCATCGTCCGACTTTGCTTTGCCGGGTGTATAGGCGCTGATAGCTTCAATCCATGGTTTGGCTTTGGGTGTATTCATACCCGCGGCCATAGCGGCGACAGCAGCGAAGCGCAACGTGTCGCCAACGCACTAGAGTCAGGACCACTAACACTTCTATTGCGAGTTTCTGTTGTTTCGCACGAAACCGCTGATATGGCGGTCATCATGCAGAATGACGCGCGTTTTGGTCTGGATAAAAAGACACTGTTGCTTGGGGCAGTGCAGCTCGACAGCGGTGTCGCGTTTGCGCCTGTCGAATTTGCCTATGAAACCTATGGAGCACTGAACGCCGATAAATCCAACGCCATATTGATTTGCCACGCGCTCACCGGTGACCAATATGTGGCATCAAACCACCCCGTTACGGGCAAATCGGGCTGGTGGACGCGGATGGTTGGCCCCGGCAAGCCGATAGACCCCGCGCGCCATTGCATTATCAGCATAAACGTCTTGGGTAGCTGCATGGGGTCGTCCGGTCCCGCCAGCATCGATCCGGTAACGGGCGCGCCTTATGCGATGGGTTTTCCGGTCATCACCATTGCCGACATGGTCCGGGCTCAGGCTTTATTGCTGGACTATTTGGGCATCGAAACATTGGAGGCCGTGGTCGGCGGGTCGATGGGCGGGATGCAGGCCTTAAGCTGGGCTGCGTTATATCCGGAACGCGTCCAATCTGCGGTTATCATTGCTTCGACCGCGCGGCATTCGGCGCAGAACATCGCCTTTCACGAGGTCGGGCGTCAGGCAATTATGGCCGACCCGCGCTGGAACAATGGCGCTTATTATGGGCATGAAGCACCTGCGGCTGGCCTTGCCGTTGCCCGCATGGCGGCACATATCACCTATCTATCCGAAGCGGGCCTTACCGAAAAATTCGGCCGCCGTTTGCAAAATCGGGATGCCAAAAGCTTTGGCTTTGACGCCGATTTTCAGGTCGAAAGCTATTTGCGCTATCAGGGCCTCAGCTTCGTCGACCGCTTTGATGCCAACAGCTATCTCTACATTACCCGCGCGATGGATTATTTCGATCTGGCAGAGCCGCATGACGGCGTACTTGCCAAAGCCTTTGCCGGCACCAAAACCCGTTTCTGCCTAATCAGTTTTGACAGCGACTGGTTGTATCCCACGGCAGAATCGCGGCGCATTGTGCATGCCCTGAACGCAGCGGGCGCCGCGGCGAGTTTTGTTGAACTATCGAGCCCCTTTGGCCATGACGCATTTTTATTGGAAGCGCCCGAAATGAACCGCATCGTCGATGGCTTTTTGCGCGCAGGGGAAAGCCGGTGACATCTTTGCGCTCCGACCTTGCGATTATCGCCCGCGAAGTACGCGCCAACGCCCGTATCTTGGATGTTGGCTGCGGCGATGGCCTGTTGATGGCGGCACTGCGCGACACCAAAGATGCTGACGCGCGCGGAATGGAGCTTGACGCCCGCGACGTGGCCACGGCGGTCGCGCGCGGGCTATCGGTGGTTCAAGGTGATGCCGACACCGACTTGGCCGATTATCCCGATGGTAGCTTTGACTATGCGATTTTAAGCCAGACATTGCAGACCACCAAAAGGCCTGATCTGGTGTTGGATCATTTGGTGCGGATCGGACGGCAGGCCTTTGTTTCCTTCCCCAATTTTGCGCAATGGCGCATGCGTTTGGCGCATATGTTTGGTGGACGCATGCCGGTGACAGAGCAGCTTCCCCATAGCTGGTATGACACGCCCAATATCCACCATGTGACCATCGACGACTTTCGCAGCTTCCTCGACGAACGGAATATTAGAATAGAAGGCCAATGGTTTTTGTCCGGAGATAAACCGCGCAATGGACGACTTGCCAATCTGTTGGCAGAACATGCGGTGTTCCTGCTGCGGCGCGATTAGGTGGCCTCGAAACGATAATGCCTGTTGCGCCTGCCGACACGCTTTGCTAGGGGCCGCCTCCTACCTGTCTAGGCGCGTGCGGCCATGGCGGAATTGGTAGACGCGCAACGTTGAGGTCGTTGTGGGCGAAAGCCCGTGGAAGTTCGAGTCTTCTTGGCCGCACCATTTTTTAGTGCATCGATGTAAGGCGTAGATAATGCCTTCAGGCGCGAATAGCTAAATGTTGCATTTGGCGCGTCGCAGATGGATAAGCTACGTTTTAGACTCTGCCCCGAAATATCATAATCCCACAGAAGGCACAGGGTTGACGCCAGCAAGCATCATGCCTTGTCCTCTAGACAAATGCCGGTCCACAGTTGGTTTGTCTTCTGGGTCGCGCATCTGAACGAGCAAAGTTGTGCGGGCTTCATCGGATACATTCAGTCCCGAACCGTGGATCAGCAAATAGTTGAAGAAAATGACGTCACCGGCATTTGCTTGGATCGGCGTCGCATCCTCAATTGCGTAGCCGGGTAAATGCCTGTCTTCGCCAACCGGTTCTAATGGGCCCAGCTTATGCGATCCGGGCACGACGCGTAGGCACCCTTTTTCGATCGGCGCATCATCAAAGTGCATGATAGCTGCTGTCATAGACGTGCCTGCATGCGGGAAATAATAATAATCCTGATGCATGGGAAATGGGGACCCATTTTCCGGCGGCTTGATAAACATTTTGGTGTGATGGAGCTGCACATTGGGTCCAATAATCGCCTGTGCAACGCCTGCGAAGCGAGTGTCCGTTAGCAAGCGCGTTATTGCTGCAATTTCGAATTGGACATCATGGCAATGGGTGATCTTCGTGCCCGTGCTGCGGACGCTTGCCCATGTCGCGTCAGGGTTGCCCAATCTTTCTGCAAGGGCATGGATTTCGCCACGTAACATGGCGCATTCCTCAAGACTAAACATGCCTTCGACGTGAATATAGCCATGTGTAGAATAAAAATCCCGCTGGTCCTGTGTAAGAGACATTTTGGCCCTCATAACATCGTAGAAAAGAATTGCTGCTCAAGCGGTATCATCGCCGCGCCAATAGCGCAGGCGTCCACCTGCGTTTCTGAAATCATAATTTTGGGAAGTGGGCGCGGTTCCGACCTTCGTGCATCGTCATATAATTCGATCGCAGGAATGATTTTCTGCGCCAAAGCATTTGGCAAGCGGCCGCCCAAAACAATCGCTTCGGGGTCTAACAGCGCGGCGATTGAAGAGGCGATGAGCGAAAGCGGGTCACGTGCGCGTTCGATCCATTCATCCACGCCTGCCCAATCCACATTAAATTCGGAGAGCATGGCTGAGATACCGCTGACTTCAACCCCATGTCGACGCACGGATTGTAAGAGCGTTTCTAAATTGGGTTCTTGGAACATGTTGCGGGGAAGAACGAGCCCGATCTCACCGCCATTGCCATTCACACCCCGCGACAATTTATGATTAGTTATAACTCCGCCGCCAATACCGGCGGCAATAAAGACATAGACAAAATTCTGGAATACGCGCCCTGCGCCAAGAAAGCTTTCACCAATTGCGGCGGCGTTCCCGTCATTTTCGACCCACGCCGGCATGCCGAGTGCTTGGCTGAATAAGTTGTCTATTTGCACCATAGCCCAGTCATCCAGCGCCCGCGGCGGATTGTACCGTGACTTGCCATCCAGACAATATCCGGAAATACCAATGCCGACGCCTGCTACGCTGTCCTTGGTAATAGCATTGGTCGCGAAAAAGCGACTTGTTACATCGCCAAGGCGTTCAAAAACCGCCTTCCGGTTCATCACCGGCATTTCCAAATAATCATAGGCAACAACGTTGCCGGAAAAGTCCATCAGCAAAACAGACATAGCATCTGTCATCAACGCCACACCCAGTGAATATGCATGATCCGGCGCGACTTCTATTTCAATCCGCGGTTGTCCCCGGCGTCCATTTGAACGTCGATCGCCCAGCCGAAGCGCGCCGCGCAAGACCAAGTCATTTACCAAGCGCGAAACCGTTTGCTGCGACAGGCCGGTTGCATGCACGATTTCCGGCTGGGTCGCGCCATGTTGCCGCAAAACATAGCCCAAGATGCGGGATTCGCTTTCCGAAGGGAGATGAAAGGGATTGGGTCGAATTTTTGTGCTGGCCATATGGCGCAGAATGACAAGATTTGACCGCAGGTGCAACATACAACTCTTAATAATACCTATTGTGGGTTGTATTCTTTTTGGAATTGATTACGATTTGATTCGAAATTGGGATCAAAGCGAATCTCAAATCAGAGGAGAGGTTTCATGAAAGCACGTTCCGCCCTTCGGGTGTCCATGATCAGCGTATCTTTGTTGGCGTTAACGCCCTCCATTGCCTACGCACAATCGGCTGTTGCCGCTGAAGATGACACGCAGTCCAAAGATGATGAGATTGTTGTCACTGGTACCAATGCCAGCCGCAGCGCTCAGAACACGCCTTTGTCGATCGCGCTTGTAGATGAAACAGCCCTGCGCACATTTACAGGGTCGGGTAGTCAGGCAGATCTCTTGCAGCAGTTGCCAGGCCTGAAGACTGAAGGTGGCGGCGGTGAAGTTGCGACCAACTTCCGCGTTCGTGGCCTGCCATCAGGTGGCCAGTTTGAATTTACCCCGATTAACTATGACGGCGTCACGGTGCTCAGCGCATTCGGCCTCAATTCCTCAGCATTCGACTTTTTTGCGCGTAATGATCTGGGCATTGAGCGGCTTGAATTTGTGAAGGGTGGTGTTTCGAACCTCTTCGGCGTCAGCTCGACAGCCGGCATCATCAACTATATTTCCAAGACGGGAACGGACACACCGCACGGCACGTTCCAACTCGAAGTCGCAGAAGATAATCGCTACAGAGGCGATTTTGCGTATCAGGGCCCGCTGAGCGAAAATACATATATGGCCGTATCCGGCTTCTACCGCTATGATGAAGGCCCGATTGATACCGGCATACCGACAGAAGGCTTCGCCTTGCGCGGGAACATCAAGCATGAATTCGCTGACGGATCGGGATCCTTCGCCCTTTATGGCAGCTATATCAACGACCGCGCCAATTTCTATCTGCCTGTGCCGCTGGACGGCACAACCCGGAAGCGGGTGAATGGCAATGATGGCAAAACGGTATTCACGACTAACTCCAGCGCCATTGACGGCATTCGGGTCAACACCCCCGAAGGTGCGACAGAATTCCGCGCAGGAGATGGTTTCCAAACCGAAGGTGGCTCGATTTATGCCGTCTTTGAAAAGGAATTTGGCGATGGCTGGAAAATCAACTCCAAACTGAAATGGTCAGATTATCAATCGGCTTCTAACTTCTTCAGCAACGGCATAGGTCCAGCTGCGCCTGAAACCCAAGCACAGTTTTTGGCGCGCGTTGCGCCAACCGCGACGCTGGCACAAGCCGTTTTCACTGATGTGGAAACAGGCGCAGTTCTGCCATCAAATTACATCTTATATGCAAATGCTTTCAATGATCGTCAGCGCCCAACAAGCGATGCGACGATGGAAGTCAATTTGATCAAGAGCTTTGAAACAGGGTCGCTCAATCACACCGTGACCTTGGGCGGTTTCATGTCGCGGGCGGAAGCGGACAATAATCAGCGCACCGTTCAATATCTTGGGCAGTTCAACAACAACCCATCGCTGGTCAATTTGGCGATCAACGGGCAGCAATATACTGTCAACGGAATCATCCAAGCACCTTCTGCTTATACGCAAGAAACGCGTAGTGCATTCAAACGCGCGATCTATCTTGCGGACCAGATCGAAGCAGGCCGTTGGACGCTGGACTTCGGGGCTCGGGTTGAACGCGCAACGATCGAAAACCGGATCGAAGTAACCGCCAGCCGTGCAGGAACATTGGCAACCAATGCGGTAACAGGCGCGCCAATCAATACCATGACCTTTGGCACCGGCACCTTCCGGAGTGGTAAGGCATCCACCACAGCTTGGGCCTTCGCCGTTGGCGGCCTTTACAAGCTTAACGACAATGTGAATCTCTATGCCAATGCGTCAGCGGGTTACTTCTTCCCGCAAGCGCAGGGAACAAATGCTCAGCTGAACTCCGCAAACCGGGACATCGTCTTCTTTGAACCAGAGCCAGTTAATCAGGTTGAAGCAGGCGTTAAGGTTCGTAGTGGGGCATTCCGCGGTTATGCCGCCGCCTTCTACACCGGATTGCGCAAGCGGACGTCCGTGTCATTCGTTGGTGCCAATCTGACGCCATCGCTGCTGCTGACTGAATCCGACACCTTCGGTATCGAATTGGATGGCAACTACCAACCTACCGATTATCTGACCTTGTCGGGTAACTTTACCTATCAAGACGCTAAGTTCATGGGCGACAGCCCAGCCAGCATTAATGGAAAGCAGCCTGATCGCTTGCCAAAGATGCTCGCCAACGTCGGCGCGCAAGTCAATGCAAGCGGATTTGATGCCTCTGTGTTCTGGAACCATCAAAGCAAGACCTATCAGGATGCCAGCAACAATGTACCGCTCTTTGCATACAGCATCTGGAGAGCGGAAGCAGGCTACACATTTGATGGGCTTGGCGCGGAGAACAAGCTACGGTTCAGCGTGGGCGTTTGGAACCTCCTGAACTCGCAAGGCTTAGCCGAAGGCAACCCGCGTGCAGGTGCTATCCAAACCGGTGGCACGGGCGCTTATTTCAATGCGCGTCCCATTTTGCCTCGTCGGATCACTGCAAAATTGACTTTTGACTTCTGACAACGGCTATTTGCCCATGCGCCGTGCCGCCGCTTTTCATTTCGGCGGTACGGCGCAAGGTAAGATAGCGGAGCAGAGCAATGAGCGACATGAGGGCACATTTAACCGGCTACTTTCTCGCCGGGGTTTCAGCTGCGGGTGCCAAATCTACTTTGCCTGCCATTTTGCCAAAAAGTGCACCTGTCGGAAAAACCATAATCTTGGGTTGCGGCAAGGCTGCGGCCGAGATGGCCGACGTAGCAGTAAATCATCTGTCAGGTGTAATAACGGGTTGCGTCGTCACGCGGCACGGGCATGGCGTTGGCCGTGCAATAACAGGTGTAGCGGTTATCGAAGCGCGTCACCCCGTCCCCGATGACCAAAGCCTACAGGCGGGGGAACGACTTTTAGAACTGGCACAAACAGCCGAGCAAGGCGACCGCGTTCTTTTTCTGATATCCGGTGGGGGCTCGTCATTACTCTGCGCGCCTGCCGCAGGCATAACCCTTACTGAAAAGCAGGCGATGACCGACCATCTGGTTCGGTCTGGTGCACCTATACAGGATATAAATCTCGTGCGCCGCCATCTCTCGCGCGTCAAGGGCGGCCGGTTGGCTGCCGTTGCCGGTGCACGCGGTGCGGAACTTTTAACATATGCTATTTCCGACGTTGCCAATGATGATCCGGCGTTAATTGCATCGGGGCCGAGCATCGCCGCGGCGTTCGTTCCCGAACAAGCCATCGCCATTCTTGCAGGATCAGGCTGGCAAGTCGCGCCGCACATCATAGCTGCAATCCATGCCAATTGTCCGCCCGCCGTCCCCGTGCATCCCGTGCACATGCTCGCCACAAATTCACACGCGCTTGATGCCGTTACGGCGCGCGCGCGCGCCGATGGGTGGAATGTTATCAATCTGGGCGAGAGGCTTACGGGGGATGCGGCAGCGACAGGCAAAACCCACGCAATACAAGCACAGGAAATGATGCAACAACCGGGAAATCATCTATTGGTATCGGGCGGCGAGTTGACCGTAAGTGGCGCCCGCAAAGATGGCTGCGGCGGACCCAATCTTGAATATCTTACCGGATTGTTGTCCGCGCTCGCCCCATCCGCTTCAATTCAGGCGTTCGCGGGTGATAGCGATGGCATTGACGGCAGCGAGGATAATGCCGGTGGCTTTTTTGATGCCGCATGGGCCGCGCATGCCGATTGCGCCCAAGCGCTGGCCAGTAACCGCACTTATGATCTATTCAAATCACTTGGCGGCCTTGTCATAACTGGCCCGACCCGCACCAACGTCAATGACATCCGTATGATCGCCGTGAGAGGATCTCCGCAATGACCGACCTGAACGCACAAGCCCGCGATATCCTCATTCGCAATGACCGTGGCGGCTACACCGTTCCTACGCATGGGCTTTATCCGTATCAATGGAATTGGGACTCCGCCTTTGTGGCGCTCGGCTTTGCGGAATTTGATCGGAATCGTGCGTGGCAAGAAATTGAAACGCTGATTTCGGGTCAATGGGATGACGGGATGATCCCGCACATCATTTTTCACAAGGATGACCCTGGCTATTTCCCAGGGCCGTCGGTTTGGGCAACAGGAAAAACACCCGCAACCTCTGGGATAACACAGCCGCCTGTCCTTGCCACCATTGTCCGCAAATTATGGGAAGATGAAGGGGCGGATTCAACACATCCCCGTATGCGCCGCCTTTATGATGCCTGTCTGAAAAGTCACCGCTGGTTCCACGCGTTTCGTGACCCCAAAGCAAACGGACTGGTCATGGTTACGCATAATTGGGAAACCGGGCGTGACAATAGCAGCGAATGGGACGATGCACTGGCGCGTGTCGACACCGCACATGTTGGCGATTATCAACGCCGCGATACCGGACATGTCGATGCGGCCATGCGGCCAACGCAAAACGAATATGATCGCTATGTCGCGATTTTACAGTTTGGCCGCAACTGTGGTTGGAACCACCGTGAAATAGCCGACAATGGACCATTCCGCATGATCGATGTCGGTATGTCGATGGAGTTGCTACGCGCCAATCGTGATTTGCTGGTCATGGCAAGAGCGATCGGTGACGCAGCGGTCATAACGGAGCTTGAGGCGCGGATTGCCCTCTCTGAAAAAGGGATGGATTGGCTCTGGGACGAAGAAGCAGGCGCCTATTGCAGCCGTGATGCAACCACCGACCAAAGCAGCGGCTTGGTAACGAACGCCAGCTTCCTCGCATTTTATGCAGGGGTTGGAAATAACACGCAGCGCGCCCGTTTGATTGCGGCGCTGGAGCGTATCACGGGAAGCGCAACCTATCTCGTCCCAAGCTTGGAAGCGGGGAGCCGGGCCTATGATCACAAACGGTACTGGCGCGGCCCGATCTGGCTGGTCGTAAGCTACATGGTAGCGCAGGGTCTCGCAGAGGCGGGTCATAATGCATGGGCCGACCGGATCCGCAGTGATAGCGCGCGCTTGATACAAAAATCCGGATTTTATGAGAGTTTTAGTCCGGAAGATGGCAGTGGCTCTGGCGGACCAGATTTTTCATGGACGGCAGCTATGTGGCTAGCTTGGTGCAGCAAAGGGGACATTGCATGACTGAAATACAGCGCAAACCTGCGCCCGATACCTATCCATGGATTTTGGTCGGCCTGCTGTGGATGGTCTCCTTCCTCAATGCCGCAGATCGGTCGATTCTGAACTCGGTCAAACCGCTTCTGCGTGATGCCTTTGACATCACGGATATTCAGTTGGGTATAATTGATACCACATTCTTTTGGACATATGCTGTCTGCGCCTTTGTTTTTGGCCGAGTTGGCGACAGCGTAAGACGTCGAAACATGATCATCTTTGGATTGATCTTTTGGAGCATGGCTACCGGAATTATGCCCTTTGCCACAGGATTTGCGATGCTTTTGGGTATGCGGACACTCGTCGCTATTGGCGAGTCTACTTATTATCCGACCGCAACAGCATTAATCAGCGCATGGCATAAGCCAAGCATGCGCAGCCGCGCGCTCTCCATTCATCAAACTGCCGTATTTGCAGGCGGCGGCATTGGTGGATGGGTCGCGGGAAAGCTGGCGGACAGCTATGGCTGGCCGGCACCTTTCATCATTTTTGCCGCACTGGGTTTTGTCGCGATAGCAATTCTCTTCAAACTGTTGCGCGATGATGCACCCGGCGAGGTTCGCGTTAGCGAAGAGAAGCGCGCAGAGCCGATTGGCCTCATTCTGAAAAATCCAGCAGCGCTGCTTTTGTGCGGCGTGTTCTTCCTCGCAACGGCGGCCTCTTCGGCCGTGCTCAACTGGTGCAATACCTATGCCCATGATGTTCTTGGTCTAAATTTGGCAGACAGTGCGCTGGTTGGTCCCGTTATGATCACAACGGCCGGTTTCTTTTCGGTGTTGGTCGGCGGTTACATGGCAGATAAATTTGCCGCGAAAAGTTCGGTTGGGCGCTTTACCGTTTTGGCCATCGGCTTGTCACTTGCGGCCCTCTTCCTTCTGCCCTTCCCGCTCGTCACTTCGGTTCCATTGGTCGGATTGCTGCTGTTCGCCACGAGTTTTGGCAAAGGCCTTTTTGATGGCTGCATCTACGCCGCGATGCATGATGTAATGCCTGCCGAGGCGCGTGCCACAGCCGCAGGGCTGATGACCATGCTTGGCTTTATTGGCGCTGGAATCACCACAGTTCTTCTCCCCATCGTTGCCGTGCACACGGGGCTTGCTGCCGGTTTTGCAATGATGGCGGGACTTTATCTGGTAGCTGTGGTTTTGTTGCTGCTCGCTCGGCCGATGGTTGCGCGTGTTATTGCCCAGCAGGAAAGTGGACTTACAAATGCCTAATAAACGCCTGGTCGGCGGAATTGAACTTGGTGGTACGAAATCCATAGTTGCCGTTGGTTACAATGACGGCACAATTTTGGAACGGATCAGCTTGCCAACTGTCGTTCCTGAACTGCTCATTCCTCAAATCGCGGTATTCTTGCAATCGCATCGGGCACAGTTTGGAGAGATTTTGGCTCTGGGGGTTGGTGCATTTGGCCCGATCACCCTAGATCCAAACGCCGCCAATTATGGTAAGTTGCTGGAAACCAACAAGCCGGGATGGAGCGGTTTCGATCTCGCTTCTGCCCTCCAATCTGCGACAGGCCTTATTCCCAATATCGTAACGGATGTTGCCTCGGCGGGTATAGCGGAAGCACATTTGGGGGCATTGAAGGCGTCCGAACTTGGTGTCTATCTTACCGTTGGAACCGGCATCGGCGGCGCCATCATTTACCACGGAAAGCCCCTTCCTGCTTTACTTCACCCTGAAATCGGCCATGTCGTTTTACAAAGACACGCTACCGATACCGCACCATCCTCCTGCCGTTTCCATTCCAACTGCGCAGAGGGTCTCGCCGCCGGCCCTGCAATCATGGCCCGCTTCGGGCAGTCCCTGCGGCACTTTGCACCGGGCAGTGCGGAACATGACCTGATTGCCGACTATTTGGGACAGCTTTGCGCTAATCTTGTGCTTACCTTGTCACCGCAGCGCATCATATTGGGCGGCGGTGTGGGCCAAACGCCCGGCTTGATAGATGCAACGCGCGCGTTCATGCTAGACCGGCTGGGTGGATACGCGCCGGAAGCGATTGCGTGCGACCATTTTTTGAGCGCCCCGCATCTCGGACAAGACGCAGGAATTGTAGGCGCCTTATGCATTGCTGGACATGGGAGTGCCTTGTCGGAAAGCTTAAGCGGCGGGTGTAAGTCATGGCAATTGTAAATTTACCGCGTGTCGCAGTCGCAAAGCCTTGGGGCCGACATGATCTACCCCCCGCATTTGGCAATACGGAAGGACGTATCGGCGAAATCTGGTTTGACGACCCGTCAGGTGATTTACCACTGCTGATCAAATGGCTGTTTACGTCTGAAAAACTCTCTGTTCAGGTGCATCCCAATGACGCGCAAGCGACTGCGGCGGGCATGGCCCGCGGCAAAGAAGAGTGCTGGATTGTAATTGATGCCGAGCCCGACGCTGTTCTGGGCATCGGCACCCGCGAACCACTATCTCCGGAGAAGCTTCAAAGGGCCGCAAATTCTGGCGAACTGGAAAGTTTGATGGATTGGAAGCCTGTTCGACCAGGCGATTGGTTTCACATCGCGCCTGGCACAGTGCACGCAATAGGTGCCGGTGTAACGCTCGTTGAAATTCAGCAAAATGCCGATGTCACTTTCCGTCTGTATGACTATGGCCGCCCGAGGGAACTGCATTTAGTAGAGGGTGTTGCCGTCAGCAAAGCGGAGCCATATGCCGATAAAAGGCATGGCAAGCTGAAACCCAATGCCGATTTACAGTTGCTCAGCTCTTGTCCGTCTTTCTCTGTTTATTACGGTGTAGATCGCAGCTTTGAAACATTGAATCAGCCCAATTATTGGCTCATCCCAATACAAGGTTCGATTGCTACAGGGACGGCGACCTACACCGCAGGCAGCGTGCTATATGGGCAAATTGAGGGCGAAGTGCTGGTTTCACCAGACTTTAGTTTTCTGGCCGCCTTTGCCAAATAGGCCGCAGAGCCGAAATCATAAGGATTCGCAGTTCCACAAATTTTCGAATGCTTAGAATTTTGATGTAAAATCCTATCAGTCTGCAGCGCGCAGCAGCTTTGCCATTTCGGCATCATCCCATTCTACGCCGCCCGCAATTCGCCAGACCTCTTTGCCTGCGCTGTCATATAATATGGTCGTGGGTAGGCCGATGGCGTTGTTGAACGCGGCCAATATTGCGTTGTCAGCATCGGTATAGGGCACCAAATTTTTGACCCCGGTTTCCTTAAAAAAGGCCAAGACGGGCACGCGACCTTCAAGATCTTGGGATACCGCAATGACCGCCATCCGGTCCTTTTCCAGCTTTGCCAGCGCGTCTAGGGTCGGCATTTCGGCCTTACAAGGTGCGCACCAAGTCGCCCAAATGTTGAGCAAGACAGGCTTGCCTTCAAAATCGGCCAAGGTCACATCCTGTCCATCGGCATCCGCAAAAATTGCAGTCGGCGCCTTTTGGCCCGCAAATGTATAACTGAGCGTCGCGCGCGCGCCATTTGCACTTTTCAATATGATATCGGCCTTGCCCGTGGCACCAGAGTTTTCGCTAGATGCGGGTTGCGCTTGCCCCTCGGCTGGGGTTTCTTTATCGCACCCGGTTAACACCAGAAGGATTAGGGCAATTACAAAGCGCATGTCGGATTCCAATAGCATGTGGGGCGGCCGGTTCGGCGAAGGCCCCGGCGCAATTATGCGCGAGATAAATGCCTCCATCCCATTCGACAAGCGTCTTTGGCAAGAGGATATCGCGGGCAGTAAAGCGCATGCCGATATGTTGGCCGCGAACGGCATCATTTCGGACGCGGATAATGCCGCCATCCAAAAGGGGCTCGACGCGGTCCACGCCGAATATCAAGCCAATGGCGTGCCTGTTGATCTGACGCTTGAAGATATTCACATGGTCACAGAAACGCGTCTGCGGGAACTCATCGGCGAACCTGCCGCGCGGCTGCACACCGCCCGGTCCCGCAATGATCAGGTTGCGACTGATTTCCGTCTATGGGTCCGTAATGCGACACAGGAAATTGACGCTGGCTTGCGCGCGTTCCAATGGGCGCTCGTCGCCCGCGCCGGCGAACATGTCGGCAGCATCATGCCGGGCTTCACCCATTTACAAGTGGCGCAGCCCGTGACGCTGGGTCATCATTTAATGGCTTATTATGAAATGGCAAAGCGTGACCGCAGCCGCTTTGCCGATTGTCGCAACCGCCTGAATCTCTCGCCTTTGGGGGCCGCCGCTTTGGCAGGTACATCTTTCCCCATTGATCGCGCCGCTACCGCCGCTGCGCTTGGCTTTGACGGCCCGATGGGCAACAGCCTGGATGCTGTATCCGACCGTGACTTCGCGCTGGAATTTCTGACGGCGGCAACACAAACCGCCTTGCATCTGTCGCGTCTGGCCGAAGAAATGATTCTTTGGGCATCGCAACCCTTTGGCTTCATTGCGTTGCCCGATGCCTGGTCAACGGGCAGCTCCATCATGCCGCAAAAGCGCAACCCCGACGCGGCAGAACTGGTGCGTGGCCATGCCGGGCGGATCATGGGTTGTATGAACAGTCTGATGATCACCATGAAGGGTCTACCCTTGGCCTATTCCAAGGATATGCAGGACGACAAACCACCGGTGTTTGAGGCCTATGATCTGCTCGCTTTATCGATTGCGGCGATGACAGGCATGGTTGCGAATGTGACGTTCAACACGCCGCGCATGCGCGCAGTTGCCGACACCGGATTTTCAACCGCAACCGATTTAGCCGACTGGCTGGTGCGCGCATTTGCGATGCCTTTCCGAGAGGCGCACCATGTGACCGGAAGCGTCGTGAAAGCATGCGAAGCGCGCGGTATTGGCCTGTCGGATATCAGCGCTGACGACTTGGCCGCGATTAATCCCATCCTCGCGGGCTGTACTTTGCCGGACCTGTCGATTGATGGATCTGTCGCCAGTCGCACCAGCGCTGGCGGTACGGCGCCTGTACGCGTGCAAGAGGCGATAGCGGCGGCGAAAAAGGAACTTGAGGCATGACATTGCAACGCATCCTGTTGGTGACCGGTATCGCTCTTGCGGCCACGGCATGCGGCAAAGTCGGCGACCTTGAACCGCGTTCGGGCAACGCCCTGCCACCTCAGGCCTATGGCCAGACGGCCGAACAAAGTGCGCAGAAATTAACGACACCATCGGTGCAGGCACGGCCTGGGCGTACCGATGAATTGCTGAAGCGTTCGGAAAGGCGTGCGGATGACCCCTTTGATGTCGCACCGGGGGCGCAGCCCAAGCCTTTAAACTCCAACGAACAAACGCCGCCTGCCGAAACCGATCCTGAATAAAATTCTATGAACCATTTTCACCTTATCGATGGCGTTTTGCATGCAGAAAACGTGCCTTTGGCCGATATCGCGGATGCCGTTGGCACGCCTGTCTATGTCTATTCACGGGCCACATTCGAACGACATGCTCAAGTCTTTCGTGCGGCTTTGTCGGGACTTGATAACCCCCATTTGGCCTTTGCGGTAAAGTCGAACCCGAACCTTGCCGTGTTAAAAATTCTGGCGCGGCAGGGCTATGGCGCCGATGTCGTCTCAGGCGGCGAAATGGACCGCGCGCTGGCCGCTGGCATTGCAGCAGAAGATATTGTCTTTTCCGGCGTTGGTAAAACTGCTGAGGAAATGACCCGCGCCTTGAAGATGGGCATTGGCCAATTCAATATTGAATCGGAAGAAGAAGGTGTGGAGCTAGCGACGCTGGCCGCTGCGCTTGGCCTAACCGCGCAGGCCGTGTTGCGTATCAATCCCGATGTGGACGCGGGCACGCATGGCAAGATTTCGACGGGCAAGGCGGACAATAAATTCGGTGTCGGCATCCACCGCGCATCGGGCATTTACGGACGGCTAAGCACTTTGCCGCACCTGACCATGCGCGGTGTCGCTTTGCATATCGGCAGTCAGTTGACGAGCCTCGAGCCACTTGAAACCGCTTTCCAAAAGGTGGGCGTGCTGCTGCAAGACTTGCGGGCAGCAGGGCATGAGGTTACGCATGTCGACTTGGGCGGTGGCCTTGGCGTGCGTTACCGTGACGGCGACAACCCGCCGGAGCCTGCCGCGTATGGCGAGATGGTTGCGCGTGTGACCAAGGATTGGGGGGTGCGTTTAATGTTCGAACCCGGTCGCGTGATTGCGGGCAATGCGGGCGTCTTGCTCACGCGCGTCATTCGCGTGAAGCCTGGCGCGGGCAACGCGCCGTTCGTCATTGTTGATGCGGCAATGAACGACCTCGCCCGCCCCGCGCTCTATGATGCATGGCATGATTTTGAAGCGGTTGCGCCAAATGGTCAAAAGATGATGGCCAACATTGTTGGCCCAGTCTGCGAAACAGGCGACACTTTCGCCATGGGGCGCGAGATTGATCCGGTTGTCGCCAATGACCTTGCCATTTTTCGCACCGCTGGCGCTTATGGTGCGACGATGGCCAGCACTTATAACAGCCGTGGATTGGTGCCTGAAGTGCTCGTCGATGGCGACAAATTCGCGGTCGTCGCAGAACGCATTGCGCCGGAGACAATATTGGCGGCGGAGCATGTGCCCGACTGGCTGAAATAGGAAATCGCGTTGGATCAGCTGCCGATTTTTGTGAATTTAAAAGGCCGGAATGTCATTTTGGTCGGCGAAGGCGAAATGGCCGATGCCAAACGGCGGCTGATCGAACGCGCGGGTGGCATGTGTGTTGATGCTCATCATACGGATGCACGTATCGCGTTTGTCGCCATCGCCGCAGAAGACGAAGCTTGCGCCGCTGCCGATGCATTGAAAGCGCGGGGTTTGCTCGTCAATGTCGTGGACAGGCCTGAAATCTGCGATTTCACCACGCCAGCGATTGTGGACCGGGCGCCCGTTTTGGTGGCGGTCGGCACCGGCGGGGCGTCCGCAGGCATGGCAAAGGCCATTCGTCAGCGGATTGAAACCCTATTGCCTGAAAGCTTAGGCCCCCTTGCCGATGCCATTGCCGCAGCGCGCGTGGCAATCCGCAAACGCTGGCCCGAGGGGCCATTGCGTCGCCGCGCGCTGGATCAGGGCTTTGCCGCAGGTGGTTTGCTAGACCCATTCGGCAATCACACGCCCGACACTGTCGAGCATTGGCTGAAAGTCGCCGACGAACCCAAGGGCGACCGCATCATTGAAATCACGTTACTATCGGATAATCCCGATGACCTGACGTTGCTCACCGCGCGTTTATTGGGTGAGGCCGACCATGTTTTTCATGATGTGGATGTACCGCCTGCAATTCTTAACCGTGCGCGCGCTGACGCGGTGCGCCATGCAAGCCCGCCACCCTTGCCCGCGCCTGAGGGGTTATCACTGTTCCTACGGTTGCCGTCCAGGCATGGATAGGGCATGAGGTTGGCTTGAACAGTAGCAAGGTCGTCCATTTGTCCGCTTTTCCATCGAAAATCTGTTTCTACGGCTGCGGTAATATGGGCAGCGCGATGCTGCGTGGTTGGTTGGCTGCAGGCGTGTCGCCAGACACTTTCCATGTGGTCGACCCTGTCGCCAATGACCTACCCGCGGGCGTTACGATTTCACGGTCGCCGCAAGAGGTGCAGCAGCCATTCGATGTGCTCATTTTAGGTATAAAGCCACAGCTTTTACCATCGCTCGCCGCCGACATAGCGCCCTTGCTGCCCCCCGGCGCATTGGTGATTTCGATACTGGCGGGCACCACAACACAGACTTTATCCGAAGCCTTTCCAACTGCGCGAATTGTCCGGCTAATGCCCAATTTGGCCGCCGCTATTGGTAAGTCTCCCCTTGGCGTGTTTGCGCCAAATGAAACGGCATTGGCCAAGGCCGACATTTCAGCTTGGCTCGCCCCATTGGGGGCGGTCATCTGGATCGACGACGAAGCCCATATGGATGCTTTAACCGCGCTGGCAGGATCAGGCCCTGCCTTTATCTATCGTGTCATTGATGCGCTGACCAAAGGCGGGGAAGCAGCGGGGCTGCCACCAGCGATTGCCGCACAACTGGCCATATCGATGACCGAAGGCGCTGCGATTTTAGCTGCGACCGCAACCGAAACGCCGGAGATACTCGCCGCACGCGTCACCAGCCCGGGCGGCACAACGGCCGCTGGCCTTGCTGTGCTGGACGCAGATACGGCGTTAGATACTCTCATGACACAAACCCTGCGCGCAGCTCGCGACCGGGGGGCAGAGCTCGCAAAGAGAGAAGGAAAGTGACCTTTATCTTCCCTTTGGCCCTTGCAGACGGTTCACAGCTGGCTGGCTTTAATAATGCACAGCTTCCAAAGGCGCAGGTCGCGCCTCTATTCCTTACAATTATCGCGAGTACATAAGATGGCATTTGGCAAACCTGATCTAGGCAGCATCACGCCAAAGGGCACGGCCTTTGACCCTGCCTTGGTCAACAAGATGATGGGTAAATTTGGCCATGGCGGATTTCTCAACATGGAATATGTGGGCCATGGTGATGACTGGGTTGAGCTTGCCATTGATTGGCGCGAAGACCTTGTTGCGGACCCCGATACGGGCATATTGGCTTCTGCTGTAATCATCAGCCTGATGGATAACGCCACCAGCATGTCGATTTGGACCAAGCTTGGTGAATTCCGTCCACAGGTGACAATGGACCTGCGGATCGACTATCTGCGCCCCTCACCCTCGGGTGAACGCGTATATGGTCGCGGGATTTGCTATCATTTGACCAATAGCATCGGCTTCGTGCGTGGCTTTGCCCATAATGGAAACCCGGACGAACCTTTGGCCCATGCCAGCGGCACGTTCATTCGCATTGGGGACCGCATAGCATGACCGATATGCCAGCCCTTCCACCTTATGCCCGCGCGCTTGATATGCGTATTGTTGACGAGATTGACGGCGCACCTGTTATCGCAATGCCCTTTGCCGACCGTGTTCAGGGGCGACCCGGCTTCCTGCATGGCGGGGCGATTTCGGGTTTGCTCGAGATCGCAGCGATTGCCGCTATTCACCGGGCCTTACGCGTCAAGGGTAGCGATTCTGCCATCAAGCAAGTCAATGTCACCGTTGATTTCATGCGCGGGGGCGTGGATCAGATGACCTATGCTATAGGCGAAGTCACGCGTCTTGGTCGGACGATGGCCAATGTTGAGGCGCGAGCATGGCAGGAAGATCGGGATAAGCCCATCGCGATGGGCTATATGCATTATCTGATTAAAGCAAAACGCGCGGGTTAATCTGGCTTACGCCTCCCCATGCGTCTCGATCATGGCGCTGGCAATGGCCTCTTCAGGCGTTTTGTCGCCCCAGATGATAAACTGGAACACTGGGTAAAAACGCTCACATTCATCAATCGCAACGTCGATGATGGTTTGCGCCTGATCCACACCCAATAGGCCATTTGATGCCATCAGACTGCCATGGCGGAACAACAATATGCCATTGGCAGACCACATGTCGAAATGACCAAGCCATAATTGTTCATTGATAAGACCAAGCGCCGTGTAGATGTGCGCCCGCTTGTCCGCGGGAACCGTGATGTCCGGCAATATGATCAGTTGAAGCGCATTATCTTCCTCACGCCAAATCGCGCGGAGCTGATAGCTGGCCCAACTGCCCTTATATTCGGCGGTAATTTCGTCTTCACCATCCAGCTCAAATGACCAGCCGCGCGCTTCGAACAAAGCCGCGAGCATGTCTACGGGCGCGGATTCATCGCGCTCGAATTGCTCATATTGTTCGTCTGCGTCGTGCATGATGATAGCGCCTGTCGTGTTGGGGCGAGTCTGCCCCTTGACGGACTCGCACGCAAGGGGCTTGCGGCGACGCGCAACATTAGGCTGTGGGCCGACTGTGGAAAAGTTTAGACGGAACCCTTTGCCGACTTAGTCGCTGGCTTCGCCTTGGCAGGGGCAACGCCGCCTTTTGCGTGCAACACCGCTTCTAAGGCAGCAACCCGTTTACCCAGCGCATCGGCTTCCGCGCGGGCGTTGGCCGCCAACGTCTTGACCGCATCAAATTCTTCGCGGGATACAAGGTCAAGACCGCCAGCCCATTCGCGCGCGCGTTCACGCACGCTTGCTTCGGCCTCACGACCCATGCCGGCCACGGTTCCGGCGACGCCGTTCAAAACCTTGGCCAAATCGTCAAAAATGCGCTTTTCGCTTTGCATGATATTCACTCCATTGCGGTCAGGGGTGGACCGATATTAGCTTATTTGGGAAGTTGCAGCCGGAACGTAAAGACTTTCCGAATCGGGATTAAGCTGATCAATCTGAAAATTGAGGATAGCTGCAAAGCTGATCCATACCAAATAGGGCACCATTAGCCATGCCGCCGCCTTGCGCACCCGCGCAAATGCGAAGGTCGTGGCGATAGCCAAACCGAGCATGAAAAGGATGATATAAAAGGCGGCCGTCACCTGATGCGCGCCAAAAAATATCGGCGACCAAGTGAGATTGATCACGAATTGGGACAAAAAGAGCACGATCGCCCTATTACGATCCCGCGCGCCGCGCGCGTTCAACACCATCGCCAATGCCAAGCCCAACATGAGATATAAAGTGGGCCAAACGACGCCAAACACCCAACCTGGCGGCTGCATTTCGGGCTTAAGCAAAGTTTGATACCATGCGTTTTCAGCCGTTGAGCCGGACATTGTGCCGGAAAGAAAACCCAGAAACATGATCGTCGGGATCACGAACAGCGCCGAACGCACCAAAGACATGCGCGACTGTGACGGAGGAACAAGCTGGTTCATGACGTGGCTCCGATTTTGATCATCGCGGTTCAGGTGAAACGCGTTCGAACTCAACATAAGCATTGGCGCTAGATAGAACAAGGCCGCCTATCCGGTGGGATAGACGGCCCGTCATTCGCGTGTCAGCGCAAAGAGCGCGCTGCGACTTTTACTTGCGTGTGCCGGTCAAGCCCATCGAACCAAAGGCACCCGCCTTCACTTCGCCGGTCATGGCATCGCCCGACACGGTTGCTGTGGCGTTCAAATGCATAGGCATGGGCACAGTTATGTCCATGCCCCAGCTCAACGTATCGCCATCGACAGTGCCACTGGCGATGTCCATGGAACCCAGTCCACCGGACATTTGGCCTGAAAAGCTGCCGCCGTCGCTTTTGACGGTCAACACGGCTTTCTGGTCACCCATTGGGCTTTTGATTGTTACGTCCCAATCACCATCAACTGCTGCCATATCCTTGCTCCTTATTTAGCATTGTTGCTTGCACTGGTGGTAGCAGCTTCGGTCACCATTTCAATTGGCAATCCCAATGCTTCCAACTGCGGTTTCACCTTCGCCGCATCGCCCACAACGAGCCAAGTGACCTTGGATGGATCCACCTTGACACGCATGGCGTCATTCAATCCGGCCGCGGTCAGCGCATTATATCGGTCGGCCAAGGTTTCGGCATAATTGAAAGGCCGTTTGTACAAGCGATCTGCTTGTATTTGTCCGAGCACTGCCGACGATTGTTCGAAGTTGCCGGGCAGTTTGAGGACATTACCCTTGATGGTCTTTTCGAGTTCCGCCGCGGTCACCGGCTTGGCGCCGTTAAAGTCCTTCAACTGGTCGATCAAGACTTTAACCGATGGCCCGGTCTGGTTGGTCTGCACTGGCGCGAACATGTAAAATGGTACGCGGTCTTCGGCACCATTGATTTGGCTACGCACGCCATAGGACCAGCCTTTGGTTTCACGCAGGTCCATGTTGATACGCGACAGGAAGTCACCACCGAAAATCTCGTTCGCAGCGCGCAAGGTCAACAAATCATCCGACCCCTTTGCATCGAGCACAAGGCCAGCAAGCACCAAGGATTGCGGTGAATTTGGTCGGTCAATCAGCAGAATTTTTGATACAGGCGCTGGCAATGCAACGCTGAAATTCTTCTCTGGCGCAGCCGCTGCTGCAGGCTTCCACTTGCCAAAACGCTGTTCCAGCAGGGGCTTGATTTCTTTCAGGCTGGTGTCGCCCACGACAAAGATTTCCGCCTTCGATGGGTGCATCCATGACTGATGGAAATTGGCAACATCGGCACGGTTGATTGTTGCCACGGTTTCTACATATCCGCTGCCGGTCTGTGGCCCGCCATAAGGATGCGCCGCGCCGTACAGCAACGGCGGCAAGCGGCGCACAGCAATGCCCTGCGGCTGGTTGTTTTCTGACTTGATCCGGGTCAGTTGCTGAACGCGGACGCGCTCCAGCTCATTGGTCGCAAAGGCCGGATTTTTGATAACATCCGCAAGCAGATCAAGCGACAGGCCAAGATTTGGTTTGACCGCACGCAAGCTTGCTACCGTCCGATCGAGTGAGGAGCCAACACTGACATCCGCGCCCAATTTCTCTTCGGTTTCGGCAATTTGTGTCGAGGTCAGCGACGTTGTGCCTTCCATCAACATCGTCGACATCATCGACGCAATGCCTCGCTTGTCGGCTGGGTCCGCGGCATAGCCTGCATTGAAGCTGACCGCGACACGGACCGTTGGCACCGCGGCGCGGCGCGCGAAGAACACCTTGATGCCATTGCTTAAGGTTGTTTCTTCCACTGCCGGAAAATCGAGCGCAGGCGTGCTTGTCGGTTCAGGAAATTTGCTCCGATCCTGAAAGGCGACGGGCGCCGATACCGATACATCGTCGGCGCCGGGCGGCGCATAAAATGCAGGTGCCGTTAACGTGCCTGTGCGGCTGCCGGATCCCGCAGCAACTTCTTTATAAGCTTCGCGCTCACCGGGTTCGACGCGAATTTCTAGTACAGGACGCGTCAGCCATTTTTGCATCGCGGCCTTCACCGCTTCTGGCTTGGCCGAAGCAAGACGCTCCAATTCCTTTTTGTAGAAGGACGAATCCCCTACATATAGTTCGCCTTCAGCCAAAGCGACTGCCTTGCCGCCAAAGCCGCCGACCTGTTCAAGACCATCAATTTGCTGGGCAATGTTGCTTGCGGCAACGCGCTGCACCTCTTCGGCGGTTGGGCCAGTTTTGATGTAATCGGCCAAGATTTCATCCAAACGCTTCGCAACCGCATCGGCATCACCGCCCGGCTTTACGTCCGCTTGAATGTTGATCAAGCTGCCATGCATGAAGGGAAGGAGATAGGCAGAAACGCCCACAACGCTCTGTTCCTGACGCACCAAAATATTATCCAAACGCGAGCTCGACAGGCCGCCCAGCGCGCTCATCGCGATGAACAATGAATTTGCATCAGGGTCGGCAATGCCCGGCACCACCCAGTTGCGATAGATGCGCGTGGTCGGCACCTTGTCCTTCATGACGATTTTAACGTCTTTTTCGAGCGTCGGCACGGGCGCATTAACAGGTGCAACCTGCTTGCCGCGCTTGATGTTGCCGAACCATTTTTCCACTAAGGGTTTGGCCTGCGCCGCGTTGATGTCTCCGGCCAAAACCAAAATCGCATTATTGGGGCCATAATGGTCGATGAACCAGTTTTTCATGTCATCGAGTGACGCCGCCGATAGATCTTCAAGGCTACCGATCGTGTCATGATGATAAGGGTGCCCAACGGGGAAAAGCGTCTCTGAACGCTTGTAATCGACCAAGCCAAAAGGCTGGTTATCACCCTGACGTTTTTCATTGGAAACAACGCCAATCTGATTATCCAGCTTTTCCTTTGTGACGGCGTTGAGCAAAAAGCCCATCCGGTCGCTTTCGAGGAACAATGCCGATTCCAACGCCGTGGTTGGCACAGTCTGAAAATAATTGGTGCGGTCCAACCACGTGGTCCCGTTCAGGTCGGTCGCGCCGATTTTCTTGGTATATTCAAAATAATCACCCGGCGCATTTTCGCTGCCGTTGAACATGATATGTTCGAACAAATGGGCATAACCCGTTTTACCCTTTGGTTCGTTCTTGGATCCGACGCCATACCAGATGGATACGGCAACAATCGGCGCCTTGCGGTCTTCATGCACCAAAACGGTCAGGCCGTTGTCGAGCGTGAATTTTTCATGCGGAATA
Source organism: Pseudomonadota bacterium (assembly GCA_041175465.1). Classification (GTDB taxonomy): domain Bacteria; phylum Pseudomonadota; class Alphaproteobacteria; order Sphingomonadales; family Sphingomonadaceae; genus Sphingorhabdus_B. Next base: position 34,918 of record JBEDEX010000009.1, on the reverse strand, counting down.
TTGACCGCCTCGACCAATTTCGAAACGGGCGCTGCCGACTGTGCAAAGGCGGGCGCCTGCGCCGCGAGCACCGAGCCCGACATCATCAAGGCGAGGGTTAATTTACGGATCATATTCTGCTCCCATATCTCATAATCATTGCCGCTAGAGATAGCGGCAATGCGGGCAAAAACAATGTGATGCCGAAAAATTTTCGACAAACGGCGTTCAGTGCCGATAACGGCGCTTTGCATTTTTAACGGCGTCCGCCCATTCGAAATGTACTGGCTTGTAACGGCCTGCAACGAACAATTTCATCTGGTCGGTATAATGCGGTGATTCGGGACGCGTGGTGGCTGAACCATAAGGCTGAATCGATTCCGATTGCACCTTGCCGTCCTTGTCCCACCGCATCAGCATGATGTAACTATCGCCATGCCGAACACGCATTTTGCTATCGGCTTGGTCGGCATCCCATGCCGTTGTCGCGCGCAGGGCATCGGTTCCCCCAAGCATCGCCAAATCGACACTCCCGCGACGTAGGCGCTGAATATCAGCCAACGGCGGGTCAATACGTCCGAAGCGTTCTTTAAACTCTGTGACAGCCTCCTGCAGCGTTTCGCGGGCATCGGGCATCGCTTCTCCGCGCCAGTTTCGCCGCGCGCCAAATCGGATGATGCGTTCGGCAAAGGCGTCTGCACGACCCTGGCCATCGCTGGACCAATCCCAGCTTGCGAGCAGCTTCTGCGCTTCGGCAAGCTCAGGCGCGTCTTTCAAATCCAGCGCCGCAAAGGACGCCATCCACGCCCCAACCCAGCTTTTCTTGCTGTAAATCATGTCCATCTTGATCGCGAGCAGCTCTTCCGGCGTGATTGAGCTATCCGCGGCCAGCAACTCTGTTGCGCGCAAACCGCGATTGGTCATGCCAAGCTCAATACCCAAATAAGGCGAATAATCAGCAGGCTTCATTTCCGAGCCCGGACCCGCCGCCAGAAACGGCGTGTTATTCGCGTTCTGGACAAAGCCTGATGTAGGATTCACAATTTTGGGATAACGGTCAAAACCAACGGGTCCATCCCACATCACCGCCGATGTGTCGCCGGGAAGCAGCTTGGTATAATCATAGCCCGGCTTCCGATTGGGGAAGAGAGCGTTGTAAATATAAGCAATGCGGCCGGTCTTGTCGGCGTAAATGAAATTTGTCGCGGGAATGCCGCCAATCGCCATCGATTTGGTCCATTCGTCCCAATTCGTCGCTTTGGTGTTGCGATAATATTGCTCAACGACCTTCACATTGTCGATTCCCGCATAACGGATGGCGAAATAGCCCTTGTCATTTTTGATGACTGGCCCGTGGATAGAGCGATATATCGTCTGCGGTACGGGCAGGTTGAACGGCCCCATTTTCACCGGCAACCAAATCCGCTTCGAAGATAGCGGCATCCATTTGCCATCATACCGATATTGGTCGCCTGCCTTGTTCATTACCAATTTATAGACATCGATAAGATCAGGGCGGTTAACGGTATTGGTCCAACCCAAATGACGGTTGTGGCCCAGCAGCACAAAAGGCGAGCCGGGGAACAAAGCGCCCGCCATATCCAGCCCCTCACCCGAATGGGTGACAGCTTCATACCACGCAACTTGCCCTTCATAAGGCTGGTGCGAATTGGAAATCAGCCATGTCTTGCCATCGGCCATGCGCTTGGGCGCAAGGGCAAAGGCATTGGATCCGTTCATTTCCGGATCGCGCCCGATGGGGGTCATCGGCGCAGCACTTTCCTTTGGCTGTGGTTTGCCTTCCGTCAACGCGCCAATGACGGAATCCAAACCATAAAAGAACGGCGCACGCAGCACGAAACCTGTGACGATATCCTGTCCCGTTACAGGAAACAGTTTCGACAAGCGGACTTCATCGGGATGTTTTGCGGCATAATGGTTCACACCTGCGGCATAGGCCTCTGCCACGGCGCGCACTTCAGGCGACAATTCCATATAACGCGTCTCGGCAGTCTCGCGCACACCCAATAGATGCATCACATAATCGACCTTGGCACCATCGGAACCTGCGATCGCGCCGTAGCGCCCACGTGTCATGGCGACGACATCCTGTATCGTCGCAAAATCATCTTCTGAATGCGCAAAGGCAAGGCCGTAAGCGGTGTCGGCATCGGTCTTACCGTTAATGTGCGGCACGCCGAATTCATCGCGCACAATTTCCACATCATAAGTGCGCTTTGGCATTTCATATCCCGTGGCCGCCAATGGCTCCCACAGCGCACCTGCACCCGCAACGACACCAACAAGCGCCAAGGATGCCCACAAAAATTTCCGCATTATACTCTCCCCCTGCGATGAGACCTTGTCACATCGGCTCATGTTCTTACATATCCGGCATAACCAAGATTTACGGAAAGGAAAGTCCTCCAATGCATCGTAGCCTCTTTGCCCTTGCACTTGCAACGACCACACTCACCCCGGCATTTGCGCAGGCCGATGTCATTGGATCGGGCATATCGCCATCCACCGCCGCACATTCGCAAACACGACCCATCAATTTCGCGACAACGGCGCCAACGTCGGGCGCTTTGGTCATCGTGATGCGCAATGCAACACTGCCGGCTGATGTGGTTGACACGGCAACAGCACAAGCATTGAACGCAGCCATCGCTTCGGCAAAATTTGAAGGCAAGGAGGGCAGTTCCTTATCGCTGCGCGGCATTGGTAATTATGCGCGCATCATATTAAGTGGGACTGGCACGGAAGGTGACCGCATCACCCATGTCCGCAACGCCGCGGGCAAGGCGGCACAGGATTTGCGCGATGAAGCCCAGCCTATCACCATCGCGGGCGACCTTAGCCAAGACGAAGCTGCCGCCGCGGCTTTGGGCTATGCCATGGGCCAATATCGTTTTGACCGCTATAAAACCGTGGACCGTAAAACACCGCCCGCGAACCCCGTAACCATCGTCAGTAGCGATGCGGATAACGCCGAAACCCTTTGGAAATCCCGCCATTCAGCGCTGGCCGAAGGCGTGTCCTTGTCCCGCGATCTGGCGGCTGAACCTGCCAACGTCATCTACCCCGAAACCTTTGTGGAGCGCGTGCGCGCCGCATTTGGCAGCACGGCCAATGTAAAAATTGAGGTGCTGGACGAACCGATGATGCGCAAATTAGGCATGGGCGCACTTGCCGGCGTTGGCCAAGGGTCGCGCCGCCCATCACGGCTGATGATCGTCGAATATCGCGGTGGCGGCGATGGCGCGCCATTGGCGATGGTCGGCAAAGGCATTACTTTTGATTCCGGCGGTATGTCGCTCAAGCCCGGTGCAGGCATGTGGGAGATGAAGGCGGACATGTCGGGCGCGGCGAACATCATGGGTGCAGTATTGTCGCTCGCAAAGTCAAAGGCACCGGTGAACGTCATTGGCGTTGCTGCGCTCTCCGAAAATATGCCTGGCGGTAACGCACAGCGTCCGGGCGACGTCGTGCGCACGATGAGCGGTAAGACTATTGAGATCCTCAACACCGACGCTGAAGGCCGATTGGTGTTGGCCGACGCCAATGAATATGTCGTCGCTAATAAAAAACCGCGCGCTTTAGTGAACATGGCAACGCTAACAGGCGCTATCGTTGGCGCACTGAACGATGAATATGCCGGCCTGTTCAGCCGTGACGACACATTGGCAACAGCCATTACCGCTGCAGGCACCGCAACGGGCGAAGATGTCTGGCGGATGCCGCTGCATAAAAACTATCTCGATGATATGAAATCCGACATTGCCGACATTAAAAACGTTGTGGAGGGCGGTGGCCCCGGTGCAGGCCTTGGCGCAACCTTCGTCGGTTTCTTCGTCGATAAAAATATTCCTTGGGCGCATCTTGATATTGCGGGCGTCAACTGGGCGGACAGGTCTGGGCCAGTGACGCCAAAGGGCGCATCGGGCTGGGGCGTGCAATTGCTGGACGCACTTGCGCGCAATTGGAAATAATATCGGCGTCATCGCATTTCCGCTGAATGGTCGCAGCACTTGTGTTGCGAAAATGCCGCACTACATTCTGTGTAGACATGGAGCCTTTGTCCACAAAGGCTCCATCGGTCATTTAGGAAATAGCGCATGAACCTCGAAAAATTCACGGACCGCGCCAAGGGTTTTCTGCAAAGCGCGCAGACCGTCGCCATTCGCATGAGCCATCAGCGTATTGGGCCCGAACATCTCCTGAAAGCTTTGCTGGAAGATGAGCAGGGCATGGCCTCTGGCCTCATCAAGGCCGCTGGCGGCGACGCGGCAACTGCGTTGCGTGAAACAGACGCGGCGCTGGCGAAGGTGCCTGCGGTATCGGGTGGCGGTGCGCAACAGACCCCCGGCCTCGACAATGACGCGGTGCGCGTGCTCGATGCCGCCGAACAGGTCGCGCAAAAGGCGAGCGACAGCTATGTCACCGTTGAACGGCTGTTGCTGGCGCTGGCGCTGGCCAAAACCACCACAGCAGGTAAGGCACTGGCCGCCGCAGCGGTCACCGCCGATGGTCTGAACGCTGCAATCAACGAGCTGCGGGGCGGCCGCATAGCGGACACCGCAGGCGCCGAAGACCGCTATGACGCGCTCAAGAAATTTGCCCGTGACCTGACCGAAGTCGCGCGCGCCGGAAAGTTGGACCCCGTCATTGGCCGCGACGAAGAAATTCGCCGCACGATCCAAATCCTCGCGCGACGTACCAAAAACAACCCGGTTCTTATCGGCGAGCCGGGTGTTGGCAAAACCGCCATTGCCGAGGGGCTGGCGTTGCGCATCGCCAATGGCGACGTGCCCGACAGCCTGAAGCACCGCAAATTGCTATCGCTCGACATGGGCGCGTTGATCGCGGGCGCAAAATATCGCGGCGAATTTGAAGAGCGCCTTAAGGGTGTGCTGGATGAGGTCAAGCAGGCCGAAGGTGACATCATCTTGTTCATCGACGAAATGCATACGCTTATCGGCGCGGGCAAAGGCGAAGGCGCGATGGACGCGGCCAATCTGATCAAGCCTGCTTTGTCGCGTGGCGAGCTGCACTGCATTGGCGCGACGACGCTCGATGAATATCAAAAACATGTCGAAAAAGACCCGGCGCTACAACGCCGGTTTCAGCCGATTTTTGTCGGCGAACCTACGGTTGAGGACACAATCTCCATCCTGCGCGGGTTGAAGGAAAAATACGAACTGCACCATGGCGTGCGTATTACCGACAGCGCGTTGGTGAGTGCGGCCACGCTGTCGCACCGGTATATTTCCGACCGTTTCCTGCCGGACAAAGCTATCGACCTGATGGACGAGGCCGCGTCGCGTCTGCGGATGGAGGTGGAATCCAAGCCCGAAGAGATTGAAACGCTCGACCGCCGGATCATCCAGTTAAAGATAGAACGTGAAGCGTTAAGCAAGGAAAGCGATACCGCGTCCAAAGACCGTCTGGCCAATTTGGAGGGCGAGCTTGCCAATCTGGAACAGCAATCGCTGGAACTCACGCAACGTTGGCAGGCCGAAAAAGACAAAATTTCTGCCGAAGCCAAAATCAAAGAACTGCTGGATGGCGCGCGCATCGAATTGGAACAAGCGCAGAGGTCGGGTGATCTCGCCAAGGCAGGCGAGCTGCAATATGGCACGATACCGGGCCTCGAAAAGCAACTGGAAGTTGCCGAAGCCGCTGCGGGCAACGCCATGCTACGCGAGGAAGTGACCGCGCAGGACATCGCCAGCGTGGTCAGCCGCTGGACCGGTATCCCCGTCGATAAAATGCTGGAGGGCGAACGCGACAAGTTGCTCAATATGGAACAGCTGATCGGCGCGCGCGTCATTGGCCAGAAGGACGCGGTGGAAGCCGTGTCGAAGGCGGTGCGCCGTTCACGCGCAGGCCTTCAGGACCCGAACCGCCCGCTTGGGTCTTTCCTGTTCCTTGGGCCAACGGGTGTCGGCAAGACTGAACTGACAAAAGCGCTCGCATCCTTCCTGTTCGACGACGACAATGCGATGGTTCGCATCGATATGTCCGAATATATGGAAAAGCACAGCGTCGCACGGCTGGTCGGCGCGCCTCCGGGCTATGTCGGGTATGAAGAAGGCGGCGTGCTAACCGAGGCTGTCCGCCGCCGGCCTTATCAGGTCGTCTTGTTTGACGAGGTCGAGAAAGCCCATGCGGACGTTTTCAACATCCTGCTGCAGGTGTTGGATGACGGCCGCCTAACCGATGGCCAAGGCCGTACGGTGGACTTCTCCAACACGCTCATCATCCTCACATCCAATCTGGGTAGCCAGCATCTGGCGGCATTGGAAGATGGGCAAGATGTGAAAGAGGTCGAGCCGCAAGTCATGGAAATCGTGCGCGCCCATTTTCGGCCTGAGTTCCTGAACCGCTTGGATGAGGTCATTTTGTTCCATCGCTTGGGCGCTGACCATATGGCCCCGATTGTCGATATTCAGGTGCAGCGCGTGCAAAATCTGCTCAAGGATCGCAAGATCACTTTGTCCCTGTCCGACGAGGCCAAAGCATGGCTTGGACGCGTCGGCTATGACCCCGTCTATGGCGCACGCCCCCTGAAACGGGCCATCCAACGCTATCTTCAGGACCCGCTCGCAGACATGCTCTTGCGCGGTGCTATCTCCGATGGTGCCACGGTGACGGTGAACGAGGGCGATGGTGCTTTAGTATTGACGATATAGGTGGCACTTTGTGCCGAAAACATTCTGGTTGCGCCGCAATATGCCCGTAACCAGAATGTTCTAAAAATAGTCGCGCAACGGCTTTCCCGCGCCGCAAATCAATTTCCGGCAAAAGCCGCTTTACTGACCGCTTGGGCGTGAAGTGCCATCCTCTACCAAGCGACGGGCAAGGTCATTTCCAGACTCTGTCATCTTGCGCCATTCCGCCAAGGTCTTGCACACCTTACCTTTTTTCACCAAAGAACCCGTCACCCGAACGGTGCGACACCGTATAGCGTTGTCTGCTTTGGAAAGGGTTGCATCCGGCGCCAAAGTCACAGGGCTCGCCGGCGATACCGGTGCAGTCGCTGGAGCCGTTACAGGCGCAGACGCTGGTGTCTCTGCCAAAGCCGAGGTCATGATGCCAATGGCCAAGCTTGTGAATAGAATTGGTCGCATGTGTATATTTCTCCGCTGAGAAGCGCGATGCCAGTAACACAGACGCCTCTCGATACAAGTAAACTGGATAAAAATCGCGTAAATTAATGGTTCAATTTAAAGCCCGTTGCATCTGCCGCACTGTAATAACGCGCGATGACGTCTTGTTCCGCAGGGGTTAAATGCGGGTTCCATACGTCAAAGATAAGAACCGCACGATACGTATCGCTATCATTCCACGCTTCATGTTCGATGGTATCATCAAAGGCAAAAGCCTGCCCTACCTGCCATTCGCGGGTTTCGCCGCCAACGCGGAAACCACAATTTTCTGGCACAATCAGCGGCAAATGCACAATCGCGCGGGTATTGGTCACGCCTGTATGCGACGGAATGCGGGTATGCGGTTTCAATATGGAGAAAAACGCACTGGGCGCACGACCGGGAAGCGTTGCGGTCGGTAGGCTGGCCAAGGCCGCCGCCGTATGCGGGCAGCGGTCTAAAACAGGTTTATTGGGTTGCCCATATTCCCACAAAAAACATGCACCCCAATCCAGTGACTGGTCGAGTGCTGACCATTTATTTTCCGGAATTCCCGAATCCATCTTAACATAAGGTCGCAATGCGTCGCCTGGATCAGCAAGCAGCGCCTCTAATTCTTTGCGTATATCGTCTGTCGCGGCTTCAATGGCGGGCATCCATGGGAAATGATGCCTATCAAAAAACTCATCCGCCGGAAGGAAGGGATAATATAGGCCTTCGCATATGTTTACATAGGTCCGTCGACGCCCCAATGCGCCATCGACGAATGCCTTACTGCGGCGCAGCTCAGTCGCATCCATGCCAGCCGATAAGGGTGCCAGTTCGGTGCTAACCGCATCGGCAATCTGAAGCGTCGCTTGCGAAACAAATGCCTGCCCCTTCTGCAATGCTGCGGCAATATCCGGAGATAGGTCTGATGCATGCGCCGCCATTTGAAGCACACCGCTCCAAGCGACCAACGCTGGCGCCTTTTCACCTAGGCGTTCATGCAATTCAGCCTTGCGGAGCCACCCCATAAAGTCCCGGCGGTCGATGTTAATGGCGGCGTCCAGCGCCTGCATTTCGCCACTGTCATCGCCTTGCGCGCGCCGTGCAGTTGCAACATTTCGCCACAGCGCGCTCGACATAGTGTCATGCGTAACAGCGGCCATGAACAGGCGCTCCGCCTCGGCATAGTTTCCGGCGCGCAGGGCAAGCATGCCTTGGCTGTTCAGTCGGGCCGCTTCGGCCGGTGGTGCGCTCTCATTCATAAGGCGAATGCTTGCCATTTACCGTTAGAAACGGCAAGGTCGTTGATGTCATGGTGATCAATAATAACGACATATGGAAGGATGGCGCATGGCTTGCGCATCGCTATGATGCGTCGGCAGATGCCTTTCATCTGCGTCAGGTAAGCCGTGCTGCGCATAATGCGGCGACCTTCCTCACCGATGAATATCTTGGCGCGGAACCAAGGCCGATGGTCCTATCGCGGCGCGATGCCAGAGCACACTGCGCTGACAACGCTAGCTTGCATTTTATTTTGCATTCCGCCTTTTGTGCTTCAACCATGTTCGCCAACGGATTTGATCTGCCGGGGCTATCAATGGGTTTGAAGGAGCCCGTTTTGTTGAACGACATTGTTGGCTTTCGTCGTCGTGGCACGCCGCCCGTGGCGGTTGCCGAACGGCTGGGGGATGCACTGCATATGCTCGCGCGTCCCTTTGGCGATGATACGGCGGTTGTTGTAAAACCGTCCAATATCTTCAATGCGCTCGCACCCGCTGCACTTACCATGCGGCCGTCCAGCAAAGCCATTCTCATATATGCGCCCCTTTCGGTGTTCCTTTTGTCCGTGGCCCGCAAGGGCCTGTGGTGCCGATTATGGTGTCGCGAGTTACTAGAGGGGCAGATGACCGACGGCATCATTGATCTTGGTTTTGAGACGGGAGATTTTTTCCGACAAACCGATTTGCAAATCGCTGCGGTGGGTTGGCTGGCGCAGCAAAAGCTATTTCATCACATGACGCGAAAATTCGGACCGGAGCGTATCGCGACACTGGACAGCGAACGGCTGACCACCAATCCTGGCAAGGCTCTTTTCGCTGGGGCTTCCCACTTTGGGCTGGGTGAACATGCCGCGGCGAATGACGCGCACCCCGCCTTTGGCATGCATAGCAAGTTTGGCGGTAATTTCCGGACAGAGGACCGACGCGCAGAATATGCATTGGCGCAGACCGCACATGGCGACGAAATTGAAAAGGTCCTGATTTGGGCCGAAGCTGTCGCGCAATCTGCCAACATCCCGCTCACGTTGGAACATCCGCTTCAATTTTGAAGCCTCTGGCCTGACCTATTGGGGGCCTGACTTTACATAAATGAACTGAACCCAGTCTTGTGGGTCATGGTGCAGCGTTTTGGTGCGGCGTCAGGCTTTGACAAAACAAAAGGGGCGGACATTGCTGCCCGCCCCCTTGTTTCTTTAACTGCTCTTCAAATTAGAAGCGCAGCTTTGCCGTTACAGCATAACGACGACCCAACGCATCATATGTCGATGGGAAGGTGTTACCGCTGTTGTACGTTGTCGAACCAGCATTGTTACCGGTTACTGGCGGTTCCTTGTCCAACAAGTTCTGCACCGAGATGGTGAGAGTCAGGTTTTCGCTGGCATTGATTCGCGTCGACAGATCAAAGTAATCATATGCCTTGATCTTACCGAAGTTAACCGTCCGGCCACCGACGCCCAATACGGAGGCGCCGATTGTTCCGTTAAAGAACGCACCACCATCAGCTACGTCAAGTGGCTCTTGCTCCATCCCAGACAGGTGACGCCACAACAAGGAAACGTCGATCTTGTCATACGATACGGTTGTACGCTGCGACCATGAGAAGTCAGGCTGCAGTGAACCACAGTTCGAGCTGAAGTAGCCGGTGCAATCACGATTGACCGATTCAGGGTTCGCTACGAACGCATTGAACGCCGAATTGAACGTGTAGTTACCGTTGAACGACAAAGCCAAAGCGATCTTGTCAGTAAGATCCGTCTTGTAGTTCATGATCAAGTCGATGCCGTCAGTTTCAATGGCACCCGCGTTCGAAAGAACTGAAGGCAGACCAGTGAAAGTGCTTGGGTCACCGCTCAAGCTACCATCGGCAGGGCTACGACGAATGCTGGTGCAAGCCGCCGTTGCCGCTGCGCCAGCAGCTGGACTGAATACGTTCGTACCAAAGCAAGCTGCAATTACGTCACCAGGGGTTGGCGACGAAATCGCACCCGTTACCTTGATGTTGTAATAATCGATCGACGCTGTGAAACCAGGGATAATCGCTGGCTGGAAGATCGCACCAATGGTGAAGCTGTCCGACGTTTCAGGCTTGATGTTGACGTTACCACCACCAGTCGAGTTCACCTGGCCTGCGTTAGGCTGAGGAATCGAGTTGATGTTGCCCAAATTGGCACCTTGCGCCAAGCAGACGGCACGAAGTTCACCAGTTGGACCCGAAGCTGGACGTCCTGGCAACACAGCACCAGCAGTCGTCAACGTCGCGCAAGGATCGGTACCAAGGTTGGTCAATCCAGTGTTCACTGGTGAGAACAGTTCACCAATGTTCGGAGCACGAACGGCACGCGCGAAGTTACCGCGAACCGCGAGACCTTCTACAGGCTCCCAAGTACCACCAGCCTTAAAGGTTGTGGTGTTGTACGATGGGTTACCTGGTGCGTCGACAGTGTACGACGAATAACGCAGGCCGCCTTCAACAGTCAGGCTGTTGAAGAATGGCTTGTCGCTAACCAGTGGCACAACAACTTCACCAAAGGCTTCATATACGTCGAAGCCACCCTTGATGTCTGGCGTTGCACCGCCGGCACCGCCGAGATCGCCGCCCTTGGCCAGCGCATCAGCGCCTTGACGGGCAGTATATTTACGGAACTCACCGCCGACTGCAAATGCAACGGAATCTTCAGCAAATGGGCTGGTAACGCCTGCATCGCCGTTGATGGTTCCCTTGACTTGTGCAAGCGAGGTTTTCGTGAAGCTGGTGCTTTCCTGTACCAAGAACGGAATTGCTTCCGGTTGAATGGTACCGAACACATTTGCTGCAACGCAGCCATTTGTTGTGTCGAAGCAAACAGGTGCAGCAGCTGTTCCGCCTGCACGAAGCGACTGACGGAAACGCGAGTTCAAGGTGTAACCCTTAATCGTCTGGATGTTTTCACTTTGGCCATAAGCCCCTGTGATATCCCAATCGATTGAGTCCGTGATCGAACCACGGGCACCCAAACGGTAATCGAATACGGTTGTGACATATTCCGAAATACGTGGGCCAGCTTCGACTGCACGACGAGCAAAGAGTGTCTGCGGGTTAGGGTTATAACCTTCACCTGTTTCAATCGTGCCATTGCCGTTCACGTCGAATGGACGCCATGCTTCTACTACAGCAAGACCGTTGCCGGACGTTGTAGCCGTTGCAGATGCACCACCAGTACCGATTTCAAGATAACCGGCCTGACCAGGACGCAATGTTGAAACAGCAGCGGCATCGCACTGTGCTTGTGTGAAGCGTGGGGTATAAACCGTCGAGCTTGGGTTCACGTCGAATGCGCAGAACTGGTTGCGCATTGCGGCAGGCAAGAACGGGTTGTTCAAAGGAATGTTCACGCCGATGCTGAACGCGCCCGAAGGTGCGATGATCGTGTTTACAGTGTTCTTTGAGAACAAACCACGCGAATAGACTTCGACCGCATCGCTGACTTCGTAACGCGCTTGACCGAACATGTTGAAACGCTCGAAAGGTGTTTGGAAGACGTTATATGGGTTGAAGTTGAACGTCGAGAAGGTCGGAACGAGCTGACCTGCGTCGTTAATCTGGTTGGTACCGCCATTTGCCGTACCGCTAACGAGACGTGAACCCGAGAAGCGTGATGGGAAGGCTGTGCCTGAACCAAGTGCTGTACCAGCATATGTTTCAAGAGTGGTCAGCGATACATCGCGTGCACCTTGATACACGGCATCGGCTTGCTGATAGCCAACGCCAAATACTGCGTTACCACGGCCATCGTCGAAGTTTGCGCCGATTGTTACGTCAGCGCGGAAAACGTTGCCGTCACCTTTTTCGGTGAGCTGCTGCGAAGCTTGTGCTTCCAAACCGGAGAAATCATTCTTCAGAATGAAGTTAACAACACCACCAACGGCGTCAGCGCCATAAGTTGTCGATGCACCACCGGTGAGAACGTCAACGCGCTCAACCAAAGCGAGCGGAATGTTGTTCAAATCGACTTGACCACCGAAACCGGCAGGTACGATACGATCACCGTCAAGCAAGACGATGTTACGGTTCGAACCGATACCGCGAAGGTTAACGTAGGACGCGCCGCCGTTACCGTTATTGACCGCAGAACCGATCGAAGCGACAACGCCTGGGATTTCACGAAGTACTTCTTCAGCCAAGTTGGACTGAAGCAGTTCCATTTCTTCCGACGAAGTTACGTTCACTGGAGCCGAACGCTCAAGGTTCGGGTTAGTGATCAACGAACCGGTAACAACGATTTCGCTGGCTGGCTCGTCTTCGGCTGCCGCTTCTTGAGCAAACGAAGGCGTTGAGATCAACGCCAAGCCCAATGCCAACGGTGCCGCTGCATATTTCAAATTGCTGATACGTGTGTTTTTCACGGTATAGCCCCTTATAAAATGCCAAAGATTAGCGGTTTCCCGGCAATCAGTGGCTGTTTAACTCCCCAGCTTTCCCCCCATCTTAGCGCGCGTTTTCGGCACGCACTGCGCGATGGAGTCCCTCCGGGTCCGGGACGCCTTGGCGGAAATCCAGTATTTGCGCAACAAATTGGGTGCATATGTCAACATTAGTTTGGCAGTGTATCATTTACGCAACATTATTTTGGCGCGCGCTGGCTTGGATGAACGGGCGCTGCGTCGCGGTTGCAAAAATCGTTCATGACAGCGACAGCGTGGTTCGTTAAGGAGGGTGCATCCGGTTTCTAGAGGCACTTTATTAATGTCCGTACGCTCCTTGTATTCGAAGTTTGCATTACTCGTGTCCGGCATTTTTGCCTTTGCTGTGTCACCAGCCATCGCACAGACAGCTGCGCCGGCTGCGGCCACGCCAGACCTTGAAAACATGCTGGTGTTGGATCTTTCCACAGGCGGTCGCGTTACGATTCAAATGTATCCAATCGATGCCCCTGCCCATGTTGAGCGTATCAAGACGCTAACGCGACAAGGTTTTTACAATGGCATCACCTTTCACCGCGTGATTGACGGCTTCATGGCGCAGACGGGGGATCCTACGGGCACAGGCCAAGGTGGATCGGAGCTTCCCGACCTCAAGGCAGAATTTAGCAGAATCCCGCATTTGCGCGGCACCGTATCCATGGCGCGCACGAACGAGCCGGATTCCGCCAACAGCCAGTTTTTCATCTGCTTTCAACCGCGCTTTAACCTGGATAATAAATATACGGTCTTTGGCCGTGTGACATCAGGCATGCAGTTTGTTGATGCCATTGAACGTGGCGAGCCGCCTTTGAACCCGAGCAAAGTGCTGCAAGCATCTATCGCAGCCGACAATGTACCGCCACCTGCGTTTTCGCCGTCGCCAGCCGAAGCCCCCATCACCGCTGACCAATTAAACGGTAAATAAGCGCAATATATCCCCCATGCGCGTTGATCTATTTGATTTCGAGCTTCCGCCCGAGCGGATTGCGTTGCGTCCCGTCTCACCGCGGGATTCTGCGCGCATGTTATGTGTAAGCGGTGCCGCTGCGCTGGCGGACCGCTCGGTACGCGATCTGCCGCAAATGCTGCGCAAGGGCGATTGCCTGATTTTCAACGACACACGGGTCATTCCGGCACAATTGCAGGGTAAACGCGGCGATGCATCTATCGGCGCAACTTTGCACAAACGGATCGACCTACGCCGGTGGCAAGCCTTTATCCGCAACGCCAAACGTCTGCACCCCGGTGATATGATTGATTTTGGCGCAGGCGTCACGGCCATATCCGAAGAACGCCATGATGACGGTAGCTTCACTTTGTTTTTCGAAGGGGATGAGCCTATCGAAATCCTGCTTCACCGCGCTGGAACTATGCCCCTGCCGCCTTATATCGCGGGCAAGCGGCCAACCGACGAACGCGATGCGCAGGATTATCAGACGATGTTCGCGCAAAAGGATGGCGCGGTGGCAGCGCCAACCGCATCATTGCACTTCACGCCCGAATTGATGGCCGCGGTGCACGCAGCCGGCATCGAAACGGCGACGCTGACGCTGCATGTCGGCGCGGGCACATTCCTGCCAGTAAAGGCCGATGACACGACGGAACACCGTATGCACAGCGAATGGGGCAGCATCGATGCAGCTACAGCGCATCGGCTCAACAGCATAGGCGAAGCAGGCGGGCGGTTGATTGCGGTCGGCACGACGTCGCTACGCCTTGTTGAGAGCGCGGCGGACGAACATGGCATTGTGCACCCGTTTGAAGGTGACACCGATATTTTCATCACGCCCGGATACCGGTTTAAGGCGATTGGCGGCCTGATGACCAATTTCCATTTGCCCAAATCGACTTTGTTCATGCTGGTCAGCGCCTTAATGGGCCGCGAGACCATGCAGGCGGCTTATGCTTATGCCATCGCCAACGAATATCGTTTCTACAGCTATGGCGACAGCAGCCTGCTTCTGCCCTAATCGGGCCGCTGGCGCTTAATGCCCCTTCAATTCGTCGCCCGTCAGGCGGACGATATGCAGCACATTGGTTGATCCCGGCGTCCCAAATGGCACGCCAGCCATGATGATGATCCGGCCGCCTGCCACGCCCAAATGGTACCGCAGCGCCATACGCTTGCCCTTGGCAACCATTTCTTCGAACGAACCAATGTCCTTCGTGCGCACAGCAAAGGCGCCCCATAATAACCCCAAGCGACGCGCGGTTATCATGCTTGCGGTGAGCACCAACAACGGCACCGCAGGGCGCTCGCGCGAAATACGCCGCGCGGTCGATCCCGATGATGTGAAGCATACAATGGCGCTAGTTTCGACGGTATCGACAATACGCCCGCTCGCCTCCGCCAAGGCGTCGGCAGTCGTGCCATCGGCGGGGGTTTCGGTAAAATGGATGCGTTTGAAGAAATCCGGATCACCCTCCACCTGTTGCGCGATGCGATCCATGATCGAGACCGCCTCAATCGGCCAAGCACCAGCCGCCGTTTCCGCCGATAACATCACGGCGTCCGCGCCATCGTAAATGGCCGTCGCCACATCTGAAACCTCTGCCCGTGTTGGTGAGGGCGAAACGATCATCGATTCCAGCATTTGCGTTGCCACCACGACGGGCTTGCCCATGCGCCGTGCGGTGGACACAATCTTCTTTTGTAGGGGCGGCACTTGCTCCGGTGGTAATTCCACGCCCAAATCGCCGCGTGCAACCATGACCCCGTCGGCCAGCTCCAGAATTTCTTCCAGCCGTCCGATGGCAGCCGGCTTTTCGATCTTGGCCAATAAAGCGGCCTTGTTGCCGATTAGCTTCTTGCCTTCGGCCACATCCTCGGGCCGTTGGACGAAGGACATCGCGATCCAGTCGACGCCTTGCTCCAACGCAAAGGCAAGGTCCGAACGGTCCTTTTCCGTCAACGCCGCAATCGGCACCACAACATCGGGGACGTTCAGCCCCTTTCGGTTTGACAGCATCCCGCCAACTTCAATCATGGTGTTGATATGTTCAGCGCCAATCTCGGTCACGCGCAAGACGAGCTTGCCATCGTCGAGCAACAGCCGTGCGCCAACCTCCAACGCGGCAAAGATTTCCGGATGCGGCAAATGAACACGGTGCGCATCGCCCGGTGCCGTGTCAGTATCAAGGCGGAAATTGTCACCGGTGTGCAGTTCAACCTTTTCATCGGCAAAGGTTCCAACCCGCAATTTCGGGCCTTGCAGGTCAACCAATATCGTCGTGGGGCGGTTATAGGATTTCTCTAGCGCGCGGATGTTCGCAATCAACTGCGCCTTGTCGGCTTGATCGCCATGGCTCATGTTCACGCGGAAAGCATCTGCACCGGCCCGGAACAATTTTTCGATCATCTCGGGCGTATCGCTCGCGGGGCCCAAGGTGGCCAATATGCGGACCTTGCGCATGCGGGGTTTATGATATTGCATGGAATTGGCTCCGCGATATAGATTTTGAACGTCGAACGCCCCATAACGCGGCAAGTCAGTAACGAAAAGGGCGCATAGCTATGCAACAGGATACACATCTATCAGACGCCGCCGCAGCCGCCGCGTTTCGTCGCCTCGTCGCGCATTTGCAGCACCGGCATGATGCGCAGAATATCGACCTCATGGGCCTTGCCGGCTTTTGCCGCAATTGCCTGGCCGATTGGGTGATGGAGGCCGACGGGCAGCTCACGAAAGACGAAGCGCGCGCGTTGATCCACGGCATGCCCGCCGCAGAGTGGAAGGCAAAGTATCAAAGCGAAGCGACGCCGGAACAATTGCAACGGATGCAGGAAAGCGTGGCGAAGAACGCCCCTTCGCATTAAGGCGCTGTCAACGTGATTCGGGGGTTTTGCCCCCAACCAACACCACAGGGAGAATATCATGGCTGAAGGCAATATCGCCGCCGATCAACTGCGTCTGTTCATTGAACGCATCGAGCGCTTGGAAGAAGAAAAAAAGGGCATCGCTGACGACATTCGCGACGTGTATTCGGAAGCCAAGAGCCAAGGCTATGATGCAAAAATCATGCGCCAGATCGTCCGCTTGCGCAAAATGAGCCAAGACGACCGTCAGGAAATGGAAGCCATTCTCGACACCTATAAATCGGCGCTGGGTCTGGCATAAGCCCTCGGCTTTCACAAATCTTGGTGCAGCAGCGTTAAAGCACATGGCTTGCCCAATGGCGCGTGCCTGATGTAAGGGCGCTGCATCCTATCCTTTAGCCAGAGAAGAGTAGAGCCATGGCAGGCCATAGCAAATTCAAGAACATTCAGCACCGTAAGGGTGCGCAGGACAAGAAGCGTTCGGCGCAGTTTTCCAAGCTTTCGCGCGAAATTACCGTTGCGGCGAAGATGGGCATGCCCGATCCGGACATGAACCCGCGCCTGCGCCTTGCGGTCAATGCCGCCAAGGCGCAATCGATGCCCAAGGATAATATCCAGCGCGCAATCGACAAGGCAGCAGGCGGCGACGCTGAAAGCTATGATGAAATGCGCTATGAAGGCTATGGCCCTGGCGGCGTTGCGATCATCGTTGAGGCATTGACCGACAACCGCAACCGCACCGCGACCAATGTGCGTACCGCGTTCAGCAAAAATGGCGGCAACCTTGGCGCGTCGGGCGCGGTGAGCCACGGCTTCGACCGTATGGGCTTGATTACTTATCCTGCGAGCGCAGGTGATGCCGACAGCGTGTTTGAGGCTGCATTGGAAGCAGGTGCCGAGGATGTGGAATCGACCGAGGACGACCACAGCATTTGGACAAGCATGGATGCTTTGCACGAAGTCGCCAAAGCGCTTGAAGCCACACTTGGCGAAGCAGAAAGCGCCAAGCTTGCGTGGAAACCGCAACTTTTGGTCGAAGTCGACGAAGCCAATGCGGCTACCTTGCTCAAGATGATTGATGCGTTGGAAGACGATGACGACGTCCAAACAGTATGGGGCAATTACGACGTGTCCGACGAGGTGATGGCGAAGCTGGGATGATCATCCTTGGGCTTGACCCCGGCCTGGGTACGACCGGCTGGGGCGTTATACGCAAGGAAGGCAATCGCCTTTCTCATATCGACAATGGCGAAATTGTAACCGACGCTAAGCTGCCTTTGGCAAACCGTCTTGTAATTTTGGACGAGAAACTCAGCGCCGTACTCGATCACTTCCGGCCCGATTATGCGGCGGTCGAAGAAGTGTTCGTTAACAAAAACCCGCAATCGACGCTAAAGCTTGGGCAAGCGCGCGGCGTGGTGCTGCTAGGTGCGGCGCGCAACCGCACGCCCGTGACGGAATATGCCACGCGGCTCGTAAAAAAATCCGTTGTGGGCACCGGAAAGGCAGAAAAGGAGCAGGTGCAAGCCATGCTGCGTATTCTTTTGCCCGGTTTGAAACTCGCAGGGCCCGACGCGGCTGATGCGTTGGCGGTCGCCATCACCCATGCGCATCATGTCCGGCTTTAACCCGTTCACGTCGAGAAAAAGCCCCACCTGTTCACGCGATGTTCTCTTTTGCTTGCCGATTTCAAATCGAACAGCTAACCCGCAAGCATGATTGCAAAGCTTTATGGCCGGATTGACGAAACGGGTGTTGACCATCTGGTGATTGACGTCAACGGCGTCGGCTATCTGGTGCAGGCCAGCGCGCGGACGCTGTCGGCCTTGGGCAAGACGGATGATTTTGCCACCGTCTTCACCGAAATGCAGGTGTCGGAAAACGACATGCGCCTCATTGGCTTTGCCACCCGCGAAGAACGTGACTGGTTCCGCCTTTTGACGGGCGTGCAAGGTGTTGGCGGCAAAGTTGGGCTTGCCATATTGTCCGCGATTGAACCTGCCGATCTGGCGCTCGCTATCGGCAGCGGCGACGCCGCGATGGTCGCGCGCGCCAATGGCGTCGGACCAAAGTTGGCCAGCCGCATCGTCAATGAATTGAAGGACAAGGTCGGCGCGCTCGCAGGCATAAGCGGCGGCGCGAAGTTGATGGCCACCGGCGCCGCAAACGGCAACCACGCGCAAGACGCGATATCAGCGCTTGCGAACCTCGGCTTCAAACCTGGTGAAGCTGGCAATGCCGTGGCGCAAGCCGTTGAAGAGCTTGGCCCCGATGCAACCTTGGATGCGCTCGTGCGGCTGGCGTTGAAGCGGGCTTCGCGATGACTGACGACGATCGCCTCACCACGCCGGACAAACGGCCTGAAGATATTGACGCTGCCTTGCGGCCCAAAACGCTCACCGAATTTATCGGACAAGCGGCAGCCCGCGACAATTTGCGCGTGTTTATTGAGGCAGCGAAGGGGCGTGGGCAGCCCTTGGACCATGTGCTGTTCTTTGGCCCGCCGGGTCTGGGCAAGACCACCTTGGCGCAGATTGTGGCCAAGGAAATGGGCGTCGGTTTTCGCGCCACCTCCGGCCCTGTCATCGCCAAATCGGGTGACTTGGCCGCTTTGTTGACCAATTTGGAAGATGGCGACGTCCTATTCATTGACGAAATCCATCGCTTAAGCCCCGTGGTTGAGGAAATCCTCTACCCCGCGATGGAGGACCGCGCGCTGGATATCATGATCGGCGAAGGGCCATCGGCGCGCTCGGTGCGGATTGATTTGCCTGCATTTACGCTTGTCGGCGCGACCACGCGACAGGGGTTGTTGACCACGCCCTTGCGTGACCGCTTTGGCATACCGGTACGGTTGAATTTCTATACCCATGCAGAGCTGGAACTGGTGGTCACGCGCGCCGCGCGACTTTTGGATTTGGGCATTGCCCCTGATGGCGCGAACGAGATTGCCAAGCGCGCACGTGGAACGCCGCGGATTGCCGGACGCCTGCTGCGCCGCGTGCGGGACTTTGCCAATGTGGCCGGTGAACCCGTTGTCACCGCCAAAATCGCCGATAGCGCGCTCAACCGGTTGGAGGTCGATGCGCTTGGGCTTGACGCGATGGACCGGCGTTATCTGCATATGATTGCCGACATTTACCGCGGTGGCCCTGTGGGCGTTGAGGCGCTGGCCGCTGGCCTGTCTGAACCGCGCGACACCATTGAGGATGTGGTAGAGCCCTATTTGCTGCAATTGGGGTTGATTGCCCGCACCGCGCGTGGCCGCTGCCTCAATGCACCGGGCTGGAAACATCTCGGCCTCAACCCGCCCGCCGGGTCACAGGACGGATTGTTTGACACATAAAGGCATTCCGAGTGTCTCAGGCGACCAAATGCTGGCGCTTTTGCTAAAACCCCTTCCCGCCGGACTCGACACAGGTTAAGCAAAAAGCGCAATGTCCATGCCTCAACCCTATCACGGCCATTTTGACGGCACGCGGCACTATTTTGCCGTGCGCGTCTATTTTGAAGACACCGATTTTTCGGGCGTGGTTTATCATGCGCGCTATCTGCATTTCATGGAGCGGGCGCGTTCCGATATGCTGGCGTGCGTCGGCATTGATCAGCGGGCCGTGCATGCCGAGGGGCAAGGCGCATATGCCGTGACGGACATGCACATCAAATATCGCCGTGCGGCGCATTTTGACGATGCGTTGGTCATCATCAGCACCGTTGAGGCGGTCCGCGCGGCCAGTTGCGACATTCATCAAACCGTCATGCGCGGCGACGAAATACTGACCGAGGCACGGGTCACCGCGGCCTTTGTTTCACCCGACGGTAAGGCCCGCCGACAACCTGCCCATTGGGTTGCCGCGTTCCAGCCAATTATCCATCCACCCGCAGAATAGGATATCCATGAGCCTGCTTATCGCGACCCAAAATATGGGCTTTTCACCCGTTAACTTGTTTATGGACGCCGACTTGGTGGTCAAAGCGGTCATTATCGGTCTGGCGCTGTCCAGCGTCTGGGTGTGGACAATCGTCCTTAGCTTCACGGTAAAAATGTTGATCATCAACCGGAAAAGCGAAGCGTTTGAGCGTGAATTTTGGGCCAGCACGGACATTGCCGCTTTTTCCAAGGCACATGCCCAAAATGAACTGCCTGTTGCGAAGGTCTTTGCGGCCGGCATGGCCGAATGGCGCCTGTCAACCAAAGGCAAAAGCATTGACCGTGCCGGAACGCGCGAGCGCCTTGCTACGGCGATGGATGCCACAATCGCTGCGGAAACCGACCGCCTTGCCAATCGCCTAAACTTTCTGGCTACCACAGGTTCGGTTGCGCCATTCATTGGCCTGTTCGGCACCGTATGGGGTATCATGCGCAGCTTTGCCGCGATTGCGGCGGAACAAAATTCCAGCCTTGCGGTCGTCGCGCCGGGGATTGCGGAGGCGTTATTTGCCACCGCCATTGGCCTGTTCGCCGCCATTCCAGCGGTTATTGCCTATAACCGTTTCTCGCACCGCTTAAACCAATATGAAGCGCGCATGGGCCGTTTTGCCGATGGTTTTCATGGCACGTTGAGCCGCGAATTGGAGCTTGAGGCGTAAACATGGCCATGAACACCTCATCCGGCAGCGGCGGTGGCGGACGCGGGCGGCGGCGGGGCGGGCGACGTGCGGCGATGTCGGACATCAATGTCACGCCATTCGTGGACGTCATGCTCGTTCTGCTCATCATCTTCATGGTCACCGCGCCCTTGTTGGTAACGGGTGTCCCGGTCGAATTGCCAGAAAGCCGCGCCAATGCGCTGGATCAGCAAGATGAACCGATTGAAATCGCGATTGACCGCGACGGGATGACATTCATCGATGGTACAGAAGTCGCGCCCGCTGACCTGCCGGCACGGTTGGGCGAAATCGCCGCGGCCGAAACACCGGGCAAGCCGCGCCAAATCATGCTGCGCGGGGATACCGCAATCAGCTATGGCCAAATGATGCGCGTCATGGGCGAATTGAACCGTGCTGGATTGAACAGCGTCAGCTTAGTCACCACCGGTTCATCAAACGACACCTAAGCAGATGGCAATGGATCGGGCGGAAATATTGGGATTTGGCGCCGCACTTGGCGGCCATGCCTTATTATTGGGTGTTTTCGCGCTTGGGTTGATGGCCTCTACAAAAACGACGCCTAAGCCAGAATCCATTTCCGTTTCCCTTGTCGGTGAAATTGCCGATGTGTCGAGCGCGCCGGATGCCATTCAAGAGGAATCTGCGCCGCCAGCCGCAGGTGACACCGCACCCGCAGAACCGCCGCCGGCCCCGACACCCGTTGTGAAGGTCGAAAAGCCGGTGGCAAAGCCGCAGACGAAGCCACTGCCTAAACCCGCAAAACCGGAAACGGCGCCAACTGTTGCCAAGGCCGTAGCCAAGCCTGTAAAAACCGCCGCTGCTACTCCGCCTAAAATCGTCAAAGCCCCGAATGTCAGCGGAAAAGGCACGACACCGGCGAAGCCCGGCGGCCTCAGCCGCAGCTTTGAAGACAGTATTAACAATATCGGCAAGGCCCCGGGCGCGGGCAAAACAGTAGGCACGCCCGCCACCAAAACCGCCACCGAAGTGCGGCGCTCAGTGGGTGTCAGCATCGCTGGCCAAATCCGCAGCCGCGTGCGAGCCTGTGCGCCCTCCGGCGTCGACATCAACAAGATTGAGACGTTCGTAACGCTCAGCCTAGATATATCAGGCAAATTGACCTCTGTGCGTTTTGACAAGCAAACTGGCCAGAACGAGAGCAATCAGCCACAAGCGGGTCTGTTGAAAGATTGCATCCTGCAAGCGGTGCGCGCCGCATCACCTTATAACGGGCTTGATCCTGAATATTACGACGTTTGGAAAACCCACGCGCTGCGTTTGCGCGCCACGGGATAAAGGAATGAGAATTATGTCCCTCTTCGCGATTAGCCGGAAACTGACGACTTTCTTGCTTTTACTCTTGGGCGCGCAGGCTGCGATGGCGCAAACACAGCCGCCTGCATCAGACGAGCCGGAATTGGTCGAATTTGACACCGCCAAAACCCGCTCCATCGCGGTGCCTGCCTTAGTTGCACCCGCGCCCGTAGACACGCCCGCGGGCAACAGCGCGGCACTTGGCCGCCAAATTGCAGAGGTTATCTCCTCCAACCTGCGCGCGTCGGGCGTATTTGAAACCCAAGGGCCAAATGGTCTGCGCGCAATAGGCTTGCCCGAAGTGACCGCACCACAATTTGGTTATTGGAAAGCGCGTCCGGTCGAACAACTGGTGCAAGGCTTTGTCCGCGTCGGCGGTGATGGCAATTTGACCGTTGGTTGTTATCTGTACGATGTCGGTTTTGGCACCGAAACCACGCGGCTGGGCTTTAACGTGCCGCCGCGCGACTGGCGCAGGGCCGCGCATAAATGCGCCGATGCAATCTATTCACGGCTGACGGGCGAACTGCCCTTTTTCGACAGCCGCATTGCCTATATTGCCGAAAGCGGACCAAAGAATAAGCGGATTAAGCGGCTGGCGATTATGGATTCGGATGGTGCAAACCACCGCTTCATCACCAATGGCCAATCGACCGCACTGACGCCGCGTTTCTCGCCCAATTATAAATCCATTCTATATTTATCCTATGTCGACGGAAATCCGCGGATTTACGTTTATGACATTGATACGGGGCGTCAGCGTCTAATTACCCAAACCAATAGCCCCACCTTCGCGCCGCGCTGGTCACCCGATGGCCAAACGATTTTATATTCAATGGCGGTTTCGGGGAATACCGATGTCTACAAAATTTCGGCGAGCGGAAATGGCACGCCTGTCAAACTCACCAGCTCGCCCGGCATTGATGTCGGCGGCAGCTTTTCCCCCGATGGCCGTCAAATTGTCTTTGAAAGCGACCGTTCGGGTAGCCAGCAAATCTATGTAATGAACGCAGATGGCAGCAACCAACGCCGGATCAGCTTTGGCGGGGGGCGTTATGCGACGCCCGAATGGAGCCCACGCGCGGACTTGATTGCCTTTACGCGCATTGCGGGCGACTTTCGCGTCGGCACCATGCGGCCCGATGGTTCGGGCGAACGGCTCCTTACCAATAGCTGGCAAGATGAGGCTCCGACCTGGGCGCCCAATGGCCGTGTTATCCAATTCTTCCGCACAGCCAAAGGAAGTGGTAAAACAGGTATCTGGCAAGTGGATCTGACCGGTTCCAAAGAACGCCAATTACCCACGCCTGTCGATGGTTCAGACCCGGCATGGGGGCCCGTATTGCCCTAACAGCGTTTCACTCTCATATATATCCCGACCGGATGTCGGGCAAAGCCCAAGGAGAAGAGCATGACGAAAAATACGATCAAAATGGCAGCCCTTTTATTGGTATCTACCGCGCTTGTTGCGGGTTGCGGCCAGAAGAAGGTCGATAGCTTGCCGCCAGCCGCCGAGGGCACCGATTATGGCCAGGCACCAACGGACCCGAATGCTATGGGCGCTGGCCAGATCACGCCCGGCAGTCAGGAAGATTTCCTGCAGCAGGTTGGCCAATATGGCGACCGTATCCTGTTTGAAACCGACCGTTTCAACGTTGATGCCGAAGATCAGGCGATACTTCAGCGTCAGGCACAATGGTTGGCGCAATATCCGGGTACGCGCATCACGGTCGAAGGCCATGCCGATGAACGCGGCACGCGCGATTACAACCTTGCCTTGGGGGAACGCCGCGCGAACTCCGCAAAGAATTTCCTCGTTTCCATCGGTGTCGATGCCAGCCGTATTCGGACCGTCAGCTATGGCAAAGAACGGCCATCGGCCTTGGGATCAGACGAGCAAGCCTGGGCGCAAAACCGCCGCGCGGTGACCGTTACCGTTCGATAAAAAATCACCATCTATCTGCAATGCGTCGGTTGGCTAGTTTCAGCCACCGACGCGCGTCCCTTTTTCGTCGCCGTTGTCGTTCGCCGAACGCTGGGTTCGCGTCGTCGAACGGGCGATGCGGGCTTGCAGTCTGTCGCTAGGCATGACAGCTTGTAACATAACAAAAATGGCAGGGGGCCAATCCGTGAAAAATTACATTAAATCTGTCTTGCTGCTGAGTGCGGCAATCTTACCGACGAGCGCATTTGCCCAAGCGCCAGCCGCTGCGGACACCAAAGCGCCAAAATGGGATGTCGCTGCGCCTCCTGGCCTGACATTACGTCAGATCAACATCGACACCGATGAAGGTTCGTGGATGAACCTCGACGTCAGCCCCGATGGCAAGACGATTGCGTTCGATCTGCTCGGCGATATCTATGTTATTCCCGTAACGGGCGGCACGCCCACGCGCATATCCGAAGGCCTGCCCTTTGAAACACAGCCGCGTTTTTCGCCGGATGGCACGCGCATTGCCTTTACCTCTGACCGCGGTGGCGGCGACAATATCTGGATTATGAACCGCGACGGTTCGGACAAACGGCAGATGAGCAAAGAGGATTTCCGCTTGCTCAATCAGCCAAGCTGGAGCCCCGATGGCCGCTTCATCGCCGCGAAGAAACACTTCACCACCGGCCGTTCGCTCGGAACAGGCGAAATCTGGCTCTACCATGTATCGGGCGGCGCGGGCGTCTTGTTGGTCAAGCGGCCTAATGAACAGCACCAGAAGGAACTGGGCGAACCTATCTTCGCGCCTGATGGCAAACATATTTATTACACCCGCAACATCACGCCGGGCGCTATTTTCCAATATGCGCAGGATTCCAACGGTCAGCTTTTCGATATTGAAAGCTACAATATCGAAACTGGCGAAATCGAAACCGCGGTGGCTGGCGTCGGCGGATCGGTCCGCCCAACGCCTTCACCCGATGGTCAAAAAATCGCCTTTGTTCGCCGCGAGCGGACGCAGTCCAAATTATATGTGAAAGACCTCAGCACGGGCGAAGAGCGCAAAATTTACGATGCGCTGGATCAAGATGTGCAGGAAACTTGGGCCGTCACCGGCGTATATCCCAACATGGATTGGTCGCCCGATAGCAAGACCATCTATTTTTGGGCCGGTGGCAAGATCCGCAAGGTCGATTGGCCCAGCGGTGCATCCAGCGTTATCCCGTTCCGCGTTTCGGACACGCGCGACCTGATTGACCCGCCGCGTCCGGCTATCGAAGTTGCGCCCACGCGCTTTGAAACCAAAATGCCGCGTGGCCCAGTGACCGCGCCAGACGGCCGGACCGTGCTGTTTGAAACCATGGGCAAATTGTGGGTCAAGCCCGCCACAGGCGGCGCTGCACGGCGTCTGACCTCTGCCGATACCGGTATGGAAGCCTATCCCACTTGGTCGCGCGACGGCAAAACCATCGCGTATGTCCATTGGACGGATAAGGGCCTTGGCAACATCCACACCATCAGCGCCAGCGGCGGCACGCCCAAAAAGGCAACGGCGCAGCCTGGCCATTATGCCCGCCCGCGTTTCTCGCCCGATGGCAAGACAATTGTCTTTGAAAAGCAGGAAGGCGGCGGGCTGACATCGCCCCTGCGTTCAGACCAATCGGGCATTTACCGGATGCCTGCAACCGGTGGCGCAGCGACACGCGTCACCTCGGCGGGTACCACACCGCATTTCGGCGCGTCCAACGACCGGATGTTCTACACAGAATCGGGCGCGAACAAGCGCATGCTCGTCAGCGTGGACATGAACGGCGAAGCCAAGCGCACCCATGCCAGCGGTGAGCTCACCACGATTTACGAAGTATCGCCCGACGGCAGTAACTTCGCCTTCCGCCAAAATTACGAAGCCTTTGTCATGCCCCTCATGCCAGGCACGCAGGACGTGACCGCTTCGGCATCGGGTGGCGCGCTTCCCGTCGTAAAGGTCAGCAATGGCGGCGCGGATTATATGCATTGGAGCCGCAATGGCGACGCCTTGCATTGGGCCATTGGTCCAACGCTGTACTCGGCGCAGACCAATGCTTTTTACCCCAATGGCCCATTGGCCAAGGACGCAAAGCCCGTCAAATTTACCCCGCCGAAGGAAGGCATTTCGCTGTCCATGTCGGTTACCTCCGACCGCCCCACAGGCGTCGTTGCCTTCACCGGCGCGCGCGTCGTGACCATGGCGGACAAGAGCGGCGGGATAATCGACAATGCCGTAATCTTGGTCGAAAATGACCGGATTAAAGCCGTGGGCAAGACAGGTGACTTCGCCATTCCTGCAGGCGCAAAGACCGTTGATGTCGCTGGCAAGACCATCATTCCCGGTCTTGTCGATGCCCATGCCCATGGTCCGCATGGCGTGGATGAAATGACCCCGCAGCAAAATTGGGTAAATATGCTCAACCTAGCCATGGGCATTACCACGCGGCATGACCCGTCGAGCAGCGCCGCAACGGTGTTCCCAGCGTTGGAAATGCAGCGGGCTGGTCTGGTGCTTGGGCCCCGCTCCTTCTCAACAGGCGAGATCGTTTATGGTGCCAAAGCCGCGGACGTCTATGCTGAAATCAACGGTCTGGATGATGCGCTGGCGCATCTCCGGCGGTTGAAGGCGCAAGGTGCGCATAGCGTCAAAAACTACAACCAGCCGCGCCGTGAGCAGCGTCAGCAAGTGGTCGCCGCCGCGCTGCAGGAGAATATGCGTTCCGTGGCCGAAGGGGGTTCGTTGTTCGGGATGGACATGAACCTGATCGCCGATGGCAACACCACTGTCGAACATAATGTCCCGCTCGACATCTTCTACGATGACGTGGTGCAATTCTTCTCCAAATCGAAGGTCGGTTATACACCGACGCTTGTGGTGACATATGGCGGCCCAGCGGGTGACCCTTATTGGCGTTCGCACACCGATGTGTTCCGGCATCCGTTAATGGCAAAGCATTATCCGCCGACCGAGCTTGCGGCCAATAATGCCCGCCGCGAAATTGCACCGGAAGAGGATTATGTCGACGACAACAGCGCGCGTGAGGCACATAAGCTTGCCAAGCTCGGCGTCCCTGTCGCCATCGGCGCGCATGGCCAAGAAGCCGGCATCGCCGCGCATTGGGAGCTGTGGTCCTTCGTCCGTGGCGGTATGTCGCCGGTTGAAGCGCTGGCCGCTGGTACCATCGAGTCCGCACGCTCGCTGGGCTATGACAAGGATGTGGGTTCCATCGCCGCTGGCAAGCTTGCCGATCTCGTCATCTTGGACGCTGATCCCAGCGTAGACATCCGTAATTCGGACAAGGTCGCAAAGGTCATGATCGGTGGCCGTCTATATGACGCAGCCACGCTGAATGAAGAGGTCACCGGAACGCGCAAGCGATTGCCTTATTATTGGGAATAAGCATCGCCGATGACTGCAATTTTCTGGCCCGGGTGCATCCCGGGCTGGAATCTTTTGAATATCAGGCCGCGTCCTTCGCCGCGCGGCGTGCGGCAAGCTCTTCCACCGATGCTGCCCGCATGAACGGGTTGGTTGCGCGTTCCAGCGCAATCGTCGTCGGCACGGTTGCCTCGCCCCGTTCGCGCAAAGCAATGACATCGGCCAGACGCGCGGCGAGATCGGCATTGTCCGGCTCGACTGTCACCGCAAAGCGGGCGTTGCTGAGCGTATATTCATGCGCGCAATAAATCACAGTTTCGTCGCCCAAGGCCTCCAATTTACGCATATTGTCATACATTTGCGCCGCGGTGCCTTCAAACAATCGGCCACAGCCCATAGCGAATAAGGTATCGCCGACAAAAGCGGCTTGCGCGGTCGCGAGATGATAAGCGATATGCCCTGCGGTATGGGCCGGCACGTCCATCACCATCGCGCGCACGTCGCCTAATCGGACAACGTCCCCGCCGCGCAGTTGCACATCCAACGTAGGTATCCGCGCGGCTTCGTCCGCAGGGCCCGAGATAACGCAGCCCGTTGCGGCCTTAATCTCTGCATTGCCGCCGACATGGTCGGGGTGCCAATGCGTGTTCCAGATCTGCGTGATTGTCCACCCGCGCGCTTCGGCTGCCGCTAATACAGGCGCTGCCACCGCCGGATCGACAACCAAGGTCTCGCCACTCTGCGGTTCATGCACCAGCCAGACATAATTATCCGACAGAACAGGGACGCGCACGATCTCCAGCATGCTTACCACACCCCGATATTGGGCATGCTCACCCATGGTTCCGCAGGCGGAAGATTGCCCTCTTGCAGCAGCTCAATCGAAATGCCGTCGGGTGTCCGCACAAAGGCCATATGCCCGTCGCGCGGCGGGCGATTGATTGTCACCCCTGCATCCATCAGCCGCTGACAGGTCGCGTAAATATCATCAACGCGATAGGCCAAATGACCAAAATTGCGTCCGCCGTCATACACTTCCGGCGCGCTGCCATCTTCCGGCGGCCAGTTGTGCGTCAACTCTACCTCGGCAAGACCAGCCTGCCCGGGTGCCGCCAAAAAGATCAGCGTGAACCGCCCTGCTTCGCTGTCAAAGCGGCGCACTTCCTCCAGACCGATCAGCTTAAAAAAAGCGACCGTTGCGTCGGGGTCCGTGACACGGATCATGCTGTGCAGATAGGTAGTGGGCATTTTCATTCCATTCACAAAAGCGCATTGTTTGCGTCAACGTCATGAACCTTGGCCGCTGTCCACGCAAGGGGTGGCGCGCCTATCGCGATTGTGGTTCATCCTTCGAGGCTGGTGTCGCCGCCGCTAAAGTCGCAAGCTGCGCCCTTGCCGTTATGGCTTGCCGGCTATTTGGCCCGATCTTGATGGTCTGCTCCCATTGCGAACGCGCCATGTTGTCATCACCAGCGGCAATGGCGATATTGCCCGCCTCCAACGCCACCGCCGGATCACTGGGCAGCACCGCCGCCGCGGTTTGAATAAAGGCCAACGCATCAGGCAATTTGTTCAATCGCCGGGCCAAGGTCGCCGACAACAACCATGCCGTTCCATTTTCAGGCGCCAACTGCCGCGCGCTTGCCAAGGCGGCCTCCGCCTCAGCATTTTTGCCCAAGGCCACAAACGCTCGCGCGCGGTCAACTTCGCTATCGGCGCGTTCGTAATTATCGAGCGTGGTCGACGCCAGCGCCTTGCCGAGCGCATCGATAGCGACATCCGACTGCCCCGCCGCAATCGCGGCATTGCCCGCTTGTGCCCAGAAACGCGCGGCGCGCGGATCGCCTTTGGCTTCCGCCAAAGTGGCGGCCTCGGTCAGCATCGGCACCGCAAGGTCAAATTTAAAATCGGTCGCCAGCGCAAAACCATGGCACGCACGCGCCAGATAGCCGCCCTTTTGCTGCGTCCATAGACTAGCGTTGGAAATCGCCGACGCGGGATCTTTACGGGCCAGCGTCAGACATTCTGCAAACTGCACTTCATCCAAGGTCGGGAGCGGTTGCGCCGCCGCCAATTGCAGCAGGAGTGGCAAGACATTCAACATGGTCGTTCCTGTAAAGTTCAGCAGGCCAGCTTCGCGACAACATCGATCAGCAACGCAATATCCTGATCCCGTGAAAGCCGGTGGTCGCCATCCTTGACCAATATCGTCTGCACATCGGATGAACGAAGCGCGGCTGCGAGCTTCAACGACGTTTCCCATGGCACATCGGGGTCGCATTGCCCGTGGATCAACCGCACGGGGCAATCAATCGCCACCGCGCCCACCAAGCGCAGGTTGCTTTGCCCTGATTGCCAAAAATCTTGGGTGATAAGCATGGGGTCATAGCCATAATCGCTGGGCCGTTCGATGCGGCCCGTGGCGGCGATGGTCGCGCGATCGGCGGCTTCGAAGTCCCAGTCGGTGAAGTCGGGTGCGGCGGCAATGCCCACCATCGCGGTGACTTGGTCACCCAGCTTTTCTGCCACCAACAGCATGAGCCATCCGCCCATGGACGAACCCATCAAGATAAGCGGCCCAATTTTGGCCGCCGCAATCACCGCCAGAACATCGTCACGCCAAATATCAAGCGTGCCGTCTTCAAACGCGCCATCACTCTCGCCGCAGCCGGAATAATCCATCCGCAGCAGGCCCAAGCCCTGATCCGCCGCCCATGCCGCCATTGCCTGCGCCTTACCGCCCTGCATGTCGGATTTATATCCGGGCAAAAAAACCAAAGTTGGTCCGCGCCCTGGCAAATGCCGATAGGCCAGACGCACGCCGTCGGCGCGGGTGATATATTGAGCCGCTACTTCCAACAGCGTCAGATGACCCAGTCAACGGTCAGCATTTGCGTCACATCCTGCCCTTTGGCACGGCGTTGTTCGACCATGATAGTGTTCAACCGTTTTACCGTATCACTGCCCGAAGTGATGCACAGGCCGGGGATGACCGCATGGACCAGTGCCTTCATCCCGCCCCAGATCATCGCAAAACCAAAACGGCTCGCGACGCCGAAATGTGCACCGTAACTTTCATCGACGCTTTTGGGATGGTCGATAAATAGGCGGTTGAACATAATGGGTTCCTTATCGGATGCTATCGTGGGCGATTGGCTTACGTGTAACCCGAACCTTAGTTAAAATCAAAGCCGAAGCCCGATTTCGCTTTGCGATCCTGCGCGCACATCGTTTTCAGCTCAGTCCATTCCGTTGGTGTCAGCGCAGGCTTGTAATTTTTGCCTTTGACAATGCTCTTTTCAAACGCGTCTTTGCGCGATGCTGACAGCGGGTGGCTGGATAGATAGCTGGTGATGTCGACATTGCCTTTCACCGTGCCTTCGCTGCCATCCAATTGGGAAAGTCGGTCAAAAAAGGACGCGGTGCCAACCGGCGAGATATTCGCGTTGCCCAGCGCCTGCATCGAATGGGCATCGGCCTCGGCTTCAGCATTGCGGCTATAGCTCATCGCCAGCAGATTGTTGACCATAGCACCGCTATTGCCGTCCACACCGCCCAACACCACCGCAAGGCCCATTTGCCGCAGCAACGCCTGCATCACATGTTTTTCGCGAACATGGCCGATTTCATGCGCCAAAACGCCCGCAACCTCGTCGGGTGAGCGCGCTTGTTTCAAAAGCCCGTCGAACAAGATGACATTGCCACCGGGCAAGGCGACCGCATTCAGCATATCAATATTGGCGACCTCCACCCGCAAATCTTGCGGTGCAGCATCCAGCGATGCGACCAGTTTCTGGAGCGCGGCATCGCCCGCTGGCGTATGGCAAAAACGCCCGCCAAAATCGCCCACCAATGCATCACCCAGCCTGTCATCCACACTATCGGGTATCAACGGCGCCAACCTTTGGGGACTGAACAATACCACCGCAACCGCCGCCGCACTGGTCAGCGCAAAGGCAATCACGGCCTTGCCGAGCCCAAGCCGGTCCACCCATCCGCCATATCTGCGCGGTGTAGGTAATAAGCCCTTGAGATCAGACGGCACGGGCCCCGACAATATCAACCGCCATCCATCATGGCCAGCAAGGCCATAGACATCGGCCTCCCCCTGCTTGGTCACATATTCGACATCGGCAAAGGCAAAGGGGCCGCTGCGGTGTTCATTCTCCAGCACATAAAATTGCGGACCAACGACCTGCACCTCCACCTTGCGCTTAACGGCTTTTTGGCCGTCATAATGCGCGACGTCGAAGAAAGTGGACATATTTTAGATTGCCCCCACATCAAAGGCATCGAGCAAGCCTTCACCATGTTTTTCAACAACCGTTTGCGACTGGGTCAACTCGTCAATGTTGATCTCGCCATAGGCTTCCATATGCTCGACGAAAAATTTCCAGTTACGATAGGGCATGAAGATATAGCCAATACCCAAGGTACAAATGATGATCGCCATATTGGCTAAGAAGAACAGCACCCAGTCCGCCGCACGCGCGCGGAATGCGAATTCCAGCGTGTGCAGCCGCAAACCACCGACGGCCATACGGAAATATTTGCTGTAGAATAGCAACGCGGCGAGCGGAATGATGATGTACAAGGTCAACACCGCAACCACCGCCAATATGCCGCCAATCGCCATGCCCGTATCACCGAGCGCGTCAGGCGTGCCGCCCGATGCCGCCATGCTAATCCCAAAAATCACGGCGCCGCCAAAAAAGAGAAACGGCACCAGATAGAATAACAGATAACGTTTCATCAGCGGCGTCCACTGCGCATTCGCGCTGAAACGGTGCGGGCCAAAGCTCATCGCGTTCCACCGGTCGTTCCACAAGGATATCATCGCCCAGGGCACCATCAGGAATAGGGGTAGCCAACCAACGACCCATTTCCACATATAAGACAGGCCATATTGGAAACCGGGGTCATCACTACCACCGCGAATGCCGCGCCAATAGGTGCGGCTCAGACGGTAGCGCAGCGCGCGGAAATACGCGACGCCCGTAAGGTAGAATAAAGACAGGAACATCGCGAACGTCAGCAGGCCGGCCAACACGGGCAAGCCCTGAAAGATCAGGCCCTGTGACACCAATTGAATGACAATGAAGGGCAGACCGATGAGCAGAAACACCATGATGAAGCCAATAAAAAGCTCCATCCCACGGCCCGTCCATTCCAGACGTTCGTCAATAAAGTCCGTCTTGCTCCATAAATATTCGCGTTCGCGCGTCGTCGCCCAAAAACGGTAAATGCCCAGCGTGACAATGGTCAGCAGTAAATTGGGAAAGGCAATGCGCGCAAATTCCACCCAGCTTCCGTGAAAGCGAAAGGCGCTATGCGGTTGTAATTGTTCGTCGTTCATGGATTCCCCCCCATTTTCAATGCGCTAAACATGCGGGTAAATGTGCTACTTTGTCAACATTGACTGTGTTTTGAGGGAGATGGCGGCGTTCAGAGCGGGGTAGCCGAGCTTATAGTAGCTTTTCCATATACGCCCGTTTCAAATCCTGATCGCCAATTTGCACGACGTGATGTTCGACAACGCGAAAACCGACCGCGGCAAAGGCAGGCTGCGCCCTTAAGCTCGCATGCACCCAAAGCCGGACTTCATGCGTGGCGCGGGCGTGCACCTCAACGCCATTGAACAATCGCCGGAACAGGCCGGTACCTTGTGCTTCGGGCCGGATATAGGCGAAGTCGATATAACCACCCCGCTCAATACTCATAAACCCAAGGATGCGGTTCCCATCACGGCCAAGGAGGATATCCTTAGCCACAAGCCGCGATACCCACTCCGCCCCGCTTCGGCGCTCGGGCATCCAAGCCGCACGTTGCGCTTCGGTATAAAGGCTCGGCCCATTGCGCACCGCATCAAAGATGACGTCGGCGAGTTCGGCATAATCGGCGGGGGTAGCCCATATGGGTTCAGTCGGCATATTCATCTTCTAGCCTTAACGCACCACAAACAATAAAAAACCCCGCACAAGGCGGGGTCTTTTATTGGTTGCGGGAGTAGGATTTCATGGCTTCGCCATGGTCTCCGCGACTTCGTCGCTCCGGCTGAACAAGCTTCCAATCCGGCCCTCACCACAGCCAACAAAAAAAGGCCCCGCGGGGGGCCTTGTTTGTTGGTTGCGGGAGTAGGATTTGAACCTACGACCTTCAGGTTATGAGCTGCATTTTCAATGACTTAGCCGAATCTCGATACAGCCGACATAAGTGCGACATTACCGACAGATAGGCCAATGTCTAGCAGGTCCCCTCACCCGCACGTTTGCGACGGCATTTGCCCTCTTTTGCCCCCTCTTGCTTCCACAGTGCTTACGGCCCGTTCGGCGAAAGTTGCCGGAATGCAGTCGGCGATTCGAACGGATAGCCGCTGGCACGGCCTTCGGGCCCTCTCGCCCCATACGCCCAATTGCGGCAATTTTCCTTTTCTTACTTCTTTTCAATATGTTCGTTGACTTCAAGGGCACTGATCAGCACCCGTTGCGTCGGCCAAGGCAAGTCGGGTCGCATCGAGGTGGGCCGCCAACCACCAGGGTGCAACCAGCCAGCCGCGGTCACAAATCCGATCGACAGAAGTGACACGGACATGACCAAGATAACCAAACGCGCGGTCGAAGCGGCCGCCCCAAGGGACAAGGAATATTACATCTGGGATGAGGACATCCCGGGCCTTGGCCTGCGGGTTCTGCCGTCAGGGCGCCGGCAATACATCGTACAGTATCGCGCTGGGCGGCGATCTCGCCGGATCTCGCTCGGCCCGAGCACCATTCTCACCACTGAACAGGCACGCAGCCGGGCTCTCGCCATTCTTGCGGATGCCCGAGGCGGGAAAGACCCTGCCGCGGACCGAGAGGCGTATCGTAACGCGCTACTGCTGAAGGACCTCGTTGAACGGTTTGACCAGCAGCACATTGCGCTACGGCTCAAGCCGCGAACGGCAGCAGCTTATCGGCGCTCGCTCGCCAAATTCATCGTGCCCAAACTGGGCAAAATGCTGGT